>DAITAC010000074.1:0-13844 GCA_036824465.1 Burkholderiaceae bacterium
CCGGCGTTCATCACGATGATGCGCTGGCCGAGCGTCATCGCCTCGACCTGATCGTGGGTGACGTACAGCGACGTGACGCCCAACCGTCGGTGCAGCTTCTGCAGTTCGAGCCGCATCTGTACGCGCAGCTTGGCGTCGAGATTCGACAGCGGTTCGTCGAACAGGAACACCTGTGGATGGCGCACGATCGCGCGGCCCATCGCGACGCGCTGCCGTTGCCCGCCCGAAAGCTGGCGCGGCTTGCGGTCGAGCAGGGCGTCGAGTTCGAGGATCTTGGCCGCCTCGCGCACGCGCCGGTCGATGTCGTCCTTCGACAAACCGCGGATGCGCAGGCCGTAGGCCATGTTGTCGTACACGCGCATGTGCGGGTAGAGCGCGTAGTTCTGGAACACCATCGCGATGTCGCGGTCCTTCGGTTCCAGCCCATTGACGACACGACCGCCGATGACGACTTCGCCCTCGGAGATCTCTTCCAGTCCCGCCACCATCCGCAGCAGCGTGCTCTTGCCGCAGCCCGACGGCCCGACGATGACGACGAATTCCCCCTTGTCGATCACCGTCGACACGCCGTGAATCACGGCGACCTTGCCGAAGTTTTTCTTGACGCTTCTCAGTTCAACGGCGGCCATATTGAGTCAGACACGAGACGCGAGACACGAGAGCCGAAAAGCAATCCGCGAGTCTTCGGTTTGCTCACGACTAGAGACTCGCGTCTGCCTTTCATCATTTCTCCGCATCCACCAGGCCCTTGACGAACCAGCGCTGCATCAGCAGCACCACCGCGGCGGGCGGCAGCATGGCGAGGATCGCGGTCGCCATCACGACGTTCCATTCGTTCTGCGCGTCGCCGCCGGAGATCATGCGCTTGATGCCCATCACGACCGGTGCCATCGACTCGTCGGTTGTCACCAGCAGCGGCCACAGGTACTGGTTCCAGCCGTAGATGAACTGGATCACGAACAGCGCGGCGACACTCGTCATCGACAGCGGCACCAGCACGTCCTTGAAGAAGCGCATCGGCCCGGCACCGTCGATGCGTGCGGCTTCGACGAGCTCATCGGGTACGGTGAGGAAGAACTGGCGGAACAGGAAGGTTGCGGTGGCCGAAGCGATCAGCGGCACCGTGAGACCGGCGTAGGTGTTGAGCATGCCAAGGTTCGACACCACTGCATAGGTCGGCGAGATGCGCACCTCGACCGGCAGCATCAGCGTGACGAAGATCATCCAGAAACACAGGCTGCGCCCCGGGAAGCGGAAGTACACGAACGCGAACGCGGACAGCAGGGAAATCGCAATCTTGCCGATCGCGATCGTCATCGCAGTGACGAAGCTCACCCACAGCATCGATGCCACCGGCGGCACCTTGCTGCCGTAGGTGGTCTCGCCGCCGAAAAGTGCAACGCGGTAGGTTTCCAGCATGTTGCTGCCCGGCGCGAGCGACATTGGCACCTGGGTGATGATCTGCTGCGAGGTCTGGGTCGAGGCGATGAAAGTGACATAGACGGGAAACATCACCACGAGCACACCCAGCGCCAGCACCAGGTGCGACAGAACGGTCAGCGCAGGGCGTCTCTCGATCATGGTTTCAGTTTCGGATCACGGATCACGATTCAGTACTGCACCTTCTTCTCGACGTAGCGAAACTGCACCACCGTCAGCGCGATCACGATCACCATCAGCACCACTGATTGCGACGCTGAGCCGCCGAGGTCGAGTGCCTTGAAGCCGTCGTAATAGACCTTGTAGACGAGAATTGCGGTGTCCTTGCCCGGACCGCCTTGTGTCGCGGCGTCGACGATGGCGAAGGTATCGAAGAACGCATAGACAATGTTGATCACCAGCAGGAAGAACGTGGTGGGCGACAGCAGCGGGAATACGATGGTCCAGAAGCGATGCCAGGGCGACGCGCCGTCGATCGCCGCCGCTTCGATCAACGATTTTGGAATCGACTGCAGGCCGGCGAGAAAGAAAAGGAAGTTGTAGGAGATCTGCTTCCAGACCGCGGCCATCACGATCAGCGTCATCGCGTGATTGCCGTTGAGCAGGTGGTTCCATTCGATGCCCATCGCGCGCAGCGCGTAACTCACGATCCCCACCGATGGCGCGAACATGAAGAGCCACAGCACGCCGGCCACCGCGGGCGCAACCGCGTACGGCCAGATCAGCAGCGTCTTGTAGACGGTCGCGCCGCGGACCACGCGGTCGGCCATCACCGCCAGCAGCAGCGCGATGCTCAGGCCGGAGGCGGCCACCAGCACCGAGAACAGCGCGGTGGTCTTGAACGATGCGAGGTAAGTCTCATCGTTGTACAGCCGCGTGAAATTCTCCAGGCCGACGAATTCGACCGAGGTGCCGAACGCGTCCTGCTGCAGCACACTCTGATAGATCGCCTGGCCCGCGGGCCAGAAGAAGAACACCAGGATGACCGCCATCTGCGGCGCGATCAGCACCCAGGGCAGCCACCAGCTTCTGAAGCGGACGCGCTTTTCGATGGCCAAGAACGCAACCTGATGTCTAAGCCCTCCCCGCTGGGCGGGGAGGGACGGGGAGGGGTGCCGTCAACCTCGCGCGAAGCGAACAGGTCCGTCAGGACTTGTTCGCCTTCTGAAACCGCTCCAGTTGTTCGTTGCCGCGCTTGACCGCCGAACTCAAACCTTCCTGCGGCGTCTTCTTTCCGCCCCAGACCTGCTCCATCTCCTCATCGATGATGGTGCGGATCTGCACGAAGTTGCCCAGTCGGATGCCGCGCGACTTGTCGGTCGTCTTGCGGATCATCTGCGTCACCGCCACATCGGTTCCCGGGTTCTGCTTGTAGAAGCCCGACTTCTCGGTCAGCTCGTAGGACGGGATCGTCACCGGCAGGTAGCCGGTGCGGATGTGGCTCTTGGAAGCTTCTTCCGCCTTGGACAGGTGCGCAAAGAACGCGGCCACGCCCTTGTACTCGGCCGGTTTCTTGCCCGCCATCACCCACAGGCTGGCCCCGCCGATCACCGTGTTCTGCGGCGCGCCCGACACGTCCGGGTAATAGGGCAGGGTGGAAATCCCCGAGGCGAACTTGGCATTGCGCTTGATGTTGCCGTACATCGCCGAGCTGCCCGTGATCATCGCGCACTCGCCCGAGTAGAACGTGGCGTCGGCGGCATTGCCGCGACCCTTGTAGATGAAGAGACCCTGCTTGGACATGTTGGCGAGGTTCTCGATATGACGCACGTGCAGCGGCGTGTCGAACGCGAGGCGCGCATCGAGACCATTGAAACCGTTGCGCTTGGTCGCGAACTCGACGTTGTGCCAGGCCGAGAAGCTTTCGAGCTGGGTCCAGCTGATCCAGCTCGTGGTGAACGGGCACTTGTGCCCGCTTGCTTTCAGCTTGGCCGCGGCAAGCGCGACCTCGGGCCAGGTCTTGGGTGGCTTCTCGGTATCCAGCCCGGCGGCCTTGAACGCGTCCTTGTTGTAGTGGAATACGGTCGTGGAACTGTTGAACGGGAAGCTCAACATCTGGCCGTTCGGCGCCGTGTAGTAGCCCGACACTGCCGGCACGTAGATCGACGGGTCGAACTTCAGGCCGGCGTCCTTCATCACCTGGCCGACCGGCACGATCGCGCCCTTGCTCGCCATCATCGTGGCGGTGCCGACCTCGAACACCTGCAGGATGTGCGGCGCGTTGCCGGCGCGGAAAGCGGCGATCGCCGCGGTCATCGACTCGTCGTAGGTGCCTTTGAACGTCGGCACCACCTTGTATTCCTTCTGGGAAGCGTTGAAGTCCTTGGCGAGATCGTTGACCCACTCGCCGAGCGCCGCGGGCATCGCGTGCCACCACTGGATCTCGGTCTGCGCCGCGGCCGGGCCGGCAAACGTAATGGATGCCGCGGCGATCGCCGCCGCGATTAGTGACCTGCGGGAATACATGTCTTCCTCCAGTGTTATGGTCAGGATTGTTCTTCTCTGATGTGACTCGACTGTTACGATAGTCGCGCGTTGGCCGTCTGGCAAAACGGCTGGCCGCATTCGCCCGCATTCTGCCAGTCTCGACTCATGGCGCTGCGTGACCGACTGACCCTCTATGTGCAGCTGACCCGGTTCGACAAGCCGGTCGGCACGCTGCTGCTGCTGTGGCCGACGCTCACCGCCCTGTGGATCGCATCCGATGGTTTGCCGAGCGCGTTGCATCTGATGATCTTCCTGGCGGGCACGCTGCTGATGCGATCCGCCGGCTGCGCGATCAATGATGTCGTCGACCGGGACTTTGACGGCCACGTCAAGCGCACCGCCGATCGTGTGGTCGCGAGCGGCAAGGTCTCGCCGGCAGAAGCACTTCTGGTGGCAGTGGCGCTTACGCTCGCGGCGGCGCTGTTGCTGATTCCGCTGAATCTGCTGAGCTTTGCGCTGTCGGTCGTCGGCGTGGTGGTGGCATCGAGCTATCCGCTGTTCAAGCGCTTCTTCCCGCTGCCGCAGGCGTACCTGGCGATTGCGTTTTCTTTCGGCATTCCAATGGCGTTTGCGGCCGTGCTGGATACGGTCACGCCGGTGGGATGGTGGCTGTTCACCGCCAACCTGTTCTGGGTCATCGCGTACGACACGGAGTACGCAATGGTCGATCGCGATGACGACATCCGCATCGGCGTGCGCTCATCGGCGATCCTGTTCGGCCGCGCCGATGTGGCCGCCGTGATGACGTGCTATGGCATGTGCCTGTCGCTGCTGCTGGTGATTGGCGCCTGGCTCAAGTTCGGCTGGCCGTTCTTTCTCGGTTGGATGGCCGCGTTCGCCTGTGCGATGTATCACTACGCGCTGATTCGAGCCCGCGATCGTGACGACTGCTTTCGCGCCTTCCGGCACAACCAGTGGTTCGGCCTCGCGATCTTTGCGGGGGTCGCCGCCGAGTACGCGCTTCGGTGAGCTTGTCTCGACGGCGCGATCAATCGCGCCCGAAGTCGTTGCCCAGTTCTGCCGCTCGTCTTCTTGCCGCCAGCACGGCCGTGATGATGTGTTGCTTCAGCTGGTCGGCCTCCATGCTGGCAATCGCCGCCGCGGTCGTGCCGCCTTTGGAGGTCACGCGTGCGCGCAACACGTTCAGCGGTTCCTCGGAGGTGCCGGCCAGATGCGCGGCGCCGGCGACCGTCTCGATCGCGAACTGGCGCGCCTGAGCATCGCTGAACCCCATCTCCTGCCCGGCGGCGATCAGCGCTTCGATGAAATAGAACACGTACGCCGGGCCGCTGCCTGACAGCGCGGTGACCGCGTCGAGTTGCGCATCGTCATCGACCCAGACCACGCTGCCGGCCGCGCGCAGAATGTCTTCGGCCGCTCGCTTCTGGGCATCGCTCACGCCGCGCATCGCGGCCATGCCGGTGATCCCCTTGCCGACGAGTGCCGGCGTGTTGGGCATCGCTCGGACAATGCATTCGGTCCCCAGCCAGCGCGCCAGATCGGCGGCGCGAATTCCCGCCGCAATCGAGACCACGAGTTGCTCTTGAACAAACGGGCGCAGCGAGTCGCACACCGGCCTCATGTGCTGTGGTTTGACTGCCAGCACGATCACGTCGGCGGACGCGATCGACGTATCCGGCGCTGGCAGTGCCGTGATGCCGAACTCGCGCTGCAGTTGTCGCCTTCGCGCGACGTCAATCTCAATTGCGGTGATCTCCGCGTTCGATGCGCCTGCCCGCAGCAACCCACCGATCAGGGCGCCGGCCATGTTCCCACCACCGATGAAGCTGATCAGCATCGATCGTTTTCCGCGGTGGGCGCACCAAACAACCGCGCTTCCTCCGTCGCGAACCATTCGGTCAGCCACGCCTCGGTCCATGTGGCTGCGATTGCCTTAGCGTCGCTGAGCGCGGTTCGACTCGCTGATTCGTCGCCGATGTGCTGCTGCGCACCAGCCAGCTGCAGCAGCAGGAAGGCGCGGTCGACGTCTTCGCTTCCGTTCGCCGCAATCACCTCCAGTGCCTGCATCGCCGCGTCGCGCGCCTGCGCAAATGCTCCGACGCGATTCGCTGCCAGTGCAAGCAGATACAGCGCGCGTTCGTGGTTGACCCAGGTGCCCGCGGCCTGCCAGAAACGCAGCGCCTGCGCCGCGCCGGCCTGCAGTGCTTCTCGAACCACCGGATCGCGGACGTCGGGATTCAGATCGAGCAGCCGCGAGGTGGCATTGTTCAGTCCCGCCGCCAGTTGCGTATCGAGCCCCGTGTTCTGTGCCAGCATCGCGGTGCACATTGCCAGGTCGCGCAGCGTTGCGGCAAATGTCGCGATGTCCATTTGCTCCTGCGTAAAGCTCAGGCGCCGCAGTCCGATGGCGCAGGCGGCGACGGCTTCCGAACTCGCCGCAACCAGCGCAGCGCGCACCTCTGACGCGCCATGGCCCGCGAGTTCATCGGCGACCGCTGCGTGCACCAGCACCGATGGCGGCACTTCGGACAACTGATGCCGCAGACGGTCGATTCGCTGTGCAGCGTCATGCCAATCGCCGAACTTCTCGCCGAGGACGTGGTTGAACAGAAACGCGGCCAGCGGTGCCTGCTCGCGCGGGAGGCCTGACAGATCAAGCGTGCGCAGTCGAGCCGCGGCTTGCTCTGGCGCCTCATCGTGAATCCGGTCGATTTCGCCGAGTTCTTCGCTGGTGCTCGTCATCCTCATCCTCCAAGGAAAGTGCGCGAGTTTATTGCCGTTTGCCGAAGATGGCGGTTCCCACGCGCACCATGGTCGAGCCTTCGGCGATCGCCGCTTCGAGGTCACCCGACATGCCCATCGAAAGCGTATCGAGCTTGAGGCCATCCGCGCGCAGGTCGTCGAACAACTGACGCATGCGAGCGAACGGCACGCGCTGGCGTGCCGGAGCTGTTTCGGGCTCCGGGATCGCCATCAAACCCCGCAGCGACAGTCGGGGCAGGGCCGCGATGGCCGTCGCCAGCGCCGGCACCTCGTCCGGTACGACACCGCCCTTGCTCGCTTCGCCGCTGATATTGACCTGCAGCAGCATATTCAGCGGCGGCCGATCGGGCGGTCGCTGCTCCGACAATCGCTGCGCCACCTTCATCCGATCGACTGACTGCACCCAGTCGAAATGCTCGGCGATCGCCCGTGTCTTGTTGCTCTGGATCGGTCCAATGAAATGCCAGCGGAGGGCGAGCGCCGGCGCGAGGGCGCGAACCTGCGCCATCTTGTCGACCGCCTCCTGCACGTAGTTTTCGCCGAAGTCGCGCTGCCCGCAGCGTGCAGCCGCGACAACCGCCTCCGCAGTGAAGGTTTTGCTGACCGCCACCAGTAGGACGACATCCGCCGTTCGTTGCGCCGATCGAGCGGCCAAGTTAATCCGTTCGTGCACCAGCTGTAGATTCGCTTGCAAGGTGTCGTCCAAACTGGACATAATGGTTTCGAAACGCTCGCTAGGGTCTTGTCTCGTTTGGATTTTTGTCGGACTGGACGACCGATAGCCGCGAAAGAATCCCGGGTTGCCGGCCGGCATGACTGTCATTCCGGCGACATCCCTTACCGGCAGCGCCCATGGACATCTCCGAACTGCTTGCATTCTCCGTCAAAAACAAGGCGTCCGACTTGCACCTGTCCGCGGGCCTGCCGCCGATGATCCGTGTGCATGGCGACGTGAGGCGCATCAACCTCCCGCCGCTCGAACATAAAGACGTGCACTCGATGATCTACGACATCATGAACGACTCGCAGCGCAAGGTGTTCGACGAGAATCTCGAGGTTGATTTCTCGTTCGATCTGCCGGGGCTGGCGCGCTTCCGCGTCAACGCGTTCATGCAGGATCGCGGCGCGGCGGCAGTGCTGCGGACCATCCCCTCGCGCGTGCTGTCGCTGGAGGAACTGAACTGCCCGCGCGCATTCGCCGAGTTCTCGCTCAAACCGCGCGGCCTGGTGCTGTGCACGGGGCCGACCGGGTCCGGCAAATCAACCACGCTGGCAGCGATGTGCGATCACGTCAACAACCACCTGTATGGCCATGTGCTGACGATCGAAGACCCGATCGAGTTCGTGCACGAAAGCCGCAAGTGCGTGATCAACCAGCGCGAGGTCGGTCCGCACACGTTGTCGTTTGCCAATGCACTGCGCTCGGCGCTGCGCGAAGACCCGGATGTCATCCTGGTCGGCGAGTTGCGCGACCTGGAGACGATTCGTCTCGCACTGACCGCCGCCGAGACCGGCCACCTGGTGTTCGGCACGCTGCACACGTCGTCGGCCGCGAAGACGATCGATCGCATGGTGGACGTTTTCCCGGCGGCGGAAAAGGAAATGGTGCGTGCGATGCTGTCGGAGTCCCTGGTGGCGGTGATCTCGCAATCGCTGCTGAAACTTAAGGACGGCACCGGTCGCGTCGCGGCGCACGAGATCATGGTCGGCACCCCGGCAATCCGCAACCTGATTCGTGAGAACAAGGTGGCGCAGATGTATTCGATGATCCAGACCGGCAGCCAGTTCGGCATGCAGACGCTCGATCAGTGTCTGATGGACCTGGTTCGCCGCAACGTCGTTGCCGTTGGCGAGGCGCGGATTTACGCCAAGCAACCCGAATCGTTCGTCGGTTAAAGCGGCGCCGGTCACTCAGGAGAATCACAATGGATCGCGATCAAGCAACCCGATTTGTCCACGACCTGCTGAAGCTCCTGGTGAGCAAGAAGGGTTCGGACCTCTTCCTGACGGCGGAATTTCCGCCGGCTTTCAAGATCGACGGCCGCGTGATGCCGGTGTCGAATCAACCGCTGACAGCACAGCACACCGCGGAGCTGGTGCGCTCGATCATGAACGACCGCCAGGCGGCCGAATTCGAGGCAACCAAGGAATGCAACTTCGCCATCAGTCCGACCGGCATCGGCCGCTTCCGGGTGTCGTCATTCGTGCAGCAGGGCCACGTGGGAATCGTGTTTCGAACCATCGCGGACAAGATTCCGACCGCCGATGAAATCAACATGCCGGCGATCGTCAATGAGCTGGCGATGGCAAAGCGCGGCATCGTGATGGTGGTCGGGGCCACCGGTTCGGGCAAGTCGACCACGCTCGCCGCGATGACGGGCTACCGCAACGAGAATTCGCAGGGTCACATCATCACGATCGAGGACCCGATCGAGTACGTTCACCCGCACAAGAACTGCATCATCACGCAGCGCGAGGTTGGGGTGGATTGCGACAGCTGGCAGGTGGCGCTGAAGAACACGCTGCGCCAGGCGCCTGATGTGATCCTGATCGGCGAAGTGCGCGACCGCGAGACGATGGAACACGCGATCGCGTTTTCCGAGACCGGCCACCTGGTGATGTGCACGTTGCACGCGAACTCGACCAACCAGGCGCTCGACCGCGTGATCAACTTCTTTCCGGAAGAAAAGCGCCAGCAGCTGCTGATGGACCTGTCGTTGAACCTGCGCGCGATGATTTCGCAGCGGCTGATTGCGTTCAAGGACAAGAAGGGCCGGATTCCGGCGGTCGAGATCATGCTGAACTCGCCGCTGATTTCGGAACTGATCTTCAAGGGCGATGTGCCCGAAATCCGCGAGGTGATGAAGCGCTCGCGCGAGCAGGGCATGCAGACCTTCGACCAGGCACTGTACGACCTGCATGAGAAGGAGCTGATCAGTTACGAGGACGCGCTGCGCAACGCCGATTCAGTCAACGACCTGCGGCTGCAGATCAAGCTGAACTCCAAGCTTTACGGCGGGGTGCAGGGGATCCACAAAGGGATCGAACACCTCGGCCTCACCAGCTGAAGTCAGTCGGGAGTCTGGAGTCTGGAGTCGGGAGCAACAAGGTCTGAGCACAATGTCGCGCCGTTCAGCTGTCCTGCATACGTAAACTGACGGCTCCAGGTTCCTGTTGCCCGACTCCCGACGGCCCGACTGCCGACTCCAATGACCACCGTCTACGACTTTTCCGCCAAGACCATCGACGGCAAGAGCCGCAAGCTCGCCGACTACAGGGGCAAGGTGCTCCTTGTCGTCAATACGGCCAGCCACTGCGGCTTCACGCCGCAGTACAAGGGTTTGGAGGATCTGTACGAGAAGTACGGCAACAAAGGACTGGTGGTGCTGGGATTTCCCTGCAACCAGTTCGGTGCGCAGGAGCCCGGCGCGGAGTCCGAGATTGCCGAGTTCTGCGAGATGAATTTCGGCGTCACGTTTCCGCTGTTTGCCAAGATCGACGTCAACGGTGACAACGCGCACCCGCTGTACAAGTATCTGGCCAGCGCCGCTCCCGGTTTGCTCGGGAGCGAAACGATCAAATGGAACTTCACCAAGTTTCTGATCGACAGGCAGGGCAACGTCATCAAGCGCTTTGCGCCGAACACCGCGCCAGCGGACATTGCGAACGACATCGAGCGCGCGCTGCAGATCTGACCGCTACGTGACTGTGATTCGCCCGCCGCAAAGGTTGAAGGGCACTGCCTGACGGTAGAGCGCGGGCGGCGACAGGGCGCGATCGCGTTGCTGGCGCACCTGCACAAACTGTTCTTCGGTCACGCCGTCCCGGACGTGGATATTGCTTGCGCGTTGCTGCGCGATGGAGCTTTCCCACTGCAGTGTCTGGCCGCGGCTCGGTCCATAGTCGTGCGCGGCGAACACCCGATACTGCAGTGGAAGTCCGAGCAGCGTGCGGATCGACCGGTACAACTGATGCGCGTCGCCGCCCGGAAAGTCGCAGCGCGCAGTACCTGCGCTCGGCATGAACAACGTGTCACCGACGAACACACAATCGTCGACGAGGTAGCTCACGCATGCCGGCGTGTGCCCCGGCGTCGAAAGCACCCGGATTTCGCACGCTCCAAGGGGCAGCAACTCTTCGTGTCCGAGAAGGAGGTCAAACTGCGAACCGTCGGTTCGAAAGCCTGCTGGCAGGTCGAACGACGACGAGAGCAGGCGCTGCAGGTGAACAACGTGCGCGCCGATGCCGGTCTTGCCGCCGATCAGGCGCTTCAGTTCCGTCGCGCCGGACAGGTGATCCGCGTGCACGTGGGTCTCGAGAATCCACCGGGGCGTCAGCCCGCGGTCATGAATACGAGCGATCACTGGCAGCAGCGGGCTCGCGTCGATGGTCCCGTCGGAGAACAGGCCGAGCACGCAGTCGATCACCGCGCACTCGCGTGTGCCGGTATCCGCGACAACGTACGTGATTGCGCCGCTCGTTTCGTCAGGAAATGCCGCAACGTCGACGGGCAATTTCTTTCACCTGTCCCCGAATACATCGGCGGTTCGGTGCCGGCAGCCTTCGGCTCCGACGAACGAACCGGGCAAACTCAACCTCCGCCGGTGCCGTGATCCAATGCGGCACTGCGTGGACGATAGCTCCCCTCGACCAGTTCAAAGCGGAAGAACCGACACTCGATTGGTCCGTTGAACAAGACGGTCTTGCGTGTTTCCTGCAAGCGCATCTGGCGCGGCAAGGCGCGGTCGGAGGTGAGGAACCAAGCATCCCAGCCGGCGAAGGTCTGCTTCAGCCGATCGCCGACGTTGGCCATCATCTTCGGAACCGAGGCGGACTTCGGGTTGCTCTGCTCGCCGTACGGCGGATTGGTGATGATGACACCGTGCTCGCCGATCGGTACCGACTCGCGGGCATCACGCGGGCTGAAAGACAGCCTTCCATCGTCGAGCCAGGATTTCAGTCCGGCGAGTTCGGCGTTCTTGACGGCGAGAGCGACAACACGCGTTGAGATGTCGCTGCCGACGATGCACGCCGCGGCCTGGTCATCGATCTGCGCGTGCGCTTCTTCAAGCAACGCTTTCCACGCTGCACGATCGAACCCTTCGAGCTTTTCGAATGAAAACGAGCGCGTGAGTCCCGGCGCGCGGTGTGATGCCATCAGTGCGGCTTCAATCGCAATCGTGCCGCTGCCGCAAAACGGGTCCAGCAATGGGCGCGCCGGTCGCCAGCCCGCCAGCATCAGCAGGCCGGCGGCAAGGTTCTCCTTCAGAGGCGCTTCGCCCTTCTCGGCGCGCCAGCCGCGCTTGAAGAGCGGCTCGCCGGACAGGTCGAGATAGAGAGTGACGTGGGTTGCGTCGAGGTGCGCGAACACGCGCACGTCGGGTCGCGCGCGGTCGATCGACGGGCGGTCACCGGTCTTCTCGCGCAGCCGATCGACGATCCCATCCTTGATGCGCAGCGTGGCGAACTCAAGGCTGCGCAGCGGCGCGCGTGTCGCGGTCAGATCCACGCGCAGCGTCTGCCGCGCATTGAAGTTCGCCTCCCAGGCGACTGCATGGGCGGTCGCATAAAGATCGTCTTCGCTTGAATACGGGCGATGCGCGGCCTCCCAGAGAACGCGGCTCGCGAGTCGCGAATGAAGATTGGCGGCGTAGGCGACGCCCAGTGTGCCGTCGAATGCAACGCCGCCCGGCTCGGGCGTGACGCCCTGCGCGTCAAGCGCACGCAGTTCATTGGCGAGCAGCGTCTCGAGGCCGCGCGGGCAGATGGCGAAGAAGTGTTCGACGGTCATGTTTACCGCTGCAGGGCCCGGTCGAGAAAATCGAGCCGGTCCTGGCCCCAGAAAAGCTCGTCGTGATACACGTAGGTCGGGGCGCCGAATATCTGGCGATCGATCGCTTCCTGCGTATAGGCGTTGTACCGCGACTGGATCTCGGGCGCCTTGCTGCGCGCCAACAGGGCGGCGCCGTCCAGCCCGGCTTCGTTGGCGAGCGCGACCAGCGTCGCTTCGTCCGCGATATTGCGCTCCTGCTCCCAGACGGCCTTCAACACACGGCCAGCCAGATCCAGGGCGGCGGTGGTCGAGAGTTCTTCCGCCGCGATGATCAGTCGCGCGGCTCCATCGCTGGCAACCGGGAAGTACTTCGGTTCGACATTCATCGGCAGCCCGAGGAAGTCGCGCCACCGCTTCAGTTCGGTCATCCGGTACGCGACACGTTGTTTGGCTCGCTGGCCGAGCGGCAGGCCGCCCGAAACGGGGAAGACCCTGGTTGCGTCGATCGGCTTCAGACGAATCGACGCGCCATGTCTGCGCGCGACGTCGATCAACCGCGCGTGTCCCATGTACGCATACGGCGAGATCGCAAAAAGGTAGTAGTCGATTATCTTCATGCGCTTCTCCGGTCAGGGCCGGTCATGGTGCAGCCGCAACTGACCTCACCGGGGTTCAGCGTTTCCGCCTCAGCACGAACTTGCGGTTGGCGGCAACCTCTTCGGTTGCGTTCGCCAGTTGCGGGCTCAGGTCGCGGCGCTCGAGCAACAGGAATACCTCGCCGGGACGCTCGAGCGCCGCGATCGCCTGCTCCACCGTGACGCGCTGAGCGGAGGCGCGCGAGTAGAACTTGGTCGAATGCTGCGGCGTGCCGATCACCAGTAACGGCGCGCCGGGTTGCAATTCGGTGCGCGCCTTGGCCTCGATCAACGAACGCGTGGAACGATCGTTGCCCTGGCTCGGAACGACAATGATGAACACGATCAGATACAGCACCACAGCGACGGCACCCGTCACCGGAACCGCCCAGCGCACCGCGCCGCCTGCATGATGCTCGAGCCGGCGCGAACAGCCGCGCGCGATCAGCAACGCCAGCGCGGGCAGTGCCGGCAGCACGTACGGCCAGATAATGTTGCGCGCCGAGGTGAAGAAGACCGGCGTGGCCAGTGTCCATGCGAGCAGGTATCGATCGAACGAAGTCCAGCGCGGAAGAACAGTTCGTGCGCGAAGGCGGGTGAATCCGAGCCACGCGATAACCGGCAGCCAGGTCAACGCCGCAAGCGCATAGAAGACCCAGACCTTGCCCCGCGGTTCGATGTGGGGGTTGCCATACAGGTCGCCCTGCCAGGCCGGTTGGATGAACCGCATCACGTGCTCGCCCACGATGAAGTACTTGATGAAGCCGGGCGTCTTGAGTTCGGCC
>DAITAC010000074.1:13944-15003 GCA_036824465.1 Burkholderiaceae bacterium
TCGCCGTAGCGGGCTTCGGTCGTATCGCCGAGGGGGTACAGCGCCAGTGAGAAAAGGCGGATCGCGGCGAGCGCGAGCAGCAGTGCGACCAGCACACGGGTCGACAACAGTTTCATCTGTGGCGAGCTATGCGCGGATCTCGCCGTGTCCAAAGACGACGTACTTCAGAGACGTCAGCCCCTCGAGGCCGACCGGTCCGCGCGCGTGCAGCTTGTCGTTGGAAATCCCGATCTCGGCGCCGAGTCCGTATTCGAAGCCGTCGGCAAAGCGCGTCGAGGCATTGATCATCACCGACGCCGAATCGACTTCGCGCAGGAAGCGCATCGCCGCCGTATGGTTCTCCGTCACGATCGCGTCGGTGTGATGGCTTGAATAGGTATTGATGTGTTCGATCGCCGCATCGAGACCGTCGACAATCCGGATCGACAGGATCGGCGCCAGGTATTCGGTACGCCAGTCCTCTTCGGTCGCCGCGGTGCAGGGCAACCCGGCCGCCTGCAGGAGCCGGCACGTCTGCGCGCAGCCGCGCAATTCCACACCCTTGCCGACGTACATTCGTCCCAGCTGCGGCAGCACGCTCGGTCCGATCCCGGCCGCAACCAGCAGCGTCTCCATCGTATTGCAGGTGCCGTAGCGCTGCGTCTTGGCATTGTCGGCGATGCGGATCGCCTGTTCGATATGCGCCGCGTCGTCGATGTAGACATGGCAGACGCCGTCAAGGTGCTTGATCATCGGCACCCTGGATTCACGCATCAGACGCTCGATCAGTCCGCGACCGCCGCGCGGCACGATGATGTCGACGAATTCGGGCATCGTTACCAGCATCCCGACCGCGGCACGATCGGTGGTGCCGATCAGCTGCACACCGTCCTCAGGCAGGTCGTTTGCGCGCAGTACTTCGGCGATCAGCCCGGCCAGCAGGCGGTTGCACTCGATTGCCTCGGATCCGCCGCGCAGGATCGTGGCGTTGCCGCTCTTGATGCACAGGCCCGCAGCATCGATTGTCACATTGGGCCGGCTTTCGTAGATGATGCCGATCACGCCGAGCGGTACGCGCAT
>DAITAC010000074.1:15103-20309 GCA_036824465.1 Burkholderiaceae bacterium
GGCCGCGTTTTTCGTCGCCGTCGACGCTTTCGCCATCGCGGTCGACGCGATGCGCGCACGTTGGCCGACGTCCTTCATGTAGGACGCAAGGTCAGTGCGCATGTCTTGAGGAGCGTTCATTCAGGCGGCACGCGCGGCAGGTGCCGCCAGTGCGAGCGCAATATCACTCAATTCTAGCCACGGGTCCGAATCGCGCCGCGCCGCACGCAGCCCCTTGGCCAGGCGATCCACATCGGCGCAGCGTGCAAGCAGCTGCGCGAGGCCCCCGGAGGACACGCGCGCTGCCATCTGCGGCAGTAGCCGTTCACGCGGCCCCCAGACGCGGAACTCCTTTGCCGCCACCGCGGCCGGCTTGCCAGCGTCAATTGCCGACTTCACCTTCAGCAGCGTGCGGATCTCTTCCGAGATCGTCCACAACACCAGCGGCAGCGCCTCACCCTCGGCGCGCAGGCCTTCGAGCATGCGTACAGCGCGGGCCGCGTCCCCGGCGTAAATTGCGAGCGGCAGAGCGAATACATCGTAACGCGCGACGTTCAGAACTGCCTCGGTCGCTTGCTCCAGCGTGATCTCGCCAGGCGGAAACAGCAGCGCGAGCTTGGCGATCTCCTGATGCGCGGCGAGCAGATTGCCTTCGACGCGATCGGCAAGGAACTCGAGCACCGTGCGCGCCGCCCGTTGTTTGTGTCGCGCCAGCCGCTGGCCGATCCAGGCGGGCAGCTCGGCCCGCTCGACCTTGGCGATGTCGATCCAGACGCCGGCGTGCTCGAGCGCGGCAACCCACGTCGATTCACGCGCGGCGCGATCGAGCCGCGGCAGCGCCACGATCGACAGCGTTTCATCGCTTGCATTGCTCGCATGCGCGCGCAACGCTTCCGCGCCGGTCTTGCCGGGCTTGCCCGACGGCAGACGGATCTCGAGGATCTTCTTCTCGGCGAACAGCGACAGGCCCGCTGCGCTGCCCTGGAGCTGCGACCAGTCGAAGCGGGCATCGGCGTGCAGCACGTCGCGTTCCGAAAAGCCGGCGGCGCGTGCGGCGGCGCGAATCGCGTCTTGCGCTTCGATGGAAAGCAACGGTTCATCGCTGGCGACGGTGTAGATGCGCGCGAACCTCCCCGACTGCGATGCGCGTTCGAGGTGGCCGGCCAGCGCTTCGGGTTTGAGCAACATCAGCGCACGCTCTTGGCCGCAGCGAGCCGGCGCAGCACTTGCTGCACCAGGTCAGTCTGCATGTCGCGATAGAGCAGGACGCTCTCGGCCTCGAACGCCAGTGCCTGCGCATCGTCGAAAGCGACATCGCGCTGCACGATGACCGGAGTGGCGCCAAGGTACTCGGAGCCTTTACCGTCATGCAGGCGAAAGGTCAGCCGCTGCCGCAGCGTGAATTCACGCGCTCGGCCCTGCGCATTGACCGACAGGACTTCGCGGTCGCGGCTTTCTCCAAGCACTTCGAACACGGCCTGAGCCTCCTTGGCGGTGTCGACCACCTTGGTGTTGGTGCCAGCCCGGATGTTGCGCGCCAGCTCAGAGCCGAGGGGCGAGTTGGGTTCGAAGCCGAGGTAGATCGTGTCAAACGGAAGTTGCTGCGCGCCGCGCAGCCGAAAGCCACAGGAGGAGACTGCCAGCGCAACGCTCAGTAGCAACCACAGAGACGCGGAGAACACCGAGAAAGACAGCGACTTCTTTCTCATGCTTTCTCCGTGCTCTCTGTGTCTCTTTGGTGAAACAGGTTTCTAGACCACCACGTTGACGAGCTTGTTCGGTACGACGACCACGCGCTTGACCGCGGCACCGGCGACGAACTTCTGCACGTTGGTGTCCGCCATCGCGGCGCGCTCGATCGTCGCCTTGTCAGCCTGCGCCGGCACGCGGATCGAACCGCGCAGTTTGCCGTTGACCTGCACCACCAGTTCGATCTCGTCTTGCGCGAGCGCCTCATCCGCCACGGCGGGCAGCGGCGCATCGAGCAGGTCGCCATGCGCGTGCGCGAAGCCGAGTTCTGTCCAAAGTGCATGCGCGATGTGCGGGGCGATCGGATACAGCGTTCGCAGCAGGATGCTGATGCCTTCGCGCAGGACCGCGCGGCCCGCCGGGTCGGCACCCAGCTTCGCTTCGTCGAGCGCATTGAGCATCTTCATCGCCGCCGACACCACGGTGTTGTATTGCATGCGCTGATAATCGAACAGTGCCTGCTTCAGGTTCAGGTGCAAGTCGCGGCGCGCGTCCTTCAGCGTCGGGGACAGCGCGATGCCGTCGATCGGGTTGGCGTTCGCGATGGCCGCACGCTGCGACTGGCAGAAGGCCCACAGCCGCCGCAGGAAGCGATACACACCCTCCGCACCGGAATCCGACCACGCCGCGCTCATGTCCGGCGGGCCGGCGAACATCACGAAGGCGCGCGCGGTGTCGGCGCCGAACTTCGCGATGATGTCGCGCGGCTCGACCACGTTGTTCTTGCTCTTTGACATCTTCTCGATGCCGCCGAGCAGAACGGCCTTGCCGTCTTCCTTTGCGATCGCGCCCGTGGGGCGGCCGCGGTCATCGAAACTGACTTCAACCTCGTACGGATAGAACCAGCGCGTTTTCCCGGACGTCTCCTCCCGGTAATAGCAGTCGTTGAGCAGCATGCCCTGTGTGAACAGGCGCGAGAACGGCTCGTCAAACTTGACCAGTCCGAGATCGCGCATCACTTTGGTCCAGAAGCGCGCGTACAGCAAGTGCAGTACCGCATGCTCGATGCCACCGATGTACTGGTCCATCGGCATCCAGTAATCGTTGCGCGCGTCGACCATCGTCGCCGCGTCCGGCGAGCAATAGCGCATGTAGTACCAGGACGAGTCGACGAAGGTGTCCATCGTGTCGGTCTCGCGCTGCGCGGGCTTGCCGCACCTGGGGCACGGACACTTGAGAAAGACCTCGTCCTTGTTCAGCGGATTGCCACTGCCGTCAGGAATGTGATGCTCCGGCAGCACGACCGGAAGATCCTTCTCCGGAACCGGCACCGATCCGCAGGCGTCGCAATGAATGATCGGGATCGGTGTGCCCCAGTAGCGTTGCCGCGAGATGCCCCAGTCGCGCAGCCGCCATTGGACCTGCTTGTCGCCGAGACCTTTCGCTTTCAAGTCGTCGGCAATCGCATCGGTCGCCGCTTCGTAACTCAAGCCGTCGTACTTGCCGGAGTTCACGCACACCCCGATCTCTTTGTCCGCGTACCACTCCTGCCACCGATCCGTCGTGAAATTGTCTCCCGACTCCCGACTCCGGACTCCCGACTTCCCGATCACCTGCTTGATCGGCAACCCGTACTTCTTCGCGAAAGCGAAGTCGCGCTCATCGTGCGCGGGCACACCCATCACCGCGCCTTCGCCGTAGCCCATCAGCACGTAATTGCCGACCCAGACTGCGACTTCTTCATTCGTCAGCGGATGCAGGACGGAAAAGCCGGTCGCCATGCCCTTCTTTTCCATCGTCGCGAGGTCGGCTTCGGCCACGCCGCCGCGTTTGCATTCCTCGACGAACGCGGCGAGCTTCGGGTTGTCGCGCGCCAGCCGCGTCGCGAGCGGATGCTCGGCCGCGATCGCCATGAACGTGACCCCCATGATCGTGTCGGCGCGGGTGGTGAAGACGCGCAGCAGCTTCTTCTCGCCGTCGATCTCGTACGGAAAGCCGAAGTTCACGCCGGTGCTCCTGCCGATCCAGTTCTCCTGCATCGTGCGCACCTGGTGCGGCCAGCCTTCGAGGTCGTTCTGCACGCAGTCCAGCAGCTCGTCCGCATACTTTGTAATGGCGAGGTAGTAACCGGGAATCTCGCGTTTTTCGACGATCGCATTCGAACGCCAGCCGCGACCGTCAATCACCTGCTCGTTGGCGAGCACGGTGTTGTCGACCGGGTCCCAGTTGACGATCTGCGTCTTGCGGTACGCGATGCCTTTTTCGAGCATCCTCAGGAACAGCCACTGATTCCACTTGTAATAGCTCGGATCGCAGGTTGCGACCTCACGCGACCAGTCGAATGCCAGCCCCAGCGGCTGCATCTGCGACTTCATGTCGGCGATGTTGTCGCGCGTCCATTTGGCGGGTGCGATCTTCTTCTCGATCGCCGCGTTCTCGGCCGGCAGCCCAAAAGCGTCCCAGCCCATCGGGGTCATCACGTTGTAGCCGCTCGACCGCATGTAGCGGTACATCACGTCGTTCAGCGTGTAGTTGCGCACATGCCCCATGTGCAGCTTGCCGCTGGGATACGGCAGCATCGAGCACACGTAGAACTTGCCCTTGGGAAAGCGCGGATCGTGCTCGACCGCGCGATAAGCGTGCGTGGTCTGCCAGTGCGCCTGCGCGTCGGATTCGACCTGCTGCGGGTTGTATTTCTCCTGCATGGAGGATCTGCTCTTATGCTTGCGATCAACATGGCAGTATATCGGCGAGTCAACCGGCGCCCGGGTTGCGGACAAGCATGACGGCACCATCGGATGGACAAATCTGGGAGGCGCGATGAATTGGGCTCGCACCGCGGTCGGCATGCTTGCGTTAGTGGCGTTGACGGCGTGCGGCGGGACGTCTCGCCTTGACGGCGCAACTCACACTCCGACGATGGCGCCCGACCTTCCAACAATCACTCAGGCCGCACTTGCGGATGCTGCTGGAAAAAGCGGACTCGATATGTCGCAACTGAGGGTCGAAAGCGCCGCGAGTGTCACCTGGCCCGACGGGTCGCTGGGCTGTCCCTCGCCTGGCATGGCGTATACACAGGCCTTGGTACCCGGTTATCGCATCCGAATTCGAGCCGGCGACATCGTTCTCGACTATCACGCGAGTTCGCGCGGCCAGCTCATCCTGTGTCCACCGGGCCGCGCGACAGATCCGCTGCCGGACGATCGCACCTAATCCTGGCCGCAAAGAAAAACGCCCCGGAGATGGTTCCCCGGGGCGTTCGACTGCGCATATGGCGCAGCGATATCAACTTCGTCTATGGCGTATCGACCCGCACGATCGTCGGGTTCGGCAGGCCGGTCGCTCCGCCATAGGCAACCGAGCCGAGGTACTTCGTCGCCGGCGCGAGTCCGCTGAAGCCGAGCGAGATCGTGCCGGTGCCGCCGGTGGTCGCACTCGCCGGCGCGCTGACCGCCATGTTGCCGGCGTCGGCGACGCCGAGCAGCCACGTGTGCAGCTTGAAGGGCGAACTGCCGACCACGCCCCAGCCCTGGACGAC
>DAITAC010000161.1:0-6250 GCA_036824465.1 Burkholderiaceae bacterium
GGCGCGGCGATCAACCCGCTCTACTCGGCGTTGCGCAAGGTCGGCGGAATCTCGCATTACCTGGCGCGCCACGTCGAGGGCGCATCGCACATGGCCGAGGGTTACACGCGTGCCAAGGCGGGCAATATCGGCGTGTGCATCGGCACCTCGGGGCCAGCCGGCACCGACATGATCACGGGCCTGTACTCAGCGCAGGCGGACTCGATCCCGATCCTGTGCATCACCGGCCAGGCACCGCGCGCGCGGCTGCACAAGGAGGATTTCCAGGCGGTCGATATCGCCTCGATCGCCAGGCCGCTGACCAAATGGGCCACCACCGTCATGGAGCCGGCACAGGTGCCGCGCGCATTCCAGCAGGCATTCCATCTGATGCGGTCGGGCCGCCCGGGCCCGGTGCTGATCGATCTTCCGTTCGATGTGCAGATGGCCGAGATCGAATTCGACCTCGATACCTACGAGCCGCTGCCGGTGTACAAGCCGGCCGCGAGCCGCAGGCAGATCGAAAAAGCGCTCGCGATGCTCAACGCGGCGGGCAAACCGCTGATCGTCGCCGGCGGCGGCATCATCAACGCCGATGCGTCCGATCTGCTGGTGCAGTTCGCCGAAGTGACCGGCGTGCCCGTGATTCCGACGCTGATGGGATGGGGCACGATTCCCGATGATCATCCGCTGATGGTCGGAATGTGCGGGCTGCAGACGAGCCATCGGTACGGCAACGCCAATATGCTGGCCTCGGACTTCGTGCTCGGCATCGGCAACCGCTGGGCCAATCGCCACACCGGTTCGGTCGAGGTCTATACAAAGGGACGCAAATTCGTGCACGTCGACATCGAGCCGACCCAGATCGGCCGCGTGTTCTCGCCCGACTTCGGAATCGTGTCCGACGCGAAAGCGGCGCTCGAACTCTTCGTCGAGGTGGCGCGTGAATGGAAGAAAGCCGGCAAGCTCACCGACTGGTCCGAATGGGCCGGCGAATGCCGCGAACGCAAGGGTTCGCTCGAATACCTGCGCAAGACCAACTTCGACAACGTGCCGATGAAGCCGCAGCGCGTGTACCAGTGCATGAACCGCGCGTTCGACCACGACACCTGTTACGTCAGCACGATCGGCCTGTCGCAGATCGCCGGCGCGCAGTTCCTGCACGTGTACAAGCCGCGCCACTGGATCAACTGCGGCCAGGCCGGCCCGCTCGGCTGGACCGTGCCTGCCGCGCTCGGCGTGCGCGTGGCCGACCCGTCACGCAAGATCGTTGCGCTGTCGGGCGACTACGACTTCCAGTTCATGCTCGAGGAACTCGCGGTGGGCGCGCAATTCCAGTTGCCGTACATTCACATCGTGGTCAACAACAGTTACCTCGGCCTGATCCGGCAGTCGCAGCGCGGCTTCTCGATGGACTATTGCGTGCAACTGGCATTTGACAACGTCAACTCGCCGGAGGTCGAAGGCTATGGCGTCGACCACGTCAAGGTGGTCGAGGGCCTGGGCTGCAAGGCGATCCGCGTGCACACGCAGGAAGAGATCAACCCGGCGATCGCCCAGGCCGAGAAGTGGATGGCCGAGTTCAAGGTGCCGGTGGTGATCGAAATCATTCTCGAACGCGTGACCAACATCGCGATGGGCACCGAGATCGACAACATCAACGAGTTCGAGGAACTGGCGTCAAGCAAGGCGGACGTGCCGTCGGCGGTGGCGTTGCTCGATTGACGCGGAGACGAAGATGCCGAGATTTGCTGCCAACCTGACCATGCTCTACAACGAGCTTGCGTTCCTCGATCGTTTCGAAGCCGCATCGCGCGCGGGCTTCCGCGGGGTCGAGTTCCTGTTCCCGTATGCATTCCGCGCCGAGGACATCGCCGAACGGCTGCGCCGCCACGGGCTCGAACTGGTGCTGCACAACCTGCCCCCGGGCAACTGGGATGCGGGAGAGCGTGGCATCGCGTGCCATGCCGATCGTGTCGGCGAGTTCCAGGACGGTGTCGGCAACGCGATCACTTACGCGAAAGCGCTCGGCGTCAAGCAGTTGAACTGCCTCGCCGGCAAGCTGCCCGCGGGAGCCGACCCCGAAAAGGCACGCTCGACAATGGTCGCCAACGTCCGCTTCGCGGCCGACAAGCTGAAACCCGAGGGCATCCGGCTGCTGATCGAGCCGATCAACTATTTCGACATTCCCGGCTTCTTCGTCAATCGAACCGCGCAGGCTCTCGAGCTGATCCGCGACAGCGGCTCCGACAATGTCTTCGTCCAGTACGACATCTATCACGCGCAGCGGATGGAAGGCGAACTTGCGGCGACGATCAAGCAGCATCTCGCATCGATCAAACACATCCAGCTCGCCGACAATCCGGGCCGCAACGAGCCCGGCACGGGCGAGATCAACTACCGCTTCCTGTTCCGCTGGCTGGACGAGATCGGTTACGACGGCTGGATCGGCTGCGAGTACAAGCCGAAGACCACGACCGATGCCGGATTGGGCTGGATGGCGGCGCTGAGGTAATGACCAAAGATGCCCTCACGCTAACCCTCTCCCCGCTCAGGCTCAGACTCGTCGCCATCGCTGTGGGAGAGGGAATCAAGCTCCCTCTCCCGCATCAGCGGGAGAGGGCGGGGGTGAGGGACGCACTTCGAATTGACAACAGTCGAATCAATCGGGGAACACAATGAGCAAACTCGGTTTCATCGGCCTCGGCATCATGGGTTCGCCAATGGCGGGCCACCTGATCAAGGGCGGGCACGAGGTCTATCTGTACAGCCGCTCGGGCGTGCCGCAGATGCTGCGCGATGCAGGCGGCAAGGCGTGCGCAAGCGGCAAGGAGGTCGCTCAGAACGCCGACGTGATCTTCACGATGGTGCCGGATACGCCGCACGTCGAGGAAGCACTGTTCGGCCTCAATGGCATCGCGGCCGGCCTGTCGAAAGGCAAGACCGTGGTCGACATGAGTTCAATTTCGCCGATCGCAACCAAGGACTTCGCCAGGCGGATTAACGAGAAGGGCTGCGACTATGTCGATGCCCCTGTGTCGGGCGGCGAGGTCGGCGCAAAGGCCGCGTCGCTCACGATCATGGTCGGCGGCACGCAGGCGGCGTTCGATCGCGTCAAGCCGCTGTTCGAGCTGATGGGAAAGAACATCACACTGGTCGGCGATGTGGGCGCCGGACAGATCACCAAAGTCGCCAACCAGATCATCGTCGCGCTGAACATCGAGGCCGTGGGCGAAGCGCTGCTGTTCGCATCCAAGGCCGGTGCTGACCCTGCCAAAGTGCGGCAGGCGCTGATGGGCGGATTCGCCGCCTCGCGCATCCTCGAGGTGCACGGCGAGCGGATGATCAAGCGCACCTTCGATCCGGGATTCCGCATCGAACTGCACCAGAAGGACCTGAACCTGGCGCTGTCCAGCGCGAAGCAGCTCGGCGTGAGCCTGCCGAACACGGCCACCGCACAGGAGCTCTTTAATTCCTGCGCTGCACATGGCGGCAAGGGGTGGGACCACTCGGCGCTGGTGCGCGCGCTGGAAAAACTTGCCAACTTCGAGATAGGCCAGCGCGCGAGTTAGTCGGTGAACATTGCACCACGCGACTTGCTGCGCAGGATGTTCGATGCGGCGGTCGCCGCGTCGCAGCCTGCGCTCGTCGTGCCGCGATATCTGCCGCCCACACCGAAGGGTCGGCTGGTCGTGCTCGGTGCGGGCAAGGCTTCCGCCGCGATGGCGCGCGCGGTCGAAGATCACTGGCAAGGTCAGCTCGAAGGACTGGTAGTCACGCGCTACGGTTACAGCGTGCCGTGCGAGCGCATCGAGATCGTCGAGGCTGCGCATCCGGTGCCGGACGCCGCGGGCGAACGTGCCGCGCAGCGCATGCTTGAACTCGCGCGCGGCCTCACGGCCGATGACACCGCTTTGTGCCTGATTTCCGGCGGTGGCTCCGCGTTGCTCGTGCGGCCGCTCGATGGCCTGACGCTGCAGGACAAGCAGAGTCTGAATCGTGCGCTGCTGGCATCGGGCGCGACGATCAGTGAAATGAATTGCGTGCGCCGGCATCTGTCCGCGATCAAGGGCGGACGGCTTGCGGCAGCGTGCCATCCGGCAAAAGTGATCACGCTGCTGATGTCGGACGTGCCGGGCGATGATCCGATCGACATCGCCTCCGGCCCGACGGTGCCGGACCCAACCACCTGCGCCGACGCACTCGCGATCGTCAAACGCTACGGCGTGCCCTTGCCTGACCACGTCCATGCAGTGCTCGAAAGCGGCCGCGGCGAAAGCATCAAGCCCGGCGATTCAAAGCTGACAAACATCGAAACGCACATCGTCGCCGCGCCGCAGGCCGCACTTGAAGCGGCGGCGCGGGTCGCGGAGGCCGCGGGCATTCCCGCCCACATACTCGGCGACAGCATCGAGGGCGAAGCGCGCGACGTCGGCAAGACACTCGCAGGCATCGCGCTGCAGGTGGCGCGGCGCGGGCAACCGTTCACGCCGCCGTGCGTGTTGTTGTCGGGCGGCGAGACGACGGTGACCGTGCGCGGCAAAGGCCGCGGCGGACGCAACGTCGAACTTCTGCTATCGCTCGCAATCACGCTCGGCGGCTGCAAGGGCGTGTATGCCCTGGCAGCCGATACCGACGGTGTCGACGGCGCCGAGGAGGTGGCCGGCGCGTTTGCAGCACCGGACACGCTGTCGCGCGCGCTGGCAGCAGGCATCCGTCCGCTCGATCGCCTGGCCGACAACGATGGCCACGGCTTCTTCGGTCAGCTTGGCGATGCGCTGGTCACCGGGCCCACCCTGACCAACGTGAACGACTTCCGGGCGATACTTGTCATCTAAGCCGCTCATCAACGCGGTCCATCCAGGAGGAGAGCAATGAAACGAAGCATCTTCGCTCGCGTCGCCGCGGTGGCGCTGCTCGCAGTCGCCGGCCCGGTGCTTGCCCAGGCCTGGCCGCAGAAACCGATCCGCATCGTCGTCACCTTTGCGCCCGGCGGATCGAGCGACATTGCCGCGCGCACGATCGCGGTGCCGCTGCAGCAGAAGCTGGGGCAGCCGGTGATCGTCGACAACAAACCCGGTGGTGGCGGCACCATCGGCGCGGCGGAAGTCGCCCGCGCTGCGCCGGACGGATACACGCTGCTGATGTCGAACACGACGCCGATCTCGCTGTCGCCGTTCATGCTGACTCCCGCGCCATACGATCCGATCAAGAGCTTTTCTCACGTCGCGCTGGTGGCCACCGTGCCCGATGTGGTCATGGTCCATCCGTCGGTGCCGGTCAAGAACCTGGCCGAGCTCGTCGCCTGGATCAAGGCGCAGAAGGATCCGGTCAACTACGGCTCCGGTGGCATCGGCTCGATTGGTCATATCCTCGGCGAGACGTTCAAGAAGGAACAAAAGCTCGCGATCGAGCATGTTGGCTATCGCGGCAGTGCGCCGATGATCACTGACCTGCTGGCGGGCACGCTGAAGTTCTCTTTCGATACGCTGCCGCAGAACGTGCCGCACATCAAGGCGGACAAGCTGCGCCCGCTCGCGGTGACGACGCGGGTGCGCTCTGCTCTGCTGCCCGAGCTGCCCACCGTGGTCGAGGCAAATATGCCCTATCTGGTGGCGGAGAATTTCATCGGCATTTCCGCGCCAGCGGGCACGCCGGATGCGGTCGTGCAAAGGCTGCACGCGGCGATCCAGGAGTCGCTCGATGACGCGGGACTGGTCAAGCGGCTGGGCGACTACGGGATGATCCTGCGCAAGATGCCGAACGCCGATTTCGTGAAGTTCGTCGGCGATCAGGTGCGCGCGTGGGAGCCTTTGGTCAAGGCGTCGGGCGCAAAGCTCAACTGACATCGGGCCACGCGATGCCGGGCATCTCCATCCACGTCGTCGATGTATCGCGCGGAATCGTGGCCGCCGGCATGCAGGTCGAGCTGCATGCCCTTTCGCCGCCGCGGCTGATCGCGCAGGGCACAATCGGCGCCAACGGCCTGTTCACGAACCCCGCTCTCGACCAGCGCTTCACGCTGGGCGAGTTCGAGGCGCGCTTTCACGTAGGGGCGTTCTTTCGCGCCGCCGGCGTGACGCTGCCGGATCCGCCGTTTCTCGATGTCGCAGTCTTTCGCTTCGGCATCGCCAATCCGGACGCGCACTACCACCTGCCGATGAAGCTCACGCCGTGGGGGCTGTCGTGCTTCCGCGGCGGGGCTTGAGAGCCTACGCAACACCCGCGCGCTCGAGCATCGCGCGCGCCAGCGCGTTGTGCTGCTCGATCA
>DAITAC010000162.1:0-6224 GCA_036824465.1 Burkholderiaceae bacterium
GTTAGCTCACGGCTCGGTTTGGAATTGCGTCCCGACGGCCACTTTTGCCCGGGAGACACGTCCTGGGGGCATGAGTTTGTCGCGTGCTGATTTCCGGCCTTCGACGGATTTCCTGTCCGCAAAGACTCGTATCTGATTGGGCTTCCTACTGCCTTCACCGTTTGATCCGCCTGCGGCTCCACCGGATAGCGGAGCTTGGCTCGGGACTCCAACATGCGCCCCGACGTAGTCGTTGCGTCAATTAGTTCGACAGATCCAACTGGATGCCAGCGCTTTCGTCCGCCGGATACCGCGTCCAATAGCCGTGCTTGCGCTGCAACCCGGCCGCCGCCCACATGTCGTTGAAACCGGTCCGGTAGTTGAAGTGCAGAGAGACGCCGGATCCACCTTCACGGATCACGCGGGCGATCGATTCGCGGTCCGGGTGCTTGAACTGCTTGCCGTTGGTCGACACCAGCCAGTTCGAGCACTTCACCGCACGCACCAGATCGACACTCGTATTGCCGCGGCTGCCGTGATGCGACATCTTGACCGCATCGAGCGGCAGGCGGCCGTCGGTATTGGCGGGCAGGCGCAAGAGTGCGTCGACTAGCACAGGTGCGTGCGCATCCCCGGCCAGCAGCACCCGGCGGCCGTCGTATTCGGCCAGCAGTGCGATGCTGCTTCCGTTCGGCTTGGCCTGATCGGGCTTGAAACGTGTCGCCGCGAGCTGGCTGACGTCGGGTTCGCCGAGGATGTCCTCCTCTTCCTCAGGTTCCTCGACCTCGTCGAGCCGCGTGCTGTCAGCGGCAGTGGCCGCGCCCGGCACGATGCCGGCCTTCCGGCAGGCCGCGTCCCACACGGGTTTGAGCCGGTCGAGCTGGCCCTGTGTCGGCGACAGGACGGTCAGTTTCATCCCGCCCGGCAGTGGAGGCAGCGCCTGTAGTGGTCCCGCTTCCGGCACCACCAGCGCGCCGCCGTTGACGGTTGCGTTCCATTTCTTCGCACCGTTGGCGACGATCAACTCCGTCAGTTCTTCGCCCTGCAGCGGGCCGAGGATGTCTTCGTGGTCGGGCCGCGGCACGACACCACCCGGCGTTAGGTGCACGAAGCCGTTGAACCAGATCTCGCCGATGGTCACACCCAGCTGTTCACGTTCGCGCAGCAGGTCAAGCGCGCCACCGATGTGGTCCACGTCGACGTGCGTGACGACGAAGAGTTCGAAGTGCCGATCGCCTGCCGGCAGGTCGACGATGCGCTGGCGCACCGATGGGTAGACCGAACTCGTGCCGCAGTCGATCAGGATGCGATGTCGATCCGCAGCTGTGCCGTATTCAATCCAGATCGCGTCGCCGAACTCGGCCGGCATAAGCTCGATGCGAAACACGCGGTTCATTCTCCACACCCATTCAGAGGCGCCAGCCGACATCGCCATAGGCGGTCAGGCTCAGCACGAAAGCGTCGCCGCCAGCAAGCAGCCGTCTCTTGGTCTCCAAGAACACGTCGCCGAAGGTCCGTTCGCTGCCGGCCGCCGACTTTAGGCCGTCGAGCAAGTCAGAAACAAAGGCGACCGTGCGCCGGCCACGAATCGTGGCCAGGGTACCGATCACCAGTGCGGCTTTCTCGCGCTTGAAGGCTTCGACGAAATTCAGGAACGGCACATCGGTCAGCTGCGTGCTACAGCCCAAGAGAAGCACGACAGGCGACGGTGCCATCGGGTCGGCCACGTAACTGCTCTCCAGTTCAGGATAGGTGAGCAGGACGCCGCCGATCTCCAGGCCGGTGATGCCGGCGTGCTCCGGATCCTCCTGCGAATGTGGCAGCAGCATCAGCAGCGAAGGCATGTCCGTCCCCACTGCACTTTCCCACTCGTTCCAGTCCTTGACTGTCCGCGCGGTCCGCGCGACGCGCTTGACCGCTTCGACGATGCCGCCGGGGTCGGTTAAGTCCTGCGCCCGCACCTTGCTGCTCGCGCCTACCAACGCCGACCGGAATGCGTCGAGCCGGTCGGCACCGGGCCGCGGCACGCTGATCGTGTAATCGGCGCCGGGTGTTGGCGTCATCGCCGGCTGGCGCTCGATCACGGAGCTCAAGCCCCAGAAGCGCAACGGACAGTGATGGTCGCGATCGTCCCGTTGCGCGCAGGCTTCATGGGTAATGCCGTCTTGGCGCAGCAGCGCGGCGCGTGCATTTGGGCACAACTTCGCGGCCGGCTTCGGCAGCCGCGCGGAGTAGAAGATCTCGGCCGGCAGCCAGGCCCCCGAGCGGGCCTCGACGATCTGGATGCGGGCGCCTTCCGGCACCCTGCCCTGCAGTTCCGGCGGCATGGGCTTCAGGATCGAACGGCCGTAACGAGCCAAGTCGTCGAAGAGCTTCAGCAACGCCGGATCGTCGAGTGCACCGCGCGAGTCCGGAAACGTCGCTTCCGCCGACAGCAGCCGCTTGACCTCGCTCACCAGCGTGTCGATCCCCTGCGGCTCGCGGAAGCTCACTTCCTTGCCCACGACGGTCGTGAACCCAGCCTGGCCGTCGCTCGTGTGATTGACCACGATCGCGGCGTCGAAGGGCTTGCTTTGCCAAGCGGGGTCGAAGTTGGGCGCGACAACGTTTTCGACATCAAGCGCGAAGCGGCGGTCAGAGGGACCCAGAGGTGAGGAGAAGATCAGCGTCTGGATCACGCGGTTCTCGTGCGTAATCAGGATGCGGGCGCGGTACTCGCCCTGGACGCCATGAGTGCGGAAACTGATCGTGCAGGGTTGGCTATCGGCCTGCGGCGGCAAGAAGAGCCTGTTCTGCTGCGGTGTATGGAACCGGCCTGAGGCCGCTCGCACCAGCGGCACGAAGAACACGTCAAGCCAGTGGCCGTCTTGGGCCGGTGGCAGCTTCTCACTCGGGAAGCGTTCGGTCGCCGATTCGACGTCCTGGCGTGGCAGTCCGATGAAAAGCGCCATCTCGTAGGCGCGATCGGCGGCGAGGCGATCCTGCACCTTGGTCGACACCGCAGGGTCGGTGACATCGTTGACGCTGAAATTGACACGGCGTTCATCCCTGCGCGTCGTTCGCGCCGCGGGTGCACCGTCGCGTTCGGCGGGCAGCGATGCGCCGACGCTCGCCTCGACGTGCCCGCGCATGCGCGGAACGGCGCTAGCATCCCCGGATTCGTTCAGCCACTCACCTCGCTCCGCGCGGGTCTCGAACTCGGTTCCCGCCGCTTCAAGCTCCCGGACTGCGTGCGATGGTGCAGGCGGGCGCTCCGGAATGATTGCACCGGCAGAGGGCGGCGGCGCCGCGCGTGCGGCGGCCATGCGCCGAAGCTGCCCGCCGAATCGGCTGGCAAACACGGAGATGCGAGCGTTGGTCGCTAGCCGACGCGAGGCGATCAGCATAGGTGGCTCCGCCCCGCCTCCTTCTCCTTCGAGCGCGGAGCCATTCGCCTGCATCAGCGCGACATCGAGCGGCAGGTCGTGCGACAGTTCCTCGAAGAGCTTCGTAACCCACTGCCGCTCGCGATCCGCATCGACGCGAACTACGCCGACGCCCCCTGTGAGCACATCGCCGCGCAATGCGGCCACCAGCGCCTGCTGGCGCTCCTGCGCAACGCCCGCACCACCAATCAGAAGCACGCAGTCAGCGCGCAGGCGTCGCGGGTGCTGCAGCACACGGGCCGCTGCGCCTCGCAGATTGTCCGGAAGCAGCAGCAGATCGCAGTCCTCGTCGACCGCAGCAAGATGCACCACCTTGACCAGCTGGGGCCAGGGGATCGTGGCCACGCAGTCGGCGAGTTCCATCGAGCGCGCATCGCCGAGCAAGCCGACACGCAACGGCCACTCCCAGGCGATCGGGCGGTCCGGCTCGTCGACGCGGACATAGATCGAATTGGCGCCCGAGTTGCCGTAGCCGTTTAAGAGCCGCAACAGCCAAAGCGGATCCGGCGCGGAGCCGCGAAGCCGGGCGGTCACGACGGGATTGATCTCCAGTCGCAGGAACGGTGCGTTCCGTGGGAGTTCGGCGTACCAGCGGTTTCGGAAATGCGCCCACGCCTCCTGGCAAGTCAAGGGCTCGGGCAGCGCCGTCTCGCGTTTGCGAATCCCGACGATGAGCTGCGCGAGGCTGTTCACCTCCAGCGGCACGATGTCGCGTGCGCTCCTGCGCATCCTGCTCACCGCCTCAGCAATCGCGCTGTCGTCCGGCATTGCGCCGCTGAAGCCCAGCACGCCCACCGCAGCAACTGCCTGAGCGAAATCCTCCTGCGGCAGCTGCACGCCCCAGGTTCCGAACAGTGCGCGACTCATAAGTTAGCCCGCCGCTCAGACGCCACGCGGATAAGGGAAGGCCGTGGGTGCTGGCAGCTTGGGATCGATCCAACGACGCATCGCCGCGTCACAGATTGCGTAGCCCCAGTTGATCAGGCGCTCCTGCATATCGTCGGGCATGTCAGCGAGCCGCGTGGCGATCTGCGCCAGTTCCGCCGTGCGCTGTTCCGGGCACGGCAACACATTCGGAGTCTCGTAATCGGCGATCTGCGAGCGCACGCTCCAGTACGCCCCCTTGCGTACCTCGTTTATGAAACCCGCGACCAGCTGTCGCTTGCGCAAGGCGCGCACCTGGTTGTCGATCATTTCAAGCACACGCTTGGCGTGGGTGGCCCAGTCGGTGCCGGGATCGGGGTCGGCCGCCATCGCGAGGCCGGCATCGCTGACGAGAATCGTCTCGTAACGCTTCCAAGCGGTTTCCAGGCCAAGGTTGTCATAGACGCCGCCATCGGAAAGAAACACTTCCTTCGTGTACGGCGGCGTGTGATAAGGCTCGCCGCTGGGCGGACTGAACGTCGCGGGATCGAGTTCGAGCTTCGCCGGAGACAGCACCGGTGGAAACGCTGACGACGCGGCCACGGCAGTGGCAAGTGACACGGTGGGATTCTTGACTTCGCCGACCAGATAGTCGCGCATGTAGGGTTTCGAGAAGCGCCACAGCACGCCGGTCTGCACATTGGTGGCATTGATCACGAAGCGTGGCGGATCGTCTGGCAGGTCCTGCAGCGTCGCATCACCAAACAGGTGCTTGCGATAGGCCTTGGCCACTTTCTCGCCGATCGACCCCGGCAGGAAAATCCCCTTCAACACCGAACCGATGTCGATCGTTTCGTGTGCGAAAGCGCGGATAGGATCCACTACTTCCTCGACAAGCCTGCGAGCGACGCCATCGGCGAAGCCAAGCCGGCCCCACTTCAGCCCAAGCATCGCCGCCGTGATCGAGCCACCGGACACACTCGAGATCCGATCCAACTTCGACAGGTAGCCGAACTCGTTCAGGCGCCAGAGCACGCCAAGGTGGAACACCATCGCGCGGTATCCGCCGCCAGACAGGCACAATGCAATGCCAGCCTCCGGCTCGCGCTCGCCCGCATCGCTGACCGGTGCGAGCGCAGCCTGCAGATCATGATCGCTGAGTGGCATCGATCCTCCTTTGTGCGCACTACCGAAAAGCAGCAGTGCGCACGATTACATACCCTCAAAGAGGGTTTACGCGATACCTTGTTTGGTTGACGCGGATGAACACCACAAAAGCGTGGTTCCACATCGCGCGGAATCCTGCACTGCTGATCGAAATCCGCCTCCGAGTGTTTTAGCAATCACTTCACCCTCATGGCGTTTTCGCTATTGATCTCGGCACCCCCACGGCGGCAGCGTATGCCGCGCGCCCCCCAGGTTCGAGTTCCTTCAGGTATCGGACGAACACCCAGGCTATGCCGCGCCTGATCTGCTCCAGTCCGACATCAATGCTGTCAACGATCATCTTGCACACGCGCCGACCGTAGCGGTCGATCTTCGGGCAATGCGCCTGTGTGCATCACGCCCGAATGCGAAATCACCAGAGATTGCTTGAAGCGATTGCCGAATGCCTGCTTCGATGCGGGTGTGTTGAAACCGGAGTCAGTTGGTAGGACTTCAACGCGCAGCGGCCGATTGAACGGTCTGTTGGACAGTGAAGACCAGGCAGACTTCGAACGCCGAGCGCACTTCAATGCCAAGGCTGCCACTTGCGAAGAGGAATCGACCTGCAGACCATCTACCTTTCGCGAGCTTCCTGAACATAGAGTCATCAAAGCACGAACATCAGCACCGCCGCGATTGCGGGAAGGGAGAAGATCGCGGCGTAGCCAAGCAGCCTGAAAAAGGAGGACTCGGTTGGCCGCGACGGCCAGCCGTCACGCATGAAGGAAAAGATCACGCCGCGCCCGCGCT
>DAITAC010000075.1:0-20098 GCA_036824465.1 Burkholderiaceae bacterium
GACCGGCGCATGAGTACACGAAGACGCTGCTGGCTGCGGTGCCAAGGCTGAAGCGGGCAGCGTAGCAGCGTGTCAGTTCAAGCAGTGCCCGTACCTGCTCGCGTGGTCACCCGCTCCCAGATCAACAAGCCTTCCGCGCGAATGCGCCGCGCAAGCCGCGGGTCTGGATCATTTGCGTACAGTCCGACGAGGTTGACGAAACCGGGCCACTGATCGACAACGGGCGCCTCTGCTTCGACTCGCAGGGCCTCCAGCCATGCACGAAGTTCCGCCGCTTCGGCCTCGTCGAATTCGACCGCGACGTCCAGATCGGAATTCTGCGTTGAGGCGCCGCGTGCACGGCTTCCGAACACCCAAACTCGCAGCGCGCTCGGGTTTGAGCTCGCTCGCTGCGCGATGAGCGCGGTGAGCCGGACTTCCAACGGCGTCAGCAGTGAACCCATCAGTTGCCCAAGCGATCGATGCGCAATTTGAGGTTAGGCCAGGTGCGCTGCAGGTACTCGCCCGCTGCGGCGACAAAGGTCGCAGCTTCGGTCCGGGCCGCTTCCCATGACGACTGATCGACGTCGACCAGCAAGCGGTAATCGGCTTCGTGTCGGCGTGCGAGCAAGGCAGATAGCGCGCGACCCGCGTCCTTCGAAAGGCTTCCGGGCAACACGAAGTGAAGTCCCAACAAGCGTTGCACGCCTTCGTGGGCAGCCGCCTCCAAGCCATGGGTCGCCAGCAATCCCTGCGCGACATGAAATGCGGTGAAGTCGGCGCGCGTGACTGCTTGACGGAAGAAACCCTGATCTGCCAAGAGATAAGCGGCCGCCGCTTCGCGCGCGGCCTCGTCGAGTTCCCGTTGTGCGAGCAAGAATCGCGCGTGGTCGGAGATCACGCCGGGCAATGCCGATTGGATCGATGCGAGTCAGTCTACGCTCCCAGCCAGTCTGAGTGAAACTGGATCGCATTCAGGGAATGTCTGGGACGCTGAGTCCGCGCAGGTGGGGATTCGGTCGACCGCCGAAGGGCCTTCAGGCAAATGGCGCAACCCAACGGTAGGTGTTCGGCGAACGAGATACAGTAGACGCGTCGGCGTCGGCTTCGTTCATGTCCAATCGGTGGTTGATTCCGAGTCTTCTGCTGGCGACCTTGGCCGCGAGCTGCGCCGTCGGCAACACCGACCGGTCCGGTTTGAACTTACCGCGAACGCCTCCAGACGACCCGAGTGTGGACAGCACAGTTCCCATGAAGGCTAACTCGACCGCAGCGGCGGGTAGACGTATGAGCAACGACCTGCAGTCGATGGTGCAGAAGGCGCTTGCCGATGCGGCACGACGGACGGGGCGCGATGAGACGACGCTGAAGGTCCTCAGTGCCGAAGCAGTGACGTGGCCCGATGGCAGCGTGGGATGTCCAGAGCCCGGCATGCTGTATACGCAGGCGCTCGTGCCCGGTTATCGCGTTCGCATCCAGGCCGGCACCGAACTGCTCGACTACCCCGCGAACCGCCGTGGCCAGCTCGTCCTGTGCCCGCCAAGCCGCGCGACGGACCCATTGCGCAACGGCCCGACATAGTCGGCACGAGGGTGAGCTTCGTTGACCCACTCAAGTCAACGGAAAGAAAACGCCCCGCGGGATTGCGCCCCGGGGCGTAGTTCCGTACCAGCCGTCAGACTGTACCACTCTTGCTTACGGATCGACGCGCACGATAGTCGGGTTCGGCAGGCCTGCGGCGCCACCGTAGGCCACCGAGCCGAGATACTTGGTGCCGGCGGTCAGGCCGCTGAAAGAGAGGTTGATCGTCCCTGTTCCGCCAATTATTGCAGCCGTCGGCGCGTTGACGGTCATGTTGCCGGCAGCCGTGTTTCCGAGCAGCCAGGTGTGCAGCTTGAACGGACTTGATCCGACCACTCCCCAGCCCTGCACCACCACCGTGTAGGTGGCCGCCGTCGGGTCGATGAGGTTCACTTCCTCGGCCGACGTGCCACTGCCGCTTCCGCCGACCAGTGTGGTGCCTCTGAACACGCACATGTCGATGTCCGAACCCGGGTTTACATCGGCATCGAACAGCGCGAAACGCGCGTACGTAGTACCGGCCGGAACAACGATATCGATCTTCTGCGCGTTCGGCGACGCCAATGAACAGGTGCTGTTCGTCGGGTCGTCGCTAACCGTTCCCGAAGTGATTGCCGCCGGAACGAGTCCGCGTGCGGTCGCCGTGAAGACTCCGTCGTAGCCAAAGGTCACGTTGTAGCTGCCCGACACCTGCGTCGGCGCCGCCAGCGCGACCGGCCGCACTACCATCGGGATGCGCACGTTGTGCACGCCGTCGCTGAGGCGCAGTTGCCCACCTGTGTAGACGTTCAAGGCTGCTGCCGTCCGGGTGAAGGTCACGGTGAAGGACTTGGTCTCGCCCGCCGCCAGCGTCAACGTCGCGGGCTTCGCAACGGTGAACCCCACCATGCCCGTGTGAGACAGCGTGTAGGTGGCTGCGTTGCCACCGACATTGGTCACTTTGCGTGTGACGGTCTGCACGCCTGCCAGGTCGCCGATGGCGATCGACGCGGTGTTCAAGTTGCTCGGGTCGAGCACCGGAACGCCGGCCGAGGTGCAGAACGACGTCGGCAACTGTGTGCCGCACAGGAAGCCCAGCCAGTCGCTGAAGTTCGAGTCGAACACCAGGCCTGGGTTCGCGGCCGAATTCGGCTGCACATGCCCGGCGCCCTGGCGGAAGATTAGTACAGGGTTCGTTTCGGCGGCGGGCGGCGTCCCACCGTCGAGTACGTCAACGCCGGTGGTCATCAGCGCCGACTTGATCGCCATGGGCGACCAGCTTGGGCGCAGCTCCTTCAGCAGCGCAGCAAGGCCGGCCACATGGGGACTGGACATCGAGGTGCCGCTGTACACGTCGAACAAGCGCCCGAAGTTGTTCGGCGGAGCCACGCCCGCAAGGATGTCCTGTCCCGGCGCGATGAGGTCAGGTTTCAGCAGATCTCCATTGCCGGCGCGCAGTGGGCCACGCGACGAGAATGACGCCGTGAACGGCGCCGGCGCGTTGTACACGATGGAGGCAGCGTTGATAGTGGCTGATGCGCCGGCCAACGCCGCGTAAGCCTTTACCGCCGCGCGGTCTGTGTTTTGCAGGTGCACGGTCGGCACCGAGTGCAGATCGGCGTTGAGCGAGTTGGCGCTGGTGTTGAGCAGGATCATGCCTGCGCCGCCGGCCTCTTTCACCGCCAGGCTCTTGTTGACACGCGCGCTGACGCCCCGGTCGCAGACGACGATCTTGCCGGCCACCTTCGCCGGGTCGAGCACCGCTACGCCGCCGTTGTCCACGGCCGCGAAGCACAATGCAACCGCGGTCGCATCGGCACCGGTCAGCCCGGCGGCGGTGGAATCGATCAGCGCCTTGGAGGCCAGCGCGGCCGCCACCGAAGCGCCGTTGTAGGTGACTGCGTTGCCGAGCGTCACGGAACCCTGGCCGTCGCGGTTGTGCGTGCCGGCGGCCACTGTGGTCAGCCATGGGCCGGGGTGGGCCACGGTGCTGGTCGTCGGGCCGCTGTTGCCGGCCGAAGCTGCCACGAAGACACCCGCATCGGCGGCAAAGAGAAACGCGATCTCGACCGAGTCACGGAAATTGGTGGTCGAACCGCTGATGGAGAAGTTGATTACGTCCACGCCATCGGCTACAGCTTGGTCGATCGCGGCAACGCTGTCCGACGAGAAGCATCCTCCGCCCGTGGGCTCATCGGCCCAGCAGACCTTGTAGGCGGCGATGCGCGCACGGGGCGCGATGCCGCTGATGCTGCCGAACACGGAAGCGGGGCCTGTGGCCGGCACCCCCGCGTTGCCACCTGCTGTTGAGGACGTGTGCGTTCCGTGACCGCCCCAATCACGCGGCGAGTTGAACTCAAACGGGAACAGGCGGTCGATCTCGTCGTTGCCGCCCCAACCCGCGTTGTAGTAACGCGCGCCGATCAGCTTCTGGTTGCAGTTCGACGCGTTGAACGCCTCTCCTGGGGTGCACTTGCCGTTCCAGCCGGGGATCTGCTGGTAGCCGAGCTTGCCGTCCTTGGTGCCATTGCCGTTGACGTCGGTACGGTCGGAAAAGCTCGGATGCTCCGGCCAAGCGCCGCTATCAACGATGCCGATGATGACGTCTTCGCCCTTTGCCCCGGTACTGGTCCAGAAGCCACTTGGACCACTGAGTCCGAGAAACGCAGGCGTCGATGAGGTATTGAGCGAGCGGAGTTCGTCCTTGGTTACCGCGAGGACGCCCTTTGTTTGCGAAAGCTTTTGCGCCTGCTCAGGCGTCAATTCCGCCGCAAATCCATTGAACACATAGCCGTAGCTATAGAGCTTCTTGCCGCCACCGACACTATTGAGGACAGCGTCATGTCGCGACGTGAGGTAGCTCAGGTAGTTGATGACCTGCGGATCGTTCGGATTGATCTTCTGGCCCTTGCGCGGCTGGGTCGCCGCGTAGCCGTTGATCCCACCTTTGTACGCGGAGACAGGATCTTCTGCCAGCTGAACAATGTAGGCCTTGTTGGTGATCGTACTGCCGTTGACTGCTTTTGCTTCGCTGTTTGACTGTGCCGCTAGGATCGCCGTTGATGGCGAAGCCAAGGCGAACGTCGCCAGCAAAGCGGCAGTTGCAGCCGGCCTCAATACGAATTCGCTGCGCATGCATCCTCCTGCAAAGTTGAGTGGGTCTCTGACATCCATCGCGGATCGGAGCCTTGTCAACGCGCAGCGCGGGAAATCGAAATCCGCGTATCACGCGATGTCTACTCAACTGCAGGAACTGCCAACCGAGACGCGCCAGCCTGCGCGCGCTCCGTTCTTATCCTTTAGGCAACCCAGCCCTCTTGTTCATGATGAAGCAAGAGCTGTAGTTTTGCGGCCCCGCTTCACAGCGGGTGTGCCCTTCGATCGTCGCAGTGGGCCGAAGCTACCGCGGCTTTGTCACGAAGGCAACAATTGATTGCTGTGCGCTCCAAAGGATCTCCCTCTCTTCTTCTTGGAGGAACACAATCGACACATAGAAAGTGAGTCCTTGCAGCCCGGAAGCGCTGGACATTCCGATACTGCGACTAATTACTGCTTGGGTCTGCGAGCGTGCGCGGGCTTTCCGCCAGTATCGTCTGCTCGCCTCTCATGTTGCAAGAAGAAGAACGGGCCCGCGAGAAGATACTCGCGGACCCGTCATGAGAAGTCGTTACTGTTAGAACTCGTAGCGGGCGGACAATGTGTACGTCCGCCCAAGCGGATTGTGGAACCGGTCGTCGTAGGCGCGTGCCTGGAAACGCGCTGTCTGGTTGGTGAACGGCGGGTCGGTGTCGAACAGGTTCAGCACCCCCGCTCGCAGCGTCAGGCTCTTGATGCCCGTGTAGCCAAACGACAGATCGACGATCTGGTAGGCGCCGACCGTGTTGTCGTTCCAGGGCGCCGGGACGTTGTTGCTGTCCTTGTAGCCGGACGCGTATCGATGAACCACGCCGGCGTTAAAGGCGTTCATCTCCCATCCAACACTCACGACCTGCTTGAATCGGATCACCGGGCCGGGTGTTCCGCCGTCGTCGGTAAACCGCGTGTTGTAGTTGCCGACAGGGTTATACCAAGTGCCCTTAGGCTCGATCTGGAACTCGTATTTGCTGATGTAGGTCGCGCGGTAGTCCAGCGTGAAACGGCCGTACGGCGTTGCGCCCGGTCTCCAATTGAACTGGAAGTCGTAGCCGCTGGTCTTGGTGTCGCCGAGGTTCAGGTTGGTGTTGAGGACATACGCCAGCGGATCGCCGCCTGGAACGTTGCAACCGGGGATTGTCGGGATGCGGGCCGGGTCGGCCTGACTGCAGCGGACGAACAGGTTCGCGTACTTGACCGGGTCGCCGAAGATCGCCGGATCGCCGATCACGCCGATGTTGTTGGTGACTTTGTAGTCCCAGTAGTCGACGCCGAATGAAAACTGCGGCGTCGGCTGGAACACGAACCCGACTGTCCAGGCACTCGATTCCTCCGGGGTCAGCTTGGCATTCCCGCCCTGCAGCTGCTGGAACTGGATGCCACAGTCACGCGAGGCGATGCCACCCGCCGCCGTATTGACCACACCGTTGGGGCACAGCACCGGGTCGTTGTAGCGTGAGCCGGTAAAGGTGCTCTGGTTCGGCAGGTACAGCTGCGTCAACGTCGGCGCCGCAAAGCCGGTGTTGTACGAACCACGCAAGAGCAGGTTCTGCACCGGCGTGTACTTGATCGAGAACTTCGGGTTGGTCGTGTTGCCAAAGTCGCTGTAGTCGTCGTGACGGACCGAGGCGTTAACTTCCAGGTTCTTCAGGATCGGGAAAGCCATCTCCAGGGCCGCGGCCCAGATATTGCGGTCGCCCTCGCGTAAAGGGGCGGAACCCGCCAAGCCGGAGCTCGTTGACTGGCTCGCCTTGGCGACGTCCGTTGTGAAGGCCATTTCCTCCTTGCGGAACTCGGCGCCCAGTGCAATGCCGATCGGGCCACCGGGCAGGCTTCCGAACTGCCGGCTGGCGACAGCGGTCAGGCTCGACAGGGTGCCCTCGCCCTCCTGGAGCTGACCGGTGATCGTGTTGGACTGCAGGAAAGCGAGCCCCGCCGCCGTCTGGTCGCCGAACGGATTGAGGTACGGTGCACCGTTGATACCCCGCATGCCGTTGCGCAGTGCCGTAATCCCCCCGTAGCCGTTCAGGAAGTCGGTGGTTATCTTCGAGTTCGACCATAACGCGTTTGCCTGGTAGTCCCAGCCAGCGACGAGGCCTTCCAGGCTGGCAACGAGCCGCTGGGTGTCGTTCACCCCGTCTTGCTCTCGCCCTCCCAACACCGTTGTGCGCCAGCTGATCGAAATCGGCTGCGTCCGATTCAGCGCAGTGTTGGTTATCGGCGTGATGCCGTTGCCAGGATAGAACGGGCTGTCCGGCCCCATCGTCAGGCCACCTTCCGGCGACGGTGCGATCGTCCTATTGATTGTGTTCCGCGAATAGAAGTACTCGAGCGATGCCGTGTGGTTCTGGCCCAGGGCCAGCGAGCCCTTCAGGATGCCGGACCACTGCTCCTGGTTTGGCACGACGGTGGTGAAACCTTGCGTGTCGGCGCCGCAGCGATTCGTGCCGAGACCCACGACCGGTTCCGGCGCGAAAATCGACCGCGGCGGGGCGCATTTGGGATCCAGCCCCAGTGTCGGATTCGTGTTCGAAACCGTAGTGACACCGGAAACCACCTGACTGTAGTTGGCCGGAAACGTGGTCGGGCTCAGGCCGTTGAATCCACGCTCCGGAATATAGGAGGTCCGCATGAAATCGCGCTCGGTTCCCTGCAGCGACTGCTGCTTGCGGTAGTTGAAGCCGCCGTAGACGTTCCAGCCCTCCTTGGACCGGTCGCCGAAGCCGGCGAGCACGTTGGCGGTGTAGACCTCACCGCCGCCTTGTTCAGGTATCTGGACTTCGCCGGCGACCGCCAAGCCCTTGTAATCCTTGCGCGTGATGAAGTTGACCACTCCTGCGATTGCGTCCGTGCCATAGGTCGACGAGGCGCCGTCGCTAAGCACCTCGATGCGGTCGAGCGCAGCAAGCGGCAGCGTGTTCAGGTCGACAGCGACCGCGGAGAACGGATTGGAAACTACACGCTTGCCGTTTAACAGCACCAGCGTGCGCTGCGCGCCCAGGCTGCGCAGTGACGCATAGGAAGCGGCGCCATTGCCTTGGCTAACTGAACCGGAACTGACCAGGCTGGCCGCGCCTTGTGTGACCAGTCGTAGGGCCTGTTCGGCGTTGGTCGCCCCCGCTTTTCTGAGTTCATCAACCGACAGTGTTGTCACCGGCAGCGACGTCTCGCCTTCGATTCGCTTGAGCAGCGATCCGGTGATCTCTACGCGTTCCAATGCCTGCGCGCCAGTCTGAGCAATAACGGGCGCCGGTAACGTGATGGCAACGACGACAAATCCTCCAAATGCAGACGCGACGGAAGACGCGACCGGGAGTTTCCGAAACCTCATGGTTCTCCTCCGAGAATGTGATTTGCTGAACTAGCCCGTGCTCCCTTGGCGTGTTGGCCAAGGCTTGCCCGCGGTCAGATCGCGCCTCGCCATTTTGCGGACTGCTTGCTTCCGTAGCCATAGGAATCGCCGTGCCCGTTGCGGTGCGTTGCATTTTTCTCACACGTTCTCCATAGGATCTGAACCTTGGTAGGCAATGCTGCAATGCCCCTAGATTTAGCGCGGCGTGCCGCGATTAGGGCGGATTCTGGGACAGTAAGAAGCTGCAGCGGAACAGCACAGAGGGCGATAACTGAGGTGTCCCGCGCGCAGCGAGCCGTTGAATAATCCTTTCAACTAAGCAACCGATTTATCGCTCGGTTGGCGAAAATGCAACATAAGTTGCAGACGCGATGCAGTTCTGTTGTTCTTCCGTGATAGTCCGGCAAGAATCCACAATCGTCCAAAAACGATCAAATGTCGCCTGGCACATTTCGATGTGATGGGAGTTCGCCACAGGCGGCGATCCGTTTTGATGCCACTTGAAGGAGACCGCATGAAGGCTATCAAGTTGAACTCGATGGCGCGCGCTGTAGCGCTCGTCTTTGGAGGGGCCGCCGCTGTCTGGACACCTTGGGCTCTGGCGCAGCAGTCAAGTCAGCAGCTCGAGAGAGTTGAGATCACGGGTTCGTCGCTGCGGCGGGTCGATGCGGAAACCGCCCTGCCAGTCACCGTGATCAACACGGAAGATCTTGTCAAGCAGGGTGTGACGACCGTCGAGCAAGCCGTCCAGCGTATTGCTGCCAACCAGTCCAACTTCGGCGTCAGCGGGGCGATCGGCGCAACCACCGGCGCCAAGGCTGAGGCAGACATTCGCGGCCTCAGCGCCGCCAGCGGCACCAATGCCAACAAGACTCTGGTCTTGTTGAATGGCCGCCGGATCGCCAACCATGCATTCGACGCGGCCGCGGCCGACCTGAATGCCATCCCGTTGTCGGCCATTTCCCGTATCGAGGTTCTGCGGGATGGCGCGTCCGCGGTTTACGGAACTGATGCGATCGGCGGTGTCATCAATTTCATCCTGCGTCGAGATTTCCAGGGACTGGAGATCAGTGCCGAGAACCAGACACCGGAGAGATCCGGTGGAGGCGAGATCAACCGGGTCAACTTGCTGGCAGGCTTCGGTTCGCTCGCTTCGCAGCGCTTCAATGTGCTGGCGGCCGTTGATTGGCGCAAACAAACTGTCCTCGAAGCGGCGAAGCGTGACTTTTCGAAGACCGGCATTCTTGGAACTGGTCGCGCGGCCCTGACGTCGGGAACAAGCGGCACATCTTTCCCCGGCGATCTGAATGGCTTCGAGCCGTCGGGTCCGAATTGTGCGCCGCCGACCTCACTGCCTCGATTCACAACTCCGGACAATACGGGGGCGTTCAACAGTTGCCGTTACGATTTCACATCGCAGATCGACATCATTCCCAAGAACGAACAGTTGACCGGACTGCTGCGCGGCTCGTTTGCGTTGGCGGCCGAACACACGGCCTCGCTGGAGTACTTGTATGCGAACAACAAGGCTACATCGCGGGTCGCTGCCGCGCCGACCAGCCACCTGATGCCGGCGTCGAGTCCGTTCTTCCCGGCGGGCGCGCCGGTGGATTCCATCCCAGATATCAGATCGTCCGACCCGAACGCGGAGGTGCCGGGAGGAGTGGTCAACTGGCGCCAGGTCCCGGCCGGCAAGCGCACAAGCGGCGACGACACCACGACTGACCGACTGATGCTCGAGCTCCAGGGGACTCTCGCGAACTGGGACTACAAGACCGCGATTGGCCAGTCGAAGAACAAGAGCACGGCCTCCGTTAAGCAAGGCTATGTGAACGACAGCCTGATGCAGGACGGTGTATGGGACGGCAAGATCAATCCGTTCGGTCCGCAAACAGCGGCAGGTCAAGCGGCCATTGATGCCGCCCAGGTGGTCGCGGATACGCTGATCGGCGAGAACAAAGTCGACTTCTTTGACTTCCGAGTGACCAAGGACCTGATGCAGATGCAGGCGGGTCCGCTCTCGGTCGCTCTTGGTGCAGAGTATCGCAAGGAAAAGTCGTTCTTCGAGGCCACGCCCATTACGGCGGAGCTGGGCAGTCTTGGCATCGATCCGGAAAGCGATACGAAGGGTGACCGCAATGTCAAGGCCCTTTTCGCGGAGATGGGCATCCCGATCATGAAGTCGCTCGATCTGACGCTGGCCGTTCGTTACGACAGGTACAGCGATTTCGGCAGCACGACGAACCCGAAGGTCGGCTTGCGCTACCAGCCGACCAAACAGTTGCTGCTGCGCGGTTCGTTCAACAAGGGTTTCCGCGCGCCGACCTTGTATGAAATCTGGGCCCCGCAGTCGTTGACATTCACCACCGATAACTACGACGACCCGACTCTTTGCCCCAATGGCAATCCGGTGCCGGGAGCCTCGGCAGGCGTGGTTTGCGGCCAGCAGGTCCTGCAGCGCACGGGCGGTCCCGGCGGGCTTGGCAAGCCGGTGACTTCGCTTCAACCCGAGAAGTCGGACACTTACACGATTGGTTTCGTGTTCGAACCCATGCCGTCGATGACCATCGGGATTGATTTCTGGAATATCAAGATCAAGAACCAGATCAGCGGTCTTCCCGAGCAGGCGGTCTTCGCCGATCCGTCGAAGTACACGCCCCGCTTCGTTCGCTGCAGCCAGCTTCCCGCGGGACAGGTTGCCGGACAGATCGACCGAACCGAGGTTGACGTCTGCCTGAACTACCCGAATTTCGATCCGATCGCGTACATTGACACTCCGTTCGAAAACCTGGGTGATCTGAAGACGAACGGGGTCGATTTGTCCTTCGCGTGGCGCTCAGGCGCAACGCAATACGGCCGCTGGGGCTTTGCGATCGACGGCACTTACGTTGCGGAATACAAGTACCAGCGCGAGAAAGGCGGCGAATTCTTCAGTGCCGCCGGCCGGTATTCGGACAATGCGCCGGTGTTCCGTTGGCAGCACGTCGCATCAGTCAACTGGGGTGCGGGTCCGTGGAGTGCGGTCCTGACCAACCGCTACAAGTCGGGGTACACCGACCAAGGCGGCGAAAACGACGTGGGAACGTATTCAGTCTTCGACGCGTCCGTGACCTGGACCGGTGTCAAGAACCTGACGATCACCGGCGGTGTTCTCAATCTGTTTGACGAAGATCCGCCGCTGTCTGTGCAAGCCACAACCTTCCAGCGTGGCTACGACCCGCGATTCACCGACCCGCGTGGCCGCACCTACATGCTGCGCGCTGCTTACAAGTTCTTCTAAGCGTTTCGATTTGGCTAGAAGCAAGCCCGCGGCCGCAAAACCGCGGGCTTTTTTTCCTCAGAAAGTCTGCGTTCGAAGATGCCCGCGACGGCTGTTCCGGTGTCGCGACTCAGGGCAGGCGCAACCAGAGGTGCGCGAGGTCCGCTGCACCATCCGTGCCGGTAACTGACTTGAAGGCCTGCGCCGCACGGCCCTTTTGGCCGGCCCGGGTCAACGCGATTCCCAGGTGAAGGTTGGCGTCGACCGGGTAGCGCAGCCCCCCTTTGGCGATGCCCTTCTGAATCAGATCGGTGCCTTTGTCGTACTGGCCGAGGCCGGTGTACGCAAGCCCGGTCCGCACCAGCAGGTTCCCATCCTTGGCGGCAAGGCCTTCGGCCTCCGCGGCTTTGAGTTCACTGGGCGCATTGGCCACACGCTGCGCCGCGAGTGCCTGCAGCCTCTTCTGCCGTTCAACCTCACCTGTCTTGCCAAGCAGACCGGAAGCGAATGCGTCGTCAATGACCTTCTTGGCTTCGGCGGCCTGGCCGGCCTGCAGCGCGAGCTGCGCCATCTCCATCACATCTTCGGCTTTGGTGAGGTTTCCCGTGGCGAGCCGCAATCGCATCAGGTCGAGCGAGTGGCGGTCAGAAAAGCCGCTCTTGCTGGTCAGTCGATTGATGTAGAGCGCGAAGTACTCTTTCTTCGGGTAGTAGGCGACGAGCTTTTCGATCGTTAACGTCTGCGCCTGGCCCTGCCCGGTCCGCATCTGGGCATCCGCCAGACGCAACAGATCGCCCTCGTCTGGCCGGCGTCCAGCCTGTTCGGCGGCATTCACGGCGGCCTGAGATTCGCGCGCCACGGCGTTGTAGTCGCCGCTCTGGGCATTCACGTAGGCCAGCAACTGACTGAGTTGCGGGCTCGAAGCACCCGCCTGCTGGGCCTTGACTGCCCACTCGCGCGTCTTGCCCCAATCCTTGCTCTGGGAGTACGCAAAGGCGATCTGCTCGGCCGTCTGCGCCTGCTCGGCGCCACTCATCCGGCCGGACGCATAAGCCGCCTCAAAGGAGCGGATCGCCGTGGCCGCATCGCCGGCGCGCAGCGCGGCCGCACCGCGCATGCGGTCAAGCATCAACTGCTCGGCGGGTGTCTTGTTTGCAACATTCTCGGCGTCGCGCACCTTGGCCAGTGCTTCCTTGGCTTTGCCCGCCTTGAGGAGGTCTGCGGCCTGCTGCAACGGTTTGCCGACCTCCGGGCGCAGACCCTGCGCGTGGGCAAGATTGACGCAACCCGCGGCGACGAGCGCGGCGATCAATGCACGGACGGAGCGGTCGACGGGCTGGCGGAAACTCATCGCACGAACTGTTCGTTGCCTATTAATCCAAGTTTGGTCACGCCCAGTCGCTGTGCCGCCGCCATGACCGCCGCCACATCCTTGTACTCAGCGAGCTTGTTGGGCCGCAGATGGACCTCGGGCTGAGGTGCCGCACTCGCCGCCTGAGTCAGCTTCTCTTCGAGCGCTGTCTTGTTCGAAACCATCACTCCATCCCAGAAGATCGTGCCGTCGAAATCGACGTCGATGGTGATGACGACCGGTTTCTCCAGCGGCGGCGGCGGATTGCCGATCGGCATGTTCAGATTCACTGAATGAAGCTGGATCGGAATGGTGATGATCAGCATCACCAGCAGCACCAGCATCACGTCGATCAGCGGCGTGGTGTTGATGTCGATCATCACGTCCGGCTCGCCTGAACTGCCGCCGGCACCGATATTCATTGCCATGTCTTTCTCCCAGTGTCGTCGGCTCGTTCAGCTGCTGCGCGCGGGCGGTTCGGTGACAAAGCCGATCTTCAGGATGCCGGCACGCTGGCACGCGAACACAACACGCCCGACGAATTCATAGCGCCCGGCCAGATCGCCGCGAATGTGCACTTCGGGTTGCGGCTGCAGCACGGCGATCTTCTTCAGCCGGCCGACCAGGTCATCGTTGTCTCGCACTTTCTGCATGCCCCAGTAAACATCGCCGTCCTTGGTGACCGCAATCTCGATGTTTTCGGGTTTCGTCTGCCGCGGCACGTTCGTTTCCTGCGGCAGTTGCAGCGCAATCGACTGCGTGACCACTGGAATCGTGATCAGGAAGATGATCAGCAGCACCAGCATCACGTCCACCAGCGGCGTCGTGTTGATGGCGGAGATCGCTTCGCCTTCTTCTTCGCCCGAACCGACGTTCATTGCCATGGCTGGGTTCCTCTCGGAGGGTCAGCGCGCGGGGCGCGCTTCGGCGCGACGACCCAGCAGCACGGCGTGCAGGTCGGAGCCGAACGCACGCACGGTTTCCATCGCAACCTTGTTGCGACGGACAAGCCAGTTGTAGCCAAGCACTGCCGGCACGGCGACCGCAAGGCCAATGGCCGTCATGATCAGCGCTTCGCCGACCGGACCCGCGACCTTGTCGATCGAAGCTTGACCCGCGATACCGATTGCAGTCAGCGCGTGATAAATCCCCCATACCGTTCCGAACAGACCCACGAACGGTGCTGTTGATCCGACGGTGGCGAGGAACGCCAGCCCATCCTGCATGCGGTTCTGCACTGTGTCGACGGCACGCTGCACCGACATCGTGACCCAGGTGTTCATATCGATGTTTTCCGTCAGCGTTCCTTCGTGATGTTGATTGGCTTCAAGGCCGGTCTCGGCGATATATCGATAGGCGCTGTTCGCTCTCAGCTTCTTCGTCCCCTCCTGCAGGGATGCGGCCTTCCAGAAGGTCTGCTGCATCGCGGTGCCTTCCCGCCCGAGCTTGAACTGTTCCCACAGCTTCACAAACATGATGTACCAGCTTCCCATCGACATGATCACCAGGATGATCAACGTGCCCTTGGAAACGAAATCGCCCTGCTTCCACAGGGCTTCCAGGCCGTAGGGGTTGTCAATCGTTTCCTTGGTCACGGTTGGAGCAACTGGCGCGGCCTTGGCTGCGGGAGCTTCGGCCGCGGGGGCCGCGGCTGGTGTTGCCGCCGGCGGCGCTGACTTCGCTGCATCCTGCGCAAAGGCGGTCATCGGGGCGATGATGGCGGCGGCGGCAAGCATCAGCGCCAGTCCAACTGCTGTGCGTCGAATGAGAGCAAACATTTGCAGGTCTCCTTATGGGGAAGATTGAAACTATGGCGCGCCGAAGCGCGCCTGCGGCATGGCCTTTTGGGCCGCCTCGTTCTCTGTGGTTGATGTTCCTGGGTTACTTGATCTTGAAGCTGATGGGGGCCTGCGCCCGGACATCCTGCCCCTGACCCTGACAGGCCAGACGCGACACGACGTTCAGGGAAACGCGATTGAAGACCCGGTTGGTGGACGAGCGGATCACCGGGTCACGAACCTGCCCGTTCGCGGCCACCGTGAATTCGATCACGACCTCGCCTTCGATGTTGTCGAGCAGCGCTTCCCGCGGGTAGGTGATCGATCCCATGACCTCGCGGTAGTTTGCACAGACCACGGCCGCGCTGCGGACAGCCGGCGGCGGCGGTGCCGGCGCAGGCGGTGCTGGTTCGACTGGTTTCTGAATCACCACCGCCTGCGGCGCGGGCGGTGCTTCCTGCGTCACCGCGGTGATCGTCGGCGCAGCCTGGGGCGCCGCGATGTTGATCTCGGGCGGTGGGATGAACGGCGGCGGAGGTGCGGCGACCTTCGGTGGCGGTGGCAGGACTTCGGGCGGCGGTGGCTTCTTGACCACTTCCTCGATGACCTTCACCTCGATCGGACCCTTGACGACTTCGACCACCTTGCGTGCGAGGCCTGTCACCAGCGCATAGATGACGACGATGTGCAGCAGAATGACGCCGCCGATACCAATCAGATGCCGGGCCGGATTGCGCTGTTGGCGCGCAAAATCCATGTGGAGTTCTCCCGCTGATGCAATTGCGCAAAGGGCGCGATTCTAGTGGTTTATGCGCGGTTTTTCCGGCCTGCCCGTGCAATTCCCCGCTGACGCACTGCCCGCAGCCTAGCGAGTGTTTCTTGATCTGCGGCCAGATAAACGTCGAACCGTTGGCAAGTCCGCTGTCCGGGTCTCGGCTGTCTCTATCAATCTGTGCGGATGAGCGCGTGGAGTCGACGGCGCGCAGTGAGCAGGTGACCCGGAGCAGTTCGCTCGCGTCACCCGCATTTGCTTCGGGATTACCTCTCGCGACCGCGCTTGATGATGTCGTCCCAGACCGTCTGGTGCGACGGATGAACCGCGGTCTCGAAGTAGTTCTTCAGAGCGGCCAGTTCGAACGCGACCTCCATGGGGAACCCCTGGCGGTCGCCGCGCCGATCGAGCAACAGTTCGTCAAAGAAACTGCTGCAATCGGCGGGCCTCGCCCAGAGCGAGACGAACTTGTTCACGATCCGTGGAAACCGGCCGCACGTTTTCATCGGTCGCACGGCCTCGGGCAGTTCGTTCAGCCACAACACGGCTTCGGCGCTCAGCGCTGCCGCAGCTTCCTTTTCGCCCGCCTTACGCTGGTTGGTCGGTGAGTTACTCACAGCGCCTCCCCTTGAACCCTGCATTGGCTGTCTCCCGCATTCTCGTCATATCCCGCAGATGCGTGAATCATCTCGCCGTCGCGAGAAGAGCGCAAGAGGAAAAGTACTGCCTTGCGGTCCGCCGGTCAGAACAGCGGCTCGGGTGCGCCGGCAGCGGAAGGCGCGATCCGGCCAAAATGCTCAAAGGCGTTCAGTGTCGCGATGCGGCCGCGCGGGGTGCGTTGCAGCATTCCCTGCTGGATCAGAAATGGCTCGATGACGTCTTCAAGGGTGTCGCGCTCCTCACCGATCGCGGCCGCCAGGTTTTCGATCCCGACCGGACCTCCACCGAACTTCTCGATGATGGCCGCAAGCAACTTGCGGTCCATCACGTCGAGTCCCCGCACATCGACGTCGAGCATCAGGAGCGCCTTGTCCGCAATCGCGCGGGTGATCTGTCCGCGCTCCTTCACTTCGGCGTAGTCACGAACCCGGCGCAGAAGGCGGTTGGCGATACGCGGCGTGCCCCTTGACCGCCGTGCGATCTCGCGCGCCCCATCCGCATCGAGGGAGGCATTGAGCAGGCGCGCCGAGCGCATCACGATCGAGGTCAACTCATCATCGCTGTAGAACTCCAGCCGCGCCACGATTCCAAAGCGATCACGCAACGGATTGGTGAGCATTCCCGCGCGCGTGGTCGCGCCGACCAGGGTGAATGCCGGCAGATCGAGTTTGATCGAACGTGCCGCCGGCCCTTCGCCGATCATGATGTCGATCTGGAAATCCTCCAGCGCCGGATAGAGGATTTCTTCGACCACCGGGCTCAGGCGATGGATCTCGTCGATGAAAAGTACGTCGTGCTTTTCAAGATTCGTCAGCAGTGCCGCCAGATCCCCGGGCCGCTCGAGCACCGGTCCGCTCGTTTGCCGGAGGTTGACACCCATCTCATGCGCGACGATGTGCGCGAGCGTGGTCTTGCCAAGCCCGGGTGGACCAAACAGAAGCACGTGATCGAGTGCTTCTCCGCGATTGCGCGCCGCGGTGACGAAGATCTCCAGTTGTTCCCGTATCTTGGCCTGACCGACGTATTCCGCCAGCCGTTGCGGGCGCAGCGCGCGCTCGACCGCTTCCTCGTTCGGTGAGGAAGGTGTTGCGGTGACGATTCGATCCGGCGGCACGATGCGCGACGATCAGCTCTTGGCGAGCGATTTTAGGGCGAGGCGGATCCCGTCAGAGACACCGGTCCCGGCAGGTACCTGCCGCACCGCGAGCGCCGCTTCCTTCTCGGAGTAGCCGAGCGCAATCAGTGCGCGCATCACGTCGGCGCCATCGTCGGCCGCCTGCGACGATGCCTGGCCTGCGCCTTCGATCACGGCGCCGATCTTCCCCTTCAATTCAAGCAACAGGCGTTCCGCGGTCTTCTTGCCGATGCCCGGGATCTTCGTCAGTCGCCCGCTTTCCTGCAGAGTGACTGCCTGCGACAGTTCATTGACGCTCAGCCCGGACAGAACGGCAAGCGCGGTGCGGCTGCCAATGCCGGAAATCCTGATCAATTCGCGAAAGGCGCGGCGCTCGGCCACCGTCGCGAATCCGTACAGCAGATGAGCGTCCTCGCGCACCGTCAGATGCGTCAGCAATGTGACGCGTTCGCCGACCGCCGGCAGGTTGTAGAACGTGCTCATCGGTACATCGACTTCGTAACCGATGCCGTTGGCATCGATCAGGACGGACGGCGGGTTCTTCTCCAGCAGCCGTCCTTCGATGCGACCGATCACGCATCACCCCGCGACTCGGCCGCCGCTGGCACGCCAGGCGCTGCGCGAGCGGCGCGCGCGCGCCGTCGTTGAAAGGACGCCGCCGGTAGCTGCCAGGACTCGATCCGCATTGGCATCGCAGATCGCGCAGGCGAGTGCATCTGCAGCGTCGGCCGGAGGCACGGCGGCGAGCGCCAGCAATCGTTGCACCATCAGTTGCACCTGCTCCTTGCTCGCCTTGCCATAGCCGACCACCGCCTGTTTGACCTGCAATGCCGTGTGTTCGCGCACGGCCAGCCCCGCGGAGACCGCCGCGCAGATCGCCGCGCCGCGCGCCTGGCCCAGCAGCAGGGTGGATTGCGGATTGACGTTGACGAAGACCTTCTCGACACAGGCCCGTGCCGGCTGCGCCGCGCGGATCACTTCGCCCAATTGCGCGAGGATGACGCCAAGCCGTTGTGGCAGGTCACCCGCCGGGACGCGGATCACGCCGCTGTCGACACAGCGCAAACGACCCGCGCTGTTCTCGATCACGCCCCAGCCAGTGCGGTTCAGGCCGGGATCGATGCCGAGGATGCGGACGGAAGATTGCACGCGGCGATTGTGCCACGCGGTGCGCAGGCGCTAATGGCGAAAGTGCCTCGTGCCGGTAAACACCATCGCGACACCGCGCTCGTTGGCCGCCGCGATCACTTCATCGTCGCGCACGCTTCCGCCCGGCTGGATCACGCACGTTGCGCCGGCATCAACGACCACATCCAGTCCATCGCGAAACGGAAAAAACGCATCGGATGCCGCAGCCGAACCGGTCAGCACCAGTCCGGCTTCCTTCGCCTTGATCGATGCAATGCGCGCCGAGTCAATCCGACTCATCTGCCCGGCGCCGACGCCGAGGGTCATCCCGTCGCGCGCGAACACGATCGTGTTCGACTTCACGAACCTGGCCACGCGCCAGGCGAACATCAGATCGTCGAACTCGGCTGTGCTCGGTGCGCGCTGCGTCACGACACGCATCTCTGCGGCCTGGGTCAGCTGTGTATCGGGCGACTGAACGAGCATCCCGCCACCCACGCGCTTGAAGTCCAGATCGTTCCTCGCCCCACCTGGTTCAACCGTCAGCAGACGGACGTTGTGCTTTGCCGCGAACACGGTTCGCGCCGTTTCATCGAAGGCCGGCGCGATCACGACTTCGACGAATTGTCTGGCAACCGCGTGCGCGCATTCGCCGTCGACGGCACGATTGAAAGCGATGATGCCGCCAAAAGCGGAGGTCGAATCGGTTTTGAACGCTTTGGCATACGCGGCCGCAGGGTCGGACGCGACCGCCACTCCGCAGGGATTGGCGTGCTTGACGATCACGCAGGCGGTCTGCTCAAACGATCGCACGCATTCCCATGCCGCGTCGGCATCCGCGATGTTGTTGTAGGAGAGTTCCTTGCCCTGCAGCTGCGCATAGCTCGCCAGCAGACCCGTACCGACGTTGCGCTCACGATAGAACGCCGCGCTTTGATGCGGGTTCTCTCCGTAGCGCATCTGCTGCACCTTGATCCACTGGCGCGTCAGTGTCTGCGGATACTCGCCGCGCTGGCCGTTCTCGTCGAGACCGGACAGGTAGTTGCTGATCGCGCCGTCGTAGCGCGCGGTGTGGGCAAAGACTTTCTTCGCCAGTTCGAACCGCAGCGAAGATCCGACGCGTCCGTGAGTCTTCAGCTCCTCGGTCACAGCGCCGTAGTCAGAAGGATCGACCACAACGGCGACCGAGCCGTGATTCTTGGCCCCGGCGCGCAGCATCGCGGGTCCGCCGATGTCGATGTTCTCGATTGCATCGTCGAAGCTGCAATCGGGACGCGCAACGGTCTGCTCGAACGGATACAGATTGACGGCGAGGATGTCGATTGGATCGATCGCATGCTTCGTCAGCGTGGCCATGTGCTCAGGCAGTTCGCGCCGGGCCAGCAGACCCGCATGCACGCGCGGATGAAGCGTCTTGACGCGACCGTCGAGGATCTCGGGAAAGCCGGTGTAGTCGGCGACTTCCGTGACCGCGATCTCATTGCCTGCCAGCAGCTTCGCAGTGCCACCCGTTGACAGCAGCCGATAGCCCAGCGTCACCAGGGTGCGCGCAAAATCGACGATGCCAGTCTTGTCGGACACTCCGATCAGGGCAGTCTTCATTTCGCCAGACCGTACTCGCACAGCTTCTTGCGCAGCGTGTTGCGATTGATGCCGAGCAGTTCTGCCGCCGCCGACTGGTTGCCTGCCGCTTTGTCGAGGGCGAACTTCAGAAGCGGACGCTCGACGGCCAGCATCACCATCTCGTGCAACGCATGCGGCTTGGCGCCGCCAAGATCGTCGAAGTACTGCTCGAGCGAGCGAACAATGCATTCCTCAATCGTTTCGCCTCGCCGTGCGGTACCGCGCGCGCTCACCGGCGCTGCGGCCGCATCTGCATGGAGCGGCCGAACGGTTGCGCGCGCTGCGCTGTTGCTCCCCATTTCTTCTCCTCTTGTCTAGTGCAGTGTCGGCCGAGCCTCGGACACGCGCTCATAGCGGGCGCCATGTTCG
>DAITAC010000076.1:0-20067 GCA_036824465.1 Burkholderiaceae bacterium
GGATCGGTCCACGACCACATCTGGCGGACGATTTGAACTGACGTGGCAGCAGCCGAGGAGCGCATGCCCGACACGTCGCTCCTCGGCCGCCGCCCCGCCCCGCAACGCCAGCCAGCGCTTCAGAGACCGGCGCTCAGTTCGCCGCGCGGGCGCTGATTGAATCAGCATCAGCGCCCGCGCGCTTCGGGCCGCGATGAAGTCCCCGCGCCCAGCGTTCATACAACCGCGCCGCGAGTTCATTCATCCGCGGCGTGCGCGATTCGACCTCGCGCAGCATTGCATTGGGATCGCTCACGCCGGCGCCGCCGGTACGTTGTCGCTCTTCAACGATTTCCGCCACTCCTTCGGGGTCCGTCGCCCAGTCCTTCACGAGCGCCGGCGTCATCTCGCAGTGAAACTGCATGCCGAGGTGCGCATAGCCGCTGCGTTCAATGACAAACGCCTGGTTCGCGCACAGGTCGCTGGCGAGAAAGTTCACGGCGCCGGGAGGCAGAGAAAACGTGTCACCGTGCCACTGGAAGAATTCCGGTTCATCGGTGCGATCGGTGCCAAGCCAGGCGCGCGCGATGTCGGCATCGGTGACACGCAGGCGACCCCAGCCGATTTCCTTCACCGGATTTTTCGTCACGGCACCGCCGAGTGCGCGCGCCAGCAGCTGGCCGCCGAGGCAGTGACCGATGACGGGAACGCGGCGCGCATCCGCGTCGCGGGTCAGCGCGAGTTCCTGCGCGATCCACGGCAGCGGATCGTTGGCACTCATCGGCCCGCCCATCAAGCACAGGCCGCTGAACGCATCGGCGCCTCCAGGCACCGCGTCGCCCTGATCGATACGAATCAGACGCATCGGAATGCCCTGCTGCGCGAGCCATTCGGCGAAGTAGCCGGGGCCCGCTTCGGGCGAATGCTGGAATACCGCGACTGGTTTGCCCGCGTCCATCGATGGCCGCGGATCAGGCGACGGATTTCACGAGACGCGGTTGCGCCTGCAGCTCACCGTAGCGGATGCGGATCGACTGTTCGATGCCGATCGCATCGAGCCCCACGCTGGCGAGCAGACGGGCCGGGTCGCCGTGATCGACGAACTGATCCGGCAAACCCAGATGCAGGATCGGCTTGACAATGCCCAGCTCGGCGAGCGCTTCGGCACAGCCGGAGCCGGCGCCGCCCATCACCACGTTCTCTTCGATGGTCACGAGCGCGTCGTGCGCGCGTGCGATCTTCTCGATCAGTTCGAGGTCAAGCGGCTTCACGAAGCGCATGTCGACCACCGTGGCATCGAACTTCGCCGCGGCCGCAAGCGCCGGATGCAGCACCGGCCCAAACGCAAGGATCGCGATCCGCGTTCCGGCACGGGCACCCGATTCACGTCGTACCTCGGCCTTGCCGAATGGCAACGGCCGCAATTCGCGCTCGATCGTCGCGCCAACGCCCGCGCCGCGCGGATAGCGCACCGTGGCTGGTCCGCTGTGCTGGAACGCCGTGGTCAGCAGCCGCCGGCATTCGTTCTCATCCGAAGGCGCCATCACGGCCATGTTGGGGATGCAGCGCAGGTACGACAGGTCGAACGCGCCGTGATGCGTGGCGCCGTCGGCGCCGACCAGTCCGCCGCGGTCGAGCGCAAAGGTGACCGGAAGATTCTGGATTGCCACGTCGTGAATCAACTGATCGTAGCCGCGCTGCAGGAACGTCGAGTAGATCGCGACCACCGGCCGCATGCCTTCGCACGCGAGTCCGGCCGCAAACGTCACCGCATGCTGCTCGGCAATGCCGACATCGAAATAGCGGTCCGGAAACTCCTGCTCGAAGCGCACCATGCCCGAACCCTCGCGCATCGCTGGCGTGATGCCGATGAGCCGTGGGTCCGCGGCCGCGGTGTCGCACAGCCAGTCGCCGAACACCTGCGTGTAGGTCGGTTTGCCCGGCGCCGCCTGCTGGACGCCCTTTTGCGGATCGAACTTGCCCGGCCCGTGATACAGCACCGGGTCGGCCTCGGCCAGCTTGTAGCCCTGCCCCTTGCGCGTGACCACGTGCAGGAACTGCGGCCCCGTCAGTTGCCTGATGTTCTGCAGGGTGGGAATCAACGATTCGAGATCGTGGCCATCGATCGGGCCGATGTAGTTGAAGCCGAACTCCTCGAACATCGTCGCCGGCACCACCATGCCCTTGGCGTGCTCTTCGATGCGGCGCGCGAGCTCGAACACTGGCGGGAAATTCTTCAGCACCTGCTTGCCGGCCTGCCTGGCGGCGGCGTAGAACCCACCGCTCATCAACCGCGCGAGATAGCGATTCAGCGCACCGACCGCAGGCGAGATCGACATGTCGTTGTCGTTCAGGATCACCAGCAGCCGGATGCCGTCGATCACGCCGGCATTGTTCAGCGCCTCGAACGCCATGCCGCCGCTCAACGCGCCGTCGCCGATCACCGCGATGTTGTGGCGCTTGTTGCCGGTGTTGCGCGCCGCCACCGCCATGCCAAGCGCGGCCGAAATCGAGGTCGATGAATGCGCGGTGCCGAAGGCGTCGTACTCGGATTCCTTGCGGCTCGGAAACCCCGAGATGCCGCCGAACTGGCGCAGCATCTTCATACCCTCGCGGCGGCCGGTCAGGATCTTGTGCGCATAGGTCTGGTGGCCGACGTCCCACACGATGCGATCGCGCGGCGTGTCGAACACGTAATGCAGTGCAACCGTGAGTTCCACCGTGCCAAGGTTGGACGACAGATGGCCGCCGGTCTTGGATACCGAATCGAGCACGAACGCGCGCAGTTCATCGGCCAGTTGCGCCAGCCTTTCGCCGTCGAGCTTGCGCAGGTCGGCGGGTGTTCGGATCGTGTTCAGCAGGTCATTCATGCAGCCCGTCGCCGCTCAGAATGAGCGCACGACGATGAAGTCGGCCAATTGTCGCAGACGCAGCGCACGCGCCGCCACCGCAGGAGACAGCGCATCGAGCGCCGCGTGCGCCTGCCGGCGCAGCGTCTCGGCCCAGTCCTTGGCGGCGCGCAGGCCGATCGTGGACACGTAGGTCGGCTTGCCCTGTTGCGCATCCTTGCCGGCCGTCTTGCCGAGCGCGCTGGACGGTTGCTCGACATCGAGCACATCGTCGACGACCTGGAATGCGAGCCCGATGGCGCGGCCATAACCGTTGAGTGCAGCAAAGGTGGCCGCGTCGACGTGACCGGCGCGGGCGCCCATGCGCACGGCGGCGAGCAGCAAGGCGCCGGTCTTCATCCGATGCATCTGCTCGAGCTGCGCAAGCGTCAACGACTGGCCGACGGCAGCCAGATCGAGTGCCTGCCCGCCGCACATGCCCTCCGTGCCCGCCGCGTGCGCCAGTTCGCGCATCAGCGCTGCACGCGCGTGGTCGGACGCGTCGGCGTCGGCCAGCACCTTGAACGCTTCCGCCTGCAGCGCGTCTCCAGCGAGCATTGCGGTGGCTTCGTCGAAGGCGACATGGGCGGTCGGCCGGCCCCGCCGCATCACATCGTCGTCCATGCACGGCAAGTCGTCGTGGATCAGCGAATAGACATGCACGTATTCGGTGGCGAGCGCCGCGCCGTCGAGTGCCGCCGTGGGCGCTTCAGATACTTCGCCCGCGGCGTAGACCAGCAACGGCCGCACGCGCTTGCCGCCGCCGAGGGCCGCGTACCGCATCGCCTGATGCAGGCGCTGCGGCGCGACCGATGGGAGCGGCAACTGCGCGTCCGCGGCGTGTTCAAATCGCGCCAGCCGTGCGCTCATCCATGCGTCGAAGTCCGCATCCGCGGACGTTGTCGCCGCGATCACATGGTTGGCGGCAGCGTGCATCAGTTGCCGCGCAACTCGTCCGGATTCAGCGGCACCAGAAACTCGCCGTCCAGTTTCTTGATTTCCTGTTCGGCCGCAGCGAGTTTTGCCTGGCAGAACTTGGCCAGCTCGGCGCCGCGCCGGTAGGCGGCGATCGAGTCGTCGAGCGCCATGTCGCCCGCTTCCATGCGCCGCACGAGGGCGTCCAGCTCATCGAGCGCCTGTTCGAAAGTCAGCTCGGTGACAGGCTTTTGCGCAGCTTTTGCCATCGCATGATTGTAGTTCAGGCCGCGCGCGGCGATGATTCGCCAGACCGCGCACGATCGACGCGCGAAGTCACGCGCTGCCAGCGAGAATTGCGCGCGTCGGACCCAACAGCGCCGGTGCCGTGGCAAGCAGTGAACGGCTGGTCAACGAAGTTGTGCGGTCGAGCGCCTCGAAGCGCGCGCCGGTTTCACGCAGCAGGACGATCGCGGCCGCCGCATCCCACTCACCCACATCGTGCGCCCAGAAGGCGTCGGCCCGACCGGCCGCGACATACGCGAGTTCAAGCGCCATCGAGCCCGAACGGCGCACGCCGCCGAAGCCGGCGAGCATGCGACCGAACTCGGCGAGATACTGCGGCATGCGCTCGGAGGTTGGCTTCGGAAATACCGTCGTCGCAAGTGACTCTTCCGGCATTGATCGCGCACTGCAGGCAAGTCGAACACCATTGCAGAACGCGCCCTGCCCGCGCGTGGCGGTAAACACTTCATCGCGATTCGGGTCGTAGATGACCCCGAGAACCGCTTCGCCCTGATGCTGCAACGCCAGCGACACGGCATATTGCGGATATCCGTGCAGGTAATTCGCTGCGCCATCGACCGGATCAATCAGCCACTGCGCGCGGCGCGCATCAATGCTGCCGCCAAGCTCCCGACCGACAAACCCGTGCTCGGGAAACACCGCGCCGATCCTGCTGCGGATCAGCGCCTCAGCCTCGCGGTCGATGCTGCTCGCCACGTCGCCCGGCGCCTTGTGCCCGATCGCCGCGCTGCCAATCCGCTTGTGGCTGTCCTGAAGAAAGCGCCCCGCCGCGCGCGCGGCAGTTTGCGCAACTTCAAGCGCGCGCGCGAGTTTGATTCCGCTCATGTGGGCCTCGTCAGCAGATTCACGTAATCGTGGTGTGCCGTATTGACGGTCGAAACGCGGAACTCGACCGGCTTGTCGCCGAAAGTAAGCGCCGTGCGGCGCACCTGAAGCACGGGTGCTCCGTGCGGCAGCGCGAGAACGCGCGCCACGTTGCGCTCGGCGCTGGCGGCACGCAATCGTTCGTGCGCCCGCAGCACCGTGATCCCGAATTCGGTCTGATACAGGTGATAGATCGTGCTCGGCCGGTCGCGAAATCGCTTCTCGGTCAGCCCCTTGAAGAGGGCGGCCGGAATCGCAATGCGGTCGTACACCACCGCACGCCCCTGCAATGACAGGCGCGTCTCGATCGCGAACGCAGCCTCTCCCGCACCGACGCCAAGCGCCAACGCGGCATCGTCATCGAGCCGCGCCCGCTCGAAACTGAGCAGTTCGACCGTGGGTGATTCGCGCAGGCCGTCGCTGCGCTCGACGTGAAAGAACTGGAACAGGAACCGATCGGCGTTGTGAGTCGCAACGAAGGTGCCGCGTCCCTGGCGCCGCACGACGATGTGGTCCGCCGCGAGTTCATCGACCGCATGGCGCAGCGTGCCGATCGACACGCCGAAGGTCGTCGCCAACGCGGTTTCGTTCGGCAGCGCGGCGCCGGGCGGATAGGCGCCGTCCTCGATCGCCTGCAGCAGCGCGCGCTTGACCACGCGATACAGCGGCATGTCCGCCGCTTCCGGCGCGATGGGGCGAAACGCATCCGCGGAACGGCGCGCCGCGGCCGGCGTCCCGTTGCTGCGCATGGCGTTACTGGCGAGCGGCATGGCGCGATTGTGATACTCGCCTTCCATATCATGCAAGTCATTTATATGACCTGTTTGACACGCTGTGGCGCGCTGCCTACAGTCGGCGCCGTGCCAGGACTCGAGCGGATTGCAGGGAGGAACAGATGATTCATTTCGTGCTGCATGACAGGAAGGACACGGTCGCCGTGGTGGTGGTCGAGGGCGTGAAGGCCGGCCAGAGCCTCAACGGCTGGATCATGGACGAAGACAAGACGATGACCGTGCAGGCGCGCCAGGACATCCCAATCGGCCACAAGGTGGCACTCACCGACATGAAGCCGGGTGACACGGTGTGGAAGTACGGCATCGACATGGGCAAGGTCGTGGCGCCGATCAAGGCCGGCGAGCACGCCCACGTGCACAACATCAAGACCAAGCGCTGGTAGAGGGGACCCAATCATGGCAGTCATTTCGAAGGACACCACTTTCCTCGGCTACCGGCGTGAGAACGGCCGCGTCGGCGTGCGCAATCACGTGATCATCCTGCCGCTCGACGATCTGTCGAATGCGGCGGCGGAGGCGGTTGCGCACAACATCAAGGGCGCGCTCGCGATCCCGCATCCGTACGGCCGGCTGCAGTTCGGAGCCGACCTTGACCTGCATTTCCGCACCCTGATCGGCGCCGGCTGCAATCCGAACGTCGCGGCCGTGGTGGTGATCGGGATCGAGGACAGCTGGACCAAGAAAGTGGTCGACGGCATTGCCGCGACCGGCAAGCCGGTGACGGGCTTCGGCATCGAAGGCCATGGTGATCACGACACGATCATGCGTGCCAGCAAGGCCGCGCGCGAATACGTGCAGTGGGCAAGCGAGAAGCAGCGCGAACCGTGCAGCATTCGTGATCTGTGGGTCTCGACCAAGTGCGGCGAAAGCGACACCACGAGCGGCTGCGGCGCCAACCCGACGGTCGGCAACGCGTTCGACAAGCTGCACGCGCTCGGCAACTACCTGTGCTTTGGAGAAACGACCGAACTCACCGGCGGCGAGCAGATCGTCGCGGCGCGCTGCGCCAGCGATGCGGTGCGCGAGAAATTCATGTTCATGTTCAACCGCTACCAGGACGTGATCAACCGCCACAAGACCTCGGACCTTTCGGACTCGCAGCCGACCAAGGGCAACATCGCCGGGGGGCTCACGACAATCGAGGAGAAGGCGCTCGGCAACATCCAGAAGATCGGCAAGAAGTGCACGGTCGATGGCGTGATCGACAAGGCGGAAATGCCGACGCATCCGGGCCTTTGGTTCATGGATTCATCGAGTGCCGCGGCCGAGATGGTCACACTGTGCGCAGCCTCGGGATTCGCGGTGCACTTCTTCCCCACCGGGCAGGGCAACGTGATCGGCAACCCAATCCTGCCGGTGATCAAGATCTGCGCCAATCCGCGCACGGTGCGACTGATGAGCGAGCACGTCGACGTCGACACCTCCGGTCTGCTGCAGCGTGAAATCACGCTCGACCAGGCCGGCGACAAGTTGCTGGAGTGCATGCTGCGCACGGCCAACGGGAGATTGACCGCGGCCGAGGCGCTGGGTCATCGCGAGTTCGTGATGACGCGGTTGTACGAGTCGGCCTGAGGTCGGCGCAAGAGCCGCAAGCAGCTCGCTGATGCGAATCGTCGTCTCCGAGTTCATGGACGAGCGCGCGGTCGCGCAACTGGACGCGCGGCATGAGGTTTTGTACGAGCCCAAACTGGTCGACGACCCGGCGCGACTGCACATCGAAACGGCTGGCTGCGAGGCGGTGAAGATCCTATTCACCCGGGAGATCGAGGAGCGCGCCCGCACGCAAGGCTTCCGCGTCGATCCGCGCGGCGCGGACAAGTTCGGCGAGTTCCTGAAGAGCGAAGTCGAGCGGTGGGGACGCGTGATCAAGACCGCCGGGATCAGGGCGGACTGATTCCGCGAGCTTTCTTCGCGCTGCGCAACTCGCGCGGCGCGGGCCCGCTCGATTCGCGCACCACCAGCGCCACCTCGATTTCAGTCGCATTCGGAACCGGCTCGCCGCGCAGCGCGGCGACCAGGCAATCGGCGGCGGTGCGCCACATCTCCTCGGCCGGCACGCGCACGGTGGTCAGCGCGGGTTGAACGTGGCGCGCGAGTTCAAGGTCGTCGAAGCCGACGATCGACACTTCGCCGGGCACCGCCAGGCCCATCCGTTGCGCCTCGAGCAGCGCGCCGAATGCGAGCACGTCGTTGCCGCACAGCACAGCGGTCGGTCGCGGCGTGCGCGACATCAGTTCGCGGAACCCGTCCCGCGCATCGGCCAGCGTGTACCGCCTTTCGACGATGCGCGCGGCCGGCAGGTCGAGCCCAGCGCCTTTCAGGGCCCGGCGCGCGCCTTCGATGCGCGCCTTGGCACGGTCGTTGTCGCGGGTGATTCCCGCCAGCATGGCAATGCGGCGATGGCCCAGGTCGATCAGGTAGCGCGCCGCCTTTGCCATCGCTTCCGCGTTGTCGAAACCCACGCAGGTCGAGCCTTCCGGACCCGGGCAGACCATCACGTGCACGCACGGCAGGCCCCGCTGTTGCAGGAACCGCAGCAGTTCCGGCCGCTGGCTGAATCCGCACAGCACGAGTGCATCGGCGCCCCGCGTCACGAGGTTGACCGCCTGCCGCATTTCCGTTTCGACGTCGTAGTCGCTGGTGGCGATCAGCAGTTGATAACCGGCCTGCGCCAGCCGGCGCTGCAGCGAGTCGATCGCCTTGGCGAAGATTGCGTTGTCGACGGTGGGGAAGACCGCACCCACAGTGCCGGTGCGCCGGAGCATCAGCGACCGTGCGCCGGAGTGCGGGACGTAGCCCAGACGCGCCACCGCCGCCTCCACCTGCGCCCGCAGCTTGCTGCGCACCGAGTCCGGCCGGTTCAGCACACGCGATACGGTCGCGGTCGAAACCCCGGCCGCGGCGGCAACGTCGTCGATTGTCGGAGGCGAATTGTCGACAGCGGACATGGCGCGAATGTACGCGCTTTCAGAGCGTGGCGACAAGGTCGGCCGTGATGCGACGCAGGATGAAACGCTTCGTGCCGGCGCGAAAAACGCTTGACTCGACATCGGGCGGGCGGCAGAATGAAAGCGCTTACAAGAAGAATACCGCAGCAGTCACAACCCTGCGAAGGAGACCCCGCCCCGTGAGTTCGCCCGCGCCGGCCCGCAAGGTGCTGAGCACTCTCGGCACGACGCTGGGCGCGGTCACCGTGCTGCTCGCGTTGTGGCACGTGCTGACGGCGGCCACCGGTTTCATTTCGACGGCGCGCTTTCCTGCCCCGCTCGAAGTGTTCGATGCGTTCAAGCAGATCGCCATCGAGGGCTACAGCAACGGCCGCTGGCACGAGCACGTGCTGCGCAGCGTGCTGCTGGTGACGATGGGCTTCATCGTCTCGTCGTCGATCGGCGTCACACTCGGACTCGCGATGGGCGCAAGTCGAAAGGTCGAGGCTTTTGTCAATCCGATCTTCCTGCTGCTGCGTCCGATTCCGCCGCTGGCATGGATTCCGCTCGCGATCGTCTGGCTTGGTCTCGGCGACGCGGCCAAGATCATGGTGATCTTCTTCGCCGCGTTCGTTCCGTCAGTGATCAACAGCTACACGGGTGTGCGCCAGATCGACAAGCCGATCTTCGAAGCGGCGTCGATGCTGGATGTCACCGGCTGGCGCTACTGGCGTGAAGTGCTGATCCCGGGCGCCATGCCCAGCATTTTCACCGGGCTACGGCTATCGCTGCAGGCGTCGTGGACCACGCTGGTTGCGGCCGAGCTCATCGGCGCGCTGTGGGGGCTGGGCCAGATCCTGAACCAGGCCGCACAGGACATCTTTCCGGCCATGATCCTGGTCGGCATGCTCAGCGTGGCGTTGTGCGGATGGCTGATGACGCTCGCGCTCGGCTGGGTCGAGTCGCGTGTCACCCCCTGGAAGGTGCGTTGATGCTCGAACCGAAGCTCGACGCGCGCAGTTTCTGGACGCTGACGGTGGCAGGTGCAGTGGCGCTGTTCGGCGTCTGGTCGCTCGCGGCGCTGTCGGGAATCACCTCGCGCACCTTTCTGCCGGCGCCGTGGGATGTGCTGGCGCGGTTTGCCCAACTCACGGTCGAACCGTTCGTTGGCCACGTGCTGCACGAACACCTTCTGTCGAGCCTGCAGCGTTTCGGTTTCGGTTTCGTGCTGGCGGTGATCGTCGGCATCCCGCTCGGCCTGCTGATGGCGTGGTTTGGGTGGGTCGACCGGCTCGTCTCTCCCCTGTTCGAAACGGTGCGTTTCATCGCGCCGATCGCCTGGGTGCCATTCGCCGCGCTGTGGTTCGGCACCGGCATCGGCGGCCCAGTGCTGATCATCTTTATGGGCGCGTTTCCGCCGGTGCTGATCAACACCTACCGCGGTGCCAAGAACGTCGATCGCAAGTACATCGAAGCCGCGCAGATGCTCGGCGCCGGCAGCATACGTGCGATGACGCAGGTGCTGCTGCCGGCGGCAGTGCCGTCGATCGTTGCCGGCCTGCGCATTTCGGCCGGCCTGGGATGGCAGTCCCTCGTGGGTGCGGAACTGATCGTCGCCTCGAGTGGCGTGGGTTACCTGATGGTCAAGGGACAGGCGGCGATATCGACCGCGACCGTCATGAGCGGAATGATCGCGATCGGCGTGATCGGCTTCCTGATCGACGTCGCGCTGCGGCGCGTGCAGTTGGTGATCGAAGCGCGCCGCGGCGTATAGGAACGGGAGCAGGCACAGTGGCCAACATCGTGTTCGAAAGCGTGCAGCGGGTGTTTCGCCAGGGCGGCAACGACTTCGTGGCGCTCAAAGACATCGACCTCGAAGTGCAGGATCGTGAGTTCGTCGCCATCGTGGGACCGTCGGGTTGCGGCAAGACGACCTGCATGCGGATGGCCGCCGGTCTCGAGCATCCGACCGGCGGACACGTGAAGGTCGACGGCATCGAAGTCACGCGGCCCGGTCCCGATCGTGCAGTGGTGTTCCAGGCCTTCGCGCTGTTTCCATGGAAGACGGTGTGGGACAACATCGAGTTCGGGCTGCTGTCGCTCGGGGTCGAGTCCGGCGAACGCAGGCGCCGCATCGAGCATTACATCGGGTTGATGGGACTGAAGGGTTACGAACAGGCCTATCCGCATCAGCTCTCTGGCGGCATGCAGCAACGCGTGGCGATTGCGCGCGCCTACGTGCTCGACCCCAAGGTGCTGCTGATGGACGAGCCCTTCGGCGCGCTCGACGCGCAGACGCGGGTCGTAATGCAGGAAGAACTGGTGCGGCTGGCGCGCCAGAATCCGCGCACGGTGCTCTTCATCACGCACGCGGTCGAGGAGGCGGTGTATCTGGCCGACCGCATTGTTGTGATGTCGCGCCGGCCGGGCACCATCCGCGAGATCATCGACGTGAAGTCAGTGCGCGGGGCCGAGCACTGGGATGCGCTACCGCGCATCGAGGACGTGATGGATCTGCCCTCGTTCGTCCACCTTCGCACCCATGTATGGAAACTGCTGCGCGACCAGCAGGGCGGCGATGTACATTGAGCACACTCAGAGGAGACACATGATGGCACTGCAGTTCACTCACGCGCTTCGCAACTCCGCATTTGCCGCCGCGTTGGCACTCGGCATGTCCGTCCCCATCGGCGCGCAGGCCCAGACCGAAATCAAGGTCAGCTACCAGCCGGCGCTGTACTGGGCACTGCCCTTCTTCGTGGCCACCGAGAAGAACTGGTGGGCCGAGGTCGGGCTCAAGCCGGTGTTTTCCACCTTCCCGGCCGGCGTGCCGCAGATCGCCGCGTCGGCGTCGAAGTCGTGGGATGTCGGCGGCACGGGCTCGGTGCCCGCGGTGCTTGGCCACGTGCGTTTCGGCATCAAGACGATCGGCCTCACCAACGACGAATCGGCAGGCAACGCGCTGCTGGTACGCAAGGAAGTCGCCGACAAGTTCATCAAGGCGCCGCAGAGCATGAAGGGCCAGACCATCGTGCTGACCGCCAACTCCACGGGCGACTACGCGGTGCAGTCGTGCCTGAAGAAGTACGGCATCGCCAAGGCGGATGTGACGATCAAGAACATGGGCCAGGCCGAGATCATCTCGGCGGTGTCGTCGAACAATGCCGACCTCGCCGGCCTGTGGGCGCCCAACATGTACACGCTCGAAGAGAAAGCCGGCGCCAAGGTGCTGTGCTCCGGCAAAGAGGGCGGCGTGGTCGTGCCGGGGGCGTTGATCGCGCGGGGTGATTACGCGCAGCAGAACCCGGAGAACGTGGCGAAGTTCCTCGCCGTCTATCTGCGCGCCTGGAAATGGATGAACGCCAACAAGACCGAGGCGATCGCGATGATGAAGAAGTTCTACGACCAGGGTGGCGTATCGATCAGCGATGCGTCGATGCGGCGCGAGTTCGACACGCGGCCGACTTTCGATCTCGCGCAGCAGCTGGCGCGGATGGATCGCGCGCGCGGCAACTCCGACATGGATGTGTGGTTCGGCCAGATCGCGATCTTCATGCGCGGCACCGGCGCGATCCAGACCGTACCGCAGCCCACCGATTTCATCACTGATGAATTCATGAAGCGCGTACAGGCCGATCCCAAACTGCGCGATTTCGCCAATCGCACCAACTAGGCGACAACGGCAGAGGCGGCTGCGGCCGCCTTTATTCCCGACCCGAATGTAAGCGCTTTCAACATACCAGACAGATTGGAAAACCCCGATGGCACTTACCTACCTGAAGAAAGCCAGCAAGACACCTGACACCGAAACCGCCACCGCGCAGAAGGTGGTCAACGAAATGCTGGCGACGATCGAACGCGGCCGCGAAAATGCGGTGCGCGACTACGCGAAGTCACTCGACAAGTGGACCGGTGAGATTGTGATGACGGAAGCCGCGATCAACGCCGCGCTGCGCGACGTGCCGGCGAGCGTGAAACGCGACATCGACTTTGCCGCGAAGCAGGTGTTCGATTTCGCCGTCGCCCAGCGCAAGTCGATCGAGGATTTCTCGGTCGAACTGCACGCCGGCGTCACCGCCGGCCAGCGCGTCATCCCGGTCAATGTCGTCGGCTGCTATGCCCCGGCCGGCCGCTACGCGCACATCGCGTCGGCCTACATGACGGTCGCCACCGCGAAAGCCGCCGGCGTGAAGACGATCATCGCCTGCTCGTCGCCCTTCCGCGGCGGTGGCATGCATCCGTATGTGCTGTACGCGTTCAAGGCCGCCGGCGCCAACGTGATCATGACGCTTGGCGGCGTACAGGCGATCGCGACGTTGGCGTATGGCCTGTTCACCGGCAAACCGGCCGACGTGGTGGTCGGACCCGGCAACAAGTTCGTTGCCGAGGCCAAGCGCACGCTATTTGGCAAGGTCGGCATCGATGTGTTCGCCGGCCCCTCGGAGGTGGCGGTGATTGCCGATGCGAGCTCCGATCCCGCGATCGTCGCCAGCGACCTCGTCGGCCAGGCCGAGCACGGCCATGAATCGCCGGCATGGCTCTTCACCGATTCGCGCGCGCTGGCGGAGGACGTGATGACGCGGGTGCCGAGGCTGATCGACACGCTACCGCCGACCGCACGCGATGCCGCGGCGGCCGCGTGGCGCGATTACGGCGAAGTGATCCTGTGCGATTCGCGTGAGGAGATCGTCGAGGTCTCGGACCGCTACGCCTCCGAACATCTCGAAGTGCACGCACGCGACCTCGACTGGTGGCTTGCGAACCTGACCTGCTACGGGTCACTGTTCCTCGGCGAGGAAACCACCGTCGCCTTCGGCGACAAGACCAGTGGTCCGAATCATGTGCTGCCGACCAAGGGAGCGGCACGCTATTCCGGTGGCCTGTCGGTGCACAAGTTCATGAAGACGCTGACCTGGCAGCGGATGACACGCGAGGCGAACCGGCAACTGGCGCAGGTGACCGCGCGCGTGTCGCGCCTCGAAGGCATGGAGGCACACGCGCGCACTGCGGACGACCGGCTCGCCAAGTACTTTCCAGGCGAGAAGTTCGATCTCGGCGCGTCGGTCGAGGTATGAGACTGGGAAAGCTCTTCGACCTGACGGGCCGCCGCGCGCTCGTCACGGGCGGCAACTCCGGCATCGGCGAAGCGATGGCGCACGCGCTCGGCCTCGCAGGAGCCCGAGTGCTGCTGGTCGCGCGGCGCGAGGCAGAACTGAACGCTGCGACCAGGCGCCTGAACAATGACGGCATCGACGCGCACTGGTTCGCGGCCGACCTGACCGACGTGACCGCACTGCGCACGTGCGCGGCCGCCGCCGAACAGCGCGCGGGAGGTATCGACATCCTCGTCAATGCCGCCGGCATCAACCTGCGGCAATCGTTTGCCGAAATCACGCCTGAAAGCTGGCAGACGCAGATCGAGCTGCTCTTGACGGCGCCCTTCTTTCTCGCACAAGCGCTCGCACCGGGCATGAAGGGGCGAAACTGGGGCCGCATCATCAACATCGCTTCGCTGCAGAGCTATCGGGCGTTTGCCAACAGCGCGCCGTACGGCGCCGCCAAGGGCGGCATACTGCAGCTGACACGCGCGATCGCACAGGAATGGTCGCCGCACGGCATCACCTGCAACGCGATCGGTCCCGGCTTTTTCCCGACCGCGCTGACCGCACCCGTGTTCGACAACCCCGACCTCGCCGCACGCAACGCCGCGCAAACCGCGATCGGCCGCAACGGCAAGCTCGAGGACCTGTACGGTGTGACCGTGTTTCTGGCCAGCGAGGCCAGCGCCTACATCACCGGGCAGACCCTGATGGTCGACGGCGGATTCACCGCACGATAGGAAATCTCCGATGAAAGCACTCGTCTATACCCAACCAAACGAAGTGCAACTTCTCGAATGCCCGCTGCCAGATGCGGCACCGGGCGAAGTGGTGCTGAAGATTGAGGCCGTGGGCATCTGCGGCTCGGACATGCACGCCTATCATGGCCACGACCCGCGCCGAAAACCCGGACTGGTATTGGGCCATGAATTCGTCGGTCGCATCGAAACCAGCGCAGCACCCGGCTTCGAACGCGGCACGCGCTTCACCGGCAACCCGCTGATCACCTGCGGCAGTTGCGAATACTGCGCACAGGGGCGCAACAATCTGTGCAGCAACCGCACCATGGTCGGCATGACGCGCCCCGGCGCGTTCGCCGATTTCATGAGCATTCCGGCGGCATCATTGATCGCGATGCCGCAGCAGATGCCGGCCGTGACCGCAGCGCTGACCGAGCCAGCCGCCACCGCGTGGCATGCGATCAATCTGTCGATGCGCGCGCTCGCGCGGCCCCTGCACGAATGTCGTGTGCTCGTCATTGGCGGCGGTGCGATCGGCATGCTGGCGGCGCTTCTGCTGGAACGGCTGGGCGTACAGCGCATCGCGGTCACCGAGCTCAATACGCCGCGCCGAAGTTCAATCGAGAAACACGTCGGCTGCGAGGTGATCGATCCGCGCGCGCAGTCGGTGACCGAAGCGGCGTTCGACTACGTGATGGACGCGGTGGGAAGCCGAGTCACGCGCCAGCAGGCGTTTGCAGCGATCAAACCGGGAGGCGTGGTCATGCACGTGGGGCTCCAGGACTGGGCGAGCGAGATCGACATGCGCAAGCTCACGCTGGCGGAAATCACGCTGCTCGGCACGTACACGTACACGACGGCCGATCTGCGCGCCACCGTCGATGCGCTCGACCGCGGCCTGTTCGGTGATCTGGCATGGGTTGAGCAGCGGCCACTCGCCGACGGTGCGGCGGCGTTTGCCGACCTCGACCAGGGACGCAGCGCGGCGGCGAAAATCGTGCTGGTGCCGTGACGGCTGATCGTGAGTGCGATCGGCGCCGCTCAGCCGCCGAACTCCGGCTCAGGCAGCCCTGCGACATCGAGTTCGATCGCAAACACGCCACCCGACAGCGGATGCGCAGCGAGTTCTTCGGCCGACGCACCATCGCGCGCCGATGTGACGTACAGGGTACGAAGCTCAGGTCCGCCGAATGCGCACATCGTCGTGCGCTTTACCGGCAATGCGATCGATACCAACTCGGTTCCATCCGCCGCCAGGCAGACGACGCGGCCACCTTCGTACTGCGTGCTCCAGTAGCGGTCGAGTGAATCGACTGCGGCGCCGTCGGGCCGGCCGCCATACTTCCGATCCGGCTGCCTGCGCTCGAAATTGCGCACGATGCGGCGTGCACCGATCGCACCAGTCGCGAGTGTGAAGTCGTATGCATACAGCACGTGCGCCGGCGTATCCGCGTGGTACATCACGCGATCGTCAGGACTGAACGCAAGCCCATTCGACACCGTGATGTCCCCAGTGACGCGTGTGACGCGCAGATCGGGATCGACTCGATACAGGGACGCCGCGGGACGATCGCGCGGCTCGAAAATCGTCCCGGCCCAGAAACGCCCGGCACGATCGCAGCGGCCGTCGTTGAAGCGGCTCGTCTGCGGCGATTCATTGACGAAGACGCAACGCTGCTTGCGACCTTCGGCGTCAAGCAGCCAAAGACCGCTGCGCATCCCGGCGATGAATCCGCCGCGCTCGCGCAGACCGATGCAGCCGATGTCTTCGTCGAGCTGGAAGAATGCGTCGCTGCCGCTGGCCGGATCGAAACGATGCAGGCGATGGCCCGCGATATCGACCCAGTACAAAACCTGTTCGCGCACCGACCATACAGGGCATTCGCCCAGTCGCGCACCCGCCGGCACCACGCACTGAACTGCGCCAATCTTCATTGAGATGTGCCTTCGCCGGTCGCGCAGTTGCCGTACCAGCGAATCCGGACAGGCACTTCTGCCAGCGCCGTCGTGGCGGCCAGTATCTTCCGGAAGCGGTGCCGAGCGAGTCGCATGACGATGGTTCGAAAGCAAAAGCGGTCGAGGCGCGCGAGCATGTTTGTCCATGCGGGCGGAAGGTTGCGCACAAAAGGATACAGACGCACGCCGGGTGTCCGTGAATCTGGGGCCGGCTAAACTCCGCGCCCGATGCAATCGCTATGGATGCTCGTCGCCGGTCTGCTTTTCGCGCTGATGGGCGTATGCGTGAAGTTCGCCGCACGGGACTATGGCGTGATGGAACTGGTGTTCTACCGTGGCCTGATCGGCTGCATCGGCATCGCGCTCTTCGCCCGTCTGCGCAACGTCACGCTGTCCACGTCGATTCCCTGGCTGCATCTGCGGCGCGGCGCGGTCGGCACAGTTTCGCTCGCGCTCTGGCTCTATGCCACCACGTTGCTGCCGCTCGGCACGGCGATGACGCTGAACTACAGCTCGCCGCTGTTCCTGGCCGCGTTCTCGCTCGCCGCGTCGCTGATGGCGGGCCGGCATGCCAACTGGATGATGGCAATCGCGGTCGGTGTCGGCTTCGTGGGCGTTCTGCTGGTCCTGCAGCCAAGCTTTGACGACTCGCAATCCCATGCCGCGCTCGCAGGCCTGGCCTCCGGCGTGATGGCCGCACTGGCTTACTGGCACATCAAGGAACTCGGGCGCCTGGGTGAACCGGAATGGCGCATCGTGTTCTACTTTGCGGCAACGGGCATCGCGTTCGGATTGATCGGAACGCTCGCCACCGGCTTCACATCACATTCATTGCGCGGCGTTGCATTGCTGCTGGCAGTCGGATTGACGGCAACGCTCGCTCAGCTGGCGATGACGCGCGCGTATGGCCACGGGCGCACGCTGCTCACTGCCAACCTCCAGTTCTCGGCGATCGTGTTTGCGTCGATATTCGGCCTGCTAGTGTTCGACGATCGCATCGGACCTGCAAGCTGGCTCGGCATCGGGTTCATCATTGCGAGCGGCGTGATCGCGACCATTGTCTCGGCACGGCACGCGCGGCCCGGACAGTCGGTGGAAGAAATGATCGGGCCCGATGTCGACAAGTAGCACGTTTTGAAAGAAGGCGATGAGCACAACTCTCGTAACGGTGCAGGACCTGCAGCAGCACCTGTTCAATCATGACTGGTGCGTGATCGATTGTCGTCACGACCTGATGGACCACGCGGCCGGTTGGCGCGCCTACCAGACAGGCCACATACCTGGTGCAGTTTTCGCAAGCGCCGAAGAAGATCTGTCCGGCCCTAAGACGGGCACGAACGGCCGCCATCCCCTGCCCGATCGCGATGCGCTGGTGGCGATCTTTCGCGAGTGGGGCATCAACAACGACACGCAGATCGTTGCCTACGACGCACATGGCGGTTCGTTCGCGGCGCGGCTGTGGTGGCTGGCACGCTGGCTGGGGCATTCGAAGGTCGCCCTGCTCGATGGCGGCTGGCCGGCATGGCTGGCGGCGACCAACTGGTCGAGCATCGAGCCGCCCGACCGCCCGCAAGGCAGTTTCGAAGCGCGCGAGTCATTGGTGCGCGTCGTCGACGCCAAGCAGGTGCTCGTGGCGCGCGGCGACCCGAACCTGTTGCTGGTCGACGCGCGCGCCCCCGAGCGCTACCGCGGCGAGCAGGAGCCGCTCGATCCGGTCGCCGGTCACATCCCGGGCGCAGTCAATCGCTTCTGGCAGGCCAATCTCACCTCGCCGGCCGAGGGCAAGTTCAAGTCGCCGCGCGAACTGCGCGCCGAGTTCGACGCACTGAGAGACGGCCGCGCGCCGACACAGGTGGTCGCCTACTGCGGCTCGGGTGTCACGGCATGCCACCTGTTGCTGGCGATGGAGATTGCGGGATTGCCGGGCGGCGCGGTGTATGGGGGATCGTGGAGCGAGTGGGTCGCCGATCGATCGCGGCCGGTGGCCACGGGACCGACTGCCTGATCGCGGGGCGTATATGCCAACGACCATATTCGAGCGCATCATCGCCGGCGAGATTCCGTGCGCCAAGGTGTACGAGGACGAACACGTGTTTGCCTTCATGGACGCCGGACAGGTGAATCCGGGGCATGTCATCGTCGCCACCCGAAAGCCGTACGAAACCATTCTCGACGCTGACGATGACAGTCTCGCTGCGTTGATGCTGGCCGCGGCGCGCATCGCACGCGCCGTGCAGGCCGGGTTCGCGCCGGAGGGCATCACGATCCTGCAAGCCAACCGCGCGGCCGGTTGGCAGACCGTGCCGCATCTGCATCTGCATGTGCTGCCCCGGCATCAAGGTGACGGCGTCGGCCTGATCTGGCCGCGCAAGGAGCCGGGACTGGACGTGTTGCGCGAACTGGCGCAGCGGGTGCGGGTGACTTAGTGCGGTCGTCGTGGGGCGAGCGATGATTGTCCCGCTCGCTCGAACGACCTCAGTGCGCGTGCATGCCGCCGGTGGCCAGCACGCCGATCACAACACCCGCAAATATCAGCAGCACCTGAGGCAGCGACTGGCGCAGCGACGAGCGCCGCATCATCTCCGGCAGCAGGTCCGACAGCGCGATATAGATGAAGCCCGCGGCCGCGATCATCAGCGCGTAGGGCAGCAGTTCCTGCATCGTGTCGAGCACGAAAAAGCCGACCACGCCGCCGACCACTGCGCTCATCCCGGAAATCAGATTGAACACAAACGCCTTGCGCTTGGAAAACCCCGCGTTCAGCAGAATCATGAAGTCCCCGACCTCGTGCGGGATTTCGTGCGCCATGACCGCAAGGGTCGTTGTCACGCCGAGCTTCACATCGACCAGGAACGCGGCGGCGATCACCACGCCGTCGCCGAAATTGTGGAACGCATCGCCGATCAGGATCGGCCAGCCACCGCGGCGCGCTTCCTGCGCATCATGGCCATGATGGTGATGGTGCGCATCGCCTTCGTGGTGGTGCGTGTGATGGATCAACGCCAGCTTCTCGAGCAGGAAGAAGCCGAGGATGCCGGCCAGCAACACCCAGCCGAGCACGAATGGATCGGCCCCGCTTTCGAATGATTCCGGCAACAAATGCGTGATCGCAACCGTCAGCAGCAGACCGGCCGATACGCACACCAGCTTGTCGACGAGTCCGCCGAGCAGACGAAAACTCAACGCGGCCGCGAGCGTTATCGACACGACGGTCGACAGCACGTTGGCTAACACGATGAAGGCGAGCGTGGACATGGTCAAACGCAGGCAGAAGCGTCCACGGTAGCAAACCCGTCAAGCCGTGCCACACACAGCAAGATGGCCGCGCGATGGCGCCCGCTGGGGTTTCACGCGCGTCGGGCTCAGGCGAGGTACTTCTGGAACCACTGCGTCAGACGCTTCCAGCCGTCCTCCGCCGCCTTCTTGGTGTAGCTGGGACGGTAGTCGGCGAAGAACGCATGCGGCGTGCCGGGGTAAACGACAAACTCCGACCTGACGTTGCCCGCAGCTTTCAGCGCATCGCGCATCTTCATGACCGTGTCCTTTGGAATGCCGTCATCATCTCCGCCGAAGAGTCCGAGCACAGCGGCCTTGATTGC
>DAITAC010000077.1:0-19929 GCA_036824465.1 Burkholderiaceae bacterium
TGCAATCAGAGCGGTCGCGTTTCGTCGCGCTCGTGCGGCTGGCGCTGTGGCGCCAGAAGCAGCCAATTGACGATCGGCCACACGAGCGCGCCGACCAGGCTCCCGGCGAAGTAGTCCGCACCGGGAAAGTTGCCGCCGACCCACATCCGAATCAGCAGCGACGAGAACTGCGCCAGCAGCAGCAGGCCGAAAACGTGCAGCGCCTGCGCGCCAAGGGGGAACCAAAGAATCCGCCGGTGCAGTGAGATGGCTCCATACGACAGCAATGTGTACGCGAGCGCGTGCTCGCCAAACAGCGCGCCGTCGTGCACATCCATCAGCAGGCCGAACACAAACGATGCGCCAATGCCGACTCGCCGTGGTTGGTGCACGTTCCAGAACACGATTGCGAGCGCCAGAAAGTCCGGCACGAACGGGGCGCGTCCCCATGGCATCAGGTTCAGGACAAGCGTGACCAGCAGCGACGTCCAGATGAACACCGGATTCGCCGGGCGCAACAGCACCGACGGACGGTACGCGGCGCGGCCGACACTGAGGCCGTCGGCGGATACGAGTTCGACCGGGTCCGGACTGCGCGGGCGGTTCAGCGCAAATGAACTGCGCAGAGCCTTCAACCATCTCATCGGTGCGTCACTTTCGTGCACCCTTGCGCGGCTCGGGCCGTATTTCCTCCGCAGGCCGGGACGGAATCGCCGGATCGACCTGCAACACGAGCAGGAACGAATAGCTCTGAACACCGGCGGCCGGCGTCATCACGATGTGGGCGAACTGGTCCTTCTCCGCGCGCTCGATCTTGGTGACCGTCGCGACCAGCAGGCCGGCCGGGTAGATCCCATCAATGCCCGATGTGGCCGCGACATCGCCCTGCTTGATATCCGCATTGGCCGGCATGAAGCGCAGTTCGAGCGTGCCGGGATCCGCGCCACCATAGGCGACCCCGCGCAGCCCGTTGCGCAGCAACTGAACCGGGATTGACTGCTCCTTGTCGGTCAACAGCGTCAATTCGGAGGTCAGTGGGAACACGCGCGTGATCTGCCCGATCACCCCGCGATCGTCGATCACCGGTTGCCCGGTGCGCAGGCCATCACTGCCTCCCTTGTCGAGCACCAGCTTGCGTGAGAAGCGGTCGCGCGATTCGTACAGGACCTGCGCCAGCACGCCGGGACGCTCCACCTTTTCGCGTGCGCCAAGCAGGCGCCGCAACTGCGCGTTTTCAGTTTCGAGGCTTTGCGCCTGCTGCAAGGCGCGGGCACGTTCGACCGCGTCCCTTTGCAGCGCATCTTTCTCGCGCGTGAGGCGGCCAATGGTGGTGAAGTAGGCACCGATCGCTTCGGCGGCGTCGACCGGTACCAGCAACACCTTCTGGATCGGATAAAGAACGACACCGACGCCGACTCGAATCGTATCGAGCGCCTTCACGCGCGAATCGACAATGATCAGCGCAATCGCGAGAAAGGAAAAGAACGCCAGCCGCGCGCGGGCGGAAACGCCCTGATTGAATAGCGGCGGCGGACCGTGTTCCATCGAAGTCGGGAGTCAGGTGTCCGGGGTCGGATGAACTCAGGGCAGGCTGCGCTTCCTCCCGACGCCCGACGCCCGACTCCAGACTCCGGTCACCCCTGCGCGAAAATCGTGCCAAGCTTGTCCATCCGCTCCAGCGCGATGCCGCAGCCGCGCACCACACAGGTAAGCGGGTCTTCGGCCACCAGTACCGGCAAACCGGTTTCTTCCATCAGCAACCGGTCGAGATCGCGCAGCAGCGCACCGCCCCCGGTCAGCATCATGCCGCGTTCGGCAATGTCGGCGCCGAGTTCCGGCGGGGTCTGTTCAAGCGCAATCTTCACTGCGCTGACAATCTGGTTCAACGGGTCGGTCAATGACTCGAGGATCTCGTTGCTGGAGATCGTGAAGCTGCGAGGAATGCCTTCCGACAGATTGCGCCCCTTGACTTCCATCTCCTTGACCTCGGATCCCGGAAAAGCGGAACCGATTTCCTTCTTGATCGCCTCGGCCGTGGGTTCGCCGATCAGCATGCCGTAGTTGCGACGGATGTAATTGATGATTGACTCGTCGAATTTGTCGCCGCCGACGCGCACGCTGCCCGAGTACACCATGCCGCCCAGGGAGATGATGCCGACTTCGGTGGTGCCGCCGCCGATATCGACCACCATCGAGCCCGACGCTTCCGACACCGGCAGCCCGGCGCCAATCGCCGCCGCCATCGGCTCTTCGATCAGGTAGACCTGCGACGCGCCTGCGGCTTCAGCCGATTCCTTGATCGCGCGCCGCTCGACCTGGGTTGAGCCGCACGGCACGCAGATGATGATGCGCGGGCTGGGCGCGAACAGGCTCGACGGATGGACGATCTTGATGAATTGCTTGAGCATCTGCTCGGTGACGGTGAAGTCGGCGATCACGCCGTCCTTCATCGGACGGATCGCCTCAATGTTGCCGGGCACCCGGCCGAGCATCTGCTTTGCTTCGCGACCGACCGCGCGAATCGTGCGCTTGCCGCTGGGACCGCCTTCTTGGCTGATCGCCACGACCGACGGCTCGTTCAGCACGATGCCCTTGCCGCGGACGTAGATGAGGGTATTTGCGGTACCGAGATCGATCGCAAGATCGCTGGAGAAGTAGCTGCGGAGAAAGCCGAACATGGACGCCTTGTTTGATCCTCGCTGTACTGTGCTCGCTTGAGCGAGCACAGACGAGTGCCTAAATGGAGTTGCGCCAGAGGGAAGCGACGAAGTGCGAATGATAGACTACATGTGCAAGCTGTCACTCTGAAACGGGTGCGTTTTCGGGCCAACGGCCTCCCCTGTTCGCTCATCCCTTCGTCTGCCCCGCCTGCACCCAGCATCCGATGTCCCTCAGCCTCGACGACGTCCGCCGCATCGCGCACCTGGCTCGCATCGAAATCAACGATGCGCAGGCGCAGGCCACGCTGGCACAGCTAAACGACATCTTCGCGATGATCGAGCAGATGCAGAAGGTGCCGACCGATGACGTTGAGCCAATGTCGCACCCGCTCGGCGGCGATCAGCGGCTGCGCAACGATGTGGTGACCGAGCGCGACGAGCGCGAGGCGAACCTGCGCAACGCACCCGAGCAGCAGGACGGGCTGTTCCTGGTGCCCAAGGTGATTGAATGACAGTCGGAAGCCGGGAGTCGGGAGTCGGGAGCGAGCTGGCGCACGCGTCGGTGGCGGAACTTGGGCGGCTGCTGGATGCGAAGAGGGTCTCGGCCGTAGAGCTGGCTGATCTCTATCTGAAGCGCGTCGAGGTCCATCGCGACCTGAACGCGTTTCTAGACGTGAGGCCCGAAGTCACGCTGGCGCAGGCGCGCGCCGCCGACGCGCGACGGGCCGCGGGTGAAACGGCTGCGTTGCTCGGCGTACCCATGGCGCACAAGGACATCTTCGCCACCAGGGATTGGTGCTCGACCGCGAGCAGCAGGATTCTGCAGGGCTACGTGAGCCCGTTCGATGCCACGGTCGTCGACAATCTGAAGCGGGCCGGGATGGTCTGCCTCGGCAAGTTGAACTGCGACGAGTTCGCGATGGGCTCGAGCAACGAGAACAGCGCTTATGGCAACGTCCTTAATCCATGGGACAAGGGCGCGGTGCCGGGCGGATCTTCGGGCGGTTCGTCGGCCGTGGTCGCGGCGCGGATCGCCCCGGTGGCCACCGCCACCGACACCGGCGGCTCGATCCGCGAACCGGCGGCGTTCACCGGCATTACCGGCACCAAGCCGACCTATGGCCGCCCTTCGCGCTGGGGAATGATCGCGTTCGCATCCAGTCTCGACACCGCCGGTCTGATGACGCAATCGGCCGAAGACTGCGCGCTGGTGTTCAACCACATGCTCGGTTTTGATCCGAAGGATTCCACCAGCCTTGACCGGCCGCGCGAGGATTTCACCCGCAACCTGAATGACGGCGTCAAGGGGCTGAAGATCGGCGTGCCCAGGGAATTCTTCGGCGCGGGTCTGCAGCCTGACGTCGAGCAGGCGGTGCGGGCGGCCCTGCGCGAATACGAAGCGCTTGGCGCGCGGCTGATCAACATCTCGCTGCCGAACGCCGAACTTGGCATCCCCGTGTACTACGTGATTGCGCCGGCCGAGTGTTCGAGCAACCTGTCACGTTTCGATGGCGTGCGCTACGGCCACCGTGCCGAGAGGTACGGCGACCTGTCCGACATGATCAAGAAGTCCCGCTCGGAAGGCTTCGGCGCGGAGCCCAAGCGTCGCATCCTGGTTGGGACGTACGTTCTGTCACACGGCTACTACGATGCTTACTTCATCAAGGCGATGAAGGTGCGGCGGCTGATCGCCGATGATTTCCAGCGGGCATTCAGGCAATGCGAAGTGATTGCCAGTCCCGTGACAACCAGCGTTGCCTTCGGTTTCGGCGAGAAGACCGACGACCCGGTGGCGATGTACCTGGCCGACCTGTACACGGTGCCGGGTTCACTGGCTGGCATACCAAGCATGAGCATTCCCTGTGGCTTCGGAGCAAAGAGCCGGCCGGTCGGCCTGCAACTGATGGCGAATCACTTCGAGGAAGCGAAGATGCTGGGCGTCGCCCACCAGTACCAGCGCATGACCGATTGGCACAAGCGCATTCCGCCGGGATACTGAAATGCAGTGGGAAGTTGTGATCGGACTGGAGACGCACGCGCAGCTGTCGACGCGCAGCAAGATCTTCTCGGGCGCAAGCACTGCCTTCGGCGCCGCGCCGAACACGCAGGCGTGTGCGGTCGACCTTGCGTTGCCGGGCGTGCTGCCGGTCCTTAACCGCGGCGCGGTCGAACGCGCGATCAAGTTCGGCCTTTCCATCGGAGCCGTGATCGCACCGCGTTCGATCTTCGCGCGCAAGAACTACTTCTACCCCGATCTGCCGAAGGGCTACCAGATCAGCCAGTACGAGATTCCTGTCGTGCAGGGCGGCACGGTTTCCTGCGTCGTCGCACCGAAGAAAGGTGAGCCGTACACCAAGACCGTCCGCCTGACACGCGCCCACCTGGAAGAAGACGCCGGCAAGTCGCTGCACGAGGATTGCCACGGCATGACCGGCATCGACCTGAACCGCGCCGGCACGCCGTTGCTGGAAATCGTGACCGAACCCGACCTGCGCTCGTCCGACGAAGCGGTCGCGTACGCGAAGACGCTCCACTCACTGGTTGTGTGGCTCGGCATCTGCGACGGCAATATGCAGGAAGGCAGTTTCCGCTGTGACGCGAACGTCAGCGTGCGGCGGATGGGCCAACAGGAATACGGAACGCGCTGCGAGATCAAGAACCTGAACAGCTTCAAGTTTCTGCAGGCAGCAATCGACTATGAGGTGCGCCGTCAGATCGAGCTGATCGAAGACGGCGGCAGGGTGGTACAGGAAACGCGGTTGTACGACCCGGACCGCGACGAGACGCGCAGCATGCGCAGCAAGGAAGACGCGATGGACTATCGCTACTTCCCCGACCCCGATCTGCTGCCGCTGGCGATTTCGCACGATTGGGTCGAACGTGTCAGAAGCGAGATGCCGGAATTGCCAGGCGCGATGCGTGAACGGTTAGTCCGTGACTACGCTTTGTCCGACTACGATGCCGGCGTCCTGACGAGTTCGAAGGCGATGGCCTCCTACTTCGAGGAGGTCGCGCGCGCGGTGTCCGACAGAAAGGCCGCGGCAAACTGGATGATGGGAGAGGTCGCAGCGGCACTGAATGCCACCGACATCGAGATCGGCGCCTCGCCGGTGTCTGCCGCGCAACTCGCTGGACTGATCGGGCGCGTACTCGATGGCACGATCAACAACAAGACGGCGAAGGAGGTGTTCGCGGCTTTGTGGAGTCGCGAAGCCGATCACGCGGACGCAGTTATCGAAGCGCGCGGCCTGAAGCAGATTTCCGACGCCGGCGCGATCGAGAAGCTGATCGACGAGGTGCTCGCCGCCAACCCGAAATCGGTCGAGGAGTTCAGGGCCGGCAAGGACAAGGCGTTCAACGCACTGGTCGGCCAGGCGATGAAAGCAACCAAGGGCAAGGCGAACCCTCAGCAGGTCAACGAGGTCCTGCGCCGCAAGCTTGCCCTGTAAAAGAAACGGCCCGGAGCGGGCCGTTTCTCCAGGAGTTCGATCACGTCTAAGGGATCGTGAAGTTCACCGTCGCGTTGCCACCAGCGACGTTCGCCGGGGCCTGCTTGGTCGCGCCGTTCGCATCGATCGCTTCGATCGTGTAGGCGCCCGCGGAGCCCGACGGCGAAAACGACAGACTGGAAGCGGAGAAGGTCGAAAGCTGCGCCGCCCCGCGAGGCAAGCTCATGGAGTAGGCGCCGGTGCCGTCCGTGTTCTTGCTTGCGGCTTCGATCTTCGGCACCGCGCCCACGGCCTGCAGTGCGCGCACCGTCGCCGGCAGAGAGGCGGCCGGTCCGACCGTGCCGGATACCGTCGACATCGCCGAACTGGCCGACAGCGTGATCACGGGCACATTCGTGGTCGCGCCGGTCGCGACCGGAACGGCGGTGACTACCGACGTGGCCGCGCCCGACATCGTCACCACGAGTTCGTAGGGTGACAGCCGCGCATCGATCGGGGACAGCGTGTAGCGCCCCGAGCTGTCAGGCGCGGTCGCACGCAGCACATCGCCATTCTTCTGTGCGGACACTGCGGCCTGTGTCACTGCAGTCCCGGAAATCGTCGTCGCCAGGGTACCGGTGACGCCTCCTGAAACAACAACCGGAATCACGCGGATCACCGGCTTCATCTGGTAGCGGCCATTGCCCTGCTGGACGATCGACTTGCAGGCATCGAAATCCAGCACCAGATCAACCAGCGCGCCGGGCTCGACGGTGAATTGGTTGATCAGCTTGATGCCGGACTGCACCGCGCTTGGCGTCTGCAGTGCAGTCTCGGTTCCGCCGGTAGGCACCACCGAATTGGCCGGCGAGCCGGAACCGGGATTCGGCACCAGCACGAGTCTCACCTGCTGATATTGACCAGCCGGTAACGCCGTCTGGCCGAGATTGAGCAGCACACCGTTGGTCAGTGTCAGCAGGTCGATCTTGCGTGCAGGATTCAGCGCAATTTCGCTCCACCCGCCGTCGTTTTCGGAGGCGCCGGAATTCTGGTGCACGCGCACTCGATCGACCGTCACATAGACCTGATCGAATCCGCAGGCTGGTGCATCGGTCAGTGAAACCCGCAGCGTGCCCTGTGTGGTCGAGGTCGACGAGCCTCCTCCTCCACATGCGACAAGTGCTGTCGCGCTGATGGACAAGGCCAGCGTGCGCAGGCTGTTGTTCGAGAAGAATCGCATTTCATTTCCTCCGTGTTCAGTTCTGCAGGGCGTCTCGCCCCATCAACATCCAATGGATGACGAGTGTGCGCGTTGACGCGCGCGAAGATCGATCAACCGGACGGATTAACCCAGGCACTGCAGCGGGCCGCCGCGGAAAGTCAGGACTGGCCCCCGTCAAAGACGGTGGCCCAAGCGAGCGCCGACTGCCGGGTCAGCGCGTCGCGCTGCTCGCACTGCGCTCAGCGGGCTTGGCACCCGCCTGAACGAGTTCGCGAAAGCGCTTGCGCTCTTCTTCGAAACGCTCGTTGATGCGCTTCATTTCCGCTTCCGTGTCGGCAATGACCTTTTCCTGCCCCTGGATCATCCCCGCATTCGTATCGTAGGCGCGCTTGAGTTTGTCCGGCTGCTCGCGCTTCGCAAAGAATTCGGCCTCGCCGTCGAGTTTCTTGCGTTCGCGCTGCAGGTCGTCCAGCCGCTTTCGGGCGCGATCGAGGATTGTGCGTCGATTCTCGACGGCACGGGCGCGCGCCTGCTCGATATCCTGCTCGACGGCGTAGGCTTCGAGCAGCGCCCGATCGCGTCGCGCCTGGTCGCGACGTCGGCCTTCTTCCTCCGCCTTGCGACGATCTTCCGCCGCCTTCTGCGCGCGCTGTTCGGCCGTCGGCGGCGGCTCGATCACGCGCCGCAGCGACCCGTCACTGCGCAGCTCCTTGATCGGACGGTCCGCACATTCCGGCGGCGGCCGATCCGACGTAATTGTCTTGCCTTTCGAATCAGTGCACATGAACAGATCGCCGGGTGCCGCCGTCGCAACGCTCGCACACGAAGCAAGTGTCGCAAGCACCAGGGCACGCAGGGTCCACATGTGAATCCGATGCTCAAACACCATAGCGACTCCGATACGACTGCATCGCCGCCCGATACGGCTGTGCCGGCCCGGCCAGGGGCGAGCCGGAATCCAGGAATTCAATGAGATCGTTGAAATCTGCGATCGCGACGATCGGCACGCCGAACGCTTGTTCAAACGCCTGGACCGCCGACATCGATGACAGCCTGTCGTCGGCTCCGGTCCGCTCGCGCCGGTCCAGCGCGATCAACACGCCCGCCGGCTCGGCGCCCAGCGAACGGATCAGCTGTACGGATTCGCGCTTGGCGAGGCCCTCGGTGATCACGTCGTCGACGATCATCACGCGGCCAGCCAGCGGCGTGCCGACGATCACGCCGCCCTCGCCGTGGTCCTTGGCTTCCTTGCGATTGAATGCGAATCCCATGTCGTGACCGAGCTCGGCGAGCGCGATGGCGGTGCTCGACGCAAGCGTGATGCCTTTGTATGCAGGGCCGAACAGCATGTCGAAGTTGACACGTCCTGCCGCCTGCGCTGCCAGCAGCGTCTGCGCGTAAAAACGCGCCAGCCGCCCCAGGGTGGAGCCGCGGGAAAACAGCCCCGCATTGAAGAAGTACGGTGACTTGCGGCCCGCCTTCGTCGTGAATTCGCCGAAGCGCAGCACACCCGATTGAAGGGCGAACTCGATGAATTGTCGGCGCAGAGGGTCCATGATGAAACGTTTGTGAATGCGCGCGGATTGTGTCAAAAAACCGCTATCGTGGGCGTCGATCGATCGCCCTAATCCCTCCCGCCATGTTTCGCATCATCACCCTGAACGCCAACGGCATCCGCTCCGCGGCCACCAAGGGCCTGTTTCGCTGGATCAAGCGCGCCGATCCAGACGTGCTGTGCCTGCAGGAGGTCAAGGCGAACGAGGAAGAGATCCCGGAGGAGTACCGCTACCACGACAGCCTGAAGAGTTTCTTCTACTGCGCAAAGAAGAAGGGCTACGCGGGCACGGCGCTGTATGCAAAGAAGAATCCGCGCCGGATCCAGTTCGGCTTCGGGGTGCAGGAGTTCGATGATGAGGGCCGCTACATCGAAGCGGAGTTCGCCAGCGTCACGGTGGTCTCGGTCTACTTTCCGTCCGGCTCGGCAGGCCCCGAACGACAGGCATCGAAGGATCGCTTCCTCGCCGCTTTTCATCCGCACCTGCAGAAGCTGCGGGCCAGCGGCCGCGAAGTCATCTTCTGCGGTGACGTCAACATCGCACACAAGGAAATCGATCTGAAGAACTGGCGTTCGAATCAGAAGAACTCCGGCTTTCTGCCCCATGAGCGCGTGTGGCTCACCGAAGTGTTCGACGAGCAGGGCTGGGTCGATGTGTTTCGACGACTTGATTCGCGCCCCGAGCAGTACACGTGGTGGAGCAATCGCGGCCAGGCGTGGGCGAAGAATGTCGGGTGGCGGATCGATTATCAGATTGCCACGCCCGCCGTCGCATCAAAGGCGAAGACGGTCGAGATCTATAAGAAGCAGCGATTCAGCGATCATGCGCCGCTGATCATCGACTACAGCGGGCGACTATGAGTGACGAATAGCGAGTGACGAGTATCGCAATCGCGCATCGACCCACGATTCGTTACTCGTCACTGGCGACTCGCGACTGCATTTACATACAGCGGCAGCACACGCGGCAGGTTGGCCTCGATCTGGCGGATGCGCTCGGTATGTCCGGGATGCGTGGACAGGAATTGCGGCGGCTGGCCGCTGCCAACGGCAGCCATCTTCTTCCACAGGCTGACCGCCGCGCGCGGATCAAACCCGGCGCGCGCGGCCAGCTCGATGCCAACCAGGTCGGCATCCGTTTCATGGCTGCGCGAATAGGGCAACGTGATCGCCAGGTCCGCCGCCTGCGCCAGCGCGTTGGCGCCGACGTTGCTCAGACCGAAGTACGCCGCGGCGAGGTTGATGCCGACATTCTTCATCACCGCCTCGCTCATGCGCGCACGGCCGTGTTCGAGCAGCGCGTGCGCGATCTCGTGCCCCATCACGGCCGCGAGTTCATCGTCGGTGAGTTTGAGCCGTTCAATGATGCCGTCGAACACCACGATCTTGCCGCCCGGCATGCAGAACGCGTTGACGGCGGGCGCGTCGATCACGTTGACCTCCCATGGCCACTGCGCCGCCCGCGCGTTGAATCGTGCGCCCTGCGGAATCAACCGCGCTGCGACCGCTCGCACGCGCGCCACTGCCGGCGCGTTTGCATTCAGCACCCCTTTTGCGGCGGCCTGCTGCTTGAGTTGCGCATACTGCTGGGCAGCGCTCTGGTTGACCGCTGCTTCCGGCACCAGCATCAGGCGCGGCTTGCGCACCTGCACGCCGGAATCCGGTGTGGACTGTGTTCCCTGCGCCGGCACGCCTGCCGCCAACAGGGTTGCAAGCAAGATCGCCACATCCAACCGCATCGGCACCTCCATCGAAGGGACGCGAGCTTAGAACCTGTCTCAGAATCCCGCCCGCTACACTGGCTCTCAATCTATGGCCGATCCGATCCAACGCAAGCGCACGTAGTGGCGAACCCCGCAACGGAAACCATCGCGCCCACCGCGGAGTCACCCGAGCGCGGTCCGCGCGCGTGGCTGCGGGCGATGCGCGTGTATCGCGAGCCCGCGGTGCTGCGCATGCTGTTCCTGGGTTTCTCCGCCGGACTGCCGCTATTGCTGGTCTTCGGCACGCTTTCGTTCTGGCTGCGCGAAGCAGGGATCGATCGCACCACGATCGGCTTCGTGAGCTGGGTTGCGCTCGCATATGCGTTCAAATGGGCGTGGGCGCCGCTGGTCGATCGTCTTCCGCTGCCGCTGCTGACGCGAACATTTGGCCGAAGACGCAGCTGGCTGCTGGCGTCGCAAATCATGGTGATCGCGAGCCTGGTCGGCATGGCGCTTACCGATCCGGCGCAGCATCTGCATCTGCTGGTGACACTGGCGCTCGCCACGGCTTTCGCATCGGCCACGCAGGACATCGCACTCGACGCCTATCGAATCGAATCTGCCGCAGTCGAGAAGCAGGCTGCACTTGCCGCTGCCTACCAGACCGGCTATCGCGTTGCGATGATCTGGGCCGGCGCCGGTGCGCTCACGATCGCGGCGCGCTTCGACACCGGTGAGACGACGTACTCGTTCACGGCCTGGACCATTGCCTATCTGGCGATGGCGGCATCGATGATCGTCGGCGTGATCACGACGCTGATTTCTCCCGAGCCGGCTCTGCGCGTCTCCGCCGACACGCTGGCGCGCGAGCGCGCGGCCGCCGCGCGGATCGCAGCACATTCGACTTCGCCGCGCCTGGCGCTGCTGCTCGCGTGGCTGCACGGCGCGGTGGTGAGTCCGTTCGCAGATTTTCTGCGCCGCTACCGCTGGCACGCGGTGCTGCTGCTGGCGCTGATCGCGACCTATCGCATCTCCGACATCGTGATGGGTGTGATGGCCAATCCGTTCTACAAGGACATGGGCTTCACCAAGGACGAGGTCGCCGCGGTGTCGAAGGTCTACGGCGTGGTGATGACGCTCGCCGGCGCGTTCATCGGCGGGGTGATCTCGCTGCGCATCGGTGTGTTGCGCACGCTCTTCCTCGGCGCCGTGTTGTCCGCTGCGAGCAACCTGCTGTTCGCGTGGCTCGCCATGCGCGGGCACGACCTGACGTTCCTGATCTTTGCCATCTCGGCCGACAATCTTTCGGCCGGCATTGCCAGCAGCGCGTTCGTCGCTTATCTGTCGGGGCTGACCAACATTGCGTACTCGGCCACGCAGTACGCCATGTTCTCGTCGATCATGCTGTTGCTGCCGAAGTATCTGGCGGGCTTTTCCGGCCTGGCGGTCGACACATTCGGCTACGTCAACTTCTTCATCGGCACGACGCTGCTCGGCGTGCCGGTGCTGCTGCTGGTGTGGCTGGTGGGACGAGTCCAACCTGTTTCGCAGGATCAGGGCTCGCCGTCCCAGTAGTCGAGGTCGGTGTCCACGCGATGCATGCGATGGCCGGCAACGGTCCCGCGCTTGTCGCCGGTGTAGACGCCGTACTTGCCTGAATCGGGGTACTCGCAGACCTCGGGACGTCTTTGCGTGCTGATCGACAGGTAACGCAGCGGCGCATTCGACGTGTTGATGATCTGGTGCGGATACTCGGGCCCGGGCGGGATGTCGATCACATCGCCGGTTCGGATCGGGATACGCTCATCGGCCACGCGCAGCGTGCCTTCTCCTTCGAGGATCACGAACATCTCCTCCTCGGCGTAGTGGAAGTGATAAGGACAGGACATCCTGCCCGGCGCGAGGATGTCGTAGCCGGCGCCGAGGTCACGCGCCACGGTACCCGCGACGCGGGGCCCGATCACGCCGCCGCAGCGCGTGTCGTACAGGGGTTCCCGGGTGTAGCTTTCGAGCTCGACATCGTGGATGTTACGGACCAGTTTGTCGCGCAGGCTCATCGTTTCACCTCATGTCAAAGCGGTACATCGCCAGGGTCGCACGCAGATTGGGCAGGACCGACACCAGCTGGCCCTCGACCAGCAGCGAACGATGCGTGATGCTGAAGCCGAGCTTGGCGGCGAGGATCTCGAAATCCTTCGGTGTGCACAGATGGATGTTCGGCGTGTCATACCACTGGTACGGAATCGTCTTCGTCACGGGCATGTGCCCGCCCAGCAGCGAGAGCGCATGGCGCCAGTGGCCGAAGTTCGGGAAGCTGACGATGCCGTGGCTTGCGACGCGCGACATGTCGCGCAACACGTCTTCGACGCGGTGCATCGCCTGCAGCGTCTGCGATAGCACGATGGTGTCGAACATGTCGTCGCTGAACATGCGCAGCCCGGCATCCAGGTCGGACTGGATCACGTTGACGCGCCGCTTGATGCATTCGAGCACGTAGGCGTCGTCGATCTCTACCCCATAGCCGCGGCACTGCTGCTCGTCGCGCAGATGCGCCAGCAACGCGCCATCACCGCAGCCCAGATCGAGCACGCGCGTGCCCGGGACAATCCAGTTCGCGATCAGGCGCAGGTCGGGGCGCAGACTCATATCCCGACCTCGCGCCCGATGTTGTCGAAGTAGGCGGCGACTGCCGCGTGATAGCGCGGGTCATCGAGCAGGAACGCGTCATGCCCGTGCGGCGCATCGATCTCGGCATAGGTGACGTCGCGGTCATTGGCGATCAGCGCCTCGACGATTTCGCGCGACCGCGCCGGCGTGAAGCGCCAGTCGGTGGTGAACGACGCGAGCAGGAACTTCGCGGTGGCGGGGGCAAGCGCAAGCCGCAGGTTGCCGCCGGTCGTCCGGGCCGGATCAAAGTAGTCCAGTACACGCGTGATCAGCAGATACGTGTTGGCGTCGAAGTATTCGGCAAACTTGTCGCCCTGGTAGCGCAGGTAGCTTTCGATCTCGAACTCGATGCCGTAGCCGAAGGCGTAGTCATCGGCCTTCATCGCGCGGCCGAACTTTTCGGCCATGTCGTCGCCCGACAGGTAGGTGATGTGGCCGATCATCCGCGCCACGCGCAGGCCGCGCCGGGGCACCACCCCGCGCGCGTAGTAGTTGCCGCCGTGGAAGTCCGGATCGCCCTGGATTGCGGTGCGCGCCACGTCATTGAATGCGATGTTCTGCGCGCTGAGCTTCGGCGTGGTCGCGATTGCCACGCAGTGCGCGATGCGTTGCGGGTAGCGGATCGACCAGCTCAGTGCCTGCATCCCGCCGAGCGAACCGCCCATGACCGCCGCCCAGCGTGCGATACCCAGTGCATCGGCCAGTCGCACCTGCGCGTCGACCCAGTCCTCGCAGGTCACGACGGGGAAACTGGCGCCATAGGGCTCTGCCGTCGCGGGATTGATCGACATCGGTCCGGTGGAACCGAAGCACGAACCGAGATTGTTGACGCCAATCACGAAGAAGCGGTTCGTGTCGACCGGCTTCCCCGGACCGACCATGTTGTCCCACCAGCCAATGTTCTTCGGCTGATCGGCGTAAACACCCGCGACGTGATGCGACGCGTTCAGCGCGTGGCAGATCAGCACCGCATTGCTGCGCGCGGCATTCAGTTCGCCGTAGGTCTCGTACATCAGCGAGTAGCCGCCGATCTGCGCGCCGCTCGCGAGGCGCAGGGGTGTATCGAAGTGCATCGACTTCGGCGCCACGATTCCGACGGATCCGATCTTCGACATTCAGATGCACCAACAAAAAAACCCGACAGGCGCTGCCTTGTCGGGTTCCGTGCGCGTCCGGCCTCAGGACACGGATCTCTTTAGCGGAAAGCCGGCATGTTCTGCCGGCGCGCCCGCAAGCGGATCAACAAATCAGCGCGACGCGCGAACATTAACAGAGTCGATGCGCGTATATGCACCGTCCCGCGCCTCACTCGGTCACCCGCCGCACCGCCGACCGCTCCAGGGCGCGGCGCACATCCATCGGATCGTCGGCGCGCAACACGCGTGCGGCCAGCTTGCCGGAGGTCTTGGTTGACAGCGTCATCAGCCGCTCCTTGACCGACAGCAGCTGCGACGGGTGCATTGAGAACTGTCGCAGGCCCATGCCGAGCAGCAGTTCGGCCAGCTCGATTTCGCCCGCCATTTCGCCGCACACCGAAACCGGCGTGCGCGCGCGCGTGCAGGTTCGGATCGCGCGCGAAATCAGATGCAGCACCGCGGGGTGCAGATGGTCGTACAGGTGCGCGACGCTGGAATCGGCGCGATCGATGGCCAGCGTGTACTGGATCAGATCGTTGGTGCCGATCGAGAAGAACTTCATCCGCTTGACGAACGCCGGCAACGACAGCGCGGCCGCGGGCACCTCGATCATGCCGCCGACCGGCACGCGTCCGTCGAACTTCTGCTTGCGCTCCTTCAGCTGTTCCTTGGCGCGCGCCACGAACGCAAGCGCCTGTTCGACCTCGTGCACGTGGGCGAGCATCGGCACCAGGATGCGGACAGTGCCGACCGCAGAGGCGCGCAGGATCGCGCGTAGCTGCGTCAGGAACAGCTCCGGGTAAGCGAGGCAGTAACGGATCGCGCGCAGACCGAGCGCGGGATTTGACTCCACCGTCGGCGCCGACAGCGCCATGCCGAGGCTCAATCGCGCCGCTTCGTTCAGCACCTTGTCGGCACCGATGTCGAGTGTGCGGATCACCACCGGCTTGCCCTTCATCGCGCGTGCGACCTTGGCATACGCCTCGAACTGCTCGTCCTCGTCGGGCAGTTGATCGCGGTTCATGAACAGGAACTCGGTGCGGAACAACCCCACGCCGTCGGCGCCCGCCTCGAGCGCGTCACGCACGTCGTCCGGCAGCTCGATGTTGGCCATCAGCTCGAGCGGAATGCCGTCCCTGGTCCGGGAGATCTTGCCCTTGAGCTTGCGCAGTTGCGACCGCTGCTCAACCTGTGCACGCAGCCGCTGGCGGAACTCGGTGAGCGCGCCGGCCTCGGGCACGATGTGCAGGCGGCCCGATTCGGCATCGATGACAACGAGATCGCCTTCTTTGACCGCCTCGCGCGCGCCCGTCAAGCCGAGCACCGCCGGCAATCCCAGGCTGCGCGCCAAAATGGCGGTGTGCGAGGTGGGCCCCCCCAACTCGCAGACGAAGCCGGCCACGTCCAGGTCAGCGCGATCCTTCAGGTGCAGCACGTCGGCCGGGGCCATGTCGCGGGCGACGAGAATCAGTCGCTCACCCTCGGCCACCTTCGGTACCACGACCGCAGTTTGCGGCTTGCCGAGCGTCAGCACCTTCATCACGCGATCGACGACCTGGCGCACGTCCTGCGAGCGTTCCCGCAGGTACTCGTCTTCGATCGATTCGAACTGACGACAGACTTCCTCGAGCTGGATCGACAACGCCCATTCGGCATTGATCAGTCGCTGGCGGACCAGATCGCGCGGCTCGTCGCACAGATGCGAATCGTCGAGGATCATGCGGTGCAGGTCGAGGAACGCCCCGACTTCGCTCGGCGCATCGGCCGCAACATGGCTGCGCAGTTCGTCGAGTTCAGCGCGCACGATCGAGAATGCGTTGTTCAGGCGCGCGACTTCGTGCAGCACGTCCTTGCGCTCGACCTTGTACTGCCGGATCTCGAGTTCGGACACACCCAGCAGGTGCGCACGCCCGATCGCGATTCCGGGCGCCGATCCCGAAACGATGCCGATGCCGATCAGTTCACGCGTCACATCCGCCCCGGCTCGTCTGCAATCACTCGTGCTCGCCAAACTTCGACTGAATCAACTGCCCGATCGCCTCGACTGCGGCCGATTCGTCCGGCCCTTCTGCGTCGATGCTCACGGTTGAACCCGGCCCTGCAGCCAGCATCATCACGCCCATGATCGATTTCGCATTGACGCGCCGGTCCGCCTTTGAGATCCAGACCTCACTCCGGAACTGCGACGCGGTCTTGGTCAGCTGCGCTGACGGCCGCGCGTGCAGTCCGAGCTTATTGCTGATTGTGAATTCGCGCCTGATCATTACCCTGCGGTCGATATCCCTGGTTCTGCACCGGTGTCGATACCACCTGCATGACGCCCTGTGTGCCGCCGGCGATCGCCTTTTCCACGGTGTCGGCGAGCTTGCCGTCGCGATAGCACAGCGCGCGCAGCAGCATCGGCAGATTCACACCAGCGACCACCGACACGCGCGGCGGATTCGAAAGTTGAGTTGCAACATTGCCTGGCGTGGCCCCGAATACGTCGGTCAACACCAGCACACCGGCGCCGTCGTCGATTTCCGCCAGCAGCGCGCGCGCCGCATCGACGGTCGCCGCGACGTCGGCCCCCGCAGGAACGTCGAGCGTCCGCAGCTTGTCTTCGGCGCGCGCCGGGTCACAGGCGTACACGTGCGAGCCGCACTGCGCCAGTGCGCTGGCAAGCGGGGCATGCGCGATGATCAGAATGCCGACCATATCAACCCTTCGGGCGAAATGTACGCATCGCTTTGCGACGCACGTGCATTTCGCCCGGTTCAATCATGCGCGCCCCCTTGAGACGGCTCGGCGACGGCGCGCAGGTCAAAGGCCACGAAGGGGTACTCACTGTGCTTGCAGCATCAGGAACTCGCTTCATTTGCTTACCGCCTTTTCCAGCGCATCAATGAACATGCCGGCGACATTGAAGCCGGTCTGCTGCGTGATCTCGACAAAACAGGTCGGGCTGGTGACGTTGATCTCGGTGAGATAGTCGCCGATCACGTCAAGTCCGACCAGAAGCAGGCCGCGCTTGGCGAGCACGGGCCCGAGCGCGGCCGCGATCTCCTTGTCTGACTCGGTCAGCGGCTGCGCGCGGCCAATGCCGCCCGCGGCCAGATTGCCGCGTGTTTCGCCGGCCTTTGGGATCCGGGCCAGTGAGTAAGGCACCGGCTGGCCGCCGATCAAAAGTACGCGCTTGTCGCCTTCCTTGATCTGCGGGATGAAGCGCTGCGTCATGACGGTCCGCTCGCCAAGCCGTGTGATTGTTTCCAGGATCACATTCAGATTGGCATCGTCGGGTCGCAGCCGGAAGATGCTCATGCCGCCCATGCCGTCGAGCGGCTTGACCACGACGTCACCGTGCTCGCGCAGAAACGTGCGGATTACCTCGACATCGCGCGTCACCAGCGTTGGCGGTGCGAAGTCAGCGAACTCGGCGATGGCGAATTTCTCGTTATGGTCGCGCAAGGCGCGCGGATCATTGAAGACCCGTGTTCCTTGCCTTTGCGCGGTCTCGAGCAAGAACGTCGCGTACAGATATTCCATGTCAAACGGCGGGTCCTTGCGCATCAGTACCGCGTCGAACGAGGTCACATCCTGCAGGCCTGATTCGCGTTCGACAAACCATTCGGCGTGAGGATCGCTCGCTGCCGGCGAGAGCGACAGCAACTTCGCCTCGGCCTGCACGCGCGCACTCGCCCCATCGCTCGACCAGCGCATCTGCGGCGGCGTGCAGGCCCACACGTCGTGGCCGCGCGCAGCGGCCTCTCGCATCATCGCGACCGACGAGTCCTTGTAGGCTTTCAGCTGATCGAGCGGATCGACGACGAACAGCAGCGAAAGTCCCTGTGACATCGCGCCCTTATCTTCAGCCCGCGAGCGCCGGCTCAGGTGTGGCTGTCGCACGCGGCGGCAGCAGGTGCGAGGTGCGCTCCAGCTCGATCGATGCCGCCAACTGTGCCAGGCGCGCCACCACCCCATAGCTGTAGAAGCGGTTGAGATGGCTTCCGCCCGGCGGCGCCTTGCAGTCCGGCAGATTGCACGAGCCCGCAAAAGGCTGCGACTCCGCGAGCGGAACAAAATGCATGCCCGGCGCATTCAGGTTCTCGTCGATGCCGCGCTCCTTGTTGACGCGATAGAAGCCACCGACCACATAGCGATCGATCATGTAGACGACCGGTTCGGCCACGGCGTCGTCGACCTTCTCCACCGTCGGCACGCCTTCCTGGATGATGACGTCGCGGACCTCAAGGCCTTCCTTGACAACCGCCATCTTGTTGCGCTGTTTGCGGTTCAGATCGCGCACCTCGGACGCATCGCGCACGGTCATGATGCCCATGCCATACGTCCCCGCATCGGCCTTGACGATGACGAATGGCGCCGCTTCGACGCCGTGTTCCTTGTATTTGGCGCGCACGCGCGTCAGCACCAGGTCGACGCTCTCCGCCAGGCACTCCTCGCCTTCGCGGGCGTGAAAGTTGACCTGGTTGCACCGCGCGAAATATGGATTGATCAGCCATGGATCGATCGACAGCAGCCGCCCGAAATCGTCGGCAACCTCGTCGTAAGCGGCAAAGTGGTGCGACTTGCGCCGCACCGCCCAGCCGGCATGCAACGGCGGCACCAGCACCTGGTCATCGAGATCACGCAGAATGTCCGGAATGCCGGCCGACAGATCGTTGTTGAGGAGGATCACGCACGGGTCGAAGCCCGCAACGCCGACGCGACCGTTCGTCCGCACCAGCGGCTCGACCGAAAGGCTGTCACCGTCAGGCAATGCAATCGTTGTCGCCTGCGTCACTTCGGCCGACAGCGAACCAATCCTCACTTCGAGTCCAGTGGTGCGCAGGATGCGCACCAGCCGTGCAACATTGGTGAGATAAAAGACATTCCGGGTGTGCCGCTCCGGGATCAGCAGCAGGTTGCGTGCGTCGGGACACAGCCGTTCAATCGCGTTCTGCGCCGCCTGCACGGCACAGGGCAGCATTTCCTCGGACAGGTTGTTGAACCCGCCCGGAAACAGGTTCATGTCGACCGGCGCCAGTTTGAACGCCGCATTGCGCAGATCGACCGAACCATAGAACGGCGGCGTGTGGTCCTGCCACTGCAGACGGAACCAGCGCTCGATGGCCGGCATGGAGTCGAGGATGCGGCGCTCGAGTTCGAGCAGCGGACCGCTGACGGCGGTGGCCAGATTCGGGACGGTCGGATTTGACACGGCGGACTCCCTGATCGCGCCACCGGGGACACCGGGCGCGCGAAAGCCGATCGGAGGGGCATTCTAGCCAGAGATATGGGGATCGCCGCGGCGCAAAAAAGAAGGGCGCCCACGATTGGGGCGCCCGAAAGCCGCCGTTGGTGCATCCGCGAAGCGAAACGACGCGGAAAGGCGAGCTAGGGAGACACGCTGTCAGTAGTCGCAAGGAGCGTGCCTGGGCGTCGGGCGTCGGGGGCCGCATCGTCGGACGGCAGTCAGCAGAGCAAGGGCGCCCGCAGTACGTCTGCAAGACAAAGCCCGGCATCGCCGGGCTTTATCAAGAGCATCCGCCAAGTTGAGCGGCGCGCAGCGTCCGCTCCAACGAGGCGAGGTATTCCGGCGC
>DAITAC010000078.1:0-5710 GCA_036824465.1 Burkholderiaceae bacterium
GCGCCGCGCCGTGCCGATAGATGGAACACGTGCGGCGTCGCCGCGTATTGACCGTGTGCCACCTTGCGGCCGGTCGACTGACTGCAAACCCGCTCATGAACCTGCGCGATTCTTTTCTCACTGACGCTCAGTCCGCCTCCTTGCTCGACGAGCCGGCGGCATCGACGCGCGCACAGGCGCTGCTGGAGGCGGTCACCCGCGTCCAGGCGGCCTTCCTGGCGACGACCAAGACGCAGCCCGTGTTCGCCGAGCTGCTCGATGCATTGGCTGCATTCGGCGAGAGCCCGCTCGGCTTCGTTGGCGAAGTGCTGTTCGACTCGGACAAACGCCCTTATCTGAAGATTTGTGCGAGCAGCGATATGACGGGCGATTTGACCGCGCTCGCAACCGACCGCCGTCGCGGTGATGCAGGAGCAGAGTGCCGCGACCTCGATACGCTGCTGGGTGCGTCATTGCGGACGGGCGAGGTGGTGATCGTCAACGACCCGGCGAACGATCCGCGTGCGACAGGTCTGCCAGCGGGCCATCCGCCGCTCACCGCCTTCGTCGGCATTCCGCTTGAACATGACGGCCGCCTGATCGGCGTGATCGGACTGGCCAACCGCGCCGGCGGCTATTCCGACCGCTGGCTGGCGCACCTGCAGCCGCTGCTCCAAACGGCGCGCACCCTGATGGTCGCCATTCGCGCACGCGCGGAGCGCGACCAGATTGAACTGTCGCTCGAGCGCTCTGGCGATCAGTTGCGGCTGGCGCGCGAACGGGCCGAACGCACCGAACTGCAGTTGCGCTCGGCGATCGAGTCGCTCGACGAGGGATTCGTGCTGTTCGACCGGGACGATCGGCTCGTCATCTGCAACACGCGCTATCTCGACTTCTACCGTGAATCGAGCGACCTGATCCGCACCGGGATTACATTCGAGGACCTGCTGCGTGGCAGGGTGGAGCGCGGGCAATATCCCGAGGCCGCCGGCCGCGAGGAGGATTGGATTCAGCGGCGACTGGCGGCGCATCGCCGCGCGAATGTGGTGATGGAACACCGGTTTCCGGACGGGACCTGGCTGCGGATCACCGAGCGGCGCACGGCCGACGGCGGCTGCGTTGGCTTCCGCGTCGACATCACGGAACTGAAACGTGCCACCGAGCGCGCCGAGGCCGCGGCGCGTGAACTGCACTCGCAGCAGACCAAGTTCGGCGCCGCGTTTCGCAACAGCGCGGACTACATGTCGATCGTGCGTCTGTCCGATCGCAAGTTCATCGAAGTCAATGACGCCTTCACGCAGATGAGCGGCTACACACGCGAGGAGGCGGTGGGCAGGAAGGCTGAAGAACTTGACCTGTGGTGCCACCCGGAGCAGCGCGACCACGTCATGAAGCAACTGCAGGAATCCGGCGTGGTGCGCGACGTGATGTCGCGACTGCGGCGCAAGGACGGCAAGGAAGTGGAGGTCAGCGTGGCGGCGGCGCTGATCGATATCGGCGACGAGCAGGGCGTGCTGTGGACGCTGCGCGACGTGACCGCACAGAAGGCGGCGCTCGAGGCGGTGCGCGCCTCCGAAAACAAGTTCGCGGCGGCGTTTCGCGACAGCGCCGACTGCATGTCGATCCTGCGGCTGTCCGATCGCACCTTCATCGAGGTCAACGACGCCTTCACGCGCATGACGGGCTACGCGCGCGAGCAGGCCGTCGGCCGCGGCGTAACCGACCTGTACCTGTGGGTCGAGCCGCGCCAGCGCGAGCAGGCGCTGCGCGCGCTGGAGATCAACCATGGCCACGTGGCGAACTTTCCGTGTCGGTTGCGCCGGCGTGACGGCACCGTGCTGCATTGCCTGATGTCGGCGTCGATCATCGATGTCGACGGCAAACGCTGCGAGCTGGCCACGCTGCGCGACATCTCCGATCGCGTGGCCGCGGAAGACGCTTCGAAGCAGCTCAACAAGCAGTTGCAGGCCAGCGTGGCGATGCTGGAGCAGGTCAACCATCAGAACCTCGCGCTGTCGGAAATGCGCGACCTGTTGCATACCTGCCAGACCGTCGATGAAGTGCACCGGGTCGCGGCGCACTTCGTCCCCCGGCTCGTGCCCGATACCGTGGGCGCGCTGTACCTGATGAGCGGGCGCTCGGCGGCGCTGGAATCGGTGTTCGCATGGGGCGACCAGAAACTGGCGGAGCATGTGTTCGGCGCCGATGCCTGCTGGGCGCTGCGGCGCGGCCGGCCGTACTTCGTTGCCGATCCGGCGAGCGGCCTGAAGTGCGATCACGTGCATGGCGCGCTGCGCGGCGGCTGCCTGTGCCTGCCGATGTCGGTGCAGGGCGACGTGCACGGGATCCTGCACCTGCAGTTCGACAGCTTGCCCGACGATGACCCGCTGACGATCGAGAACCGCGAGAACTATCTGCGCACGATCACCGAGCACATTGCGCTCGCCATGTCGAACGCGCGCCTGCGCGAGAACCTGCGCCAGCAGGCATCGCGCGATCCGCTCACCGGGCTGATCAATCGACGCTCGATGGACGAAAGCTTCGAGCGCGAATTGCGCCGCTGCGCGCGCCGCAAGGCGCCGATGGCATTGATGATGGTCGACATCGATCACTTCAAGCGCTTCAACGATCAGTATGGGCATGAGGCCGGCGACCATGTGCTGAAGCTGGTGGCCGAGGTCCTGCTCAAATCGGTGCGGTTCGAGGATTACGTCTGCCGCCATGGCGGAGAGGAAATGCTGATCCTGCTGCCCGAGGCCGACGCGGCCGCCGTTGCGCAGCGCGCCGAGGTGACGCGCAGTCGAGTGGCGGCACTGGCGCCGGTGCACCGCGACGTGCCGCTCGGTTCGATCACGATCTCGATCGGCACTGCCGTTTTCCCCGCGCAAGGCGATACGCGCGAGAGCCTGATCCGCGCCGCCGATGCCGCCCTGTACGAGGCCAAGCGCACCGGCCGCGATCGCGTCGTGGCCGCTGGCGCTCATTCCGCTGACGCTGCAACCGCTGGCTGATCTGCCGTCGATCCGGCGCGGATTGCGCGCCGTCAACACCTTCCGTCGCTCGCGTTCTAGATTGACGCCAGACGAATAACGCGCACCGGCGCTCCGTGCCGGCTGCGCTAATGGGGGATGACCATGTCAACGATGGCGAAGCCGGCGACGCCGGCACGCGGCGAGCTGCCGCATAACACTGCACTGTTGCGCGACCCGGCGCTGAACAAGGGCACCGCGTTCACGGAAGCCGAACGCGATGCGCTCGGCCTGCGCGGACTGCTGCCGCCGCATGTGGCCACGCCGGCGGAGCAGGAAGCGCGCGTGATGGAAAACCTGAACCGGCTGAAGGTGCCGCTGAACAAGTACGTCGCGCTCGAGGCGCTGCACGACCGCAACGAGACGCTGTTCTACCGCGTGGTGATCAACCACATCGACGAGATGATGCCGATCATCTACACGCCGACCGTCGGGCTGGCGTGCCAGCAGTTCGGCCATATCTACCGCCGTCCGCGCGGCATGTACATCAGCGCGGCCGACCGCGGCCGCATCGCCGATGTGCTGATCAACTGGCCGACGCGCGAAGTCGACATCATCGTGGTGACGGATGGTGAGCGCATCCTGGGACTGGGCGACCTGGGCGCCAACGGCATGGGCATTCCGATCGGCAAGCTGGCGCTGTACACCGCCTGCGCCGGCATCCATCCGCAGCGCTGCCTGCCGGTGGTGTTCGACGTCGGCACCAACACGGAATCGATCCTCACCGATCCGTTGTATCTCGGCCTGAAGCAGAAACGGCTCAAGGGCGACGAGTACGACACGCTGATCGACGAATTCGTGCTCGCGGCGCAGAAGGTGTTCCCGGGCGTGCTGATCCAGTTCGAGGATTTTGCCAATCACCACGCGTTCCACCTGCTCGAGCGCTATCGGCATCGTGTGCCGTGCTTCAACGACGACATCCAGGGCACGGCATCAGTGACGGTCGCGGGCCTGCTGTCGGCGCTGCGTGCGACGAAGAGTCGGCTGGATGAGCATCGCTTCCTTTTCCTCGGCGCCGGCGAAGCGGCGACCGGAATCGCCGATCTGATCTGCGCGGCACTGGTCGACGGCGGAACGCCGGTGGCGGCCGCGCGCGCAAAGAACTGGCTGTTCGACAGCAAGGGACTCGTCATCGGCGATCGCACCGACCTCGTGGCGCACAAGAAGCCGTACGCGCACGCGCACGCGCCCGTGACCGACTTCGTCGCCGCGATCGAAGCGCTCAAGCCCACCGCGATCATCGGTGTGGCCGCCACCGGTGGCGCCTTCACCGAGCCGGTACTGCGCACGATGGCGCGACTGAATGCACAGCCAATCATCTTTGCGCTGTCGAATCCGACCTCGAAGAGCGAATGCACCGCGGCGCAGGCCTATCGCTGCACCGACGGACGCGCGCTCTTTGCATCCGGCAGCCCGTTCGATCCGGTGACGTTCAACGACAAGACCTACGTGCCGCGCCAGGGCAACAACTCATACGTGTTCCCCGGCGTCGGTCTCGGCGCCATCGTCACCCGCGCGCGCGAAGTGACCGATGAGATGTTCCTCGCCGCCGCACGCTCGCTCGCCTCGCAGGTCAAGGAATCCGATCTCGCGCAGGGCAGCCTGTACCCACCGCTAAGCACGGTGCGCGATGTCTCCGCGCATATCGGCGCGGCGGTGGCGGAAGTCGCTTATGCGCGCGGACTCGCCGGCAAGCCGCGCCCGGCCAATGTGCTGGCCGATGTGCGCGCGGCGATGTACGAGCCGGTCTATCCGAGTTACTCGTAGCGGAGCGCGCTTGCGAGCGTGGCTGCGGGAACAAAGCCCCTCGCCCTCTGGGAGAGGGGTGGGGGTGAGGGAAAAGCGAGCGCCACTTTGAAGCGTCCACGAGTGTTGCTTTGATCGGGAATCGGAATAGGTGACAGCGGTGTCTGCCCTACCACCTCGCGCCGATCGTGGTGCTTGTGCCGAAGCTGGTGCGGATGCGGCGGGTGAAGGCCTGAGGTTAAAACTGGCGTTCGGCCCAGGCGCGGCAAGACCAACTTCAGTGGTGAAGCAGGAATTCCTCCACGGACATGCCAATGTCCTTGGCAATCTGGCGCAGCAGGATCGGCGAGATATCGCGCCCTCGGTGAAATGGCACCGTGGTCCCGCGGCCCGACGAATCACGGAACTGGCGGTGCGACCCTCGTTGCCGCACCTCGACAAAACCCAGGCGAAGCAGGATCGAGACGACTTCCGCCGGTTTCAGAACCGGAACATTGCCCACCGCCTACGCAACCGCGACAGTCTGCACGCCGATGAATTCTGATTCGAGGTTCGGCTCGCCGTCTTCGAGAAGCATGGCAATCACTTCCTGGAGATTGCGTTGCAGTTCATCAAGGGTTGCGCCTTGCGAATGAGCACCGGGAAACCCCGGAACGAAGCCGACATACAGGCCCGTCTGCGGATCGCGCTCGATGACTGCGGAGTAGGTTTTCATGATGACCTTCCTGAATCTGGCTCCAGCCGATTATCGCGCTGCCGTCGGGTACGGGCAAAGCGGCCATGCAGTCGACCCGTGCCGTCTTTCTTCGTTGCCGCGATCGAAGCGTTCAAACCCACCGCGGGGGTCTCGGTGCGATCTTCAGCCGCGCGCGCAAGTGACCGATGAGATGTTTCTTGCAGCCAAGCCGCGCCCGGCCAATGTGCTGGCCGATGTGCGCGCGGCGATGTACGAGCCG
>DAITAC010000078.1:5810-19875 GCA_036824465.1 Burkholderiaceae bacterium
CAAGCCGCGCCCGGCCAATGTGCTGGCCGATGTGCGCGCGGCGATGTACGAGCCGGTCTATCCGAGTTACTCGTAGCGGAGCGCGCTTGCGAGCGTGGCTGCGGGAACAAAGCCCCTCGCCCTCTGGGAGAGGGGTGGGGGTGAGGGAAAAGCGAGCGCCACTTTGAAGCGTCCACGAGTGTTGCTTTGATCGGGAATCGGAATAGGTGACAGCGGTGTCTGCCCTACCACCTCGCGCCGATCGTGGTGCTTGTGCCGAAGCTGGTGCGGATGCGGCGGGTGAAGGCCTGAGGTTAAAACTGGCGTTCGGCCCAGGCGCGGCAAGACCAACTTCAGTGGTGAAGCAGGAATTCCTCCACGGACATGCCAATGTCCTTGGCAATCTGGCGCAGCAGGATCGGCGAGATATCGCGCCCTCGGTGAAATGGCACCGTGGTCCCGCGGCCCGACGAATCACGGAACTGGCGGTGCGACCCTCGTTGCCGCACCTCGACAAAACCCAGGCGAAGCAGGATCGAGACGACTTCCGCCGGTTTCAGAACCGGAACATTGCCCACCGCCTACGCAACCGCGACAGTCTGCACGCCGATGAATTCTGATTCGAGGTTCGGCTCGCCGTCTTCGAGAAGCATGGCAATCACTTCCTGGAGATTGCGTTGCAGTTCATCAAGGGTTGCGCCTTGCGAATGAGCACCGGGAAACCCCGGAACGAAGCCGACATACAGGCCCGTCTGCGGATCGCGCTCGATGACTGCGGAGTAGGTTTTCATGATGACCTTCCTGAATCTGGCTCCAGCCGATTATCGCGCTGCCGTCGGGTACGGGCAAAGCGGCCATGCAGTCGACCCGTGCCGTCTTTCTTCGTTGCCGCGATCGAAGCGTTCAAACCCACCGCGGGGGTCTCGGTACGATCTTCAGCCGCGCGCGAAGTGACCGATGAGATGTTTCTTGCCGCCAAGCCGCGCCCGGCCAATGTGCTGGCCGATTTGCGCGCGGCGATGTACGAGCCGGTGTATCCGAGTTACGCGTAGCGGCTAGCACTCCCGGTGCAACGTGTGACACGGCTCACAGTGGTGACGCGCGCGCCGCTGCGACAATCGCGGCATGGCCTGGCTCGACCACATTCCGCTCTGGCTGATCGTCGCCGTCGCGATCTGGCTCGCGCTCGCGCCGTTTGTTCCCGAGCCGCACCTGACCGAGAAGCTCAGGATGCTCGCGGCCGGCACGCTGAAGCGGCCGATCGACATCTTCGATCTGCTCTATCACCTCGCGCCGATCGTGCTGCTCGTGCTGAAGCTTGTTCGGATGTGGCAATTGAAAGGTTAAGGGATCGCACGGCCGTTCGCGTCCCGACTGCAGTGGACTGATCCTCTTGCGATGCGCTACGGCTTCCACAACTTCACCAGCCGCGCGCGGCGAATCTGCTTGTCATGCGTTGCCAGCGGCATGGCATGCGCGCGCGCGGTCGCGACGATCAGTCGGTCGGCAGGGTCGCCGTGAAAGCTGTCTGGAAGGCCGTCCAGGGCGACGATGACTTCAACATCCAGCGGGAGCACCTTGAGCACATTCGGGCCGGCGGCAGCCTGCAGCCAGGCAGCAAAGGGCACGGGCAGTTCCAGCCGTCTCTTGGCGTGGAGCATCTGCGCTTCCCACAGGCTGATGGCAGAGATGCAAACTTCACCTCGGCCGGCGGCCCCGTCAACGGCAGTGCGTTCCCGTTGCGACAACGAAGGTTGGGGCAGCAGCCACCCAATCCATACGTGCGTGTCGAGCAGAACGCTCAACGCAGCGCCTCAAAGTCCTCGTCGTGCAGAACCGATTCGCCTGGTTCGGCGAGCAGACGGCCACCGAGCGCCCGCAGCTCTTCCCAAGGCCGCTGCATGCGCGCACCTACGGCCGGCAATGGCGGCTGCAACCGTGCTACCACTTTGCCGCGACGCGTGATCGTGACCGGTCGACCGCTCTTTTCCACGCGGCGAATGATATCGAGGCAGTGCTGTTTGAACTCGGTAACCGAAATATCCATTTTGCGATTCTAAATGGCCATTTCGATCGGTTCAAGAGCCAATTCGCCTGGAGGATTCCTCGCGGCATTTCCCAGACGCGCGATCGATCGATACGTGATTCCGCTGTGATGCGCGAGCCCACCCTCGCAAGCGCGCTGGCTGGAGTCGTCCACATAGCAGCCTTGCAAGTTCGGTCACGGATTTGTGGATGAGGACCTGTCTCACGCGGTGGATCGGTTGACGCGCCGGTCGCACCTGCCGCACGATCAGCCGCGCGTTTGTCTGCAACATTGCCCAGGGCATTCGCGTGAATAGAGGCTTCCGACGGGAACACTTCGTCAGGCAATCGTTTGACAAGCATTCGACAGGAGGCAAGCGATGCGACTTGAGTCGGTTCGCGAAATAAAGGCGCAGGCGCTGCAAAGCGTTGTTCAGCCGATGCTGGCAGCGGCGCCGCGCAAGCTCGGGCTGGCCTATGCGGCGGCGCCGCTCAAGGCGACGCGGTCGACGCAGCAGTTGCTGGCGCTCGGTGTGGCGCCGGCGGGCAAGGGCGAGTTCAGGCTGGCGGTGCGCCTGCAGCGGCACAGCCTGGTGGAAGGAGCCGAGCTCGACCGATTGAAGGAAATGGCACGCGGCGAAATCGATGTGCGCTTCATCGGGCGCGTGGAGAAGCGAGCCGCACTCTGGCATCAGACTCGCAATCGGCCGCTCTTGCTGGGCGGATCGGTTGCGCACTACAAGGTGACGGCCGGCAGTCTCGGAGGATTTGTCCGCCCGCGTGACGGAGACGCCATTCACATCCTGTCCAACAATCACGTTCTGGCGAACGAGAATTCTGCGGTCAAGGGCGACGCCATTCTTCAACCCGGTCCGTACGACGGCGGCACGCGCAGCCGGGATCGCATCGCGCAACTCGATCACTTCATCGGGCTGCAGCTCAGGCGTCGCAACTTCGTCGACTGTGCGATGGCCCGATTGCTTCCGGGGATCGAATTCGACGCGTCCACGCTCACCGGCCTCGGAAAACTCAAGGGGGTTTCGCCGAAGCCGGTCGACGAGGGCACGCGGGTCGCAAAAGTGGGTCGTACCACCGGGGTCACGCGCGGCCGCATCACTGCGTTCGAACTGGACGATGTCGTGGTGGCCTACGACATCGGCAACGTGAGCTTTGACAACCAGATCGAAATCGACGGCGTGGGGAGCGGCCCATTCTCCGACGGCGGAGATAGTGGCTCGCTGATCGTCGATCGCGGTGGTTATGCGGTGGCACAGCTCTTCGCCGGCTCGGATACGGGCGGTCGGAGCGGTCGCGGTCTGACCTATGCCACGCCGATCCAGACCGTGCTCGATCAGTTGAAAGTTGACCTGATATTCTGAACGCATGTCGGCTCACGCAACGATCGAAAAGGCCCGCGCTGCCAAGGATGAGGCGAAACGCCGTCTGGCCGATCGCGCCGACGTCGTCGGTGTGGGTGTCACGCGTCGTGGCAAAGGCTATGCGGTCAAGGTCAATCTTGGCCAGGCCGTGGACCCGACCTCGGTACCGCACACGCTGAAGGGCGTGCCGTTGGTGTTCGAGGTGGTGGGCAAGCTGCGCAAGCGCTAAAGCCGCCGCGTTTCCGGTCCGTCGTTGCTCGCGGACGTCTGTTCTGCGCAGGCGCTATTCAATAGCCGGCTTGCTGCAGGAATCCACCAGGTGCACGATCGATCGATACCTGACGCCGCTGTGATGCGCGAGCCCGATCTCGCAGGTGCGACTGGTTGAGTAGCCCGCATTGCAGCCCGGCGGCAACGCGGTCTTCAGGTCGCGCAGCGCGTGCGCGTTCAGTTCCGGCGTGGTGAAACCCTTGTCACCGGCCCAGCCGCAGCAGCCGACTTCGGCCGGCACCACGACGTGCTCGGCGCAACTCGCTGCCACTTGCCGCAGCACCTCTTCCAGCCCCTGCTTACGCACGCTGCACACCGGGTGGACGGCGACGCCGCCCGTCTGTTTTGTGACTTGCAGACGTGGCAGCACGAGTTCGTTCAGTGCCTCTGCAATGTCGAGCACGCGCAGGCGGCCTTCGAGGAAACGCTTCATCCGGTACGCGCACGGACTGGTATCAAAAACGATCGGCAGTTTTCCGCCATCGCTTGCGTCGCGCAGCACGGCTTCGAGCTCGGCGGACTTCCTGTCGGCGGTCGACATCAGTCCTTTGCTTTCGAACGGTTGGCCGCAGCACAGTTCGGGCAATTCGCGCGGATAGACGACGCCGAATCCCGCCCGGCGCAAAACGCGGTCGGTGACGGTCGGCACGTCGTCAGTGTCATCACCGCGCGCTGGGCCCATGTTGCGCGTGGCGCAGCTCGGAAAGTAGACGACGCCATCGCCGGCGGAGCGCGTCTGCGGCGCAACGAAATGCGCGGCGCGCGGCATCTGCACGGTCCACAGCGGCGTGCGGTTGCCCGAGAGCTTGCGCAGACCGCCGACGATTCCATCCATTGCGCGCGTGCCGATGGCTCCGTGCATCAGATCGGCGGCGGTGAGTCCGGCCCGCACGCCGGCGGTGGTTGCGCCGTAGTGGGCGGCGACCGTGTCCGCGATTCGGTTTGCAGCAACGCCGGCGCGGCTGCCGCGCAGCGCCTTGATCAACTTGCCGGTTTCGATGTCGACCGGGCACGCGGTGGCGCACAGTCCGCATCCAGCGCAGGTGTCGATGCCGGCGTAGTCGTACAAGCGGCGCAGCTCGCGCGCGTCTTCACCGGCGGCGTCGCGACGCGCGATCTCGCGCCAGCTCGTGATCCGCTGTCGCGGCGACAGCGTGAGGCCGGCCGACGGGCACTTCGGTTCGCAGAAACCACACTCGATGCACTTGTCCACCAGCGGATCGGCCGGCGGCAGCGGCTTCAGGTGCCGCAAGTGCGACCGCGCGTCGTCGGTGAGGATCACGCCGGGATTGAGCAGTCCGGCCGGATCGAACAGCCGCTTGATCTCCGCCATCAGCAGCACGCCGTCACGGCCCCACTCGAGTTCGACGAACGGCGCCATGTTGCGGCCGGTGCCGTGCTCGGCCTTCAGCGCACCGTCGTACTTGCCGACCACGAGTTGCGCCACGCCGTCCATGAAGCGCGCGTAGCGCTCGACCTCTTCGTTGGTGGAGAAGTCCTGCGTGAACACGAAGTGCAGGTTGCCTTCGAGCGCGTGGCCGAAGATGATGCCTTCAAGGTAGCCGTGCGCGCGCAGCAGTCGCTGCAGGTCAATCGTCGCATCGGCCAGGCGCTCGATCGGGAACGCCACGTCCTCGATGATCACCGTGGTGCCGGTCGCGCGCACTGCGCCCACGGACGGAAAGGTGCCCTTGCGCACTTTCCACAGCAGCGCGCATTCGTGCGCATCGCGCGTGAACGAGATCGGCGTTGCGGTCGCGATTCCGGCGAGCGTGTGTTCGATGGCGGCGAGGTTGGCGTCCAGCGCCGCGCTGTCGGCCGCACGCGTTTCCACCAGAAGCGCAGCGCCATCGGCGGGCAGCGCGCGGATCGCGGGCGGCAGCCCCGGCTTGTGCTCCACGCTGGCCAGCGCGGCGCGGTCCATCAGTTCCACTGCCTCGACCGGCGCGGACTTCAGCCGCGTCACCGCTTCGCAGGCGGTGCGCAAGTCGTTGAACAGGATCAGCGCCGTTGCCTTGTCGGCGTAATCGGGCACGGTGCGGTAGGTGATCGACGCGATGAACGCGAGCGTGCCCTCCGAGCCGATCAGCAGGTGCGTCAGGATGTCCAACGGATCGTCGAAATCCACCAGCGCGTTCAGGCCGTAGCCGGTCGTGTTCTTCATCCGGTACTTGTGGCGGATGCGCGCGGCGAGGAATTCGTTGCGCCTGGTCCGCTGCGCGAGCGTAGCGAGCCCCAGCAGCAGTTCGGCGTGCGACTGTTTGAATGCCGTAATCGAGGTCGGGTCCTCGGTGTCGAGCACCGCGCCGTCGGCGAGGACGACGCGCATGCCCGCCAGCGTGTGGTAGCTGTTGTCGCGCGTGCCGCAGCACATGCCGCTGGCATTGTTCGCGGCGATGCCGCCGATCTTGGCCGCGTCGATCGACGCCGGGTCCGGACCGATCTTGCGGCCATGCGGTGCGAGCAGGCGGTTTGCGGTGCCGCCGATGACGCCGGGCTGCAGGCGGATTGTCTCGGCGTTCAGCCCAACCTGTGCGCCACGCCAGCCATCGCCGAGCAGCATCAGCACCGAATCCGAGATCGCCTGCCCGGACAGACTGGTGCCGGCGGCGCGGAACGTCACCGGTGCGCGATGCTTTGCGCACGCGCGCAGCACGCCGATCACCTCGTCCTCGGTGTTCACCACGGCGACGATCATCGGCACCAGCCGGTAGAAGCTGGCGTCCGTGCCGTAGGCGAGTCGACGCAACGCATCAGTGACGACCTGTGCGGACGGCAAAAGCAGCGCAAGCTCCGCCGCGAGTGCGTCGTAGGTCGGCGAAAATGGCGGATGGCGATCGGGCATGCGGCACCGTAACAGCGGAATCGACCATGCATTTGCGATGGGGCAAACCGTCGCAACGCCGGCGTCCGGCTCCCGTCGCGGCGTGGGGACATATTCGCTCCTGCGGAGCCGGAGTGCTAGTGTCCGCACCGCCGCTGCTCCGTGATGGCAGCAAAGACAAGGAGAATTTCGATGAAGGTACAACTTGCGGCGATTCTCGCCGGTACGCTGACACTGGCTGGCTGTTCGACCATGAATTCGATGTGGGAGTCGACCAGGAACTGGGTGGGCGGTCTGGGCGGATCCTCTGCGCCCGGCGCCGTCGCCGAACTGAAACCGACGCAGGCAAGCAGCACGGCGGGCACGGTGCGCTTTGCTAAACAAGGCAACAAGCTGCTGGTGACAGCCGACCTCACCGGCCTGCGGCCGAGTGCGGAGCACGGCTTCCATGTGCATGAAAAAGGCGACTGCTCCGCACCGGACGGCACCAGCGCCGGCGGGCACTTCAACCCGGGCGGCAAGCCGCATGCGCATTACGGTCAGGGCGAGCGGCACGCGGGCGACATGCCAAATCTGAAGTCCGACGCCAACGGCCGCGCCAGCTATCGCTTTGAAAGCGAAGCGCTGAGTCTCGAGGGCGCGTCGAGCGTGATCGGCCGCAGCGTGATCGTGCACCGCGATCCGGACGACTACAAGTCGCAGCCGGCCGGCAATTCCGGGCCGCGAGTTGCGTGCGGGCTGATCGTCGCGGCGAAGTAGTTCAGACCTTGTCAGGCGCGGCACGGGACGCCCGCAGGCGTCAAGCGGCCGCGCGTTGCTGACCGCGCGGACCTTGTATCCGGCGGTATCAGTGCACGGAATGCAGGGCGCCGCCGCTTAGAATCGGGGCGCCCTCAATCCGGATCCCCGAATGAACCTCTCGTTGCTGCGCCGACCGGGCGCGGTCGCCGTCATCGTTCTCGTTCTGGCAGCGATCGCAGGCGCGTGGTGGTGGCGCTCGTCGGCCGACAAGGAGGCGCCGGCCTATCGACTCGCCAAAGTGGAGAAGGGACCGATCACCGCGACCGTGGCGGCGTCGGGCACCTTGAATCCGGTCACGTCGGTGCAGGTCGGCACACAGGTATCCGGACAGGTCAAGGAGTTGTTTGCTGACTTCAATTCGACCGTCAAGCAGGGACAGTTGATCGCGCGCATCGACCCCGAGACATTTCAGATCCGGGTGACCCAGGCGCAGGCCGATCTCGAGGCATCGCGCGCCGCCAACGGCCGCGCGCAGGTGGCGATGCTCAACGCGAAGCGCGACCTGGATCGGAGTCGCGAGCTGGTGGAGAAGAATTTTGCGTCGCCCGCTGATCTTGATGCCAAGCAGGCGTTGTTCGACCTGGCGCTGGCGGACGTGAAGAGCTCCCAGGCGGTGCTGCGCCAGCGTGAGGCGGCGCTCGCATCGGCGCGTGTGGATCTGACACGCACCGAGATCCGCGCACCGGTCAACGGCGTGGTGATCAAGCGCAGCGTCGAGCTCGGCCAGACCGTGGCCGCGAGCCTGCAGGCGCCGGAGCTGTTCGTGATCGCCAAGGACCTCGCGGACATGCAGGTCGAAACGTCGATCGACGAAGCCGATGTCGGCCGCATGCGCGCCGGCCAGCGCGCGAGCTTCACCGTCGATGCGTTTTCCGGCCGCACCTTCAATGGCGAGGTCAAGCAAATCCGGAAAAGCGCGCAGACGGTTCAGAACGTGGTCACGTATACGGTGCTGGTCAGCGCGAACAACGAGGGCGGTCAGTTGCTGCCCGGCATGACGGCGAACGTGCGCATCGTGACCGACACGCGCGACAGTGCGCTCAAGGTGCCCAATGCGGCACTGCGTTTCCGGCCTGCCGGCGTGGCGGCGAATGACGCGACGCCTGTCAAGCAGGGCGATGCGTCGAAATCAACGGCCGATGGCAAGAGCAGCGCGGGCGGTGGCGCGGGTGGGAGCGGGCAGTTGCAGCAGTTCCGCGATCGCCTGTTGGCCGAGCTGAAGCTCGATGCGGAACAGCAGGCGAAACTTGAACCGATCTTCACCGCGATGCGCGCAAAGTTCGCGGCGCTGCGCGATCTGCCCGAGGAGCAGCGCGGCAAGGCATCTCAGGCGGCGCGATCCGAGATGCGCGCCAAGGTCGAGGAAATCCTGAAGCCTGAGCAAAAGCCGCGTTACGCCGAATTGGTCGCTGAACTGGCCGGCCGCAGCGGGCAGCCCACGCGCGGCCGCGTGTGGCTGCTCGAAAACGGCAAGCCGAAGGGGATCGATGTTCGCGTCGGTCTCACCGACGGCACCGCGACTGAAGTCAGCGGCGAAGGATTGGGGGAGGGCACCGAGGTGATCGTCGGCACGCAGACGACGGGTGGCACGGGTACCTCGGCGCAGAAGGGCGCGCCGCCGAGAATGTTTTTCTAAGCTGCCATGGCCGCACTGATCGAAGTCACCGACCTGCGCAAGGACTACGTGCTGGGCGACAGCACCGTGCATGCGCTGGCGGGCGTGACGCTCGCGATCGACGCGGGCGAATTTGTCGCCGTGATGGGGCCGTCGGGTTCGGGCAAATCGACCTTCATGAACATGATCGGCTGCCTCGACCGCCCGAGCTCGGGCGGCTATCGGCTGGCGGGCGACGATGTCGCGCATATGACGATCGACGAACTCGCGGCGATCCGCAACCTTCGCATCGGCTTCGTGTTCCAGCAGTTCAACCTGCTCGCGCGCACCAGCGCGCTCGAGAACGTCGAGCTGCCGCTGGTCTATGCGGGTGTGACGGCGAAAGATCGTCACACCCGCGCGGCAGCGAAGCTGGCGCTGGTCGGACTGGCTGCGCGGGGCGATCATCAACCATCGCAGTTGTCCGGCGGGCAGCAGCAGCGGGTCGCAATCGCGCGCGCACTGGTCAACGATCCGGCGCTGATTCTGGCCGATGAACCGACCGGCGCGCTCGATTCGCGCACCAGTGTCGAGATCATGGCGCTGCTGCAGCAGTTGAACCGCACCGGCATGACGATCGTGGTTGTCACGCACGAGCGTGACATCGCGGACTATGCGAGCCGGCTGATCATGTTCCGCGATGGTCGCGTCAAGAGTGACGAGCGCCAGGCCGCGCACGACGCGGTCGCCGATCTCGCGGCGCTCGACGCGCAGCCGGTGGCGGCGGAATAGGCGGACATGAACCTGCTCGCCGTCCTCCGCGTCGCGCTCAAGGCCTTGCGCGTGAACAAGCTGCGTTCGGCGCTGACGATGCTGGGCATGATCATCGGTGTGGCCGCGGTGATCGCGATGATCGCGATCGGCAGCGGCGCGCAGGAACGCGTGCGCGAGCAGATCAAGAACCTCGGCTCGAACCTGATCCTGGTGATTCCGGGTTCGACCACGCAGAGCGGCGTGCGCCTGGGTTCGGGCGCGGCGCAGACGCTGACCGAAGGCGATGCAGAGACGATCGCACGCGAGGTCGAGGGTGTGGTGGTCGCAGCGCCGTCACTGCGCGGTGCCGGCCAGGTGGTCGCGGGCAACGCCAACTGGTCGACGCAGTTCTTCGGCACCACCAACGACTACCTGACCGCGCGCGACTGGCCGCTCGCAGCGGGACGCGCGTTCGAGGACGCAGAGATGTCGGGCGCGGGCAAGGTCGCGTTGATCGGCCTGACCACGGCACAGCAGTTGTTCGGTGATTCGGACCCGATCGATCAGGTGATCCGCGTACGCAAGGTGCCGTTGACCATCATCGGGGTGCTGGCGCGCAAAGGCCAGAATGCGCTCGGACAGGACCAGGACGACATCATCCTGATGCCGATCTCGACCGCGCGCAATCGCGTGCTTGGCCAGGCGCAGGGCCGGCTGAGGCGCATCGGGACGATCTCGGTCAAGGTCGCCGACGGCGCCGACATGAAGCAGGTCGAGGAAAAGATGAAAGACCTGCTGCGCCAGCGCCAGCGCGTGCAGCCGGGCGCCGACGATCCGTTCACGATCCGCAACCTGACCGAACTGCTGCAGGCGCAGGAAGCATCGAGTCGCGTCCTGACGCTGCTGCTGGCCGCGGTGGCCTCCGTCAGCCTGCTGGTGGGTGGCATCGGCATCATGAACATCATGCTGGTCAGCGTGACCGAGCGCACGCGCGAGATCGGGTTGCGCATGGCGGTCGGCGCGCGCGCGAAGGACATCCTCAAGCAGTTTCTCGTCGAGGCGATCACGCTGTCGATGATCGGCGGCCTGGTCGGCATCCTGCTGGGCACCGGGACGTCATTCCTGATCGGCGAATTCGCCAACTGGAACATCGACATCACGCCGCAGGCAGTAGCGCTCGCAGCCGGCTTTGCGGGAGCGGTCGGGGTCTTCTTCGGCTTCTATCCGGCGCGCAAGGCGTCAAAGCTGCTGCCGATCGAGGCATTGCGATACGAATAGTCAGCCTGACCGTCAGCCGAATATGCCTGACGGACGTTGAGGGCAGCACCGAAACGCAAGGAGGATTCCATGCGCCGTCTGATCGTCGTGGCATCGATCATGCTCGTCACCGCTTGCGCGACAACGCATGGCCCCCAAACCATCACGCTGTCGACATCCGAGATCGAGCAGCAGATCCAGACTGATCTGGGTGGCGTGATGGAATTGCTCAAAGGCGTCGACCTGCGCCGGCCCGAGGTCTCGCTGATGCCGGCCTCCGAACGCCTGCAGCTTGAATGGAACTTCAAACTGCCCGATGGTCCGGTCGGTGCGCCGCTCGGCGTGGCAGTGGAAGTGTCGGGCAAGCCGGCGCTGAATGCCGCGAGAAACGGCATCGACCTCACTCAAGTGCGGATAGAAGATGTCCGTCTCGCCGGATTGCCGCGGTTTCTGAGCCTCGCGCGCCTCGGCGACAAGAAGGGCGCGACGCTTCCCGACTTGCCGCTGATGGCATTGCCCGCGGACCGTCTGCGCCAGGACCAGGTCGCCTACGGCGCGACCGGCGTCAGTGTTGGCTACACCGGGTTGAAGATCGACATCGCGCCGCGCTAGACGCGCTTCCCAATGGCTGACAAGCGCCGCCAGTCACCGCCGCATTTGACCGCTTCGCACCGTCACTGATAATGCGCGCTTCGTATCCGGGGAGCGCGCATTGGACTGGCTTCTGGTAATCAAGGCGGCGATCCTCGGCATCGTCGAGGGGCTGACTGAATTTCTTCCGATCTCGAGCACCGGGCACCTGATCGTCGCTGCTTCGCTGCTGAACTTCACCGGCGAGACCGCCAAGACCTTCGAGATCGCCATCCAGACCGGCGCGATGTTCGCGGTGATCTGGGAGTATCGCGTGCGAATTGCAGCGACGGTGGCCGGCGTGTTCAGCGACGCGATCGCGCAGCGCTTTGCGCTCAATGTGCTGGTCGCCTTCATTCCGGCGGTCGTGCTCGGACTCTCGCTCGGCAAGATCATCAAGGCGCATCTGTTTGCGCCGGTGCCGGTTGCCATTGCGTTCATCGTCGGTGCGTTCATCATCCTGTGGGTTGAAGCGCGCCACAGGAAACGCTACGGTGAACGCGACCTCGAAGGCCAGCGCCACGCGCGCGTGGAAACGGTCGACGACATGTCGCCGCTCGATGCGCTGAAGGTCGGCCTGGCGCAATGTGTCGCGCTGATTCCGGGCACCAGCCGCTCGGGCGCGACCATCATCGGCGGAATGATCTTCGGCCTGTCGCGCAAGGCGGCCACGGAGTTCAGCTTCTATCTGGCGATTCCGACGCTGATCGGGGCCGGTGCTTATTCGGTGTGGAAGCAGCGTGACGCATTGAGTGCCGCCGATCTGCCGCTGTTCGCGGTCGGTTCGGTATTCGCATTCGTCAGCGCATTGCTGTGCATCCGCTGGCTGATCCGCTACATCTCGACGCACGACTTCCGCGCCTTCGCGTGGTACCGGATCGCCTTCGGCGTCGTGATCCTCGCGACCGCGTACAGCGGGATGGTGAACTGGGCCGAGTGATCGCTCGATGAGCGCAGACCGCCGGTTCGATCTCGCGGCGGCGATCGGGTCCGCCGTCGTCATCGCGGCCGGGGTACTGTTCTTCGGCTGGTCGACCGTGACGGTGCTGGCGTTCTACTGGATCGAAAACGTCATCATCGGTGTCTTCAACCTGGTGCGGATGGGAGTGGCCGCAGCGCGCTCGGGGCGGCCGTTCAACGGTGTGTTTCTCTGTGTCTTCTTCAGCATCCACTACGGGCTTTTCTGTCTGGCCCATGCGTACTTCATCACATCCATATTCGGCGCCGACCGCATCGATGACCGATTCATGTTCGATCCGGCGCTCGCGCTGTTTGCGCGCGCGAGGTCGGATGCCATTGGCACCGTCGCCCTGCTGGCGATGGTCGTGAGCGCCGGGATGGAAACCGTGCAGTGGTTGATGAACGCAGATGGCGCCGATCGTGCCGATCCGCAGCACGTGATGTTTGCTCCGTACGGCAGGATCGTTGTGCTGCACATCGTATTGCTGGGTGGCGGGTTCCTGCTGCAGATCCTGCATGCGCCGGCGCTCGCGGCGCTGCTGCTGGTGGGTGCAAAGCTTGCCTACGATGTGCTGCGAATGCGCGCTGCACCGTCCATCGCCCCGGGGAGGGCGGCATAAATGGAGCGCCTCGCTGGTACGACGCGGATCGAAGTCGTCGAAGCTGACATCACCACGCTCGCGGTCGACGCAATCGTCAACGCGGCGAACGAAATGCTCGCGCCCGGCGGCGGCGTCTGTGGCGCGATCCATCGCGCCGCCGGCCCGCAACTCGCCGCTGAATGCGCCGCGCTCGGCGGCTGCGCCACCGGTGACGCAAAGATCACACGCGGATATCACCTTCCCGCGCAGCATGTAATCCATGCGGTGGGCCCTGTATGGCGTGGCGGAATGAGTGGTGAGCCCGAGCTGCTGCGTTCATGCTACGTGCGTTCGCTCGAACTGGCGCAACGGCACAACCTGCGCTCGATCGCATTTCCGGCAATCTCGTGCGGCATCTTCGGCTATCCGGTCGATCAGGCGGCGCAGGTCGCGGTCAGCGCGGTGATCGATACCTTGCCGCGAGCGCGGGCGATCGAGCGCGTGATCTTTGCCTGCTTCGGCGCCTCAACCCGCGCTGCTTTTGACGCTGCGCTGGCGCACTTGACCTAGCTCCTCACGAACACCAGATCCCACACGGCGTGGCCGAGTTTTTCGCCGCGCGCATGGAACTTGGTCGTTGGCCGCTCGCACAGCGGATTGCGCGGTGACGACGCAAAGTCCGCGTGCAGGTTGCTTAGTTGCGGCTCGTTGGCGAGTACGTCCAGCATCTGTTCCGCGTAGTGCTGCCAGTCCGTCGCGCAATGCAGATAGCCGCCGGGCGCAATGCGACTCGCCAGTCGACCCACAAACGGCTGCGCTATCAGGCGCCGCTTGTGGTGGCGCGCTTTTGGCCACGGATCGGGGAAAAATATGTGGATGCCCGCAAGCGAATCGGGCGCCAGCATGTCGCGCACGACCTCGACGGCATCGTGCTGGATGATGCGGATGTTCGCCAGTTCCATCTGATCGATGCGTCTGGCGAGTGCGCCGACGCCGGCCGCAAACACCTCGA
>DAITAC010000010.1:0-60144 GCA_036824465.1 Burkholderiaceae bacterium
GAGCACCACCTTGACATGGTGGGGGTCGTTGGTTCGAGTCCAATCGCGCCTACCACCGCAATGAGGGGGACTGAGCATGTTTTTCCGAACTACGTCGACCGGCAGTTAACGGGCCCGGACGAGTTCGCCTTCGAAAAAGTGCGGCTCGACCGCACTTTTTTTTCGCCGGAGAAAACAATGATTTCGATTTCATTGCCGGACGGCTCGAAGAAGTCGTTCGACAAGCCCGTAAGCGTGGCCGACGTGGCCGCCGCGATCGGCCCCGGCCTGGCCAAAGCCGCACTGGCGGCCAGGGTCGACGGCAGACTCGTCGACACGTCGCATGTGATCGAGCGCGACGCGACGCTCGCCATCATCACGGAAAAGGATGCCGACGGCCTTGAGGTCCTGCGCCACTCCATGGCGCATCTGCTCGCCTACGCGGTGAAGGAACTGTTTCCCGACGCGCAGGTAACGATCGGACCGGTGATCGACAACGGCTTCTACTACGACTTCTCGTACAAACGCCCGTTCACGCCCGAGGACCTGGCGGCAATCGAGAAGAAGATGGCGGAACTCGCCGCGAAGAACGAAGTCGTCACACGCGAAGTTTGGAAGCGCGACGACGCGGTGAAGTTCTTCGAGTCGATCGGCGAGAAGTACAAGGCGGAGATCATCGCGGCAATTCCCGCCAACGAAGACATCTCGCTGTATCGCGAGGGCAAGTTCATCGATCTGTGCCGCGGCCCGCATGTGCCGTCAACGGGGAGGCTCAGGGTCTTCAAGCTGATGAAGGTCGCCGGTGCCTACTGGCGCGGCGACAGCAGGAACGAGATGCTCCAGCGCATCTACGGAACGGCCTGGGCAAAGAAGGAGGATCAGGACGCTCACCTGAAGATGCTGGAGGAGGCAGAAAAGCGCGATCATCGCCGGCTCGGCAAGGAACTCGACCTGTTCCACTGGCAAGACGAAGCACCGGGCCTGGTGTTCTGGCACCCGCGAGGATGGGCGATCTGGCAAGTCGTCGAGCAGTACATGCGGCAGGTTTATCGGGATACCGGCTACAAGGAGGTCAAGGCGCCGCAGATCCTCGACCGATCGCTTTGGGAAGCGTCCGGTCACTGGGAAAAATACCGCGAGCACATGTTCACGACGGAGTCAGAGAATCGGTACTACGCACTCAAGCCGATGAATTGTCCGGGGCACGTGCAGATCTACCGATCCGATCTGCGCAGTTATCGCGACCTGCCCCTGCGCTATGGCGAGTTCGGTCAATGTCATCGCAACGAGGCCTCCGGCGCACTGCACGGCCTGATGCGCGTGCGCGGCTTCACGCAGGACGATGGCCACATCTTCTGCACCGAGGACCAGATCCTCGACGAATGTGTCGCGTTCACAGCGCAGTTGCAGCGCGTCTATGCCGATTTCGGGTTTCGAGAGGTGCTCTACAAGGTCGCCACGCGCCCGCCGCAGCGGATCGGCGCGGACGAGGTCTGGGACAAGGCGGAACACGCGTTGATGGAATCGCTGCGGCGTTCCGGCGTGGAGTTCACGATCTCGCCCGGCGACGGCGCTTTTTATGGGCCCAAGATCGAGTACCACCTGAAGGACGCGATCGGCCGTACCTGGCAATGTGGAACGATGCAGGTCGACTTTTCGATGCCCGGTCGTCTTGGTGCCGAGTACGTGGCCGAGGACAACACGCGCAGGGTGCCGGTGATGCTGCACCGGGCGATGGTCGGGTCGCTGGAGCGCTTCATCGGCATCCTCATTGAGAATCATGCGGGCGCAATGCCTCCCTGGCTGGCGCCGGTGCAGGTGGCGGTTGCGAACATTTCCGAGCATCAGATAACGTATGCGGCCGATGTTGCGCAAACGCTGAAAAAACAAGGCTTTAGGGTAGAGGCCGATTTGCGCAACGAGAAGATCACTTATAAAATCCGGGCCCTCTCTCTGCAGAAGATTCCCTATATCCTCGTGGTCGGGGACAAGGAGATGCAGGGGGGACAGGTGGCCGTGCGGGCCCGCGGTGGCGTTGATCTCGGGGTCATGCCCCGGGACACATTCGCTGCGCGACTGGCAGAGGATGTCGCGCAGCGACGCAACGTGGGCGGCGCGGCTTAGTTTTTTCTTTTTCGGAGTCAAAGACCATCGCTCAGGAACGTTCGCATCGACTGAATCGGGAAATCACAGCCACAGAAGTGCGGCTGTCGGGAGTGAACAACGAGGCGCTCGGCATTGTTAGCCTGGCGGAAGCCTTGAGGTTATCGGAGGAGGCCGAAGTTGACCTCGTCGAGATCGCTCCCACTGCGGTACCGCCAGTTTGTCGCCTGTTGGACTATGGCAAGTTCAAGTACCAGGAGCAGAAGAAGGCGCATGAGGCGAAGCTGAAGCAGAAGGTCATCGAGGTCAAGGAGATCAAGTTTCGACCTGCCACGGACGATCATGATTACCAGACCAAGGTACGCAAGCTGCACGCGTTTCTGGAGGAAGGTGACAAGGCCAAAGTCACGATGCGATTCCGGGGGCGCGAAATGGCGCACCAGGATTTGGGCCTGAAGCTGCTGGAGCGGGTCAAAGCCGATCTTGAAGCAGTAAGTCAGGTTGAAGCGTTTCCGCGGCTCGAGGGACGGCAGATGATCATGGTGCTGGCGCCGAAGAAGAAGAAGTAGAAGTAGGTTTCTCCGGCGGTGTGCTGCTCGGTCGGTGGCACGCCGCGATCACAAGTGAAGGCGGGCAACAAAGTCTCTTCATGAGCGCCTGCCGTCATCCAAAAAAGGAGGGCACATGCCCAAGATGAAGACCAAGAAGAGCGCCGCAAAGCGCTTTATCGTCCGCTCCAGCGGATCCATCAAGCGCGGACAGGCGTTCAAACGCCATATCCTCACCAAGAAGACCACCAAGGCCAAGCGTCACCTGCGCGGTCCGGTGGAACTGCACAAGTCTGACGTCGAGTCTGTGCGTCGGATGATGCCGTACGCCTAAGGAGCAGCCATGCCTCGAGTAAAACGTGGCGTCACCTCGCGTGCGCGGCACAAGAAAGTCCTGTCCCAGGCCAAGGGATACACCCAGCGCCGCAAGAGCGTCTTCCGCGTCGCCAAAGAAGCGGTGATGAAGGCGGGGCAGTACGCCTATCGCGATCGGCGTACCCGCAAGCGTGTGTTTCGTTCGCTCTGGATCGCCCGTATCAACGCTGCCGTACGTGAACAAGGCATGTCCTACTCGGTCTTTATCGCCGGATTGAAGAAAGCAGCGATCGAAATGGACCGCAAGGTTCTGGCCGACCTGGCAGTGCTCGACAAGCCGGCATTTGCGGCGATCGTCGACAAGGTCAAGTCCAGCCTCGCCGCATAATCACTCGCGCGCCCGCAGCGCGCAGCGTACTGACAGAACGGGGCCTGGCCTTGGTGGCAGGCCCCGTTTTTCGTTTCTTGAGACCTCATGGATCCACTCGATCAACTGATTGCCCAAGCCAAGGCGGCATTCGCCGCCGCCGACCAGCCTGCTGCGCTTGAAAACGAAAAGGCGCGCTTCCTTGGCAAGGGCGGCAGCATCACAGAACTGCTCAAAGGGCTTGCGAAACTCGCTCCGGAAGAAAAACGTGCGCAGGGCGCGCGCATCAATGCCACCAAGGAAGCGATCGAAGCGCTGCTGGCCGCAAGGCGAGCGCAACTGGCGGAGGCAGAACTCATCGCGCGGCTTGCACAGGAGTCGATCGACGTAACGCTGCCGGGCCGCAAGCGCAGCGCTGGCGGCATTCACCCGGTGATCCGCACCTGGATGCGGGTCGAGGAGATCTTTCACTCGATCGGCTTTGACGTTGCCGACGGGCCGGAAATCGAAACCGACTGGCATAACTTCACTGCGCTGAACAACCCGCTGAATCATCCGGCGCGTTCGATGCAGGACACGTTCTACGTCGACTTGACCGGAACCGATGGATTGCCGCTTAACCTGCGCACGCACACCTCGCCGATGCAGGTGCGTTACGCCCGCATGCACAAACCGCCGATCAAGGTGATCGCGCCCGGGCGAACGTATCGGGTCGATTCCGACGCCACGCACTCGCCGATGTTCCATCAGGTCGAGGGCTTGTGGATCGACGAAGACATCAGCTTTGCCGACCTGAAGGGCGTGTACACGGATTTCCTGCGCCGGTTCTTTGAAAGCGATGACCTGCAGGTGCGCTTCCGGCCGTCGTTCTTTCCCTTCACTGAGCCTTCCGCGGAGATCGACATGATGTTCACCAGCGGGCCAAAGAAAGGCGGCTGGCTGGAAATCTCGGGCGCGGGCCAGGTGCACCCGACCGTGGTCCGGAACTTTGGGCTTGATCCGGAAAGGTTCATCGGCTTTGCTTTCGGATCGGGGCTCGAGCGCCTCACCATGTTGCGCTATGGCGTCGACGACCTGCGCCTGTTCTTCGAGGGCGATCTGCGTTTCCTGTCGCAGTTCAATTGATACGGGAGACCGCAGATGCAATTTTCTGAACAGTGGCTGCGCATGTACGTCAACCCTCCCATCTCGAGCGACGAGCTGGCAAGCCAGCTCACGATGGCGGGCCTGGAGGTCGAAGCGAACGAGCCGGTCGCTCCCCCATTCAGCAAGGTGGTGGTCGCCCGGGTAGTGGAAGTGACCCGGCACCCAAACGCCGACAAGCTGACGGTGTGCGAGGTCGACGCCGGCACTGGCGCGACACTCGCCATCGTCTGCGGCGCGCCGAACGTTGCGGCCGGCATCCGTGTGCCCTGCGCACTGCTGGGTGCAGAGCTGCCGGGCGAGTTTCGCATCAAGGCCACCTCGATGCGCGGAGTTGAATCGCAGGGCATGCTGTGCTCGGCGCGCGAACTCGGTCTGTCCGAAGACCATAGCGGCTTGATGATTCTTGCTGACGACGCACCGATCGGTCGTGATTTGCGCGAATACCTCGCGCTTGAGGACCGCAAGCTGACGATCAAGCTCACGCCGAACCGAGGCGATTGCCTGAGCGTGATCGGAGTTGCGCGCGAAGTTGCGGCGATCACAGGCGCGCCATTGGTCCTGCCAGGTGTGGAGGCGATCGAGGCCACGGTTGACGAACGCCTGGCGGTGAAGATTCATGCGCCGGATCTGTGTGGGCGTTTTTCAGGTCGCATCGTGCGCGGGCTGAATGCCGCAGCACCAACGCCGGAATGGATGAAGCAGCGTCTCGAGCGCAGCGGCCAACGCCCGATTTCGGCGCTGGTGGACATTTCCAACTACGTGATGCTCGAGCATGGGCGTCCGTCGCACATCTTCGATCTGGACAAGGTGCATGGCAGCTTGCAGGTTCGCTGGGGCCGAAAGGGAGAGCGGGTCGAGCTGCTCAACGGCCAGACCGTCGAGGTCGACGAACAGGTCGGCGTGATCGCCGACGATGCCTGTGTCGAGGCGCTGGCGGGCGTCATGGGAGGCGAGGCGACCGCGGTATCACTTGCAACCCGCAACATCTACATCGAAGCCGCGTTCTGGTGGCCCGAGTCGATCCAGGGGCGCGCGCGCCGCTACAACTTCTCGACCGACGCGGCACATCGATTCGAGCGTGGTGTCGATTTTTCCACCACGGTCGATCACATCGACGTCATCACCCGACTTGTACTGTCGATCTGCGGTACGGAGGAGACCGGAGTTGGGCCAATCGATGATCAAATCCTGCGCCTGCCAGAGCGCAGGCCGGTGCGGATGCGGGTGGATCGGTGCCGCAGGATCCTCGGCGTGTCGATCAGCGACGAGGAGATCGAACAAGTGTTTCACCGTCTCGGCCTCGCCTTCAAGCGCAGCACCGATGCATTCCTGGTCACGCCGCCTCCTTATCGCTTCGATCTCGAGATCGAGGAAGACCTGATCGAGGAAGTGGCGCGGCTGTGGGGATTCGAGCGCATCCCGGCGCACCCGCCGCGCACGCGCGCCGCAATGCGCGCAGCACGCGAAGATCGACGCTCGCCGCATGCATTGCGGCGCGAACTGGCGCAGGCGGGCTACCAGGAACTGGTGAATTTCTCATTTGTCGATGCCGAATGGGAACGCGCCTTTGCCGGCAACGAGTCGCCGATCAAGGTTCTGAACCCGATCGCCACACAATTTGCCGTGATGCGCTCGACCTTGTTCGGCGGACTGGTGTCGACTCTCAAGTACAACCTCAATCGCAAGGCAAACCGCGTACGGGTGTTCGAACTCGGCCGCGTCTTCCTGCGCAATCCTGCGGCTGGCGACGGCCCGCTCGCGGTCGGCGGCACCGAGCAGCCGCTGCGTATCGCCGGGCTGGCTTACGGCTTCGCCGCAGATGAGCAGTGGGGTGAACGCAAACGGGAGGTCGACTTCTTCGATGTCAAGGGCGATGTGGAACGATTGATCGGGAGCGACTCGCTGCGCTTCGTCGCGGCCGAGCATCCGGCGCTGCATCCGGGACGGGCCGCACGCATCGAAAGCGAGGGGCGCGGAATTGGCTGGATCGGCGAACTGCATCCGCGCTGGCAGCAACAGCATGAACTGCCCAAGGCACCGATCGTCTTTGAGCTTGATGTTGAGTCGATCCTTGGCGCTCGCGTGCCCGCAGCACAACCCGTTCCGCGCTTTCCTGCGGTGGTGCGCGACCTCGCGCTGATTGTCGAGGAGCAAGTCTCCGCGCAGCAGGTAGTGGACTTGGTAGAGGAACTCAGACAAACGGATGAGCGCCTTTCGTCCCTGCGGGAATTCCGTCTGTTTGATCTTTACCGTGCATCGTCGCCTGATTCAAGCAAAGTCGCGGGAGTAGGCGCTAACGCTTTGTTAAATAAAGAGAAAAGCCTTGCGTTCAGAATCGTTCTGCAAGATACTGAACGGACTCTGAGCGATGCGGACGTGGATGCCTCCATCGCCGTCGTGGTCGCAGGATTGACGGCGCGCATTGGCGCCAAACTCCGACAATGAAACACATGCAAAACGAATCGGACCTGACCGCGTTTAAGTTTGCAGATGTCCCAGCGCTGCCCTCGCAGGAAGCGGATCACGGCGCTCGGACCATCACCAAGGCCGAGTTGGCCGACGCGCTGTTTGAGAAGCTTGGCCTGAACAAACGCGAAGCGAAGGACATGGTGGATGCGTTCTTTGACGAGATCCGCGCTGCACTCGAGCGCGGGGAATCCGTCAAGCTGTCAGGCTTTGGCAATTTCCAGTTGCGCGACAAACCACAGCGCCCGGGGCGCAATCCGAAGACTGGCGAGGAGATCGCCATCACTGCGCGTCGCGTCGTGACGTTCCATCCGAGCCAGAAGCTGAAGACCGCAGTATCGGTCGCACAGGACGTCCGATAGGGCACGTGGCCGGGATCTTCCGAACACGCTTCCGATAGGGCCGTTCTCGTCTTCAATGCAACGGACCGACATCAATCATCGTGCAGGCAGTGCGCTGCCTCCGATTCCGGCCAAGCGCTACTTCACGATCGGCGAAGTCAGCGATCTATGCGGCGTCAAGCCGCACGTGCTTCGATACTGGGAACAGGAGTTCACGCAACTGAAGCCCATCAAGCGGCGCGGCAACCGCCGCTATTACCAGCATCATGAAGTCCTGCTGGTTCGACGCATCCGTGAATTGCTGTATGAGCAGGGCTTCACAATCAGCGGCGCACGCAATCGCCTTGACGACGGTGGCCGGGGTCCGCGCAGCGGCAATGGTGGCGCGCGCACTGCAATGGTCGTGCCTGATCTGTCCGAAGTACGCTCTGAGCTGGAGACAATTCGCGGCATGCTGCACAAGGAGCGATGAGGGTCGCGTGTACAATTATTCGCGTTCGGGGCGTAGCGCAGCCTGGTAGCGCACTTGCATGGGGTGCAAGGGGTCGCGAGTTCGAATCCCGCCGCCCCGACCATGAGGGTTCCCGAAGAAGGCCGGTGTGCGCGGGGCGTACACCGGCCGCTTCATTTAGTGGATGCGTATTCTCGTTTCCAACGACGACGGTTACCTCGCGCCTGGCCTTGCGGCACTGGTCGAAGTGATACGTCCGTACGGCGAGGTGTTCGTCGTCGCACCTGAGCAGAATCACAGCGGTGCGAGTAACTCACTCACGCTGTCAAGGCCGCTTTCGGTTCAGCGTGCCGGTAACGGGTTCTTCTATATCAACGGGACTCCGACCGACTGCGTCCATGTGGCTTTGACGGGACTGCTTGATCATCGGCCCGACCTGGTCGTTTCCGGAATCAACAATGGCCAGAACATGGGTGACGACACGATCTATTCAGGCACTGTCGCGGCCGCGATGGAAGGTTATCTGTTCGGCGTGCCTTCAATCGCGTTTTCGCTGATCAACAAAGGTTACGAGCATCTGGACAGTGCGCAACAGATCGCGGGGGAAATCGTCGCCCGCTGGTGTGAGGAGCCCTTGACCTCGCCCACGCTGCTGAACGTCAACATTCCCAACCTTCCCCGTGGCGAAGTGCGTGGAATCCGCTGCACCCGGCTTGGCAAGCGGCATCCATCTGAACCGGTGATCCGGGCACAGAACCCGCACGGCGACACGATTTACTGGGTCGGCCCGGCAGGCGGCGCGCTTGATGCCGGCCCGGACACGGATTTTCATGCCACGGCGAACGGCTATGTCTCGGTCACACCGCTGCAGATCGATCTGACGCATACCGGCCAGCTTCCAAAGGTTGACGCATGGCTTCAGCGCGGCCGCAACTGAAGCCACCGCCGACGCTGTCGCCCAATACCGGCCTGGCGTCCGAGCGCGTCCGTGCGCGCATGGTTGAACGCTTGCGGGCGCAAGGGGTGAAGGATGAACGCACTCTGGAGTCGATGGAGTGGGCGCCGCGACACTTGTTTGTTGATCCAGCGTTGGCCAGTCGCGCGTATGAAGACACCGCGCTGCCGATCGGCCATGGTCAGACCATTTCACGTCCGTACAGTGTTGCCCGAATCGCCGAGCTTGCGGTTGAGGCGATTGCATTGCCAAAGACCGCGAAGGTGCTCGAGATCGGAACCGGATGCGGATACGCATCGGCTGTGCTCGCGCGATTGTTTGGCACCGTCATTTCAATCGAGCGCGTGCGCCCGCTGCACGAACTGGCGCGACGGAACCTGCGCCCGCTGCGATTGCCCAACGTGCGGCTGGTATTTGGCGACGGTGTCGAAGGAATTGCGAGCGAGGCACCATTCGATGCGATCGTCGCAGCCGCCGCGGGCGAACGCATTCCTCCCGCCTGGATCGAACAATTGAAACCAGGGGGTCGAATCGTTGCCCCGGTTATAACGACATCGCAGCGAGACGATCAGTCACTGAAAGTGATTACGAAGGACGCCGCTGGCCGCGTGACGGAGAAGGCAGTGCAGTCCGCGCGCTTCGTACCCTTGCGCTTGGGAACGAAATGATCGATGTGGTTTTGGGCATGAACTGGAAGTTCAATCTGATTCGTCGCGTCGGTTGCGCGCTGCTTGGCGTCGTGCTGGTGGCAGCGTGCACGACGACCGGGGTACGGCAGGCGCCGATCGCGGACCGCGCGCCGTCGGCGGGCTCTGGCGCGACGGACTCCACTGGCGCGCCGCCCTCGCCGCGAGAGGCGCGTGACGGCGTCTATCTCGTGCAGAAGGGCGACACGCTGCGCGACATTGCGACCGCGTTCGGTCGCGACCATCGAGACATTGCGCGCTGGAACAATATTGACGATCCGAACAAGCTGCGCATCGGGCAGGAGCTGCGTGTGATCCCGCCGCCCGAAACCGCGGTGGTGACTCCAGTCACGCCGGCGACCGACGCACAGTCCCGCCCGCTGACGCCGCCGTTGGCCGGGACCGCAACGGCCCCGGCAACGCCGGTTGCGCCCGCGGTTTCGGCACCACCTTCGGTAGCTCCCGCGCCGAATCCTGCCGTTACCGACTTGATCTGGACATGGCCGCTGTCCGGAAAGGTGGTCGAAAAGTTCGACGACAAGCGCAACAAGGGAATCGACATCGCGGCGCGAGAGGGCGATCCGGTGCTGGCGGCCGGCGACGGCAGCGTCGTCTACAGCGGAAGCAGCCTGCGCGGTTACGGCAACCTGGTGATCGTGAAGCACAACGATGAGTTCATTTCCGCCTATGCTCACAACCGGCAGATCCTCGTCAAGCAGGGGCAGGCCGTGAAGCGCGGCCAGCGAATCGCCGAAGCGGGCAAGAGTGATGCATCGGCGCCGAAGCTGCACTTCGAGATCCGACGCGGCGGCAAGCCGGTTGACCCACTGCAATACCTGCCGCCGCGCTGATTCGATACTGTGATCCGGTCATGGCGCGTCGCCATGCCGCGATCGAAGGGCAGGCAATGGCAGTCAAGGAGGGATTCGCCCTTGATGTGACACTCGCGGAAGACGCGGAAGACATCCCGGTCGCGCCCGACGACGCCAAAGAAATCGAGGGACTCGACCTGGGCGATCCTGCCGCAACGGCGGAATGTGAGGCGGCGCCACATTCGGGTGTCGATTCCATCCAGCGCTATCTGAACGCGATCGGTACGCGACCTCTGCTCACGCCGCAGCAGGAGTTTGCACACGCGGTTGCTGCCCGTCAGGGCAACTTCGCATCTCGCCAGCTGATGATCGAGCATAACTTGCGACTGGTGGTTTCGATTGCCAGGCGTTATATGGGCCGCGGAGTCGCGTTTCTCGATCTGGTCGAGGAAGGAAATCTCGGGCTGATCCATGCGATCGAGAAGTTCGAACCGGAGCGCGGATTCCGTTTCTCGACCTACGCGACCTGGTGGATACGGCAGTCCGTCGAGCGCGCGGTTTTCAACCAGGCGCGCGTCGTGCGTTTGCCGGTGCACGTGATCCGTGAACTGAATCAGGTCTTGCGCGCCAAGCGCTACCTGGAGCGCGTGCTCACCGCGAACGGATCAGGGCGCGACGCACGAATTGAGGATATTGCGCATCTCGTCGGTCATTCCACGGACGAGGTCGCTGACATATTGAATCTTGCGCAAGCAACGACTTCGCTCGACACCCCGCTTCAGAACGATCCGGCGTCCTCGTTGCTCGACGTCACCAGCGATTCGCAAGCGCCGTTGCCTGAACAACGCGCGGGCCTTCATGAGCTGGAGCGCCTGGCGCACGAGTGGCTGGAGCGACTTCCGCTGAAGCAGCGCCGGGTCATTGAGCGCCGCTTCGGGCTCGACGGTGGCGAGGCGGCGACGCTTGAACAGGTCGCACTTGAACTCGAGCTGACGCGTGAGCGCGTGCGGCAGATTCAGCAGGAAGCGCTGTTGCGTCTGAAGCGCTCGCTGCGCGCCGCGGGCGTCGAGCGCGATGAACTGCTTTGAGCGCCGGGCATTGAAGCGGCCCTTTGCCCTTGTGTTCGATCGATAGAATCTCGGCGTGATTCCAACCCTGGTCTTCGATATTGAAACAGTGCCCGACGTGGCCGGCCTGCGTCGACTGCGCCCACAGTGGCGTGACGCTTCGGATGAAGATGTGGCGGCGCAGGCATTCGCCGAGCGGCGCGAGAAGACGGGGAGCGACTTCCTGCAGCACCATCTGCATCGCGTGGTCGCGATCGGCTGCACATTTCGTGACGATCAGGGCTTTCGCGTGCGCTGTCTCGGCACCGAGCGCGACGACGAACCGAAGCTGATCCAGGATTTCTTCAAACTGGTCGACCGCTACACGCCGCAACTGGTGAGCTGGAACGGCGGCGGCTTTGACCTTCCGGTGCTGCACTACAGGGGGCTGATCCACGGCGTCAGTGCGCCGCGCTACTGGGAGATGGGTGATGACGATCGCGACTTCAAGTGGAACAACTACATCAGTCGCTATCACGCGCGCCACCTGGACCTGATGGACCTGCTGGCGCTTTATCAGCCCCGCGCCAGCGTTCCGCTCGACGACCTGTCCAAACTCGCGGGATTCGCCGGCAAAGTCGGGCTCGATGGCAGCAAGGTCTGGGGCGCATTTGCGGCCGGGCGCCTGAATGAGATCCGCGACTACTGCGAGACCGACGTCGTCAACACGTATCTGATCTTCTGCCGCTTCCAGAAAATGCGAGGCGTGCTGACCGCGGCCGCTTACCGTGCCGAACTCGACCTCGTGCGAACGGCGTTGCAGGAGACGAGTGCGGCGCACTGGAACGAGTATCTCGCTGCCTGGCCGGAACATTGAAGCAGCGTGAGACGTTCGAAGTTGAGATCGATTCGCTCGATCTGGACGGTCGCGGGGTCGCGCGCCACGACGGCAAAGTGGTGTTTGCCGAGGGTGCTCTGCCCGGCGAGCGCGTCCGCGTGCAACTGGTACGCGCCAAGCCCCGGTACGACACTGCGCGCGTGCTCCAGATTCTGCGCGAAAGCGCGATGCGTGGCGTTCCGCGCTGCCCGCACTTTGGCCTGCATGCCGGCGCATGTGGCGGCTGCTCGATGCAGCACCTCGAGCCGCGCGCGCAAGTTGCGCTCAAGCAGCGCGTGCTCGAGGACACGTTGTGGCACCTTGGAAGACTGCGGCCGGAGGTCGTTTTGCGGCCGATCATCGGTCCCGCATGGCATTACCGGCATCGCGCTCGGCTGACGGTGCGCCATGTCGCAAAGAAAGGCGGGGTGCTGGTCGGCTTCCACGAGCGCGCCAGCAGCTACGTGGCTGACATGCGGACCTGTGCCGTGCTTCCCGAACGCGTCGCTGCACTGATCGTGCCGCTGCGCGAACTGGTGGCCACACTTTCATTGCGCGACCGGCTACCGCAGATCGAGGTGACCGTTGCCACATCGGCTGGGGAACAAGCCGTCGTGCTCGTGCTTCGCGTGCTACAGGCGCTCACAAGCGAGGACCTGGAACAACTGCACGCGTTTCGCAGCCTTCATCAAATCTCGCTGTGGTTGCAGCCTGGCGGCCCGGAATCGGTCACGCCGCTTGATGCTGAGGACCGGCGCTCGCTGTCGCTGTCGTTGGTGGAGTTCAACGTGACGCTTCCGTTCTTGCCGACGGACTTCACTCAGGTCAATCACCAGATCAATGAGGTACTCGTTCGTCGCGCGATTCGGCTGCTGGACGTCTCAGCGACCGACCGCGTGATCGACTTCTTCTGTGGCCTTGGCAACTTCACGCTGCCGCTGGCGAGGAGAGCCGAGCGCGTGCTCGGTTTCGAAGGCAACTCAGGATTAATCGAGCGGGCGCGGCAGGCCGCGCGCAGCAACGGACTGGACGACGTGGCCGGGTTCGAGGCGCGCAACCTGCTCGAATGGACCGACGCTGACTGGAGTTCGACCGTGGGGAAGCTGGGAAGGGTGGATCGCGTGCTGATCGACCCGCCGCGCGAGGGGGCGCTGCCAATCGCGCGCAGCCTGGCCGCTGCGACGAGTCGGCCGCGCCGGCTCGTTTACGTGTCGTGTAACCCAGCCACGCTGGCCCGCGACGCTGCCATTCTGGTTCATGAAGGCAAGTGGAAACTGAGTGCGGCCGGAGTGATCAATATGTTTCCGCACACGTCCCACGTCGAGTCGATTGCGGTTTTCGAGCCCGGAGACTGACGCGCCGAAGGTCGCGTTCGCACGCGCTGACGTGCTAAGATTTAGCGTTTATCAAAGTCCCTAACACCTTCATTTATCGAAGGTTTTTCGGTTCATCGATAACGTCCCGCCGGCTGCCTGCCGCGATCGACGCCATCGATTTCACAAGCGAACACGAGCGAGAAGAAATGGCCGTTGAAAGAACTCTTTCCATCATCAAACCCGATGCGGTTGCGAAGAACGCGGTCGGCAGGATCCTGGCGCGCTTTGAGGCGGCAGGATTGAAGATCACTGCGGCGCGCATGATGCATCTGTCGCGCGGGGATGCCGAGGCGTTCTACGCCGTGCATCGAGAGCGGCCCTTCTTCAAGGACCTGGTTGACTTCATGATCTCGGGTCCGATCATGGTGCAGGTCCTGCAAGGTGAGAACGCAATCGCCCGTAACCGCGAGCTGATGGGGGCCACCGATCCGAAGAAGGCAGCACCCGGCACCATCCGCGCTGACTTCGCCGACAGTATCGACGCCAACGCAGTCCACGGGTCCGACGGGCCCGAGACCGCACGCAACGAAATCGCGTTCTTCTTTCCGTTCATGAACATCCACGCGCGCTGATCGAGGCCTTTCACCGACGCAGCAATGGATCGAATCAACCTGCTTGGGCTGGACGCCGCCGCGCTGAAGGGTTTCGTCGAAGGAATCGGCGAAAAGCCGTTCCGCGCGCGCCAGCTTTCGCGCTGGATTCATCGGCGTGGTGCGAGCGAGTTTGACTCGATGAGCGATCTGGCGAAATCACTGCGCGAAAAACTGGCACTACGCGCGAGCATCGCAGCGCTTGCCGTGATCCGGGATTCGATCTCGGCCGATGGCACGCGCAAATGGCTGCTCGACGTCGGGCAAGCCAATGCAGTGGAGTCGGTATTCATCCCGGAAGAAGAACGCGGCACCTTGTGCATCTCGACCCAGGCAGGCTGCGCGATGAACTGTGCGTTCTGCTCAACCGGAAAGCAGGGATTCAATCGCAACCTGACGACGGCGGAGATCATCGGCCAGCTGTGGCTGGCCGAACACGCATTGCGCGCCGCCTCCGGCGTGACGGCCGAACACGACCGCGTGATCAGCAACGTCGTGATGATGGGAATGGGCGAGCCGCTGCAGAACCTCGATGCAGTGGTGCCGGCGTTGCGCTTGATGCTCGACGACGATGCGTACGGTCTTTCGCGGCGACGCGTGACGGTGTCGACCTCCGGACTGGTGCGGCAGATGGATAAGCTGGCCGGGCAGTGTCCGGTGGCGCTCGCGGTTTCGCTGCATGCGCCCAACGACGCGCTGCGCGACGAACTGGTGCCGCTGAATCGCAAGCATCCACTGCGCGAACTGATGGCGGCGTGCCGTCGTTACCTGCGCGTGGCGCCGCGTGACTTCATCACGTTCGAATACGTGATGCTCGACGGCGTCAACGATGCCGATGCGCATGCACGCGAATTGATCGACCTGGTTGCGGACGTGCCATGCAAGTTCAACCTGATTCCGTTCAATCCGTTTCCCGGGACGGGACTGGCGCGCTCGTCGCCGGAACGGATCCGCGCCTTTGCTCAGATCTTGATCGACGCCGGCATCGTGACCACCACGCGCAAGACACGCGGCGACGATATCGATGCCGCGTGCGGACAGCTCGCCGGTGAGGTCAAGGACCGCACACGGTTGAGCGAACGACGCGCGCAGCGGTTGCCGCCCGTCGTGGTCTCCGCATAGCTGGAGCAAAGATGCGGCAAACGACCGGGGTTTTGTTGCTGCTGGTGGGCCTCTGGATGGTGTCGGGGTGTACGACGACGACCACGGTCAATGGCGTACCGGTGCCCGAAGCGCGCCCGAGCGCGCAGCAGGCAGAGACCGATCCCCGCAAGCGCGCCGAGATTCGGCTGCAGCTGGCCGCGAACTACTACCAGAAGGGGCAGCTTGCGATCGCGCTTGAAGAGGTCCGGCGCGCGTTGCAGGCCGACGCGAGCTACGCACTGGCGCATTCAATGCTTGGGCTGATCTACCTCGATCTCGGCGATCGCCGCGAGGCCGATACGAGCTATGCGCAGGCGCTGCGGCTCGAGCCAAGCAACCCCGAGATTCAGAACAACCACGGGTGGTATCTGTGCCAGACGGGGCGCGAGCGTGAGTCGATCGACTTCTTTCAGCGTGCGGCGAGCAATCGCCTGTATCGCACGCCGGGGCTGGCGATGCAGAACGCAGGCCTGTGCATGCTGCGCGTGCAGGACAAGGCTGCGGCGGAAGGTTTCCTGCGTCGTTCGTTCGAGCTGGATGCGGCCAACCCGATGACCAAGTATCAGCTCGCACGACTGTACCTCGCGAGCAAGCAGGTAGACCGGGCGAACTTCTACTACGGCCTGCTGGAAAAGGGGCCGAACGCGCCGGTAGAGCTGCTTTGGCTCGGACTGCGCATCGCGCGAGCCAACGCCGACCTGCGTCTGGAACGGCAGTTGGCGGATGAACTGCGCCGGCGTTTCCCGAACTCGGCCGAGGCCGCGGCGCTGGCGCGCGGTGCTTTCGATGAATGAGACCAACTCCGGTGCGGCGACCGAAACCGCATCGAGCCCTGAGCCAACCGGCTTGTCCTTTGGGCCGCGCCTGGCGAGCGCGCGCGAGGCGCTGTCATTGTCGGTCAATGACATCGCCGCCCGGCTGCGCCTCAGTCCAAAGCAGGTGATTGCGATCGAGGGCGAGAATCTTGCCGTTCTGCCTGGACCGGCGTTTCTGCGCGGCTTTGTCCGTAACTACGCCAAGGAAGTCCGGCTTGATCCGGCGCCGCTGATTGGCGCGTTGAATCGGATTCTCGAGCCTGGAATCAATGTCGATGCGCCCGCGCAGGCACGATCGCCGCTGGTGCACCCGGCGGAGCGAGAGCGATTCTCGCGGGCGTTCGTGATCGTTGGCGCGGTCGGGGCGCTGCTTGTCTTTGCGGTTGCAGGATGGATCAGCAATTCGCGATCGCGCCAGGCAGTTTCGAGTGTAGGTCCCGGAAATATCTCTCCTGTTGCTGCGACGCTGACCGTGGCACCGGCATGGACAGTGAGCGGCGCCGCAGCAACTGCCGCGGCCGCGCCGGAACCACTGGCGTTGACGAGTTCGCGAACCGCATCCAATGCCGAAGCGCTTACGCAGTCGCAACCCGCCAAAGGAGTTGAGGTGCTGGCACCGATCGTTGCGCCAGCGATCGAGCCGGCTGCATTGCGCCTGAGTTTTCGCGAGATCTCCTGGGTCGAATTGACACAGCAAGATGGAACGGTGCTTCTGTCCCAGAATAATCCGGCCGGGACAGAACAGATCATCCGCGGTAAACCGCCGTATCAACTTGTGATCGGTAATGCGTCGGCGGTGTCGCTCGAGTACGGCGGCAGGACAGTGGACCTGAAACCCGTGACAAGCGCCGGCAATGTGGCGCGCCTCACGGTCCAATAGGCAGGATCAAGCGTGAATCAGCCGGTCGAAAACTGGAATTGCCTGCCGACGCAATCGGCGCCGGCACCGCGGCGCGCGACGAGGCAGGTACGCGTGCGATGGGGTGAGCGGGTTGCGTTCATCGGCGGAGATGCGCCTGTGCTTGTGCAGTCGATGACCAACACCGATACGGTCGACGCGATTGCCACGGCGATCCAGGTGAAGGAGCTGGCGCAGGCCGGCTCGGAGGTCGTGCGCATCACCGTCAATTCGCGCGAGGCCGCGGCGGAGGTCGCAACCATCCGCGCGCAGCTCGACCGCATGGGAATCGACGTTCCCCTGGTGGGAGACTTCCACTACAACGGACACAAACTCCTTGCGGACTTCCCGGGTTGCGCAGACGCCCTTTCGGCGTATCGCATCAATCCCGGCAATGTCGGCCGTGGCAGCAAACGCGAAGACAACTTCGCCCGCATGGTCGAAATCGCGTGCCGCCTCGACAAGCCGATTCGCATCGGCGTGAACTGGGGTTCGCTTGATCAGGAGCTGTCGGCGCGCATGATGGACGAGAACGCCGCCCGCGCGGAGCCATGGAATGCGGGTGCCGTGTTGCGCGAGGCCCTGGTGCGCTCCGCGATCGAGAGCGCCGTGCGCGCCGAGGAACTGGGTCTGCGCGGTGACATGATCGTGCTGTCGGCAAAGGTGAGCGGTGTGCAGGATCTGATCGCGGTGTATCGCGAGCTTTCGCGCCGCTGCGATTACCCGCTGCATCTGGGGCTGACCGAGGCGGGGATGGGCAGCAAGGGCATCGTTGCCTCGACCGCCGCACTGGCCGTGCTGTTGCAGGAAGGCATCGGCGACACAATCCGCGTATCGCTCACGCCGGCACCCAACGAGCCGCGCACCAAGGAAGTCGAGGTGGCGCAGCAGATCCTGCAGACGATGGGGCTGCGCGCCTTCACGCCGCTGGTGATTGCGTGTCCCGGCTGCGGTCGAACCACCAGCACTTTCTTCCAGGAGCTGGCAGAGAAGATCCAGAACTATCTGCGCGACCGGATGCCGTCGTGGCGGGCACAGTACCCGGGTGTTGAGTCGATGAACGTTGCGGTCATGGGATGCGTCGTCAATGGGCCGGGCGAAAGCAGGCACGCCAATATCGGCATATCGCTGCCGGGCACGGGCGAGCAGCCGGTCGCTCCCGTCTTTGTCGACGGCGAACGTACGGTCACGCTCAAAGGAGAGCGCATCGCGGCGGAGTTCCAGGCGATCGTCGAAGATTACGTGCAGCGCAAGTACGGCCGTTTGCGCGCCTGAACCGGATGAGCAAGCAGAAACCCGCCGCAGTGCGCGGCATGAACGACCTGTTGCCCGCAGATGCGCCGCTGTGGGAGACATTCGAGGCGCGCACGATCGATCTGCTGCGCTCCTACGGCAATCAGCAGATCCGGACGCCAATCGTCGAGTACACGCAGCTTTTCGTGAAGGGCATCGGCGAAGTCACCGACATCGTCGAAAGAGAGATGTACTCGTTCGAAGATCGACTGAACGGCGAGCATCTGACGCTGCGTCCCGAATTCACCGCCGGAGTCGTGCGCGCCGCGATCGAGCACAACCTGACCTACGACGGCCCGCGCCGCGTGTGGTCCATGGGGCCGGTGTTCCGCCACGAGCGTCCGCAGCGCGGACGCTACCGCCAGTTCCATCAGGTCAACGTCGAGGCGCTGGGGTTTGCGGGGCCGGACATCGACGCCGAGCACATCGTGATGCTCAAGCGCTTGTGGAGCATCCTCGGCATCGGACCCGCGCGGCTGGAAATCAATTCGCTCGGCCAGCGCGAAGAGCGCGCACGGCATCGTGTGGACCTAATTGCCTACTTCGAGAAGCACTCCGGCGCGCTCGATGCCGACGCGCAGCGTCGGCTGCACACCAATCCGCTGCGCATCCTCGACACCAAGAATCCGACGATGCAGGATCTTGTCACCCATGCCCCCTCGCTGCTCGCGTACCTCGGCCAGGAGTCACTCGCGCATTTCGAGCGCCTGCAGGAGCTGCTGAGGGTCGGTGGCGTCGACTACACGATCAATCATCGCCTAGTGCGCGGGCTCGACTACTACAACCTCACCGTGTTCGAATGGATCACCGACCGACTTGGCGCGCAGGGTACGATCTGCGGCGGCGGTCGCTACGATCCGCTGTTCCAGATGCTCGGGGGCAGGCCTTCGCCGGCCTGCGGCTTTGCGATCGGGGTCGAACGCGTGATCGAATTGATGCGTGAGGCGGCGACCTCGTTCGTGCCGGCGCTGTGCGATGTGTACGTGCTGCATCAGGGCGGGGCGACGCAAACGCTGGCGATGCTCGCGGCGGAACAGTTGCGTGATGCGGGACTTGACGTCGTACTTCACGCCGGCGACGGTAGCCTCAAATCGCAGATGCGCAAGGCCGACGCCAGTGGCGCTGAATTCGCATTGATCGTCGGAGAGGCAGAGGCGGCGCAGCAAAGTGTGGCGATCAAGGGGCTGCGGACACGCGGGGCCGACGCGCCCTTTGCGGCGCAGACCGTGCTGCCGTTGGCGCAGATCGGCGACGCGTTGGTGAATGCGCTGGAACGAATTTCGGAGTGAGGGTGATGGCATACGATCTGCAGGAACAGGAACAACTCGCCTCGATGAAGGCGTGGTGGGAGAAATACGGCAACTTCATCCTGACGGCGACGACGCTGGTGCTGCTCGCGATTGCCGCTTACAACGGCTGGCGCTGGTATGAGCGGCGCGAGGGGCAGCAAGCGGCCGTCGTCTATGAAGAACTGCTCAAGGCGATCAACGGCGCGGACGCCAGCAAGAAGAAGGAGCTGGCCGGGACCGTCATTGAACGATATGGCCGAACCATCTATGCGCCAATGGCCGCGCTGCAGATGGCGCGCGTCTATCACGATACGGGCGATTCTGCGGCAGCGCGCGCCCAGTTGCAGTGGGTGATCGACAAGTCAGGACACGATGAATACGCACTGATCGCACGCGTAAGACTGGCGGGAGTGCTGCTCGACGACAAGGCGTATGACGAAGCGCTGAAGACGCTCTCCGGCAACGTGCCGAAGGCACACGCCACGGCCTTCTCGGACCGACGCGGCGACGTTCTCACGGCGCAGAACAAGGTCGACGAGGCGCGCGCGGCTTACAAGGAGGCGCTCGACAAGGCCGATGCGCAGCATCCGTTGCGCAACCTGATCCAGTTGAAACTTGATGCGCTGCCGGCGGCTTCATGAGTGATCGGTTGCCGGGGTCGGGGCGCTTTTCGCTCGCGCTGCTTTCGTTGTCGGTTGCGGTTCTGTCCGGCTGCGCCTCGAGCAGCACGGCGACGAAGCCGGCCGAACTGACCGAGTTCAAGTCCAGCCTCACCGTGCGCACGACGTGGCGCACATCGGTGGGCGCTGCGCGCGGCGCGTTCCTGCAGCCGGCCGTGCTGGAGAACGCGCTCTACGCCGCGAGCGGGGACGGCACGCTGTTGCGCGTTGACCCACAGACCGGTGCGGTGGTGTGGCGAGTGTCGGTCGACGCTCCGATTTCAGCCGGTGTCGGCAGCGACGGCTTCACGGTCGTGGTGGCCACGCCGCGCGGCGAGATCGTCGCATATGGCGCCGACGGAAAGCCGCGATGGCGTGTACAGGCGCCCAGCGATGTGGTCGCACCGCCGTTGGTGGGGCGGGGTCTCGTCGTCATTCGTTCGACCGATCATCGTGTCATTGCCTACGAGGTTGACTCGGGCAAACGGCGCTGGACCTACCAGCGGCAGACGCCGCCGCTGACGCTGCGCGCGTCGAGCGAAATGGCCTTTGCGGGCGACAACGTGCTGGTTGGGTTTCCCGGTGGCCGCCTGCTCGCACTCGCGCTGACCAACGGCGCGGCGCGCTGGGAGGCCGTGGTGTCCGAGTCAAAGGGCACGACCGAGGTCGAACGCTTGAGCGACGTGGTGGGTCCGGTCGTGGTCGACGCACGCGACGTCTGCGCGGCATCGTTCCAGGGTAGGGTGATGTGCGCGGATCCGGCGAATGGAAATCTGCGCTGGTCGCGCGACCTGTCGGCGCGCGGCGGCGTCTCGCTGAGCGATCGAGCCGCGTACACGGTCGACATTGGCTCGAATGTGCAGGCATTCTCGCGCGACGGAGCCAGCCTGTGGCGAAACACGAAACTTGCGCATCGCGCGGTGACTACACCTCTGGCGCTCGTCAACGGCGCCGCGGTCGGGGATCTGGCGGGCTATGTTCACTTCCTCGGCAACGAGGGTGACTTGGTCGCCCGCGTACAGATCGATTCGAGCCCGATCACTGCCCGGCCTCAGCGCTGGGCCGATGGCGTAGTCGTGCTGACGCAGGACGGCACGCTCGCGCTGCTCGCGCCGCAGCGCTAGCGGCCGGATTAACACCATGAAACCAGTCGTTGCGCTGGTCGGAAGACCGAACGTCGGCAAGTCGACGCTCTTCAACCGGCTGACCCGCACGCGCGCCGCACTGGTCGCCGACTTTCCCGGCTTGACGCGGGACCGGCACTATGGAGAAGGGCGCGTTGGACCGGTTCCGTACAACGTGATCGATACGGGCGGTTTCGAGCCGCAGGGCGCGATCGGTATTGCGCACGAAATGGCGCAGCAGGCGGAACTTGCGATTGCCGAGAGCGATGTCGTGGTCTTCGTGGTCGACGCGCGTGAAGGGCTGACCGCGCAGGATCGCCGGATTGCGCAGCGCCTGCGCGAAACCGGGCGGCCTCTGGTGTTGGCTGTCAATAAGGCCGAGGGTCTGGCGCCGGAGGCGAGCGCGGAATTTCACGAACTCGGGCTTGGCGTTCCCGTGCCGATCTCCGCCGCTCACGGCGAAGGGATCGCCGCGATGATGGAAGAGGCGTTGGCCGGCTTCGCCGTGCCGGAAGAGCCCGGGGATGAACACCCCGAAGATCACCGCGTTCGAGTCGCGATCGTGGGCCGACCCAACGTCGGCAAGTCGACCTTGATCAACGCCTTGCTGGGCGAGAACCGCATGATTGCGTTCGACCAACCCGGAACAACGCGCGATGCGATCGAGGTTGAATTCGATTACGGTGGGCAGCAGTTCCGCTTGATCGATACCGCGGGCTTGCGTCGCCGAGGCAAGGTCTTCGAGACGATCGAGAAGTTCTCGGTGGTCAAGACCCTGCAGGCGATCGATCAGTGCAACGTGGCCGTGCTTTTGCTGGATGGGTCGGCCGAGGTTGCCGACCAGGACGCGCATATTGCCGGGTACATCCTTGAAAAGGGCCGGGCGCTGGTCATCGCCGTCAACAAATGGGACGGCCTGGACGAGTATTCGCGCATGTGCATCAAGCGCGAACTGGAGCGCAAGCTGCATTTTCTGCGCTGGGCGCGTATTCACTACATTTCGGCAATCCAGGGGACGGGCCTCGTGGCGGTGATGCGATCGGTCGTCGACGCGCACCGTGCGGCATTCACCAAGCTGCCAACTCCCAAGCTCACTCGGGCACTGCGCGCTGCGGTCGAGCGCCAGATGCCGCCGCGTTCAGGCTCGTCCCGTCCAAAGATGAGGTACGCGCATCAGGGAGGACGGAACCCGCCGACGATCGTGATTCATGGCAATGGATTGAGTCACGTCGCCGACCCCTACCGGCGCTACCTGGAAGGTTGGTTTCGCGACGTTTTTGACCTGCACGGGACGCCACTTCGCATTGAGTTCCGCACTAGTACGAACCCCTATGCGGCGTAAGGCATTTGCTTGGTCGGCTGTGCGTAGACCGGTCGGGCTCGCGTCGCCACGCGGTAGCGCCGGCAAGCCTTTTCCGATAGATTGAATTTTCCTGCCTCGCGTCCATCTAATGAAGGGCGAGTTGCGCGGGCGCCCGACTTTTACGAGGCGCGAAGAGCAGAAGAACCTATCGGAGTCGAAATGAGCAACAAAGGGCAACTCCTACAAGACCCGTTCCTGAATGCGCTGCGCAAGGAGCACGTTCCCGTCTCGATCTACCTGGTCAATGGAATCAAGCTGCAGGGCCAGATCGAGTCATTCGATCAATACGTCGTCTTGCTGCGTAACACGGTGACGCAGATGGTCTACAAGCACGCCATCTCCACGGTCGTGCCTGCGCGGCCGGTCAATCTGAGCGCGGAGACGGCCTCCTGACCGTCTTCCAGATCGAATCGGGCCGGGTTGATCGCAACGCCCGTGCCCTGCTGGTCAGCGTCACCCTGAATCGCCGTGCAGTCGGCACGCACGACGCGCGCGAAGCTCGCGACGAACTGCGCCAGCTCGCGGCGTCAGCCGGTTTTCAGATCCTGGGTGAGGCGGCGGTGCGACGCGACCGGCCGGATCCGCAACATTACGTGGGCACGGGCAAAGTGGAGCAACTGCTCAGCGAAGTGAAGGCGCATGACATTGGCGTCGTCATCTTCGATGTTGCGCTGTCGCCCGCGCAGCAGCGTAATCTGGAGCGCGCACTGGGTGCCTGGGTGCTGGACCGAACCGCGCTGATCCTGGATATCTTTGGTCAGCGGGCGAAGAGTCGCGAGGGCAAGTTGCAGGTGGAGCTGGCGCAGCTTGAGCATCTGTCGACGCGTCTGGTGCGCGGCTGGACTCACCTGGAGCGTCAGCGCGGCGGATTGGGCAAGACCGGCGGACCGGGCGAGAAACAGATCGAGCTCGACCGGCGCATGATTGCTTCCCGGGTTCGAATGCTGCGCGATCGCCTGAAAACGCTTCACAAACAACGTCGCACTCAACGGCGTTCGCGCGCGCGACGCGATGTGTTCTCGGTGTCGCTGGTCGGCTACACCAATGCCGGTAAGTCGACGCTGTTCAATGCGCTGACGCGGGCCTCCAGTTATGCCGCGGATCAACTGTTTGCAACGCTGGATACCACGTCGCGTCGCTGTTTCGTCGCCGATGACCTGGAAGTCGTGCTGTCCGACACGGTCGGCTTCATTCGAGGGTTGCCGCACCAGTTGGTCGAGGCGTTCAAGTCCACGCTCGAGGAATCGATCGAGGCCGATCTGTTGCTGCATGTGGTCGATGCGGCGGCCCCCGCGCGCGATATGCAAATGGTCGAGGTGCAACGCGTGCTCGAAGATATCGGCGCCGACGGCGTTCCGCAGCTTGTCGTGTATAACAAAATCGATACCGTCGAGCGAACGCCCGCCGTTGAGCGTGACCCCTATGGTAGGATTCTTGCGGTCTCTGTCAGTGCCATGACGGGTGCAGGACTCGATCTCTTGCGTGTGGCGATTGCCGAATGCGTACGGGCGGCCCGGGCAAGCACGTCACTCTCCGATCTCGAATCATCAACGGCGGCTTCTTCGGCCTGATTGGCGTGCGTACTGTCGATCGCGCTAGGAAACCCTTCAATGTTCCACACCTCTGGTATCGCGATGTCGCTTAACGACCCGCAGTGGGGCCGCGGCAGCGGCTCTGACAACAACAAGGGCAGCGGGGAGGAGCCGCGGCGCCCGGGCAAGCCGGGCGACCAGGAGGGTCCGCCCGATCTGGACGAACTCTGGCGCGACTTCAATCGGCGTCTGAACAGCCTGTTCGGCAAGCGCGGCGGGAGGGGCAATGGGGGCGAAGGCGGGCGCGGCGGCGGTTTCCGGCCGGACGCAAAGGGCGCCGGCATTGGCGTACTCGCCATCCTAGCTGCGGTGTTCGTGATCTGGATGGGCAGTGGTTTTTACATCGTGCAGGAAGGGCAGGTTGGCGTAGTCACTACGTTTGGTCGCTACGCCGAAAGCACGACGGCCGGTTTCCGCTGGCGGGCTCCCTGGCCGATTCAGGCGCATGAGGTCGTTGACGTGCTTTCGGTGAGAACGCTCGAAGTCGGCGCGCGCGGCCGCGCGGACCGGCTCAAGGAAGCTCTGATGCTGACCGACGACGCCAATATCGTCGACATGCACTTCACGGTGCAGTACCGGATCAAGGAAGGGCCGAACGGTGCGCGCGACTTCCTCTTCAACAGCCGTGGTCCGACCGATGCAGTCACTCAGACGGCAGAGTCGGCGATGCGCGAAGTGGTGGGCCGCAAGATGATGGACAACGTGCTTTACGAATCGCGGCAGGAGATCGCCGACCAGGTGCGCGGCCGGATGCAGGAGATGCTCGACCGCTACGGCACCGGGATCCTCGTGTCAGCGGTGGCGATCCAGAATGCGCAGCCGCCCGAGCAGGTGCAGGCCGCGTTCGACGATGCGGTCAAGGCGACCCAGGACCGCGACCGGCAGATCAACGAAGGCCAGGCGTACGCCAACGACGTCGTGCCCAAGGCGCGCGGCCTGGCTGCGCGCCTGACGCAGGAGTCCGAGGGCTATCGGACGCGCGTGATCGAGACAGCACAGGGCGACGCGGCGCGCTTCCGGCAGGTGCTGGTCGAGTACAACAAGGCGCCGGCGGTCACCCGCGACCGTATGTATCTTGAAACGATGCAGCAGGTGTTCAGTAACACTACCAAGGTGATGATCGACTCCAAGGGCGGCAATCAGTTGCTCTATCTGCCACTGGACCGACTGATGCAACAGGCGGTCGTGGAATCGGGTTCCGCACCGCGCGCCGTTGCGCCGGTGACGCCCGAGCCCGCGACGCCAACCACTGACGGACGCAGCCGTGACAATCAGCGCGGCCGTGAACGCGAAACGCGCTAGGGGCCGCAGATGAATCGAATCGTCGGAACCCTGGTCGGCATCGTCGTGGCAGCGGTGCTGTTTCGTTCATGCGCTTTCATCGTCGATCAGCGCCAGTTCGCAATCGTGTTTGCGTTTGGCCAGATCAAGGAAGTGATTTCCGATCCAGGTCTGCATTTCAAGCTGCCGCCGCCGTTTCAGAACGTGGTGTATCTGGACAAACGGATCCTGACCATCGACACACCCCAGACGGATCGCATCCAGACCTCAGAGAAGAAGAACCTGCTGGTCGATTCTTTCGTCAAGTGGCGCATCGCCGATGCACGCCGCTACTGGGTGAGCTTTGGTGGCAGCGAGCGTGCGGCCCAGGAGCGCCTGTCGACGCTGGTGCGGGATGAGTTGAACCAGGCAATCAACAAGCGCACGGTCAACGACGTGACCTCACGCGAGCGTGACAAGGCGATGGAAGAGATCAAGGTCGCGGTGCAGGAACGCGTCAAGGACGTCGGGGTTGAAATCGTCGACGTGCGCCTGAAGCGCGTCGATTTTGTTCCCGAGATCAGCGAGTCCGTATTTCGCCGCATGGAGGCCGAGCGCAAGCGCGTCGCCAACGAGCAGCGCTCGATCGGGTCTGCCGAGGGCGAGAAGGTGCGCGCTGATGCCGATCGGCAACGCGAGGTGCTGCTGGCCGAAGCGTATCGGGACGCACAACGGATCAAGGGCGAGGGCGATGCCAAGGCCTCGGCGATCTACGCTCAGGCGTTCGGGCAGAACCCCGAGTTCTTCACCTTCTACCGCAGCCTTGAGGCGTACCGCTCGAGCTTCCGCAACCGTACCGACGTGCTGGTCGTCGATCCGTCATCGGCTTTCTTCAAGTACATGAAGAACCCGGGCACGGGCCGTCCCACGCGCTGATGCTGACCACTTTCGCCCTCGCGCTGGCGCTGATGCTGGTGATCGAAGGAATTCTTCCTCTGGCTGCACCCGCGAGGTGGCGTGAATTGTTTCGGCGCGTGACGGAACTGAAAGACGGTCAGATTCGTTTCTTCGGCCTGGTTTCGATCGTGGCCGGGCTTGGCCTGTACTGGCTGATGGGTTGAGCGATGGCGTTCGTCTTTGCCGGTCGCCGTCGCCCCCCGTTTGCAGCGAGTCACTGATGGTTCGCTGGCTTCTACCAGAAGGCATCTCCGATGTGCTGCCGCAGGAGGCACGTCGCCTGGAACAGATGCGGCGCGCGTTGCTGGATCTGTTTGCGGGGTCCGGATATGAAATGGTGATTCCGCCGCTTCTCGAGTACGTGGACTCGCTGTTGACTGGCGCCGGCGCCGATCTTGATCTGCGAACCTTCAAGCTGGTCGACCAGGTTTCCGGACGCATGCTGGGCCTGCGCGCAGACACGACCCCGCAAGTTGCCCGGATCGACGCCCACATTCTGAATCGACCTGGCGTGGTGCGGCTGTGCTACGCATCGAGTGTCCTGCACGCACGGCCGCTGCATCCGCTGGCAACGCGTGAACCGTTTCAGGTTGGTGCTGAGCTTTACGGGCACGCCGGACTGGCCGCCGACGCCGAGATCCTGCGACTGGCGGCGGCGGCCCTGACGACGATTGGCGTGACCGGTGCGCGCTTCGATCTCGGCCATACAGGAGTGCTGCGTGCTCTGGTGTCTGCGGATGCCGAGTCGGTCAGACGCACCGACGATATCGTTGCGGCGCTTAGCAGCAAGGACGCGTCCGCACTGGACGCCGCGATCGACGGCCTGTCAGTGCAGGCAGTGCGCGGTCTGCGCGCGTTGCTCAGATTGCATGGTGGAAGAGAGGTGCTGTCGCGTGCGCGAATCGAGCTACCGGCCTCGCCGCAGATCAACGCTGCGCTCGATGAGATCGAAGAGCTCGCAAGGCACGCTGGCGTCGACGACGTAAGCTTTGATCTTGCCGATCTGCACGGCTACCGGTATCACACCGGCGTGACGTTCGCGGCGTATTTCCCGGGCCTGCCCGGCGCCGTGGTGCGTGGGGGACGCTACGACGATATCGGGCGCGCATTCGGGCGCGCCCGTCCGGCAACGGGGTTTTCGATCGACCTGCGCGATCTGACGCGGACGAATGTCAATGGCGAGATACGCGCGATACTTGCACCGACCGGCGCCGACACATCGCTGATTGCGTTCATCGGAGCATTGCGCGATTCGGGAGAGATCGTCGTGCAGCAACTTGCGGTTGACGATGTGCCTGCCAGTCACGGTTTCGACCGCGAAATCCGCCGGGAAGGCGGAGCCTGGAAAGTCGTTCCGCGCAACCATCATTGAAGGAACAGAGTACGGAACCCGTCATGGCAAAGAATCTGGTCGTCATCGGTACGCAGTGGGGTGACGAAGGCAAGGGCAAGATCGTCGACTGGCTGACGGAGCAGGCGCAGGGCGTTGTGCGCTTCCAGGGCGGCCACAACGCGGGCCACACGCTGGTGATCCAGGGCCGCAAGACAATCCTTCGCCTGATCCCGTCGGGAATCCTGCGTCCTGACGTCGCGTGTTACATCGGCAACGGCGTCGTGCTGTCGCCGCAGGCGCTGCTGGCCGAGATCGACGAGCTGACCGCGGCCGGGGTTGAATGCATATCGCGGCTGGCGATCAGCGGCAATTGCCCGCTGATCCTTGACTACCACGTCGCGCTCGACAAAGCGCGCGAAGAACGCAAGGGAGCCGGCAAGATCGGAACCACGGGACGCGGTATCGGCCCGGCATACGAAGACAAGGTCGGGCGGCGCGCAGTGCGCGCGCAGGACGTGTTTGACGCGGCGCGCTTTGCCGAGCGCGTGCGCGAGGCGCTTGACCTTCACAACTTCGTGCTCACCCGCTATTTCGGTGGCGAGGCAATCGACGCCGATGGCGTGATCGATCGTACGCTGCGACTGGCTGAGCGGCTCAAGCCGATGCTGACCGATGTGTCGTATCGGCTGAACAAGGCGATGAGCGATGGCCATCGGCTGCTGTTTGAAGGCGCCCAGGGCACATTGCTCGACGTCGACCACGGAACGTATCCGTTTGTCACTTCAAGTAATACCGTCGCGGGCGCCGCCGCAGCCGGTGCGGGCGTCGCGCCGCAGAAGCTGCACTACGTCCTGGGCATCACCAAGGCCTATGCGACTCGGGTCGGTTCCGGCCCATTTCCGACTGAGTTGCTCGACGCCACCGGCGAGCGCTTGCGCACCAAGGGCAACGAGTTTGGTTCGGTCACCGGTCGGCCACGGCGCTGTGGCTGGTTCGACGCTGCGGCACTGAGGCGCGCGGTCCAGATCAATGGGCTGACCGGGCTATGCATCACCAAGCTCGACGTCCTCGACGGTCTTAAGACAGTACGCCTGTGCACCGGGTACCGTTTCGAAGGCGCGGTTACCGATATCCTTCCGTACGGCGCCGATCAGGTGGGACGCTGCGAACCGGTGTATGAGGATTTTCCTGGCTGGTCAGAGACGACCGAAGGGGTGCGCGACTGGGCCGAGCTGCCGGGCAACGCGCAGCGTTATCTGAACCGCCTGAGCGAAGTCACTGACGTACCGATCGACCTGATTTCCACCGGCGCGGACCGCGAGGAGACGATAGTGCTTCGCCAGCCGTTCAATGACTGACCGCCGGAGCTCTGCAACGATGGAACACCTGTACGTCACGTGGGACGAATATCACCGCCTGATTGAGCGGCTCGCGCTGCAGGTCTACGAGTCGGGGTATCGATTCGACGCCATCCTGAGCCTCGCGCGCGGCGGACTGCGCATCGGCGACGTCTTCTCCCGCATCTATGACCGTCCGCTCGCAATCCTGGCGACAAGCTCGTATCGCGAGGCGGCCGGAACGCATCAGGGACGGCTCGACATCGCCGATTACATCACCATGACCGGCGGCAAACTGGAGGGAAAGATCCTGCTGGTCGACGATCTGGTCGACTCTGGAGTCACGCTGGAGCGTGTCATGGAGCATCTGCGCGAGCGCTTCTCGGCGGTCACCGAAGTGCGCACCGCCGTCTTGTGGCACAAGGCGGTGTCAATGTTCAAACCCGATTACAGCGTCGAGTATCTGCCAGCGAGCCCGTGGATACACCAGCCATTCGAGGAGTACGACGCGTTGCGACCGAATCAGCTGGCGGCGCGCCTGCGCCAACCGTGATTGCCACGGTCGCGCCAAAAAGAAAAACCCAGCTTGCGCTGGCGCTTGCTATGGTGCCCAGGAGAGGACTCGGTCACCCACGCGCGACCCCGGGCGCGGCTTTGCATGCCGCGCCATTCGAGTCCTCGCGCGCAGCACACCGGTGCTGCGCTTCCTGGGCAGGAAAAACAAAAAGCCAGCTTGCGCTGGCGCTTGCTATGGTGCCCAGGAGAGGACTCGAACCTCCACACCTCGCGGCGCTAGTACCTGAAACTAGTGCGTCTACCAATTCCGCCACCTGGGCACGGGGCGAGGCGCGAATTGTAAGGTCCGTCCCTCGCATGTCAAATTGACGCGCATTGCGCACCAGATGTGCACAACCACAGAACACAGCGAAAGAATTTGATTGATTTCCATGCAACACCCGCCTGATCGGGATGTCATCGTCAACGCGTTGAGCCACGCGCGCACTCCGCTGACTCCAGATGACCTGGCACAGCGCCTGAGAGTTGCCGACGCGCAGCGAGCCCAGTTCGAAGTGGACCTGGCGGAGCTTGAGCGCGCCGGACGCATCGTTCGCAATCGCGCCGGGCTGCTGCTGCTGTCGGCGCGCGCGCATCTGTTGTCAGGCCAGGTCCAGGGCCATCGTGACGGGTTCGGTTTCCTGATCCGCGATGACGGCGGGCCTGATCTCGTGCTGCCCGAGCACGAGATGACAAAGGTTCTGCATGGTGATCGCGTGCTGGCGCGCGTCAGCGGGCAGGACCGGCGCGGGCGGACCGAGGGCGAAATCGTCGAAGTCATCGAGCATCGGACCAACCGACTGGTGGGCCGCCTGCTCAACGAGCGGGGCGTCACGATCGTGGTGCCGGAGGATCAACGCATCGCGCACGACATCCTGGTGCCGCCAGGCGCGGTGCTGTCAGCGCAGCCTGGCCAGGTCGTGGTGGTCGAAATCGTGCAGCAGCCGCAACGCCACGTGCAGCCGGTCGGGCGCGTGGTCGAGGTGCTGGGTGCGATCGATGATCCCGGAATGGAGATCGAGATTGCCGTGCGCAAGTTCGCCGTGCCGCACGAATTCCCGGCGTCAGCGCTGGCAGCAGCCGAGACATTGCCGAGCCATGTGCAGCCCGCGGACCTCGCAAACCGCGTCGATCTTCGGGACGTGCCGCTGGTGACGATCGATGGCGAAGACGCGCGTGACTTCGACGATGCGGTTTACTGCGAGCCGATCGGGGCGAAGCGCAGCAAGTGGCGATTGATCGTCGCCATTGCCGACGTAAGCCACTACGTGCAGTCCGGTGACGCGCTCGATGCCGAAGCGCAGAACCGCTCGACCTCGGTGTACTTCCCGCGGCGCGTGATTCCGATGCTGCCGGAGAAGCTGTCGAACGGCCTGTGTTCACTGAACCCGCGCGTCGATCGACTGGTGCTGGTCGCTGACATGGTGGTCACCGCCAAGGGCGAAATCAGCGGCTATCAGTTCTATCCCGCCGTGATGCATTCGCATGCGCGGCTGACCTATACCGAGGTGTGGGAGGCATTGTCGGTCCCCGATAGCCGCGCGGCGCAACGCCTTGCGCCGTTGCTGCCTCAATTGAGCGATCTGTATGACCTGTACCGCGTGCTGGCCAAGGCGCGTGAGGCGCGTGGCGCAATCGACTTTGAAACTGCCGAGACCTACATCGTGTGCGATGCAAACGGCCGCATCGAACGCATCGTCCCGCGCACTCGCAATGACGCCCACAAGCTGATTGAGGAGTGCATGTTGGCAGCTAACGTGTGCACCGCCGATTTCCTGGCCCGCCACGAGCATCCCGCGTTGTATCGCGTTCACGAAGGGCCAACACCCGATCGTCTGACCAATGTCAGGGCGCTGCTCAAGTCGCTGGGGCTGAATCTTGAAGGCGGCGACGAGCCGCAGCCCGCCGATTACGCGGCGTTGATCCGCAAGATCCGGGCACGACCCGATGTGCAGTTGCTGCAGACCGTGCTGCTGCGTTCAATGCAACAGGCGATCTACAGTCCGCATAACGTCGGCCACTTCGGGCTCGCGTACCCGCAGTACACACACTTCACATCGCCGATCCGTCGTTATCCCGATCTGCTGACGCACCGGGTGATCAAGACGATCCTGCAGCGCGGCGTCTTCTTGCCTCACGTCTTTGGTTCGGCCGGTGTCGAAGAGGCGCATCCGGTGCGTCGCGAAGGCAAAGCGAAGGCATCGGCGGGCCTGCCGAGCTGGGAAAAACTCGGCTTGCTGTGCTCCGCCAACGAGCGCCGGGCCGATGATGCGTCGCGCGATGTCGAGGCCTGGCTGAAGAGTTACTACATGCGCGATCGCGTCGGCGAAACGTTTTCCGGCACGATCAACGCGGTGGTGCCGTTCGGAATCTTCGTGCAGCTCGACGATCTGTTCGTCGAAGGATTGGTGCATGTTTCCGAGCTGGGCTCGGAGTATTTCAGCTTCAACGACGCACTGCACGAATTGCGCGGCGAGCGAACCGGGCTTCGCTTCCGTCTTGCTGATCGCGTCACGGTGCAGGTCGCGCGTGTCGACCTCGAAGCACGTCGCATCGATTTCCGGCTGGTGCGCAGTACCGATCGCAAGGCGTTGCTGCAAACGGCGGCCGCTTCCGCGGAGGTGCGGAGCGAACCGCGCAAGGGCGAAAGCGTGGAAGAGCGCCAGGCGCGCCGTGCCGTCATCGCGGCGCGCAAACTGCGCGATGGCGACAAGCGCGAGCGCGCGCGGACCGGCAAGCGCGGCGTCGGTCTGAATCGCGGCAAGTCGCGCCATCGCGGGCGTTGAGCGCGGGTGCGGGTTGATCCGGTGAGCAGCAGCGGCAAGCGTGCAATCGCCGGTTTCCACGCCGTGACGGCAAGGTTGCGACATGCAGCCGACAGCGTCGAGGCGCTGTATGTCGATGCGCGGCGACGCGATGCGCGGATGCAGCAGTTGCTGCAACGAGCGCAGTCGGCGGGCGTGCGGGTGATCGCGGTTGACGCACAGCGGCTGCGCGGCCTGGCGGGCGACGTGCCGCATCAGGGCGTTGTCGCCATCTGCGAACCAACGCAAGCTGCGCGCACGCTGGATGACGTGGTCGCCAACGTGTCGAAGGACACACTGGTGTTGCTGCTCGATGGTGTGACGGACCCGCGCAATCTCGGCGCGTGCATGCGCACGGCCGATGCGGCGGGCGCCAATGCGCTGATCATCCCGCGCGATCGATCGGCGGCAATGACCGGCGTCGTCGACAAGGCTGCAGCGGGAGCGGCCGCGACGCTGCCGCTGATCACAGTGACCAACCTGGTGCGCGCAATGGGCGATTTGAAGCAGGCGGGCATCTGGATTGCCGGCGCCGTGGGCGATGCGGACAAGACGCTGTACGAACTCGATCTCACCGGCCCGCTTGCATGGGCGCTCGGCGCGGAGAGCGAGGGGCTGCGGCGCCTGACGCGCGAACGCTGCGACTGGCTGGCGCGCATACCGATGGCGGGTCACGTCGAAAGCCTGAACGTGTCGGTTGCGGCCGGAATCTGTCTATTCGAAACGTGTCGGCAACGCAGCGCCGGTGCGAGTCGTTGAGCGGCTCCGCTCCGACTTGAATCCTTCTGTGCTCACGCGCAAGATTGACCCATGCTCGCCGCCCTGGCATCAATGGCATTTCTGGCGCTCTTCACGACAATGCCGCTCGTGTGGCTTCAGATCGGTGCGCCATGGATGACGTTGATCGTCACATTCATCGCGATTCCGGTCGTTGACGCGCTCGTCGGCGCACGTTTGGGCAATGCCTTCACTCGCATGCACCCGAGGACGGCACGCTGGGTTCCGCGCGCTCAGGTGCTCTTTCAGGCCTTCCTGCTTGCAATGGCGGTCTTCGTCGCGCCAGAACTGTCATGGACCTCGCTGTTCGTTTTCGCGCTTGCGATCGGCACGGTGACTGGCGGACTGGGAATCACGATCGCCCACGAACTCGGGCATCGCGCAAGTGCGCTGGATCGCGGTTTGGCCAAGGCGCTTCTGGTCAGCGTCTGTTATGGCCACTTCTATGTCGAACATGTGCGCGGCCATCACGTTCGCGTGGCCACGCCCGAGGATCCGGCGACCGCGCCGCGGGGGATGAATGTCTACCGTTTCCTGCTTCGCTCCGTCGTCGGCAGTCTCCTTCATGCCTGGCAACTCGAAGCGATGCGGCTGCGACATCATGGACGATCGGCGTGGCATATCTCCAACTGGGTGCTGACCGGCACAGTGATTGCGGCCGCTTCCGCCGCGGCAGCGGCGGCGATGGGTGGAACACATGGGATGGTCCTGTTTGTAGTGCAGGCGATCTGGGCCTTCGTGCTGCTCGAGATCGTCAATTACATCGAGCATTACGGACTGTGCCGCCGTCGCCAGGGTGCACGCTATGAGCCGGTGAGTGAAGAGCACTCCTGGAATGCCGACTACGCCGTCAGCAACTGGATTCTGTTCAATCTGCAGTTGCATTCTGATCACCATGCACATGTGCAGCGACCGTATGAAGCGCTTCGAACCGTGACTTCTGCACCTCAGTTGCCAGCGGGCTACCCGACTCTGCTGCCGCTCGCGCTGGTGCCACCGCTGTGGTTCGCGCTCATGAATCCGCGTCTGCCCGCACGGGAGGCGGCTTGAAGCGCGAGGAAGTTGCGCACGCGCGGCAAATTCTCGCCTGCGCAACGCGCGTTGCCGTGCTGACCGGCGCAGGCGTGTCGGCGGAGAGCGGGATTCCAACCTTTCGCGATGCGCAGACCGGCATGTGGGCGAAATTCGATCCGACCCAGTTGGCATCGCCCGAGGGATTCCGTGCCGACCCGGCCCTTGTGTGGCGATGGTATGCGGCGCGCCGCACTCGGTTGAAGGAGGTGGAGCCGAACGCCGGTCACCGCGCACTGGCAGCGGCCGCGGCGCGTTTTGAAGAGTTCACGTTGATTACGCAGAACGTTGACGGACTGCATGCGCGCGCCGGCAGCCGCGACGTGATCGAACTGCACGGGAACATTTTGCGCACCAGGTGCTTTGATGATTGCGGCGTCGTTTTCGACTCACTGGACGCGTTGCCGTCCGGTGAGCCGCCACTTTGCCCGCGATGCAAGGCTTTTCTGCGTCCCGATGTGGTCTGGTTTGGCGAGATGCTGGACCCCTCTGTGCTCGACCGGGCTGAGCGCGCCGCATCCGAGGCGCAAGTCATGTTGGTCGTGGGCACCTCGGGTCTTGTGTATCCCGCCGCAGGATTGGCGCTGACCGCGCGGCGCCACGGCGCCCAGATCGTGGTCGTCAACCCGGACGAAAGCGAACTGGATTCGATTGCCGGGGTATGCCTTCGAGCGCGTGCCGGTGAGGCGTTGCCAGAACTGCTTGGCGCGCACTGAGATTTCGATCACGCGGCGCTTTGCTCCGGGACCGTGTTTCCAGTTAGAATCGCAGACTTTTCAAGGCCTTGCCACACTCGAAAGACGCTTGAGGTGGCTTAATCCATAAGGAGATCCGATGCGTCACTACGAAATCTGCTTCATCGTCCATCCGGACCAGAGCGAGCAGGTGCCGGCAATGATCGAGCGTTACAAGACGCTGGTCGCCGGCCAGGGCGGCAAAGTTCATCGCGTTGAAGACTGGGGTCGCCGCCAGCTTGCATATCCAATCGAGAAACTCGTCAAGGCGCACTATGTGCTGCTGAACATCGAGTGCGGCAAAGCCACTCTCGATGAACTTGAGCACGGATTCCGCTACAACGACGCGGTGCTGCGCCATCTGACCGTTGGCCTGAAGAAAGCGGCAATGACCCCATCGCCGATGATGAAGGTGGTCGAGAAGGAAGAAGCCAAGAAGGCGGCAGCCGAGCAGGCGGCGGCCTGAAGCGGCGCGTCGCGGCGACCGATTGAATCGCGTTCAGCTCAGCGCTTCGTTGGCGGCCCGTTCGGATCTTCGTTTCACGCCCGTTGGCGTGCCGGTCCTGGAGCTGGGACTTGCACATCAAAGCGCGGTCGCAGAGGCGGGCACCGAGCGCACGCTGCAGTTCGAACTCGACGCAATTGCGCTCGGTGACATTGCACAGCGTCTGGCGCGAGTGGATCTCGGGAAGAAACTGAACTTGACCGGATTTCTCGCGCCTCGCAGCCGACGATCACGACGACTGGTTTTTCACATCAACGAATTCGTATTGGATACAGGAGTTTGAAATGGCATTCGGACAGGGCAGGGGAAAGTTCAAGGGCAAAGGAAAGCCAACCGGGCGGCGCGATCAGCAGAAGAACGCGCTGTTCAAGCGCAAGAAGTTCTGTCGCTTCACGGTCGAAAAAGTTGAACAGATCGACTACAAGGACATAGAGACGCTGCGCGATTTCATCCTCGATAACGGCAAGATCATGCCGGCACGTTTGACCGGTACCAAGGCGCACTATCAGCGCCAGCTCGACACGGCGATCAAGCGCGCGCGCTTCCTGGCGCTGCTGCCTTACTCGGATAACCACTGAGGCGGGGCGAGGAGAACATCATGCAAGTCATCCTGCTCGAAAAAGTCATCAACCTCGGTGGCCTGGGCGACGTGGTCAAGGTCAAGCAAGGTTACGCGCGCAACTATCTGATTCCGAAGGGCATGGCCAAGCGCGCCACCGACGCGGCGATCAAGGAATTCGAAGGGCGCCGCGCCGAGTTGGAGAAGTCGCAGGCCGAGAAACTCGCGGCCGCGCAAGCCGAAGGCGAAAAGCTCAACGGCGCCAGGGTTCAGGTCAGTGGCAAAGCCGGTGTCGACGGGCGGCTGTTCGGGTCGGTCACCAACTTCGACATTGCCGAAGCGCTCGCCAAGCAGGGTTTTCACGTTGCCAAGGGGCAGATCCGCATGCCGACCGGCCCGCTGAAGACCGTGGGCGAACATCATCTGACGGTGGCGCTGCACAGCGACGTGCTGGCCGAGATCACGGTCATTGTTGCAGGCGAGACGCAGTAGCGGCAGGGAGTCGGGAATCGGGAGTCGAGGGACCCGAAGTTCCCGATTTCTTGTGCGCGAGTTTGGAGTCCTTTCTTCGGGAGTGGCGCGACTGATATGGGCTCAAGATAGACTGTGAGCGTCTTGTAGGAGGCCGAGCGATTCGGACTCCTGACGCCGACTCCCAACGCCCGACTTGAAGTCATGAACTCGCCCATTGCGGATCCGCAACTTGTCTCGGTCCGCACGCCGCCCCATTCAATCGAAGCCGAGCAGTCCGTTCTTGGCGGGTTGCTGCTCGACAACTCGGCATGGGATCGCATTGCGGACATGGTTCGCCCTGACGACTTCTATCGCCACGACCATCGGCTGATCTTCCAGCACATCAGCAAGCTGATCGACCAGTCGCGGCCTGCGGATGCCGTCACCGTGTTCGAGTCGCTGCAATCCGCGGGCAAGGCGGAGGACGCCGGCGGGCTTGCCTATCTGAATGCGCTGGCGCAGAACACCCCGTCGGCAGCGAACATCCGCCGCTATGGCGAAATCGTGCGCGACCGGGGCGTGCTGCGGCGACTGGTGTCCGTCGGTGATGAAATCGCGACCACGGCGCTGAATCCGCAAGGTAAGGAAACCAAGACCATCCTTGACGAGGCCGAATCAAAGGTCTTCCAGATCGCGGAGGAAGGTGCCCGCGGTCGGCAGGGATTCGTCGAGATCGAGCCGCTGCTAACGAAGGTTGTCGAGCGGATCCAGGAACTGTTCGAGCGGGCCAATCCGTCGGACGTGACCGGCGTGCCGACCGGATTCACCGATGTCGATCGCATGACTTCGGGTCTGCAGGCCGGCGATCTCGTGATCGTCTGCGGCCGGCCATCGATGGGCAAGACGGCCTTCGCGCTGAATATCGCGGAGCACGTCGCCATCAAACAGGGGCTTCCGGTCGCGGTGTTTTCAATGGAGATGGGCGCGGGGCAGCTTGCGCTGCGCATGCTCAGCTCCGTCGGCCGCATCAATCAGCAGCGGCTGCGCACCGGGCGCCTCGAGGACGGCGACTGGCCGAAACTCACCGAGGCAATTCGAGAGATGCACGAGGCGCAGTTGTTCATCGACGAGACGCCGGCGCTGAACGCGCTCGAATTGCGCGCACGTGCACGGCGCTTGGCACGTACCTGCGGCAAGCTTGGGCTGATCGTGATCGATTATCTGCAGTTGATGTCCGCCTCCGGAATCGGTGAAAACCGCGCGACTGAGATCTCGGAGATCTCGCGCTCGCTCAAGGCGCTGGCAAAGGAGCTGCAGGTACCGGTGGTGGCGTTGTCGCAGCTGAACCGTACCGTCGAGAGCCGCACGGACAAGCGACCGGTGATGTCTGATCTGCGTGAATCGGGGGCGATCGAACAGGACGCCGATGTGATCTTCGCGCTGTATCGCGAGGAGTTCTATAACCCCGACACGACCGACAAGGGCGTGGCGGAGTTGCTGATCCTCAAGCAGCGCAATGGGCCCACCGGGCGCTTGAACCTGCGCTTTGCGGGAGAGAACACGCGCTTTGACAATCTGGCGCAGGGTTTCAGGGCCGCTTCCTCCTTCTAGTTCCGACGCCATCGTGAAGACGCATTTTCTTCCTGAGCGTCGAGAACAACGCAGCCTCTGGCGACGTTTTCTGCGCGCGCTCAGGCCGCGCGAGCAGCGCTTCTTTGACGCGTTCGACCAGCATGCCGCGCTGTGCGTCGATGGCCTGCGCTCGCTGCTGCAGCTACTGGCCGACGTGCGCGATCCGGACGGCCGTGTGCGCGAGATCGAAGCGATCGAAAAACGCGGCGACGCGGTCGAGGATGAAATCCGCACCGCGCTGCAGCGCGCGTTGTTTCCACCATTCACCCGCGTCGCCGTTCACGATCTGATCAATCGGCTCGATGACGTCCTTGATCTGGTTGAGGACGTGGCGCAATCCGTCCACCTGTATCACATCACGCGGGTCACGCCGGAGGCACTCAAGCTGGCCGAGCTGGGGCTCGAAAGTGTGCTCAAGCTTCAGGCCGCGATCGCGCAGCTGGCCCGCATGGACAGCCCGCGTGCCATCCTCACGCTTTGCGCCGAGGTCGACACGCTCGAAGCGCAGGCCGACCACGTGATGCGTGCCGCAATGTCAAAACTGTTCCGCGAAGAGTCCGACGCCTTCCAGCTGGTCAAGCTCAAGGCCATTTACGAACTGCTCGAAGAGCTGACCGACAAATGCAAGCACGTGGCCAGCGATGTCCAGGCGCTGGTGCTGAAGTACGGCGGATGACAGCGCTGCTTTGGGTCATCGCGATCGCGATGATCGGGGTCGGCATCGTGGGCACCGTGCTGCCGGCGCTGCCGGGCGTCGTTTTCGTTTTCGGCGGCATCGTGCTTGCCGCGTGGATTGACGATTTCACGCGCATTTCCGGGTGGACCATCGGGGTCCTGGCGGTCCTGGCGGTCCTGGGTTTCGTAATCGATTTCGTCGCAGCTGCGGTGTCGGCCGGGCGCGCCGGCGCGAGCCGGCTGGGCATTGCCGGTGCAACGATTGGCATGGTTGTGGGGGTATTCACCGGCCTGGCGGGCCTGGTCTTCATGCCACTGGTCGGCGCCTTTGTCGGCGAACTGATCGCACGCCGCGATGCCTTGCGTGCGGGACAGGTTGGATTGGCCAGCTGGTTCGGATTGCTGATCGCCGCGATCCTGAAAATCGCGATAGTGTTCACCATGGTCGGCGTCTTTATCGGGGCCTTGCTGATTTAGGCAGGCATGACCGAATTGCCGGTCGGTGCTACATTTCCGCGGTTCCGGGAATTCCCCCCGGATTCCAGAAAGGAGACGGAGGATGAAGAAGGCACTTCTTGGTGTGGCGGTAGGCCTCGCGTTTGCGGGCGCGGCGTGGGCGCAGGAGGTCGAGGTGAAGATCGGCCATGTGGCTCCGCTGTCGGGCGGGCAGGCGCATTACGGCAAGGACAATGAACGCGGCGCGATGATGGCGATCGAGGACCTGAACGCGAAGAACCTGACAATCGGCGGCAAGAAAGTCAAGTTCCGCCTGTTGAGCGAAGACGACGGCGCCGATCCGAAACAGGGCGCATCGGTAGCGCAGAAGCTGGTCGACGCCAAGGTCAACGGCGTGGTCGGCCATCTGAACTCGGGCACGACCATTCCGGCCTCGAAGATCTACTTTGATGCCGGCATCCCGCAGATCACGCCATCGGCGACCAATCCGAAGTACACGCAGCAGGGCTTCAAGACGGCATTCCGCCTGCTGGCCAATGACAATGCGCTGGGGGCCGCGACCGCGAATTACGCGACCAAGAACTTGAAGGCCAAGAAAGTCGCGGTGATCGACGATCGCAGCGCCTATGGACAGGGCGTGGCCGACGTATTCGAGAAGGTTGCCAAGGCAAACGGCGCTGAAGTCGTCACGCGTCAGTTCACTAATGACAAAGCGACCGACTTCAACGCGATCCTGACCACGATTCGCGAGAAGAAGCCTGAAGTCATCTTCTACGGCGGCATGGACTCGCAAGCCGGCCCGATGCTGCGGCAGATGAAGCAGCTCGGCATCACGGCCAAATTGATGGGCGGTGACGGCATCTGCACGGTGGAGATCGCGAAGCTCGCGGGCGATGCGATCGGTGATCATGTGTATTGCGCCGAAGGCGGTGCTTCGCTCGACAAGATGCCGAAGGGCAAGGAGTTCAGGCAGCGTTTCGAGGCCAAGTACAAGGACCAGATCCAGGTCTACGCGCCGTACGTGTATGACGGGGTGATGACGCTGGTGGCGGCGATGCAGAAGGCCGACTCGGTCGAGCCGGCCAAGTACCTGCCGGAGCTGGCAAAGATCCAGTACGACGGCGTGACCACCAAGGTTTCGTTCGATGCGACCGGTGAACTGAACAACGCCGCGACCACGCTTTACAACTACCCGGGTGGCAAGAAAACCCCGGTGCAGTAAGAACAGTATCCAGCTAGAAAGAACGCCCGGCACTGCCGGGCGTTTTTTCGTCCTCTTCTTCAGAGGATCTCGGCCGCATGATCCGCCAGCCTTGACCGCTCGCCCCGCTGCAACGTCACGTGTCCGGAGTGAGGCCAGCCCTTGAAGCGATCGACCACGAACGTCAGCCCCGAACTACCTTCGGTGAGGTAGGGCGTGTCGATCTGCGCGATGTTGCCGAGGCATACCACCTTGGTGCCGGGGCCGGCGCGCGTGATCAGCGTCTTCATCTGCTTCGGCGTCAGGTTCTGGCACTCGTCGATGATCAGGTACTTGTTGATGAACGTGCGGCCGCGCATGAAATTCAGCGACTTGATGCGGATGCGGGTGCGGATCAGGTCGTTGGTCGCCGCGCGACCCCATTCCCCGGCGGAGTCATCGGGCTTGTTCAGCACCTCGAGGTTGTCCTCGAGCGCCCCCATCCACGGCGCCATCTTCTCTTCCTCGGTGCCGGGCAGAAAGCCAATGTCTTCGCCGACCGGCACCGTCGCACGCGTGACGATGATCTCGGAGAAGCGTTTCGTCTCGAGCGTCTGCGCGAGACCCGCCGCGAGCGCAAGCAGCGTCTTGCCGGTGCCGGCCTGCCCGATCAATGTGACGAAGTCGCACTCCGGGTCCAACAGCAGATTCAGTGCAAAACTCTGTTCGCGATTGCGCGCGGTCACACCCCACACCGCATTCTTGGCGTGCTGATAGTCGCGCAGCACGCGCAACACTGCGGTCTTGCCGCGGATCTCCTTGACCTGCGCATAAAACGGCGCGCTGTCCTCCAGGTAAGCGAACTGATTGACCAACAGGCTCTCGACGATCGGGCCGGTCACGCGATAGAACGTGAAGCCGCCTTGCTGCCACGACTCCATTCCCTTGCCGTGCCTGTCCCAGAAATTACCGGGGAGTTGCAGCACACCGGTGTAGAGGATGTCGGTGTCTTCCAGCACCTTGTCGTTGTAGTAATCCTCCGTGGGCAGGCTGAGCGCACGCGCCTTCACGCGCATATTGATGTCCTTCGACACCAGCACCACGTCGCGCCCGGGATGCATGTCCTGCAGCGCCTTGACCACGCCCAGAATCTGGTTGTCGGCCTTCCCCGCAGGCAGAGTGATCGGCAATGGTCCAGCCGCCGCTTGGGTCTGGAAAAAGAGTCGGCCGCCGGCATCCTTGTTGCCGAGCGCGTCGAGCGGAATACCGTCTTCGATCGGCGTCTTGCATGCGGCCACGAGTGAGTCGAGCGAGCGACTGACCTGCCGCGCACTGCGCGCGACCTCGGACATTCCCTTCTTATGGCTGTCGAGTTCTTCCAGGGTCATCATCGGCAGGAAGACGTCGTGCTCTTCGAAGCGGAACAGCGACGTCGGGTCGTGCATCAGCACGTTCGTGTCGAGAACGAACAGCCGACGGCTGCCCGTGGTGAGCCGGGATTTCTTGCCGTTCTTCGGCTTGGCCTCGACCAGCGCCAGATGCGCGGCGGCGCCGGGTCGATGCTCAGGGCTCGGAACGGGCGTCTTGCGCGCAACCGGTTCTGGCGTGATCTGCGGCGTGGGATGCGGCTGCCGGACCAGCGCGTCCTTGCGCGGTGGCGCTGCGGCGGCGGGAATCGAAGTGAGGATCGTGGCGGGCTTGCTTGGCGGTTTTGGCAGAGGCATCAGCGTACGGCAATGATTGTGCCGTGAGGTTGGAAATCGCTACAACGATTGAACGTAGGCAAGCACTTCGTCGACGTGACCCGGCACTTTCACGCCGCGCCACTCGCGCCTGAGCTTGCCATCCGCATCAATCACAAAGGTGCTGCGTTCGATTCCGCGCACCTGCTTGCCGTACATATTCTTCATCTTCATCACGCCAAACAGCGTACACACGGTTTCGTCCGGATCCGACAGCAACTCGAACGGGAAATTCATCTTCGCCTTGAAGTTCTCGTGCGACTTCAGGCTGTCACGCGAGACGCCGATCACTTCCGCGCCGGCTTTCCTGAGTTTTGCGTAGGCGGTGCCGAAGTCAGCACCCTCGGTCGTGCAGCCGGGCGTGTTGTCTTTGGGGTAGAAGTACAGAACCAGCGTCTTGCCTTTGAGGGATGACAGTTTGAAGGCACCGCGGGTTGATGCGGCGCTGAAGTCTGGCACCTTCTTGTCGATCGCGATCGGCATCTTTCGATTCACTCCTGCAGGAGCGCGGCAACCACGCGCCGGCCCTCGCTCATCAAGACGTTGTAGGTGCGGCACGCCGCGGCGGTGTCCATCACTTCGATTCCAATGCGGGCATCAGTGATTCTGCGTGTCAGGCGCGGTTGCGGAAAGCGCTGCCGCTGTCCGGTGCCGAGCAGAATCACTTCCGGGCGCAAGGTGAGTAGAGACTCAAGGTCCTCGGCAAGCATCGCATCAAAGCTCGCGGCACTCCACGGTTGGACAGGCTGGTCGGGGGTGAGAATCAGGTTGCCGTGATACCGAACCTGATTGATTTCGACGAAGCCGAGACCGTAGGCGGTGATGGTGTTAAGCGAAGTCAACGCGTCCGCGTGAAGCTTCAATTCGACTCCGGTCCGTGCTGCTGCGCCGCCCATTCGGGCATGCTGCGCAGCAGCAGTTGCATGCGATTCCGGGTAAATTATGCCCAACGGCGCCGATTACACAAGCGCTCGATGGATTGAGGCATCCCGATGGTCGAATTCCCGCGTATCAAGCGCCTGCCGCCCTACGTTTTCAACATCACCGGCGAACTGAAGATGGCCGCGCGTCGCCGTGGCGAAGACATCATCGACATGAGCATGGGCAATCCGGATGGTCCAACGCCCAGGCACATCGTCGACAAACTTGTCGAGGCCGCCCAGCGCACTGATACCCACGGCTACTCGGTCTCGAAAGGCATTCCACGGCTGCGCCGGGCGATCACTGATTGGTACAAGTCGCGCTTCGACGTCGACTTCGATCCGGATTCAGAGGCGATTGTCACGATCGGGTCAAAGGAGGGTCTTGCTCACCTGATGCTCGCCACACTCGATCGCGGCGACACCGTGTTGGTCCCGAATCCGAGCTACCCGATCCACATCTACGGCGCGATCATCGCGGGCGCGGACATCCGCTCGGTACGGATGACGCGCGGCGCGGATTTCTTCGCCGAGTTCGAACGCGCAATCCGCGAGTCGTTTCCCAAGCCGAAGATGATGATTCTGGGCTTTCCAAGCAATCCAACGGCGCAGTGCGTCGAACTTGAGTTCTTCCATCACGTCGTTGCGTTGGCCAGACAGTACGGCGTTTACGTCGTGCACGACCTGGCGTACGCGGACATCACCTACGACGGCTACAAGGCACCATCGATCATGCAGGTGCCCGGTGCGCGCGAAGTCGCGGTCGAATTCTTCACCATGAGCAAGAGCTACAACATGGCCGGCTGGCGGATCGGTTTCATGGTGGGCAACAAGGAACTCGTCAGTGCCCTGGCGCGCATCAAGAGCTACCACGATTACGGCACTTTCACGCCGATCCAGGTCGCATCGATCGCGGCGCTCGAAGGGCCGCAGGACTGCGTTGAGGAGATTCGACTGCAGTACCAGAGACGTCGCGACGTGCTCGCCAAGGGCCTGCACGAGGCCGGCTGGATGGTCGAGATCCCCAGGGCATCGATGTACATCTGGGCCGAGATTCCAGATGCGTACAAGGCGATGGGTTCGCTCGAGTTCGCCAAGAAGGTGCTGACGGAAGCCAAGGTTGCCGTCTCACCGGGCATCGGCTTCGGCGACTATGGTGACGATCACGTGCGGTTTGCCCTGATAGAGAATGAACATCGCACACGCCAGGCGGTGCGTGGAATCAAGGAGATGTTCCGCAAGGACGGCATGCTGCCGAAAGCGGCTGCCTAGCAGTTTTTCAACGGCGCGCGGCCTCCGCGCGAAAAATCGATGAAACCCATCAAAGTTGGCCTGTTGGGCCTGGGTACGGTTGGTCGTGGCGTCTTCAACGTCCTGCGGCGCAATCAGCACGAGATCATGCGTCGGGCGGGGCGGGGTATCGAGATTGCCGTGATTGCCGAGCGCGATGTCGCTCGCGCGCAGCAGGCGATCGGCACGCTCGTGCCGATCACGGGAAACGCGAGCGAGGTCATTCACCGCGACGATATCGACATCGTGGTGGAGCTTATCGGGGGCTATGAACCGGCGCGCACGTTCGTTCTGGAGGCGATCTCGCGCGGCAAGCACGTGGTCACTGCCAACAAGGCGATGCTGGCCCATCACGGAAACGAGATCTTCAAAGCCGCTCACGCGAAAGGTGTGATGGTCGCTTTCGAGGCAGCGGTTGCCGGTGGAATTCCTGTCATCAAGGCCCTGCGGGAGGGGTTGACGGCCAACCGCATTGAATGGGCGGCCGGGATCATCAATGGCACCAGCAATTTCATCCTTTCGGAGATGCGCTCGAAGGGCTTGGCGTTCGACACGGTGTTAAAGGAAGCGCAGCGGCTCGGGTATGCAGAGGCGGATCCGACCTTCGACATCGAGGGCATCGACGCCGCGCACAAGCTCACGATCCTGGCGTCGATTGCTTTCGGCGTGCCGATCAATTTCAGTGCCGCTTACACCGAGGGCATCAGCAAGCTGACGGCGGAAGACATCAGGTACGCCGAGCAACTGGGTTACAGGATCAAACTGCTTGGCATCACGAAACGTCAACCGAATGGCATCGAATTGCGCGTTCACCCCACGCTGGTGCCGAATCAGCGACTGCTGGCAAGTGTCGAGGGTGCGATGAATGCGGTCCTTGTGAAGGGGGATGCCGTCGGCATCACGCTTTACTACGGTGCCGGGGCGGGCCAGGAGCCAACAGCCTCAGCGGTGATCGCCGATCTGGTCGATGTCACGCGGATGCACACCGCCGACCCGGAGAACCACGTACCGCACCTCGCGTTCCAGGCCGATGCGATGGCCGAAGTGCCGTGGCTGACGATCGACGATACGGTGACGTCGTACTACTTCCGCATGCGCGTGGCCGACCAACCCGGGGTGCTGGCGGACATCACGCGCATCCTGGCCGACGGCAAGATCTCGATCGATGCTCTGTTCCAGCGTGAGCCGAGCGAAGGCGAGAACCAGACCGACATCATCATGCTTACGCACGATGCCATCGAGCGCGACGTGAACGCCGCGATCAAACGCATCGAAGCGCTGCCTACTGTGCTCGCCCCGATCATCCGCATCCGGCAGGAAGAACTGACCTGATGCGCTACATCTCCACGCGCGGCAAGATGCCGCCGGCGCGCTTCACCGACATCCTGCTGGAAGGGCTCGCGCCCGACGGCGGGCTGGTCGTGCCGGAGTTCTATCCGCAGATCGATCGGGCCACGCGCGCAAAGTGGCGCAGCCTCGACTACGCATCGCTGGCCGTCGAGGTGCTGTCGCGCTACTGCGATGACATTCCGCGCGCCGACATCGAACGTCTGGCGCGCACGACGTACACGCACAGCGTGTTCGGAAGCGACGCGATCACGCCGCTGAAGACCCTCGCTCCCGGGCTGCACCTGCTGCAACTGTCCAATGGGCCGACCCTGGCGTTCAAGGACATCGCGATGCAATTGCTCGGCGCGCTGTTCGAATATGAGCTTGCCCGCCGCGCGCAGAAGCTCAACATCCTCGGCGCCACGTCGGGCGACACGGGTTCGGCGGCCGAGTATGCGATGCGCGGTCGCGCCGGCATCAACGTCTTCATGCTGTCGCCGCACGGCCGCATGAGCGCATTCCAGCGTGCACAGATGTATTCGCTGACGGACGCGAACATCTTCAACATCGCGATCGACGGCGTGTTTGACGATTGTCAGGACATCGTCAAGGCCGTCGCCGGGGACCTGGAATACAAACGCCGCTGGCGTATCGGCAGCGTCAACTCGATCAACTGGGCGCGCGTGGTGGCGCAGGTCGTCTACTACTTTCGCGGCTATTTCGCCGCGACCCGGGGCGAAGATGATCCGGTGTCGTTCTGCGTTCCGTCGGGCAATTTCGGCAACATCCTGGCCGGCTGGATCGCCAGGCAGATGGGGCTGCCAATTGCAAAGCTGATATTGGCGACCAACGAGAACAACGTGCTGGACGAATTCCTGCGTACCGGACGCTACCGCGTGCGCGGCGCGGCCGAGACGCTGGCCACCAGCAGCCCATCGATGGACATTTCCAAGGCGTCGAATTTCGAGCGCTTTGTCTTTGACATCGTCGGTCGCGATGCCGAGGCGGTGCGGGAGCTCTGGTGGCAGCTCGATACACGCGGTGAATTCATGCTGATCGGCACGCCGTTCTGGAGCAAGGTGCTGGCCTCGGGCTTCGTGAGCGGATCGAGCACGCATAGCGACCGCCTGACCACGATCCGATCGCTGCAGCAATCGATCGGGTACATCGTCGATCCGCACACCGCCGATGGCATCAAGGTCGCGCACGAACACCTCGATTCGCAGGTGCCGATGATCTGTCTCGAGACCGCGCTGCCGGCCAAGTTTGCCGATACCATCGTCGCCGCGATTGGCCGCGAACCGGAGCGCCCCGCCGCCTACGTCGGAATCGAGCAACGCCCGCAGCGATGCGAAGTGATGCCGGCCGATGTAGAGCGGATAAAGGCATTCATCGCCCAGCATGCGAACTGAGTGGCGTTTTCGCCCATTGCTCGAGGTCGACTTCGAGCGGCAGTTGCGCTGGCTGAACGAGCCTCACATCAATCGATGGTGGAGCCGACGCCCGGTTACGCGCGAGGAAGTGCGTGCCAAATACCTGCCGCGCCTGCGGGGGGAACAGAAGACGCAATGCCTGGTCGCGGTCTTCGAGGGCCGGCCGGCGGGCTATGTGCAAACCTACCGGATCGAGGACCACGCGGACTATGCGCAGGGATTCGTGCTTCCGAGGGGTGGCTGGGGTCTCGATTGGTTCATCGGCGAGCCGATGCTGCTTGGACACGGACATGGTGCGCGACTGATCGACACCTTTGTCTGTGCATGGCTGTGGGCACGGGCCGATGTTCAGTACGCCGTCGCTGGAGCGAGCGTTGACAATCTCGCTGCGCTGAAGAGCTACGAACACGCGCGCTTCGCGCCCTGGTTCAGCACCATTCCGCATGAAACCGCCGAACGCTACTATCGACGCGATCGCCGCGACGGTGAGGGCTGGAGCGCAAAGAAGATATGAAAGCCTTCGGCATCATCGGCTATTCGAACACCGGCAAGACCACCCTGATCGAGAAGCTGATACCGATCTTTCGATCGCGCGGCTTGACCGTGTCCGCAATCAAAAATGCGCACCACGGTTTCGACATGGACCGACCAGGCAAGGACTCGTATCGCTATCGCGAGGCGGGTGCAGGCCAGGTGCTGATCTCGACCGGGCTGCGATGGGCGCTGCTGACCGAGACGCCGAGCCATGCTGCTTCTCTCGAAGATCTGATGAAGCTGCTGGCCCCGTGCGATGTGGTGATCATCGAGGGCTTCAAGAGCGAGGGCCACATTCCCCGCATCGAGGTGCGGCGCTTGTCCAATACCGAGCCGCCGCTGTTCTCGCATGACCCCAACGTGATTGCGGTCGCCGCCGATCACGCGGTCGACACGCAGCTACCGCTGCTCGACCTGAACGACGCCGCTAAGATTGCAGACTTCATCGCTGCCCGTCTCGAACTCACCTGATGCTGTCCGTCGAACAAGCGCTCGAGCGGTTGCTTTCCAGGGCACAGCCGCTGACCGACGTCGAGCATGTGTCGACGCTCGAGGTCGAGCGCGCACTCGGGCGGGTGCTGGCCGCGCCGGTCGTCTCAACAATCGACGTGCCGCCGATGGATAACTCACAGATGGACGGCTATGCACTGCGCATTGTCGACGTGCCCGCCGTGCCGGCCGTGCTGAAGATCGGCCAGCGCATCGCCGCCGGGCACGTGGGAGCAGAACTCGCGCCGGGGACTGCGGCGCGGATCTTCACCGGCGCGCCGGTTCCGCCGGGCGCCGATGCGATCGTGATGCAGGAAGCCACCGTCGCGCAGGGCGATCAGGTGACGATCAATGAGCTGCCGCGGCAGGGCCAGTGGATTCGGCGCGCCGGCATCGACGTGCATGCAGGCGCGACGATTCTCGCGGCGGGGCGCCGACTGCTGCCGCAGGACCTCGGGCTGGCGGCATCGGTGGGAGTGAGCGAACTGCCGGTCAAACGCCGGATGCGGGTCGCTGTGTTCTTCACCGGTGATGAACTCGTGATGCCGGGCGAGCCATTGCCGCCGGGTCGTATCTACAACTCGAACCGGTTCATGCTGCTCGGGTTGCTGCGCGCACTTGGCTGCGACGTCATCGACCTGGGGATCGTGCCGGATGACCGCGCGGCGACTCGCAATGCGTTTGCCCGCGCCGCGCAGAACGCGGACCTGATCGTGACCTCGGGCGGCGTTTCGGTTGGCGAGGAAGACCATGTGAAGCCCGCAGTCGAAGCCGAGGGTGCGCTCGACCTGTGGCAGATCGCGATGAAGCCAGGCAAGCCGCTGGCGTTCGGCCACGTGCGTGGGGTCACCTTCATTGGCCTGCCGGGAAACCCGGTGTCCAGTTTCGTGACGTTCCTGCTGTTCGTGCGGCCTTTCATTCGCATCCGGCAAGGGGCGGCCGAGCCGGCACCGCGGGCGCTCGATCTGCGCGCCGACTTTGATTGGCCACGCCCCGACAAGCGACGCGAATTCCTGCGCGCGCGCTTCAACGGCAATGGTGGTCTCGATCCATATGCGAACCAGAACTCCGCGGTGCTCACGTCGTGCGTGTGGGCCGATGGCCTGATCGACAATCCGCCGTCGCAAGTCATCCAGCGTGGCGACCTGGTTCGGTTCCTGCCGTTTGCGGAGTTGCTGGCATGAAGGTCACGGTGCTTTACTTCGCCAGACTGCGCGAAGGCATCGGTCGCGATCGTGATGAATTCACGCTCCCGGCAAATGTCGCGACGCTGGGCGCATTGCGCGCGTGGCTCGTTTCACGCGGCGCGCCGTGGGCCACGGCGTTCGAAGAGGTCAAGCGCATTCGCGCTGCGGTCGATCAGGCGATGGCAAGCGATGACACGCCACTGCGCGACGGTGCCGAAGTCGCGTTCTTCCCTCCCGTAACCGGAGGTTAGGACGATGCGCCGCCAGGCTCACTTCCTGCGTCGGACTTATTCTGGAGTCGCCTATTCAGGCAGCAAAACCAGGACCGGGTCACTCGTGAAACGGGAAGGCGCTGTCGCGCATGTTCACGACTTCTGAGCAACCGGGGCGCTGAGATGACTGTCCGCGTGCAGCGCGAGGACTTCGACGCGGGCGCCGAGATTGCCCGCTTGCGGGGAAGCGACCCCAAGGTCGGCGCGGTGGCAAGCTTCATCGGTGTCGCGCGCGATGTGAACGACGGCGCTCCCGTCGCGACGATGTCGCTCGAGCATTATCCCGGCATGACCGAGCGCGCACTGGAGGACATCTGCGCGCAGGCGCGCAAACGCTGGAACATCATCGACATCCTGGTTGTGCATCGGATCGGCACGTTGAAGCCGACCGACCAGATCGTGCTGGTGATTGTCACCGGCGCACATCGCGGCGAGGCCTTCGCGGCGTGCGAATTCGTGATGGACTACCTGAAGACAGATGCTCCTTTCTGGAAGAAAGAGTCGACTCCGGCGGGCGAGCGCTGGGTCGATGCGCGACAGCATGACGACGATGCGCGCGCGCGCTGGGAGAAGGGCGCTTGACCCGCGACGGCCCGCTGTGGGTGGTCCTGCTGGCGATTGGCGTGGGTGCTGTGCTCGGCGCGTGGCTGCGCTGGGCATTGTCCTACTGGCTCAACCCGCGGCTCGAGCAACTGCCACTCGGCACGCTCAGCGCCAACCTGATCGGCGCCTATCTGATCGGAATCGCGCTCGCAGTCTTTGCCGCGCATCCCGCACTGTCGCCGACCTGGCGCCTGGTGATCATCACCGGATTCCTGGGTGGACTGACGACATTCTCGACCTTCTCGGCCGAGTCCGTCGTGCTGTTGCAGTCCGGGCAGTGGGCGACGGCATTTCTGCACACGGCGCTGCACCTCGGAGGATCGATCATCGCGACTTTTGTCGGCATCGCCACGGTGCGGGCGCTCGCATAGCAAGTGGAAGTTGACACTGGCAAGATCGGTGGCTATATTACTGACCAGTCAGTCAGTTACTTGCCAGGAAAGCCCATGCATGTATCAGAGCGCAACTCAGCGGTCGCGACGACGCTGGTAGCGATTCTCGTCCTCGCCGGATGCACAAGAGCAACCCCCGCCGGCGAAGACATCCGCCCGGTGCGAACGATGCTGATCGCGCCGGCCAGCACCTCGGCCCTTGCCGAATTCTCGGGCGAAGTGCGCCCGCGGGTGGAAAGCCGCGTCGGCTTCCAGGTGGCAGGCCGCATCGTCACGCGCGTGGTCGATGTCGGGCAGACGGTCAAGCCAGGCCAGGTGCTGGCGACGATCGACCCTGCCGATTACCGGCTGGCGGCTACGGCATCGCAGGCGCAGTTGAGTGCGGCGCAGGTTGATCGCGACCAGCAGCGCGCCGACTACAAGCGCTTCGAGGAACTGCAGCTGAAGGGCTTCATCAGCAGTGCCGATCTCGAGCGTCGCAAGGCCACACTGGATGCAGCCGAGGCGCGCCACCAGCAGGCCGTCGCACAGGCAAGTGTCAGCGGCAACCAGACCGCCTACACAGTGCTGCGCGCGCCGAGCGCCGGCGTAGTGACCGCAGTCGATGGAGAAGTCGGACAGGTTGTATCCCCAGGCCAGTCGGTGGTACGCATCGCGCAGACCACGGAAAAGGAAATCGCGATCGCGATTCCCGAGAACCGGCTCGACGCGCTGCGCCGGATTCCGGAGGTAAGAGTCTCGCTGTGGGCGATGAACGCGGCAACCGATGGTCCGACGCTGCGCGGACGCGTGCGCGAGATCTCGCCGATCGCCGATGCTGCGACCCGCACCTATCCCGCGCGAATCACGCTGATCGACCCTCCCGCCGCGGTCGCCCTCGGCATGACTGCGAGCGTCATCTTTGAAGCGCCGCTGCCCACACCGATCATTACCGCTCCGCTGCAGGCACTGCTGAAGGAGAGCGGGGGCACGTACGTGTGGTTGCTGGACGGGTCTTCGATGACGGTGCGCAAATCGCAGGTGCAGATAGCGACCGTGTCCGGCAACGATGTCGTGCTGTTGAGCGGCTTGAATCCGGGCGACACGATCGTCACCGCCGGCGTTCACCTCTTGAAGGAGGGCCAGAAGGTCAAGCGCCTGGAAGACACGATCGCCGAACGCGCGCCGCTGTCAACGCCGATGCACGGCGTCACGGGCGCGCCAAGACCTGCCGCAGCAGCACCCGAACCTTCCAAGGCCGGTGCGGAATCCGGCGCCAAGAACTCGAAGGAGTGAAAGTGTCAAGCAGCGCTCCTTCAGGCAGCGCGGAGAGCGCGCGCACCAATCTTTCCGCATGGGCGCTCGCGCACGGCCCGCTGATTCGCTACCTGATGGTGGTGCTGGTCATCGGCGGCATCTTCGCGTTCATTTCACTGGGCCAGGATGAGGATCCGCCGTTTACGTTTCGCGCGATGGTGGTGCGCGCCTTCTGGCCCGGCGCGACTGCGCAACAGATGGCGCAGCAGGTGACCGACAAGCTCGAGCGCACGCTGCAGGAGACGCCTTTCGTCGACAAGATCCGAAGCTACAGCAAGCCGGGCGAAACGCTGATCTTCGTGCAGTTGCGCGACTCCGCACCAGCGAAGGAAGTGTCCGGTGCCTGGTACCAGGTGCGCAAGAAGATCGGCGACATTCAGCGCACGCTGCCACCCGGCATGCAGGGACCGTTCTTCAACGATGAGTTCGGCGACGTGTACGGAGTGATCTTCGCTTTTTCCGCCGACGGCTTTTCGTATCGGGAGCTGAAGGACTACGTCGACTGGTCGCGCCAGCAATTGCTCAAGGTGCCGAACGTCGCCAAGGTCGATCTGTTCGGCGTTCAGGACGAGAAGATCTTTGTCGAAATCCCGCACCGGCGGCTGGCGCAACTCGGGCTCAACATCCAGCAACTCGGCGAGCAGCTCGGCACGCAGAACGCCGTCGAGGCCGCCGGCGTGCTGGCGCTGCCGACCGACAACGTGCAGATTCGCCTGACCGGAGAACTGCGCACGATCGAAGATCTCAGGCAGTTGCCAATCCGCGCCAACGGATTGAGTTACAAGCTCGGCGATGTTGCGATGGTTACGCGCGCCTACACCGACCCGCCGCGCGACAAGATGCGCGCCGCGGTGGGCGGTCAGGACGGTCGCGAAGTGATCGGGCTCGGTGTGTCGATGGCCAAAGGCGGCGACATCATCCAGCTCGGGCGCGACCTGCAACTGGCCGAAAGGCGGCTCGAAGCGGCGCTGCCGGTCGGCATCGAAATGACCAAGGTCGCCGATCAGCCCCGTGCGGTGACACGTTCGGTCAGCGAATTCGTGCGTGTGCTGATCGAGGCGATCGTGATCGTGCTCGCAGTCTCGTTCGTCAGCCTGGGATTCCACACGAAGCCGCTGCGCGTCGACATGCATCCGGGCCTGGTGGTCGCGCTGACGATTCCGCTGGTGCTCGCCGTGACGTTCCTCGCGATGTACGTCGCGGGCATCAACCTGCACAAGATCTCTCTCGGCGCGCTGATCATTGCGCTGGGTCTGCTGGTCGACGACGCGATCATCGCGGTCGAGATGGTGGTGCGCAAAATGGAGGAGGGCTACGACCGCTTCAAGGCCGCCACCGCGATGTACGAACTGACGGCAATGCCGATGCTGACCGGAACGCTGATCACCGCGACGGGCTTCCTGCCGATCGCGATGGCGCGGTCGGTCGCCGGCGAATACACGATCTCGATCTTCCAGGTCACCGCGATTGCGCTCGGCATCTCGTGGGTCGTCGCCGTGCTGTTCGTGCCGCAACTGGCAATCTGGCTGCTGAAGATCAAGCCGCGCGTGGGCGCCGAAGGCCAGCACGAACTTTTCGACACGCCGTTTTACTCACGCTTTCGCAGCCTGGTCGACTGGTGTCTGCAGTGGCGCAAAGCGGTGATCGGCATCACGATCGCCGCGCTGGCGCTTGGCGTCGCCGGCTTCCGCTTCATCGAACAGCAGTTCTTTCCTGACTCGAGCCGACTCGAACTGGTGGTCGACCTGTGGCTGCCCGAGGGGTCGAGCTTCGCGGCGAGCGAGGAGGAAGCAAAGAAGTTCGAGCGCTGGCTGAAGACGCAGAGCGAGGTCGAGTACTACGCCGGCTACGTCGGCACCGGCAGCCCGCGCTTCTATCTGCCGCAGGACCAGGTGTTTCCCCAGAGCAATGTCGCGCAGTACATCATCGCCACCAAATCGCTGCCCGAGCGCAACGCTCTGCGGCTGCGCGCGCTGCAACTGTTCAAGGACGACTTCCCCAACCTGCGCGGGCGTGTGAAGCTTTTGCCCAATGGTCCGCCGGTCGCCTATCCGGTGCAGTTCCGCGTCGAGGGTGAAGACCCGGTGCAGGTGCGCGCGATCGCCGATCAGGTGAAGAACGTGATGCGCGCGAATGCCAGCACGATCGGCGTCAACGACAACTGGAACGAGAACGTCAAGTCGCTGAAACTTGTTCTCGACCAGGACAAGGCGCGTGCGCTCGGCGTGTCGACGCAATTGATGGCGCGTGCGGCGCAGACAATCCTGTCCGGCAGCAAGCTCGGCCAGTTTCGCGAAGGCGACGAACTGATCGACATCGTGCTGCGCCAGCCTTTTGATGAGCGCGACACGATGGCGCGCCTGGCCGACGCCAACATGCCGACTGCGTCGGGCAAGTACGTGCCGTTGTCGCAGCTGGTGCGAGTCGAGTTCGGCTGGGAGCCGGGCGTGATCTGGCGCGAGAACCGCAACTACGCGATCACGGTGCAGAGCGAAATCAAGGATGGCATCCAGGGCCCGACCGTGACCACACAGGTCTGGAACTCGGCCGAGATGAAAAAGATCCGCGCGGTGCTGCCGGCGGGATTCCGCCTCGTTGTTGCCGGGGCTACCGAGGAAAGCGACAAAGCCGGCCAGGCCATCGCGGTCAACGTGCCGTTCGCGCTGTTCCTGATCTTCACGCTGCTGATGCTTCAACTTCACAGCTTCTCGCGCAGCGTGCTGGTGTTCCTCACGGGACCGCTCGGCTTCATCGGCGCGGCGGTCGCGCTGCTCGTGTTCCAGCACCCCTTCGGGTTCGTCGCGCAACTGGGCGTGATCGCGCTGGTCGGCATGATCATTCGCAACTCAGTGATCCTGGTCGATCAGATCGAGCGGGATGAAGAGCGCGGCGTTGACACCTGGACCGCGATCGTCGAAGCCGCCGTGCGCCGCTTTCGTCCGATCATGCTGACGGCGGCCGCGGCAGTGCTGGCGATGATTCCGCTGTCGAGGAGCGTCTTCTGGGGGCCGATGGCGGTCGCGATCATGGGTGGCCTCATCGTCGCTACGCTGCTGACCTTGCTCTTCCTGCCGGCGCTCTACGCCGCATGGTTCCGAGTGAAACGAGGAGCACCGGCGTCGTGAACCTTCCGCATGGTTCCGAGTGAAACGTGGGACACCGGCGTCGTGAACCTTCCGCATGGTACCGAGTGCAGCGAGGAGCCCCGGCGTCGTGAACCTTCCGCATGGTTCCGAGTGAAGCGAGGAGCAGCGGCGCTCTGACCGAGCCGGATTTCTCCGTTTCAACAGCGGATATCGGCGGCGCTCTGTCTAGTCTTCCTGTCACGGCACGACGAGCCGCCCGATCACCCTGAGGTCTCCCTGAGTTGTCGGCCGCGCAATGATTGCCTCGCCAGCCTGTGCGACTTGACCGGTCAGCGCAGCGATGTTCACCATGTGCGTCACAAGCGCCACGTTGCGCGGTGGTTTCAGATCGCGCAGTTGCCGGCGTACCGCCTCGCTTTGAAGACTTTCACGGCTGCGATCATCAAAGAAAGAGTCGAGCGGCGCGAATGGTTGCGCTTGCAGTTGTGGAAATGCCAGGCGCGCCGTGTCGCGGCAGCGGCACCAGCGACTGGAGAGCACTTCGTCCACACGCGTGCCGGTGCGTTTCAACCACTCACCAATGCGCTGCGCCTGCGCGCGGCCTTCGGCAGAAAGATTGCGTTGCGTAGAGCAGTCGTCGATTCTGAAACCCGGCGGGTCACCGAAACCGGGTTCCGTCTGCGCATGTCGAATCAGGATCACGACACCACCGCTGAGCAAGGCGTCACGCAACGGGTCTGCGAACGACGGAGCAGAGATCAGCGCCATGAGAAGGCCAAAGGCGTACTGGAACGCGCTCGTCATTTCGAACGTCAATCAAACGCAATGCTGTAGACGAGATCGAGCGCGTTCTCGGTTCCGGCGCGCGCCACGAGTGATAACCGCCGCGACAACTGGTAGCTCAGTTGCACCACGTTGGCGGCGCCGGAAAGCGCCTGCTCATAACTGATCGTCACCGCGTCGCTGACGCGCTTGCCGATCGTGATGATCTCGGCCGATGCGGTGCCGACCTCGGTGCCGCGCAGTGATCCGGCGACCGACTGGCGCGGCAGGATCGAACCGGCGCCGCCGACCTGGCCGCTGCGCACGCTGATCTCATCGATGCCGAGCGTGCGCGCGAGCTGGGTCGGAATCCCTTCACCGCTGCCTGACAGCAAGCCTGTCGCGGCGCGCACGAGTGCGGCGTTGTCGGCGCGTGTCTGATCGGCCGGGCGCCCGAGGACCAGCCACGAAAGGATTTCGAAGTCGGCCATGGGCTGATCGGAATACAGCCGCACCAGCGGATTGGCCGCGGTGCGCGTGATCGATACGCCGACATCGACCGGCAATCCCTTGCGCAGCGCAAGGATGTCGAGTCCCGGATTCTCCGGCGCGCCCTGGAAATTCACGCGGCCGCGCTCGATCGCAAGCTTCTGTCCAAAGCCTTCGTACGTGCCGTCCTTCGCCTCCACCGCACCGGTGGCGCGGATCGCGCCGCGTCCCTCGTTGCGCAGGCGCACCGCGCCTTCGACGCGCGTATCCAGGCCGCTGCCGCGCAGATAGAACGCGCTGCCCAGATCGATGCCCAGGTCGAAGCCGAACTGCACCGCGGCCTCGCGCGCCCGCGGCGCATCGGCCGAGGTGCGCACGACCACATCTCTCGACAGTGCCGGCCGGTCCGGGCGCGAGAAGTTGACGTAGCCCGCGTCGGCAGCGACCGCAGCGTTCACCTGCACGCGCTGCTTTGACATCTCGATGTTCGCGCCGCCCGTGGCGATCACCCAGCGATCGCTCCGCTGCAACAGTGGCAGCCGCTGCGCGGCGACCTGGATCACGCCGGTGAAATCGCGCACCTTCAACCGGCCGGTTGCACTGATGAAGCCGGGCTCGGTCCCCGCCGCCGCGGCCGCGCGCTTGTCATCGGGCCGCACCCGCGGCGGACCGGCAAAGCGCAATTCGTCGAGGATGATCGTTTCGCCGTCGAGGTGGGCCGACAGCGTGCCGTTCTCGAGCCGAACGCCCTGATCGATCCAGGCCACGCGCAGCTTGTCGCCGTGCAGAGCGCCGTTTGCGCGCGGATCGGCCGGTGTTCCGTCGATGCGCACCTGCCCCTCGAGCGCACCGCCGAGTCGCACGTTGGCGCGCACCCGATCGGACAGCATCGGGTTCAGTCCTTCGATTGCCGGCAGATTCGCTTCGGCCAGGATGGTCCATGGACGTTGCTGCGCGAGCCGCCAGTTGGCCGCACCACCTCGTTCGACCGCGGCCTGCATCGATCCGCGCATGCTGCCGGCGCGCTCCGCAACGAGCACCGCCTGCGCATCAAGCTGGTTGGCCCGCACGCGCGCCTGTACGCGTAGTTCGCGCAATCCCATCGCATTGCCCGCACCGGCATACAGATCGCCGCTGCTGCGTTCGACCAGCAGATCGCCTTCGGATAGATCCGCCAGGCGCAGGTTCCATTCGCCGCGCAATTCGAGCGGCGCAGGCGGCGTCGCCGGCTTCACGACGATTGCGCGCTCGACGGCGGACGTCCCAGCGAGCTCGATCGGCCGCAGACCGGCGAAGCGGCCTGACGTGCTGATGCCGCGTGCGTCGCCGGCGGCGCGCAGTTGTTCGACCAGCGCGCCGGCCACGTTGAACTGGGCAGGACCGAACGACCACTGCCCGCTTTCAATCGATAACGGCGCGGCCGCCTGCAGGCGAAGACCAAGCGGCTGACCCGCAGTCGCCTGACTGATCTCTCCGCGCCATGCGGCCTGCATCCAGCCGCCGCGTGCGACGAGATTGATCGCTTCCGCATCCTCGTTGCTCGCGGACAACGTCACGCTGTGCTCCGAGACGCGACCTTCCCCGACCAGGTTGACGGAACGCATCGACAGGATCGGATTGCCGCGAAATCGATGATTGGCCAGATCGGCCCGCAGTGCGATCGTGCCGTCGGCGCCGCCGCCGTAGTTGATGAGCGCACGCAGAGATTCGACGCTGTGATCCTCAAAGCGCAGCTTGTCGCCGGAGACCCGCGCTTCAACCGCCGGCGCATTCCATGCACCTCGCAGGGTGGCCTGCGCAGTCAACGCGCCGCGCACGGGCACCCCGAGTTCCTCCAGCGCGGGAACCTCGGCGTCGACCGCCAGCGTGCGCGCGCCGCCGAGCCCGCCGCGCGCCGTGATGCGAGCGCTGCGCACGGCGAGTGCCAGATCGACATCGAGGTTCTGGTCGACATCCAGCTGGGCAGAACCGCGACCCGCAAGCGGACGGCCGAGTGCAAGGCTGTCGGCGAGTTCGAAATCCACGCGCCCGTGCGGCCGCGGCTGCAACTGGCCATCGAGTTCGAATTTGCCATTGACGCGCGCGTCGAATCCCTGCACCAACAATGCCGGCTCGAAGTCGCTGATCGTTCCCGTCGCGCGCAACGCCTGCGCGCCGCTACGCTGCCATTCGCCGCGCAGATCGGCTACACCTTTACCGAGTGCCAGGCGGCCGGCATTGAGCACCAGCTTCTCCGCGGTGCCGTGCAGGTCGATCGTCAACTTCGCCGGCAGTTCGCCACGATTGACGAGATCGGCGACAACGAAATCGACGTCATCTGCGCGGCGCACGCGCGCGCTGCCGTCGAGGAGCAGGGGCCGCGCGCGGGAGTGAATCGTTGCCGGATCGACGCCATCGAAACGCAGGTCCGCCTGCCACGCCGGCCTGGCGCCGAAGTCGATGACCGCGTTGCCGCGCGCGCGCCCGCGCACGAGCTCGGCCGTGACGTCATCCAGTTGCAGGCGCTGGTCGCGCCACTCGATGGCCGCGCGCAGTGCACGCACCGGAATGCGTTCGGCATCGACCGTGCCAGGCGCCGCGTTGCGCACGCTGACCGGACCCTTCAGTGCAAAGCCACGCGACCGGTCCGGTGTGAGCTGTGCCTCGATGCGCAGGTCGGCATGCGGCGCCTGCGCATGCCACGCGCGCGGATCGACGCCCGCGAGATCGGCGCGCAGCGACTTGAGCGCCGTTGCGTCGAAGCTCGCGATGCGCGCTTCGATCGTGCCGCTCGCGCCCCCGCCTGTGACGGCGGCATTCGCGAGCAAATCCACCAGATTGCCATTGGCGGTGACGCGCGCACTGACCGGTTTGCTGTCGAGCGCGGTCTGCAGCGTACCGCGCGCATCAAGGGAGAAGGGCGTCTTGCCGTCAAGCTGGCCGTCGAGGGTGGCGCGATTCGCGCCGAACTCGAACCGGCCGCCGCTCACGCGATAGCCGTCCGGGCCGATCGCGGCCTGCGTCTCGATCGCGCGCGCGGCAATAACCGTCACGCCGACCTTGAGCTCGAAGCTGCCAACCACGAGTCGCGGTGCGGTCACGATCACGTTCGAGGCGATCGACTCCGGCACGCTGGCCGGTTTGCCGCTGGGTGTGACTTCGACTTCGACACGCTCGGCGCCGAGTTCCTTGAAATCGAATCGCCACGGACGCCAGCCGATCGTGTCCAGTTGCGCGCGCAGGCGGTCGACCACCACCACGGTATTGCCGGCCGCCACGCGCAGGCGGCCGACCGCAAAGCCATCGCGCAGCGATCCGCTCGCATCCGTGCTCTCGATATGCACTGCCGCGAGCGCGTTGATACTGCGGATGATCAGGTTCAGTCCGTGCGAAGACGACCACACCCACCACGTGGTGGCGCCGCCCAGCGTGATGAGCAGCGCCAATACGACCACACTCGCGATCAAGACACGGCGCAACAAACGCGGCGGCCGCGGCGGTGGGCTTTGCGATTCCGCCGTCATTCCAATTCGCATTCAAAACGAATGCATTTCTGCATGCGATTTCGAGCAGTGACTGCATGCCGAGGCGCGGCTACGGGAAGCAAGCCCCTCTCCCGGTGGGAGAGGGGTTGGGGTGAGGGGAGAAGTGCGTCGGCCGTCACTGGCATCTCTTCTTGTCGCGTTGAATGCGAAAGGGAATCAGAACGCCACCGCAATCGAGAAATGCACGCGCACGCGCCGGTCGCGCTCGCCGTACGCGATGTCGAGCGCGAGCGGGCCGGCGATGGTGCGCCAACGAGTGCCGACGCCGTAGCCG
>DAITAC010000010.1:60244-62737 GCA_036824465.1 Burkholderiaceae bacterium
GTCGAGCGCGAGCGGGCCGGCGATGGTGCGCCAACGAGTGCCGACGCCGTAGCCGCGCGCCCAGCGAATCTTCAACAGCTCATCGTCGGCATCGCCCACGTCGTAGAACACCGCGCCGCCCCATTCCTGCGTAAACCAGCGCACGTACTCGGCCGAACCCACCGCCAGCGAGCGGCTGCCGAGCGTGGCGCTGCCCGTCTTCAGGCCGAGGCTCTGATACGCGTAGCCGCGTACGCTGCCCGCGCCGCCCGCACGGAACAGGAATTCGTTCGGCACGAAGTCGATCGTGTCCGCCACCACGTGGCCGATTTCACCGCGCAGGATCACCTGGTCGCGCGGCGAAAGCGGCAGGTACTTCACATAGCGGCCATACACGCGCAGGAAGGTGTTCTGCAGCACGTCGCCGACCGCACCGCTGCGCACACCCGCGGTGGTCGACGCGGTCATGATGTCGCCGCGGGTCGGATCGGTGATCTGGTCGACCGTGCGACGCGTCCACGTGAAGGTGCCGGAAACCACGTTGTTGGTCGTTTCCGGCGTGCTGCCATCGCGCAGCCGCCGATTCTCGTTCTGGTAGTTGAACGCGATCCGCGTGTCGTAGGTGGCGTCACGCGTCTCGCGCGAGTGCGTGCGCGCCACGCCCGCGGCCCAGCGGCGCGTGATGACATTTTCGATATCGGTGCGCTCGGCCAGCGCGCCGATGCTGTCGATCGCGCCATCCGGCTTGGGCGGCAGATACAGATCGGAGTAGACGACCTCGCGCGTGCGGTCAAACCCCACGCCCGTCTGCATCGTGTACGGAAAGCCGAATATCTGCGTCTGCCGATAGGTCGCTTCCACGCGCGGCCCGGTGTTGGTCGAGTAGCCCAGCCCGAACGCGACGCGCTTGGACTTGGCCTCGGTCAGCTCGATGCGGATCGGCACGCGCTCGGGCTTGGCCGGGTCGGTGTCGATATCGACCAGCACCGACGCGAAGTAGGGCGCCGCCTGCAGGCGCCGCTGCATGTCGAGCAGTTTCACCGCGTCGTAGCGGTCACCGGGCGTGAACGGGTTGTAGCGTTCCACCAGCAGCGGCTCGTAGCGCTTCAGGCCCTTGATCTGCAGTTCGCCCACGGTAAAGACGGGCCCGCTGTCGATCTCCACATGCAGCGCGACGGTGGCATTGTCGGTATCGACCTCGGCCAGCGAATCGACGATGCGCGCGGCGGCGTAGTCGACCTCCTGCACCTTGCCGAGCAGGCGCGTCTTGGCGGTCGACCACTGCGGATCGCGAAACGGCTTGCCGACCGGCAGTTCCCAGCCGCGCAGCAGTTCCTGCATCCGCGTCGAGTCCTTTTCAATCGGGCCCTTCAGCACGATCTCCGCCTTGGTGACCATCGCCCGCGCGCCGGGCTCGACCTTCAGGACATAGCGCGATGTATCGCCATCAGCGACAGCCTCGATCTTCGCCGTGAAGTAGCCCTCGGTCGCCAGCAGGTCGAGCGCATTGGCGCGCAGGCGGCGCAACTGGCGTTCATCGTCCTCGGGGTCGATCGAATCGGCCAGTTTCGCGGCGTCGATCGTGCGCTTGAGCAACGGCTCCAGTTCGGCCGCCTGCGCCGACACGGCAAAGCGCGCCAGCGGGCGTTCGGCGGCATGGGTCGAAAACGCGGCGGCTAGAAGGAGGACGGCAAGGACGCGAAGCGCCACACCCGCGGCAACAGTGTTCGGGTGGTTCAACGCGTTCCCTCACCCTCTTTCCCTCTCCCGGAGGGAGAGGGATGAAAAACCCCTCTCCCTCCGGGAGAGGGGCAGGGGTGAGGGAGAGGGGTGTTCCCCATGAAAGGACCAAGCAAGATGACGGCGCGCACAATTGATTCTATGCAGGTTGAAAACCCATAACGCGGCCCAAGCTACCCGCGGACTACCCATTTCGAGCAGAAAAATGCGCCAGGACAAACTGACCACCAAATTCCAGGAAGCCCTGGCCGACGCGCAGTCGATCGCGGTCGGCAACGACCACCAGTACATCGAGCCGATCCACGTGCTGGCTGCCATGCTGCGCGCCAGCGACAGCGCGGCGCGTTCGCTGCTGCAGCGGGCCGGTGCCAACGTCGGGGCGATGACGACCGCAGTGGACGGCGCGCTCAAGGGCCTGCCGCAGGTCAGCGGTACCGACGGCCAGGTGCAGATCGGGCGCGATCTGGTGGCGGTGCTGAACCAGGCCGACAAGGAAGCGCAGAAGCGCGGCGACGCCTACATCGCGAGCGAGATGTTCCTGCTCGCCATCGCCGACGACAAGGGGCTCGCCGGCCGCACCGCGCGCGACCACGGCCTGACGCGCAAGGCGCTCGAAGCGGCAGTGGAATCCGTGCGCGGCGGTGCCAATGTCGGCAGCGCCGAAGCCGAAGGCCAGCGCGAGGCGCTGAAGAAATACACGATCGACCTCACCGAACGCGCGCAGCAGGGCAAGCTCGACCCGGTGATCGGCCGCGACGACGAGATCCGCCGGGC
>DAITAC010000011.1:0-61458 GCA_036824465.1 Burkholderiaceae bacterium
GCTCGGTGATCGAGCAGAACGTGCAGCCGCCAAAGCAGCCGCGCATGATGTTGACCGAGAAGCGGATCATTTCCCACGCGGGGATCTTCGTTTCGCCGTCGTGGCTGCCGTTCGCGTCCGCGTAGCGCGGGTGCGGCGCGCGCGCATACGGAAGGTCGAACACATGGTCCATCTCCGCGGTGGTGAGCGGGATCGGTGGGGGATTCAGCCACAGGTCGCGGTCGCCATGCGCCTGTACCAGCGCGCGCGCGTTGCCGGGGTTGGTCTCCAGGTGCAGCACGCGGTTGGCGTGCGCGTATAGCACCGGGTCGCTCTTGACCTGCTCGTAGGAGGGCAGGCGGATGACGGTGTGGTCGCGTGGGGGGAGGTTGAGTTTGCCCGTGGTTCGACGCATGAATTGGATGGGCTGGGCTGTGCCCTTCGAGGCCGTGTTTCTCTCACCCCCACCCCTCTCCCAATGGGTGAGGGGCTTGCCTCCCTCTCCCTTCGGGAGAGGGACCGAGGGTGAGGGAGAGCCCTCGGAACTGTTCCGCGCCGAAAGATCCATGTACGGACTGATGTGCTCGTCAATGCGCCCGGGCATGTCGAGCTCGGTCGAGTCGAGTTCGAACCAGCCTTGCGTGCTCGGGTCATCCGTGCGGCGCATGAACGCAGTGCCACGCACGTCGGTGATCGAGGCCACCGGTTCGCGCGCGGCGAGCCGGTGTGCGATCTCGACGATCGCGCGCTCGGCATTGCCGTACAGCAGGATGTCGGCCTTGGCGTCGACCAGCATCGAACGGCGCACCTTGTCCTGCCAGTAGTCGTAGTGCGCGATCCGGCGCAGCGATGCTTCGATGCCGCCCAGCACGATCGGCACGTCGTTGAATGCCTCGCGGCAGCGCTGCGCGTAGACGAGCGAACAGCGGTCGGGGCGCTTGCCTCCCACGCCACCGGGGGTGTACGCATCGTCACTGCGCATCTTGCGATCGGCCGTGTAGCGGTTGATCATCGAATCCATGTTTCCGGCCGTGACGCCGAAGAACAGGTTGGGCCGCCCCATTGCGGCGAACGGCTCGGCGCTATGCCAGTCCGGCTGCGCGATGATGCCGACACGAAACCCCTGTGCCTCCAGCACGCGGCCGATCACCGCCATGCCGAAGCTTGGGTGATCGACATACGCATCGCCGGTGACAATCACGATGTCGCAACTGTCCCAGCCGAGCGCGTCCATTTCCGCCCGCGATGTCGGCAGAAAGCGCGCGCTGCCGAAGCGCCTGGCCCAGTAGGGCCGGTAGCTCGTCAGCGGCTTTGCGGCCGGGGGCGTGATGACGTGAGTTGAGGACATGGATGTCGTTGAATGTGAGGGCAGCTTGCCAGAAATCGACGCCCCGCGTGGAAAACTGATGGAGTCTGGTCCCGGCGCCTAGAATTTCGCCATGAGACTCCACGAAACGCCGACTACCGATGCCGATTTACAGCGCCGATTCGGTGGCGTCGCGCGCCTGTACGGTGGTGCCGCGTACGACAAATTCACTCGCTCGCACGTGGTGGTGATCGGCATCGGTGGCGTCGGCTCGTGGACGGCCGAAGCGCTGGCGCGTAGCGGCGTGGGTGCGATCACGCTGATCGACCTCGATCACATCGCGGAGAGCAACACCAATCGCCAAATTCACGCGCTGGGTGATGAGTACGGCAAGTCCAAAGTGATCGCGATGGCCGAGCGGATCACCGCGATCAGCCCGGCGTGTCGCGTGGCCAACATCGAGGAATTCATCACGCCCGATAACGTGGCGATGCTGCTGCCTGCGGCCGATGTCGTGATCGATTGCATCGATCAGGTCTCGGCCAAGGCGGCGCTGATCGCGCATTGCCGCGCGCGCGGCATCGTCGTCGTGACCTGCGGCGCGGCCGGCGGCCGGACCGATCCGACGCGCATCCGGAACGACGACCTCGCACGCGCGCAGGGTGATCCGCTGCTGTCCAAGGTGCGCTATCGACTGCGCCGGCAGCATGGTTTTCCGCGCGAGCGCGAACTGCGCGCGCCAAAATTCGGTGTCATTGCGGTGTTCTCCGACGAGCCGGTTCGCAAGCCTTCAGAGGACTGCGACCCGGCCGCGCGCCTGGCATGCGCGGGCTACGGGTCGAGCGTGGCGGTGACCGCGCCGCTTGGTTTTGCGGCCGCGGCAGCGGCACTGCAGTGGCTGGCGCAGCGCAGTGTAGAAACCCGTTGATCGCAGTCAACAATCGCCCGCCCGGGGCGCCTAGGATGAACTCGCGTAATCGGGAGTAGAAGATGTTCAAGAAGATCCTGTTGCCGACCGACGGTTCAGAGCTTTCGGCGCGCGCGATTGCTGGCGCCGTGGATATGGCGAAGAAGCTTGGCGCCAAGATCGTCGGGATGACGGTCATCGAGCCGTATTCATATTCATCGCTGTCGGAGTACCGGCCGGAATCGTTCGAAGACTATGAGGCGCGGATGGACAAGGCCGCGCAGGAAAGGCTGCAAAGCCTTGAAGCCGCTGCAAAAGCGGCTTCCGTGAGTGTGGAGACCAAAGTCGCCAAGTCGTTCTCCCCATACGAGGCGATCATCGACATGGCGCAGAAGAATGATTGCGACGCGATCTTCATGGCGTCGCACGGCCGCCGCGGCTTGAGCGCGGTGTTACTTGGGAGTGAAACGCAGAAGGTACTGACACACAGCAAGATCCCGGTTCTGGTGTATCGCTGATACACCACTTCGGGCGGGCATCCGTGCCCGCCAAAGAAGGGCCAGTCGCTGCAACGGCGCTGGCCCTTCTGCTTTTGGGTTGCCTCGGGCGGTGCCGGTTCGTCTTTTCCATTGTGTCTTCCGCTTGCAACGCGCAACTCAAGAATCTTCTTGCATTCGTTAACGTATACATTAAAGTACGCGCTAATTAAAGAAGAGGCGAGACTCGACCGTGAGCGCCGTCGACGCGATGTCGGCCACAGAGCCGCAGATTCGTCTCGAGCAGATCGGCTTTGTCGGTACCGGTCTGGTGCGTCCCGAATGCGTGCTGGCCCATTCGAGTGGCGCCTTGTTCTGCGCCGACTGGCGGGGCGGCGTTGCGCGCGTGGGTGCAGATGGCCGCACACGACTGATCGCCGCGCCTGACGGAGGGCGCATCACGGCAACGCGGCCGCTGCGGCCGAACGGAATCGCCATGCGGCGCGACGGTTCGTTCCTGCTGGCCGATCTGGGCGAGGACCTGGGCGGCGTGTTTCATCTGCGCCGCGACGGTTCGATGAGTTGCCTGGTTGATCGCATCGACGGCGTCGATCTTCCGCCGAGCAACTTCGTGCACGAGGACGATGCCGGCCGTATCTGGATCACCGTCAGTACGCGTCACCGGCCGCGCGCCGCGGCGTATCGCGCTGACATTGCCGACGGTTTTGTCGCGCTCGTTGATGCGCGGGGCGCGCGCATTGTCGCTGATGGGTTGGTCTATACGAATGAAGCGCTGCCGAGCCCGGACGGGCGCTGGCTGTATGTGAACGAGACCTTCGCCCGACGCCTGGTTCGGTTTCCACTGCGCGCCGACGGCGGACTGGGGTCAAAGGAGACCGTCACCACGTTCGGTGCCGGCACATTCCCCGACGGTCTTGCGTTCGATTCCGAAAACCACATCTGGATCGTCAGCATCGTGTCGAATCGCGTGCTGCGGGTCGCCCCTGATGGTGCACAGCAGTTGATGATCGAGGATGCCGATGCCGCGCATCTGGCGTGGGTCGAAGAGGCATTTCAATCCGCGACGATGGGGCGGCCGCATCTTGACCGTGCCGCCGGCTGCGTGTTGAAGAACATTTCGAGCATCGCCTTCGGCGGTCCCGATCTGCGCACCGCCTATCTTGGTTGCCTGCTCGGCGATCGCGTTGCGTTCTTTCAGTCGCCTGTCGCCGGACACGCACCGGTGCACTGGTCGTATCCGACGCAGCGGGAGTGAGCATGGCCGGCAACGGGCGCTCGACCCTTTCCTCTGCAGACGCGCGACGACCGGTTCTGCGGCGAAGTACGGGGCCGCGCCAGTCGCTGGTCGATGCTGCCTACGACAACCTGCGCGCGCGCATTCTGGACAACGTCTATCCGCCGGGCCACCAGGCGCTCGAGAGCGATCTCGCACTGGAACTGGGCATCAGCCGCACGCCGGTACGTGAGGCGCTGATCCGCCTGCAGAAGGAAGGTCTGGTCGAGGTGCGTCCACGGCACGGCATGCGCGTGCTGCCGATTTCGCCGACCGACATGGCCGAGATCTACACTATTCTCGCCGCGCTCGAATGCGCGGCGGCGGAGATCGTCGCGTCGCGCCGGCCGACGGAGGCGGAGCTCAAACCGCTGACGCAAGCCACCCGCGACATGGACAGGGCGTTGAAGGCCGATGACCTCGACGCCTGGGCCGCCGCCGACGAGCGGTTTCACCAGACACTCGTCGAACTTACCGGCAATCGACTGCTGCGCGCGGTGGTGGCCAACTTCTGGGATCGCGCGCATCGTGCCCGCATGGTGACGCTGCGGCTGCGGCCAAAGCCGGTCAACTCGACCAAGGAGCACACCGCACTTGTCGATCGGCTGCGTGCCGGCGATGCGCCCGGCGCCGTTGTCGTCAATCGTGCACATCGAAATCGTGCCAGCGGCGAGTTACTGGCACTGTTTGAACGGCTGCGCCTGCAGCAGTTGTAGCGCGGGAAACCAGGACATCGAATGAAGAAGGAATTCAGGATCGTTGTGCTTCCGGGCGACGGCATCGGACACGAAGTCATGGACGCAAGTCTGCTTGCGCTTTCGCAACTGCAGAAGCGAGTTGGTGGCTTTGCGCTGCGTTTCGAGCCACATCCCGGCGGCGCTCAGCACTATGCGGACACAGGGGTGGCATTCCCCGAGTCCTCGATGCGCGCGTCGAAGGCGGCTGATGCCGTGTTGTTCGGCGCGATGGGCCTGCCGCACGTGCGCTATCCCGACGGTACCGAGATCGCGCCGCAGTTGAATCTGCGCGAAGAGCTTGATCTGTATGCCGGGGTGCGGCCGATTCGCGCCATCACCGGCGTGCCGCTGCCGCTGGCGGATCCGCGCGCGGCGCAGATCGATCTGGTGCTGATTCGCGAGCAGACCGAAGGCTGGTTCTATGGCCGCAGTCACCCGGAGGCCGCGCCCGCGCCCACCGCTGATATGGCATACGACGTTGGACGCATCACGCGCGCGGGTTCGACGCGGCTGTTCGAGTTCGCGTTCAAGCTCGCCGCGCGGCGCAAGGCGCGCGACCCGCGCAAGGGGCGCGTCACCTGCGTCGACAAGGCTAATGTTCATCGCGGGCTTGCGCTCTTCAATCGGATTTTCTGGGAAGTCTCGCGGCGCCATGGCGACATCGCCGCCGATCACTGTTATGTCGATGCGATGGCGCTCAATCTGATCCGCAAGCCGTGGGAGTACGACGTGGTGCCGACCGAGAATCAGTTCGGCGACATCCTGTCCGACCTCGCGGCTGCGCTGATTGGCGGCATGGGCATGGCGCCGTCGGCCGATCTGGGCGACCACCACGGCCTGTTCCAGCCGTCGCATGGTTCAGCGCCTGACATCGCCGGTCAGGACAAGGCCAATCCGACCGCGATGCTGCTGTCGGCCGCGATGATGCTCGACTGGCTGGGCGAGCGTCACCACGAGTCTCGACTCATCGAGGCGGCGCGGCTGCTGGAAGAGGCGATCGACCGCGTCTACGCACATCGACGTGTCGTCCCGTGCGAGTTCGGCGGGCGCGACGGCACCCAGGCCGTGACGCGCGCGGTGATCGAAGCGCTCGAGGAGACGGTGCCCGCATGAACCGCCGGCTACGCGTCGCCGCCGTGGGGGCAGGCTACTTCAGCCAGTTCCAGTATCTCGGCTGGAAGAACATCACCGAAGTTGAGCTGGTCGGGCTCGCCAACCGCGATGCGGTCAAAGGCCGGGCCATTGCGGACCGTTACGGCGTTCCGCGCGTCTTTTCCACGATCGAAGAACTGCTGGACGCGACGCAGCCTGATCTGGTCGACATCATCACAACGCCGGCGACGCATCGCGCGTTTGTCGCAGCCGCCGTCAAGCGCGGCGTCGCGACAATCTGCCAGAAGCCGTTCGGTGCGTCCTATGCGGACGCGGTGGCGATCACCGAACTCGCCGAGCGCGCCCGCGTGCCATTGATCGTGCACGAGAACTTCCGCTGGGAGCCGTGGTACCGCGAGGCGCGCCGTCTGATCGATTCCGGGCGACTGGGCCGATTGCATTCGGTCGCCTTTCGCCTACGACCTGGCGACGGTCAAGGTCCAGATGCGTACCTGGATCGACAGCCATATTTCCAGACCATGCCGCGCCTGCTGGTGGTCGAGACCGCGATTCACTGGATCGACACCTTCCGCTTTCTGATGGGAGAAGTCACTGGTGTGTTCGCACGGTTGCGGCGTGTGAATCCGGTCATCGCTGGCGAAGACGCCGGCTACCTCATGTTCGATTTCGCGGGCGGGGCAACGGGGCTCTTCGACGGCAACCGGCTCAATGATCACGTTGCGGCGAATCCGCGTCGCACGATGGGCGAACTGTGGCTCGAAGGAAGCCTCGGCGTGCTGCGGCTGGACGGCGATGCGCGTCTTTGGTTCAAACCGCATCACGGCGATGAAGCGGAGCACTTCTACGAGTCCGGTCCGACCGAGACCTTCGGCGGTGGCGCCTGTGAATGGCTGCAACGCCACGTGGTTGCGCATCTCCTGACCGGCGCGCCGCTGGAGAACACGGCGCGTGAATACCTGGTCAATCTGAAAGTGCAGGAGGCGGTCTATCACTCGGCTGCGCATGGCATCTACATCGCGCTCGACCGCTTCGACCCGCTTCAACCGGCGCCAGTGTCCGCTGCGCCGGTCTTCCATCAGGGCGCGGCGGCTCGCGTCTGATTTCAAACAAACCATCTCACTGGGAGGCAACATGAAACGTCGACATCTGATCCTGCGGTCGATGGCCGCTGCATTGCTTGCGAGCGGACTCGCGTTCGCGGCACACGCACAGACGGTGCTGAAATTCAGCCACACCGACCAGCCCGGGGGCGCGCGCAATGCGGCGGCGCTGCTGTTCGCCAAGAGCGTTGAGAACTACACGCAGGGACGCTACAAGGTGCAGGTCTTCCCGGCGGGACAGCTCGCCAACGACCCGAAGGCGATCGAGCAGTTGCAGTTGGGCGGTATCGACTTCACCGTGTCATCGACCGGCAGCTATGCGACGCACTTGCCGACGCTCAATCTGACGATGCTGCCGTATCTGGTCGAGTCCTATGAACAGGGCTGGAAGCTGTACGACGAGTCGAAGTGGTTGCAGACACAGTTTGCCAAAGCGCCGGAGAAGGGCTTCCGCTTTCTCGCCACGTGGGAAGCGGGCTTCCGCAACATGACGACCAAGGACGCGCTCGCATCGCCGTCCGATGCCAAGGGCAAGAAGCTGCGCACCTTTCCGAACGAGATGATGCGCTGGACGCTGGAGTCGATCGGCTTCAACGTGCAGATCATGCCACTGCCCGAGGTGTATCTGGCGATCCAGCAGGGAACGGTCAGTGGTCAGGAGAACCCGACCGACACGATCTTCGCCAACAAGTTCTACGAAGTCGCGCCCAACGTGACGCTGACGCGCCATGTGTACAGCCCGATACCGCTGACGGTGTCGGAGAAGACCTGGCAGAAGCTCAGTACCGCCGATCGCGAGGCGATCACGCGCGCCGCGAAGGAAACCGGCGCATGGATCCGCAACGAGATCAAGACGAGTGAGGAGAAACAACTGGCCGAGATGCAGGGCAAGGGCGCCAAGATCGCCCGGCCGAACGTGGTGTCGTTCCGCGACGCGGTGAAGCCGGCCTATGCGAAGGCGAAGGAGAAGTACGGCGCCGATGTCGACGCCATCCTCGCGGATGCGGAAACGGTGCGTAAGGCGGTCAAGTGATGTGTTGACGATGCGGCCGTCGCCTGTCACCAAGTTGAGTGCAAGCACGGGGCAACCTGCGCATGAGTCGGCGCGCGACAGATCGCAGCCCAACGGCTGGCTGACCCCCGCCCCGCGCGTGCCGTGGCCGTTGCAGTGGCTCGGCGCGGCGGTCGACTGGTCGGTCGTCATCATCGGCGGCGTGATGCTGGTGCTCGTGTTTGCCAACGTGGTGCTGCGTGTGTTCGGGCTCGATCCCGCGTGGGTGCTGGAACTGGGCGAGTTCCTGATGGTGTGGGTGACGTTCCTTGGCGGCGCCGCCGCCGCGCGCCGCAACGCCCATATGACGATCACCGAGTTCATCGACAAACTGCACGGCAACCAACGCCGGCTCGCCGACGCCGGGGTGCAACTGCTCTGTGCGGCGATGCTGTCGATTCTGGTCGGGTACGGCATCTCCCTTGTCAATGTCGGATGGAGCAACGTTCTGACGACGCTGAACTGGCCGATGGCATTGCAGTACATGCCGCTGCCGGTCGGTGCCGGTGCCACGCTCGTGTTCGTGCTGTGGGATCTGGTGCAGATAGCGCGCGGCGTACCGCGTGAACTGCGCTACGGCACGGTCTCGCCATGATTGCAGCGGCACTGTTCTTGCCTTTCTTCCTGATCGCGCTTGCAGGCGTTCCGCTGATGTACGCGCTGCTGGTGTCAACCGTCGGCGTGATCTGGGTCGGCAATCTGGGCCATCCGCTGGAAACGATCTTCCTGTCGTTCATCGGTGGGGTCGAGCCTTTTATTCTGATTGCGGTGCCGCTGTTCATCTTCGCCGGCGAGATTCTTTCGCATGGCGGCGTGGGACGGCGAATCGTCGACTTCGCGCACGCACTGCTCGGCTGGCTGCCGGGCGGCCTTGGCGTCGTCACCGTGGCGTCGTGCCTGATGTTCGGCGGAGTATCAGGCTCGGCGATCGCTGATACGGCGGCGATCGGCTCGCTGGTGATTCCCGCAATGATTACCCGCGGCTACTCGCGCGCGTTCGCCGCAGCGCTGCTGGCGGTGGCCGGCACACTCGCCTTGCTGATGCCGCTGTCGATACCGTTTCTCGTCTACGCCTTCATCTCGGGCGTGTCGATGCGGCAATTGTCGATGGCCGGCATCGTTCCGGGCCTGGTGATGGCGTCGGCGCTGATCATCGTATGCATGTGGCACGGCCGCCGGACTGGTTGCGACAACGGCCAGGAGCGTGCCACGTTGCGTGAGATCTGGACTGCGACGGTGACGGCCGGGCCGGCGCTGCTGATGCCGATCATCATCGTCGGCGGCATCTGGTCGGGCTACTTCACGCCGACCGAGGCCGCCTCGGTGGCGGTTGTGTATGGCCTCGTCGTGTCGCTGTTCTACTACCGCGACATCACGTGGCGCGATCTGCCGCGCCTGCTCTTGTCAGCGTTCTCCACGAGTGCGACGGTGATGCTGGTGATCGGCGCCACCGGCGCGCTCGCCTGGCTGATCACGGCCGAGCAGGTCGCCGCACAACTCGCCGACTGGGTCCAGCATGTCGCGCACGCCAAGTGGGTCTTTCTGCTGATGATCAACATTGCGATGCTGGTGCTTGGCATCTTCATCGAGCCGTTGCCGGCGTTGTTGCTGACCGCGCCTCTCTTCCTTCCATTGGCGCAGGCGTTCCAGGTCGATCTGGTGCATCTGGGTGTCATCATGACCGCCAATCTGGCAATTGCGCTGTACACGCCGCCGGTCGGCGGAACACTGTTCGTCGCCGCGAAACTGGCAAACGCCGGCATCGGCGAGATCACGAAGGCGCTGGTGCCCCTGATGGTCGCTGCGATCGTTGTACTGTTCATCATCACCTACGTGCCGCAACTGACCCAGGTCGTGTATCGACTGCTGCTATGACCATGTTGATTGGATGCATTGCCGACGATCTGACCGGCGCCACTGATGTCGCCGTTAATCTGTCGCGTGCCGGGTTATCGGTAGTGCAGGTTAATGGCGTGCCGCGCGCCGACCTGCGCATCCCGGAAACGGACGCGGTGGTGGTCGCGCTCAAGTCGCGCACGATCGCCGCTGACGACGCCTGCAGACTCGCTCTCGATGCGCTGGCGTGGCTGCGTGCACACGGCGCCGAGCGCATCTACTTCAAGGTCTGCTCGACGTTCGACTCGACGCCCGCCGGCAATATCGGACCGGTCGCCGATGCCTTGCTCGACGCGCTGGGGTCAGACTTTGCCGGAGTGACACCGGCGTATCCGCGCAATCTGCGCACCGTGTACCTGGGGCATCTCTTCGTCGGTGATCTGCTGCTGTCCGATTCGAGCATGCGGCACCATCCGCTGACGCCGATGACCGATGCGAGTCTCGTGCGCGTACTGCAGGCGCAGACGCGACATCGTGTCGGGCTGCTTCCCTACGCAACGGTCGAAGCCGGCGTTGAGGCCTCGCGCGAGGCTTTGGCGCAGTTGCGCAAGGACGGCCATCGCTACGCGGTGCTCGATGCGACGAGTGAAGCACATCTGCTGACGCTGGGTCATGCCACTGCCGCGCTGGCACTGACCGTCGGCGGCGCCGGGCTCGCGGTCGGGTTGGCGCAGCATCTGCGCGATCGCGCGACGGGCGATCGAGGACAGCGCGGCAAGCCGGTGGCCGGGCCGGCCGCGATTCTTGCCGGCAGCTGCTCGCAGGCGACACTGGCGCAGATCGCCGCGGTCGAGGATGAAATGCCGGTGTTGCGATTGAAGCCCGAGGCGCTCGCGCGGGGAAAGGAAGAAGTCGCGCGTGCGGTCGATTGGGCCAAGGCCCATCTTGGCGCAACGCCGATCCTGATCAGCACGTCGGCGCCGCCGGAAGAGCTGGTAAAGGTCCAGCAAGCGCTGGGTCGCGAGCATGCGGCGACACTTGTCGAAGATGCGTTTCGCGCACTCGCCCGCGCACTCGCCGCGTCGGGCGTGCGGCGCTTTGTCGTCGCTGGTGGCGAGACCTCTGGTGCGGTGGTCGAGGCACTGAGCGCCGAGTTCGGCTTCCAGGCGCTGGCGATCGGTGCCGAAATCGCGCCGGGCGTGCCATGGACCACGTCGCTCGGTGGCGAACCGGTTGCGCTCGCGTTGAAGTCCGGCAACTTTGGCGGCCCCGATTTCTTCCGTCGCGCGTTCGAGATGCAACCGTGACCGAAGGTCAGTTGCGCGAGCAGATCGTGCGCGTTGCGCGCTCGATGTACGAGCGCGGGTTGACGCACGGATCGACCGGCAATATCAGCGTGCGACTCAATGACGGCTGGCTGATGACGCCGACCGGTTCGAGCTTCGGCGATCTCGACCCCGCGCGACTGTCGAAGCTGGCGCTTGACGGAGAACTCATGTCTGGGGACGTGCCGACCAAGGAAGCGTTCCTGCATCGCGCGATGTACGAACAGCGGCCGGCGAGCGGAGCGGTGGTGCATCTGCACGCGACGCATTCGGTCGCCGTGTCGGTGCTCGCCGATGTCGACCCGGCCGATGTGCTGCCGCCGCTCACGGCGTATTACGTGATGCGGGTCGGCTCGCTGCCGCTGGTGCCGTATTTCCCGCCGGGCGATGTCACTTTGGCCAAAGCGGTGAGTGAACTGTCGTCAAACCACCACGCTTTGCTGCTCGCCAATCACGGGCCAGTTGTTGCCGGCGTGAATCTCAATGCCGCGGCCGATGCGATGGAAGAGCTCGAGGCGACCGCGCGCCTATACCTGCTGCTGCGACATCAACCGATGCGTGCACTCGAACCAGCGCAGGTCGCCGAACTGAAGCGTCGCTTTCCAGCCTGACGGTCTGCGATGTACGCCGTATGCGTTGAGTTCGTGATCGCGATCGGCCGGGTCGACGACTTCCTGCCCCTGATGCGCGAAAACGCGCGCGCCTCGCGCGAGCGCGAATCGGGTTGCCGTCAGTTCGACGTGTGTGTCGATCCGCAGCGGCCGGAGCACGTGTTCCTGTACGAGCTGTACGACGATCGCGCAGCGTTCGACGGCCATCTGCAAACAGATCACTTTCGCGGTTTTGACGCGACGACGCGATCAATGATTGTCTCCAAGACGGTCAGCGCGTGGCAGCGCCTCGACTGAGGGGCGTTCAGATATTGCGGTCGATGCCTTTCCAGAAAGGCGCCCTCATCTCCCGCTTCAGGGTCTTGCCGGCCGCACTGCGCGGGAAGTCATCGACGATCAGCACGCGATTCAAGCGCTGATAGCGCGCCGCGACCCGCTCGTTGACCCAGTCGCGCAGCGTGTTGGCGTCGATCGCGCTCGGGTGATGCAGGATCACCGCGGCCACCGGCGTTTCGCCCCATTTCTCGTCCGGGATGCCGAACACCGCGACCTCACGCACGGCCGGGTGGCGGGCGACGACTTCCTCGACATCCTTGGGATACACCTTGACGCCGCCGGAATCGATCATGTCTTTCTTGCGGTCGACCAGATGCAGGTAACCGTCCTCGTCGACGAATCCCATGTCGCCGGTGAAGAGCCAACCGTCGCGAATCGCCTGCGCGGTGAGATCCGGCCGGCCGTGGTAGCCGGCCATCAGCATCGGGCCGCGGCCGACGATCTCGCCCACCTCGTTGGGCGACGCATTGGTTCCGTCCTCGCGCACGATGCGCATCTCGTTGAACGGCGCGGGAATGCCGACGGAGCCGCTCTTGCGTGCTGAATCGCTTACGTCGAGGATGGTGACGAAGCCTTCGGTCAGTCCGTAGAGTTCGTAGAAGCGTCCAGGCAGCAAAGCATTCAGCTTGTCCTTCTGCTCCTGGTGCAGCGGCGCGCCGAGGGACAGGATCATCTGCAGCGACGCGAGCTTTTCCGGCGAGAAGTTTGGCGCGTCGAGCATCGCGACGATCTGCGCCGGCACCATCATCGTGTGCGTGACCTTGTGTCTGGCGACGAGTTCGATCATCACGGCGGCGACGAATTGGCGCGTCAGCACGTAGTGCGCGCCAAGATAGAAGCACGGCATGAAAGTGACGAAAGCGCCGTTAAACACGATCGCGCCCGTGTGCAGTACGACCGATTCGGGCGTCATGCGCCACGCCGCGCTCATCAGCAGGCAGTACATCGCGCGCACGAAGTGCGAGTGCATGATGCCCTTGGGCAGCCCGGTCGTGCCGCTCGTGTACATGATGTTGAAGAGATCGTCCTGCGACACGTGGACCTCGAGCGCTGCGTCGGACGCTGCGTCCCGCAACGCCGCAAAATCAAGGCAGCCGGCTGCCGCACCGTCGACCAGCAGAATGCGGTCACGCAGGCGGGCCGGCAGCTCCGCGCGGATGCTGTCGATCACGGGCAGCATCGAGCGCTGAGTGATGAGCGCGGCCGCCTCGGCGTCGTTCAGCAACGAAAGCAACCCCGGCGCCAGCAGCAGCGGCGAAAGTGGCACGTTGGCCGCACGCAGCGACGGCACCGCCCACATGATCTCGACCAGTTCGCGGCAGTTGGCAAGCACGGTGGCCACCTTGTCCCGACGGCGGATGCCGAGCCCGGCGAGCGCGTGGGCGGTTCGGTTCACCCGCGCCGCGAATTGTGCATAGGTGTGCGTTTCGCCTTCGAAACTCAGCGCGGGGTAACCGCCCCGGAAACGGGCCTGGCGGTTGATCAGTGAGGCAAGCTGCAGCATGGCGTTCCCCCGAACGTCGCGGTTCAGGGGCAAGTCTGCACCCGACCGGACGGCCTGCAAACACGTGCGAGGCGCGTTTGCGCTCGGTCAAGAGCCGGGGGCGGCGACGGTCTTACCGTGAGCCATCCAGAAGCAGGAGTGCGCCATGGCTGCCGCCGCAACCGCGTTCAAACATACCGATATCCTGGTCGGCTTCAAGCCGATTGACGACCTGCATCGCGAGTTCCAGGCGATTCTCGATGCGCTGAATGATCCGGCCGAGGCCGATTACGGCGAGGACCTGCTGGCGCTGCACGAGCATCTGCTGCGCCACTGCTCGACCGAAGAGCAGTTCATGCTGCAGGAAAACTATCCGCACTACGAACGCCACAAGCGTGCGCATGAGCACCTGCTCGAGTCGTGCGCCGAGGCGCGCCGCCGATTCGATGCCAATGACATCGAAGGTGTGCAGCGTTATTCGAAGGAGCTGATGAGCTGGTTTGCGATTCACGCGCAAACCGAGGACGCCGAGCTGGCAGGCTTCCTCAAGGGTGTGGCGTAAGGGGCGGTGCGGCGTGACGGCTGGGATGGGGGCGGTCGGCTGACCGGAAATCGACGCGCTGCACCTGATAATCGAGCAGTGAGTCGAGGAGTTGCGCCCAGCCGGTGACGCCGTGCGCGGCAGTGCGCTGGTCTCACTGAACACAGCCGCGGAGCCACTTCGGCGCCGAAGAACACCTGATTGATGAACTGCCGCGCTGGTTTGAGGTTCAGGCCGACGCGCACGACGCTGCGCTGGCGCACTTTCTGAAAGTGGCAGAGCTGCGGGCGGTCAAAGCCGCGGTGGGCACGCTCGTCCGACGTGGGACCGGACGAGTATCAGTTCGATTGCTCAGGCCGCAGCCTGCCCGCATAGATGCCAGGACTCGAATCTTTGATCAGCACCGCGCCCACCGTCTTCGCGTAGAAGTCAGCGGGTCCGATGCCACCGATGATCGAGTACGCGTAGCCCTGTGCGCGCTGCGCGTACAAGGCTGACAGCAGAAGGGCGCGTCCGATGCCGCGCCTGCGTTCTGCCTCCAGAACGGCGGTTGGGCCGAAGAAGTTGCGGCATACGCCGTCGTAACAGGCAAAGCCGACGAGCTCCTGTTCACGCAGCGCGATGAAGCAAGTGACCGGCAAGCGCGTGAACGTCGCATCGACTTCCGCCGACCACGCGGCGAAGTTCGCGTTGATCCATTCCATCACGCGCGGCTTCTCCATCGTCAACGCGCGCCGTACCTGCAAGCCATGCACAGCGGCCGCGGCCAGCGCCTCCTCGAGCGCAGGAAGCTCGTACAGCTTGACCAGCATGTCGGGCATTGGTGCTCCTTGCTGACGTGCCACCTACCTGGCAATCACACCCAGCATCATGTCGACGAAGCGCTCCGCATTGAAAAAGCCGCGGCCGTATTTCTCATCGTATTGCTGCGAGGGCTGCGCCGCCTTGATTTCGATGTCGGACTTGCCGGCCTTGCGCAGATCCTTGATCCGTTGCGTCACTGTCGCCAGCAGGTCGCGATAGGTCTGCAGGTCTTTCCTCGTCGCGAGCGGTCCGTGGCCGGGGATGATCTTCGTCTTGTCGGTCGCGATCCCCAGCACAATGTCCGCCGCCGCGATCACGCCGTCGGCCGTGCCGCCCGACGCCGCGTCGATGAAGGGATAAGAGCCGTTGAAGAAGATGTCACCCATGTGGATCACGTCGCTCTTACGGAAGTGAATGATCGTGTCCCCATCCGTATGCGCGCGCGGCATGTGAAATGCAAAGACTTCTTCGCCGTTGATGTGGAACGTGATGTCGCCGCCGAAGGTGACCACCGGCAACGCCGGCTTGGGTGAAGCGGCCTGCTTCATGCCGAGAAAGCCGATCAACTGTTCCGAGCTCATGCGCTTGCGCACGTTGTCATGCGCGACGATCAGAACACCTTCCCTGGCGAAATTCTCGTTGCCGCCGGTGTGATCGGAGTGGTAGTGCGTGTTGAGCACGAACTGCACTGGCCGCGGCGTCAGCTTGGCAATCGCCTCCTTGATCTTCGGGGTCAGCGGCGCGTACTGATCGTCGATCACGAAGACCGCGTCTTCGCCAACCGACACGCCGATGTTGCCGCCCGAGCCTTCCAGCATGTATGTGGTGGCCGACAGCTTCTCGGTCCTGATTTCAACCTTGCTGAAGTCCTGCGCGTGCGCCGCCCAGGCGAGCGTGAAGCTGGCGGCGATGCAAATGCCCTGCCTGAGTGTCTTCTGTGCTTCCGAAAGACGGAGAGCGAAGATCCGCGTCGGGAAACGGCGAACAGACTTGCAATCGCCATCGCTGCGCGTCGTCGAGTTCATGCCTTGACCGAATCAACGTCTTCGGTCGCAAAGTCCGCCGGCATCACGATCTCCAGCATCTCCACGTCGTCGCTGTGTCCGACCTCACGGTGCCGGATCGACGGCGGTTGATACACGCTCGATCCTGCTTCCAGCCGCACAATGCCCTGGCCTTCGTACTCGAACTCGATCCAGCCCTTGAGTACATAGACGAGCTGGAAAGTCGTCCGGTGCAGATGCGGCTTGCCCGCGAACGGTGCACCGGGCACCGCGCGGATCACATGCGCATCCACTTTCCCGTCGGTTGCATCGCGTATGCCGAGATCGCGGTAGGCGAAGAATGCGCGCAGGCCGTCGGCTTTGAAGGCGGCATTGCGAAGATGACTGACGGCGAATTTCATCGATGTCTCCGGGCTCGACCTGAACCGCTTGCTGCTTACGCCGTGCGCCTTTGCCCCATCTCGCGCCGGATCCAGTCGTGCAGGTGGATCATGCCGTCCTCGTGCGGCGTGTGGTACGGACCGACGTCGTCTTCGCCAGCGACCCATAGCGCACGGCGGCCTTTGTGCAGGCGCGTGCACACCTCGGCGTCCTCCGCCGCGCTTTCGGCGTAGGCAGCCTGGTGTGCTTCGACGATCTGCGGCTCGAATGCCTTGACTTCTTCCGGATAGTAGAACTCGACGATGTTGGTGGTGTGATCGGGGCTGCGCGGGATCAGCGTGCTGACGACGAGGCAATACGGGTACCACTCGATCATCACATTCGGGTACAGGATCGACCACACGGTGCCGTACTTGGGCAGCTTGCCGCCCGAGTACGTGAGGATCGCGTCGCGATACCTGGCGTAGTTCGGTGAAACCTGCGACTTCAGCTCGTCCTTGATGCCGAGAATCTGATAACTCCACGCCCGCCCGAAGCCCCACTCGTAGTTGCCGGCATCGACCCACTGTTGCAGCCCGGGGTGCATCGCCTCGACGTGATAAAGCTCCAGGAAAATCTCGAGGAACGTCTTCCAGTTGAACGGGCATTCGTCGACCTGGAGGCGATCGAACACGTAACCGCTGTAGTCGTAGTCGGCGGCGAGCGGGAAGTCCTTCAGGTCTTCAGTCGGATCACGCGGGCCGGCAAACAGCAGTCCGTTCCAGCTGGTGAGCGGCGTGCGCGGCAGTTTGCACTGGGGCGTGGTGTCGAAGTCCGGCGCGCCGAGCAGCTTGCCGTCGAGGTCATAGGTCCAGCGATGCGCGGGACACACGATGTTCTGCACGTTGCCGCGCCGGTCGAGCAACTGTGCCTGCCGATGCCGGCACACATTTGAAAGCAGGTTGACGCCGGAGGCCGAGCGGACGAGCACTTTGCCGTTTTCGGTCCACGGCAGCACCTTGTAGTCGCCGACATTCGGCACCATCAGCTCGTGACCGACATAGTTGGGGCCGCGGTTGAACAGCAGCAGCATCTCGCGCTCGAACCACGCGGGATCGAGGTACCAGCTGATCGGCAGCGGATGCGTGCGCTCGAGCAGCCGCGGGTCGAGATTCGAGCGACGCGAAATCCTGGTTTCGGGTGCATTCATCGTCGAGGTCTCCGGTTCCGCTGTGTCCGCATTCGGCGCGCGATCATACGCGCGCACGCTGGCACACAACGCGGCAAGCAGGCGCGGCACTGACCCTCATCAACTCTGCAGCAAGGCCCATATCCATTTTCCGAGTAGCCACGTGAGCCACAGGCACAGCAGCCACACCCCGATGACGAGTACCGCGCCAACCGCGCTGCGTGGTCGATCACGCCGCTCGGCCAGCCATTGATCAGCGCGCGCGCGACTGTCTTCGAGCACGTTCGCGGGCAGCAGCCGCAGTGCGAACCAGATCAACCCCGCCAGCAGCAGCACGTCATCGAGGTAGCCGAAGATGGGCACGAAGTCGGGAATCAGGTCGATCGGTGAAAGCGCATAGGCGACGGCGAACGCGCCGAGCAGCCGCGCGCTCAGGGGTGCCTGCGGGTGCTGGAATGCGAACCACAGCGTCAGCGCGTCGCGTTTCAGTCGCCGGGCGCGCTCCTGTAGGCGCATGTGCAGCCGGACAAAGGCGTTCAAGGGCCGATCCGTTTCAGGGCCTCGCGCAGCGTCAGTGGCGACAGTCGGTCGCGGTAATTGCGGCAGAACGTGCGTACTTCGGCCGGCGCCGCGTACGCACGCTCGCGCAGCGCCCAGCCAATGCCCTTGCGCAGGAAGAACTCATCGGAGTCGATCGAAGGCAGGATGCAGTCGTACATCAGCTTTGCATCGAACTCCGACTTCATGCGGCGCTGGCACAGGAATGACGCGCGTCGCAACCAGATGTCGCGGCCGCGCGCCCAGCGTCGCAACACCGGTTCTATCCTGGCGGGTTCGTCGCGCAGAAGCTGCGCGATTGCCTCGCCCGAGATGTCGTCGCAGTAATCCCACCACGCACCTTCGACGATGAACCGCTCGAACAGCGGCAGCAGCGTCAGGTTCATCAGGCGCGCATTGCTGCCGGTGCGTGCAAGTTCGATCGCGCAGTAACGCTCCTCGCGATGGCTGGCGCCACGCCACAATGCGCGCACTGTCTGTGCCAGTTCCGCGGCGGTCCCGATCGGGTGACGCCGGCACACCTCGCGCAACAACCGGCGGCGCTCGGGTGTCTTGATGCCGAAAAAGGGTAACGCGGATTTCATGTAAGCCTGCATCGGTGCGGCGTTGCGCGGATCGGCGTGCGCAGCCAGCGCGGTGCGAAGCTCATCGATCAATCGGACGTGCGCAGGCATGACTGGGCCAATCGTTTACACAACTTTACACAGCGAACACTCAGGGGAAACCTGTCTGGGTCAAAGTGGCGACCGTGGGCGCATCGTCGCACCCAGATAACCAAGTCAGAAAGGGAATCCAGATGAACGACAAGCAAACTGCTTCCGAATCGCCGAACACGGCTCCGAAAAACCGCGCGCGTCGTTGGACGCTGGCTGGCCTGGGTGTTGCATCGGTCGCAGCGATCGCGGCGATCGGCACCGGCTGGCACACCAAGGCACATGCGTTTGGACCTGGTGGACACGGTGGATTCATGGGACGCGGCTTCGGAGGCGCGATGGACCCCGAGGCAATGGGCAAGCGGCTGGACGCGATGGTCGCGTTCGCACTGGCAGATATCGATGCCACCGCTGACCAGAAGACCCGTATCAGCGTGATCGCCAAGCAGGCCGCGACCGATCTGGCGCCGCTGCGCAAGATGCACATGGAAGCGCGCCAGAAATCGATGGCGCTGCTGACGCAGCCCACCATTGACCGCGCCCAGCTCGAAGCATTGCGGGTCCAGCAGATGCAGCTCGGCGACACCGTGAGTCGCCGCATGCTGCAGGCGATTGCCGATGCGGCCGAGGTGCTGAACGCAGATCAACGTGCCAAGCTGGCGCAGAAGTGGCAGTCTCGCCATGGTGCCCGCCACAGCTGATCAAGCAGGCGTGGCGTGTGCGCGGCCCTCGCTGCTGCAAGCCACGCTCTACATCCTGGTCACATTGCTTGCGTGGGTTCTGGATCGCTGCGTACGCGCTGAAGAGGCGGCGATCGCAGCACAGTTCGGTGCTGCGTATGCCGCGTATCGTGCCCAGGTGCGGCGTTGGCTCTAGCTTCGGCCTCATTCGCGTCACAGCGCCTTCGGCCGCACAATACCGTCGTGCCGAAACTGCTGCTGATCGATGACGACGCGCGCCTCGCCGCGATGGTGCGCGATTACCTGCACAGCCACGGCATCGATGTCGACGTCGCGGCCGACGGCGCGCACGGGTTGGCGCGCCTTTCGCGAGACGACGTCGATCTCGTGATCCTCGACCTGATGCTGCCGGACACGGACGGGCTCGACCTGTGCCGCCGCATCCGCGCTGAGCGCGGCGAAGTCGCCGCGGTGCCCATCCTGATGCTGACCGCCAAAGGCGATCCGCTGGATCGCGTGATTGGCCTGGAAATGGGTGCGGATGACTACCTGCCCAAGCCGTTCGAGCCGCGCGAACTTCTGGCGCGCATCCGTGCGCTGCTGCGGCGATCGCGAACGGTGCCGAACGATCAGGTGCTGCGGTTTGGACGGCTGGAGATCGATCGCGGTGCGCGGCTCGTGCGCGTTGGTGGCGAGCTGCGTCCACTGACCTCGCATCAGTTCGATCTGCTGCTGGCGCTGGCCGAGCACGCGGGGCGCGTTGCGTCGCGCGAGCAGCTGATGGAATGGGTGCGCGGCGCAGCGCTCGATGCGTTCGATCGCTCGATCGATGTACACGTTGCGCGGCTGCGCGCGCTGATTGAGGACGATCCGCGCCAGCCCAAGCGCATCATCACGGTGCGTGGCGCAGGTTACGTGTTCGCCAAGGTGCAGGATTGACGCCCCATCGCGGCCGCCTGTACTGGCGCATCTGGCTTGCGATGCTCGCCAGCCTGGTGGCGTTCACACTGTTGGTGGGCCTGACCTGGCACTTCCTGGGCGAGCGTACGTTCGGCCCGAACGTGCGCGCGTGGGCCGAAATCGCGAGTTCCCTGCTGCCACCGGCCAGCGCGCCGGCCGAGGAGCAGAGGGCCGCGTTGCAGGCCTGGCATGAAAAGCTGCGGGCCGACCTTGCCTTGTACGGTCCCGACGGTGCGCTGATCGCAGCCACTGCGCCGGATTTGCCGCTGCCACAAGGCAGTGACGAATGGCTCGTCACTCGGCACGGACCGGCGTTCGCGGTGCGCTTGCCGGACGGCCGCGTGATGGTCACGCGCCGCCACGGCAAACGCCCGCCGCCTCCGTTGGGTCTGATGTCGACGTTGCTGCTGCTTGCGGTCGGGGTGGGCATCGGCGCGTATCCGGTCGCGCGTCGCATCACACGCCGGCTGGAACGATTGCAGGCAGGCGTTGATCGGCTGGGGCAGGGCGAGCTGACCGCGCGGGTGAAAGTCGAGGGTCGCGACGAAATCGCGCAACTTGCGACGCGCTTCAACGCGGCGGCCGGCCGGATTGAGCAGCTGGTGCAATCGCACCGGACGCTGCTCGCAAACGCGTCACACGAATTGCGCTCTCCGCTTGCGCGCGTTCGGATGGCGGTTGAAATGCTGGGCGCCGATGCGCGGCCCGACCTGAAGCGGGAGCTGGAGCGGGACATTGCCGAACTCGACGCATTGATCGACGAAATCCTGCTCGCGACCCGGTTGGATGCGACCGACGTTCGCGGCGAGTTCGAGCGCGTCGACTTCACTGCGCTGGTGGCCGAGGAGTGCGTGCGAACCGCCGCGCTGCTCGAAGCACAGCCGGCCGCCGTGCAGGGTTCGCCGCGACTGCTGCACCGGCTGGTGCGCAATCTGCTCGAAAACGCTCAGCGCTATGGCAACGGCGCGCCGGTGGACGTTGCGCTGACGGCGAGTGATCGCGTAGTGCTCGACGTCTGCGACCGCGGCCCAGGTATCGCCGTCGATGAACGCGAGCGCATCTTCGAGCCGTTCTATCGTGCGCGCGGCACGGCAGAATCGGCCGGCGGCGTCGGACTCGGACTGGCACTGGTACGCAAGGTTGCCGAACAGCACGGCGGTCGCGTCGAGTGCTTCGCACGCGACGGTGGTGGCAGCGTGTTCCGGGTCACTCTGCCGCGTGCTGCGGGCTCATGATGGGTCGCGCCAGCAACGCGTGCCGTCACGGCTAACCGAGTTCGTCAATCGATTTCGGCCAGCTTGACTTCAGCAGGCGCGACAGCGCACGGTCCGCGAGGATCCTGCCGCCGGTCTGGCAGCGCGCGCAGTAGTTTGTTTCGTTGTCGGCATAGACGATCCGCTGCACTGGTGCGCCACAGACCGGACAAGGCAGGCCGAACTTGCCGTGCACTGCCATCTCGGGGCGAAACGCGGTGACGTCCTCCGGGAATGCCCCCGCGCTGCTGTCGCGCAATCGTTCGGTCCATTCGCTCAACACGGTGCGGATCGCCTCGTACAAGCGCACAACCTCGACGGAATTCAGCGACTGCGTCAGCGCAATCGGAGAAAGCTTCGCGCGATGCAGGATCTCGTCGGAATACGAATTTCCGATTCCCGCAAAAAGATGCGGATCGGTCAGCGCGCGCTTGAGGGTGTGGTTGGCTTGCGTAAGACGAGACTGGAAGGCGTCCGGGGTCATCGTGAGCGGCTCGATGCCGCCGGGGTTGAATGCGCCGAGCGCCTCGACGCCGCGCGCCAGATGCAGCGACGCGCGACGCTTGCTGCCAGCTTCAGTAAACGCGAGCGTGCCATGCTCGAAGGCGAACGTCGCCAGCGTGATCCTGGCTGGCGACTTCCTGCCCGGCAGCAACCAGCGCAGGCGACCCGCGACCATCAGGTGCATCACGGCGTGCAGATCGTCTTCGAATGTCAGCACCACGCGTTTGCCGATGCGAGAGGACCCGACGAACCTCTTACCCTCGAAGGCGGCCGGCTTTGGCTCGACGCTGCGCAGGACAAACGGATTCAGCGCCGAAAGCCGATGCAGAAACCGCGCGCCAAGCAGCCGGTCGAGATGCTCGAGGTAGACGGTAAGGTCGGGTAACTCGGGCATCGCCCGTGTGTTTGCGCTGGCGAACGATCAGGCCAGCTTGTCGCGCCGCGCGGCGCGAGCCGCCTGGGCCGGCGTCATGCCGCTTTCGAACATGTCGGACCAGCGCGTGTCGTCGAGCATGTCGTGCGCGCGCATGACATGCCAGTCCAGTTCGCGGCAAACGGCGGCCAGCCACTCGAAAATCGTCATGTCACCCCCAGATTCTGCGAAATCATGATAGCGGCGCTATGCTCCGCGCCGAACAAAAGGAACTCCCGATGGCAGACAACAACTCGACGCGCGACGTACGCATGGACGCCAACGACCTCTGGCGCGAGGAGATCGTGACCGACCGCAAGATCGGCACGATCCGCATGATGGTGCCGATCAAGGCAGACGGCTCGACCGACCCATCCCGGGCCACCGTCTATACGGGCGAAGCGCAGATGATGACCAACATGGGTCCGTTGCCGATCAACTTCGAGATCGAGGCCAAGTCACTCGCCGAAGCGGTGAGCGGCTATGCCGCCGCAGCAAAGGTTGCGATCGAGCGCACCGTGCGCGAACTGCAGGAGATGCGGCGCGAAGCGGCGTCAGGACTCGTGCTGCCCGGTCAGGGAAGTGGCTTCGGTCCGGGCGGAATTCCGCCCGGACTGGGCGGCGGCCGCGGCAAGATCCAGATGCCGTAACGCTTTTGCCGCGTGGTTGGCTCAACCGCCAGTTACAGCTGGCGCGCCTCGAACGTATTGCACGCCTTCATGCTTCCAGTTTCTAAGCCGGTGCGAAACCAGCGCACCCGCTGCTCCGCGGAGCCGTGTGTGAACGATTCCGGCACCGCGTAACCCTGCGTCCGTTTCTGCAGCACGTCGTCGCCGATACGGCTTGCGGCGCGCAGCGCTTCTTCCACATCGCCCGATTCGAGAATCTGCCGCGAGCGATTGGCGTGGTGCGCCCAGATGCCGGCGAAGCAGTCCGCCTGCAGTTCGATTCGCACCGAGACCTGGTTGTACTGCGCCTCGCTCATCCGGCTGCGCATCTGTGCGGTCTTTTCCATGATGCCGAGCTGATTCTGGACGTGGTGGCCGATTTCGTGGGCGACCACGTACGCTTGCGCGAAATCGCCGGCAGCGCCGAAGCGTTGCTGCAGCAGTTGGAAGAACGACGTGTCGAGATAGACCTTCTGGTCTTCGGGGCAGTAGAAGGGACCGGCTGCGGACTGCCCGGTGCCGCACGCGGTCGGATAGGCATTGGTGAAGAGCACCAGCTTCGGCGCCCGATATTCACCGCCGCCCTGCTTGAACAGTGCGCCCCAGGTGTCCTCGGTGTCGGCGAGTACCACGGCCATGAAGCGACCGATCTCATCGGTGGGCTTCTTAGCCGGACCGCTCGGCGCCTGCGTCGGCGCCCCTGATTCCAGGCCGCCGAGCACGCTCATGACCATCTGCGGGTCGACACCGAGAAAGTACGATGCGATGACGGCGATGACGATCGTGCCGATGCCGAGCCCGCGGCCGCCAATCGGCAGTCCGCCGCGACCGCCGCTTTCGCCGCGGCGATCCTCAACGTTGTCGCTTTCCCGCCCGTCTGTTTTCATCCAAGCCCTCCGCTGTCCCAAGCGTCACATTCAAGCACAAGGCGGCCACCTTCTCCAGCGGAACGGCCGCACACAAACAAACGCGAGAGCGGCGGGCAGACGAGTCTTGCCTAATCGAAACTGCGGTGGTGCTTCACTTTCCAGTACTTCCTGCCATGTCCAGGTGGATTGAACCACGGCCCGCGGTAGGCGAACGGACCCGGTGCGAACACCCGCGGCGGTGCGACCACATAACGGGGCGCACGGTAATAGACGGGTGGCGGCGCGACCAGGATCGGGGCAGAGTAGATAGGCGGCTCATAGACCGGGGGCGAATAGATCGGGGGTGAGTAAGCCGGGGATGAGTAAACCGGGGGTGAGTAAATCGGGGGTGAGTAAACCGGCGCGTAGATCGGTTGCGGGTACGGCGTGCCGAAGCGAATTCCGATCTCGGGCGTGTCAATGCGTATCGACACCTGCTGTGCATGGGCCGAATTGAAGGCAGTGCAGGCAGCGCCGATGATGAATGCGGCTGCCGCGATGAATACGAATCTGTGCGTCATGTCGTTGCTCCAGGTCGAGGGTTCGCGTGAACCCTGCTCAGAACAACGTGTTCGCCTCCATTACGCCGACCGGATCTGGCGCCAGTGTTTTGCCAGTTGTTACGGGGCCGCTACTTCTTTGCTCCCGCGGCCTCGGGGCACGGGCGGTCGGAAAACAGCTTGCGACCATTGACGACGCACTGAAACATCTTGCCCGGCGCCATCAGCACTTCCGGTGCCTTCACGGGCTCGGGCGCAGCGACCTGTGTCGGCGTCGCGTTTGTCTTGGGACTGACCGGAACGATCGTGATGCCTGGAGATGTCACCGTAGGCACCGACCAGCGATAAATCAACAGGGCGAGACAGGCGAACAACACCGCTCCGACCACCAGCGTGAGAATGCGCAGCGATAGATCGACAAAGCGATCACCGGCGGTTTGCATTGGGTCGAAGTCGGCGGAGCTGGGGAACACGGGAGGCGCGGATTATCGCGCAGTCGAGATTCAATTGGGCTTGCGTATTCACGCTGTTGCATGGCTTGCATTTGGTCGACAGGACATCGCTTCGACACGGGTACACGCTATCCGTCCCATGCGCATCGCGCGATGATGGCGATTCAGTCACACAAAGGAGAAACCCCATGGATGTGTACAAGACCGCCGGCGCTTTCAGCTGGTCCGAGTTGATGACAACGGATCCGGTGGGCGCGCGCGCGTTTTACAGCAAGCTGTTTGGCTGGGCCACAAAAGACATGGCGATGCCGAATGGCACTTACACCGCATTCCAGGTTGGCGATACGTCGGTCGGCGGCATGATGAAGATCCCGACTGAAGCGGCCGGTATGCCTCCGATGTGGGGCGTGTATGTCACTGTGAAGGATGTCGATGCAACTGCGTCACAGGCGGTTGCGCTTGGAGGCAAGGTTGTAATGCCCGCCTGGGATGTTCCAGGCGTTGGCCGCATGGCGGTGATTCAGGATCCGCAGGGCGCGACGCTATCGGTCATTACGTATTCAATGCCTGGCTGAACAAAAGAAAGGGCCCGAAGGAAGTGAATCCAATCGGGCCCAAACCACCATAGGAGGAGGTGGAGGAGACAACCGGCTCGATCACAAAGGCAATCGAGACAAGCCACGGTAGCATGAACAACCGCGCTCAAGTCGGCACTAGAGTCCTCCCTCCAACGCGGTCGCGCCAGCGCCCCGAGATGTGCGGGGGCTCATGCCCGACGATCGCGAGCACGCGAATTCGGCTCTATCAGCGCGATGTTGGCGGACTCATCCGAATGGTCCATCCAGGCACGCGGCGTTCCAGGACACGTGCAATGTTGTCACTTGCACGCTGGCGCAGTTCATCAGTGGGCTCCGCGGCTGCTGGCGTTGCAGAATAAGTGCGAATCGCGGGTGCGACAGACTGCGCTTGCGCCGTCGGCGTGACCGCGAGCGCAAAGATGTCGGTCGGGTTCGTCACCGCCGCGCGTGTTGTCTGCGCAAAGAACGCCACGAACTGGCTGCCGCGGCCTGCCAGTCCCTGATAGTCGCCGAGGAACAGGCCGCGTGCATTCGGTGCGATGGCCAGGTCGAACGGGCCGGCGACGCGCGCTTCGCGCCATGTCGCGCCGCCGTCACGCGAGCGTGTCAGCCAGACTTCGGCTGGCAGCGTGCTCGCGTCGGCGGTATTGCTGCGCAAATCGAAATAACTGACGCCAATCGTGCCGTCGCTCAGCACACTGATCTGCGGCGTGAATGCCTGGACGTTGGCGACCCCGTTGATCTGCGTCGGCGCCGACCACGTGAGTCCGCTGTCGGTCGAGCGCGAGATGGCGATGCTGTCGATGCCATTGACGAAACGGCCGTCCTGCCACACCACGTAAAGATTGCCATTGGGAGCGGCTGCGATCTGCGGCAATCCAGCGCCGTCGCGAATCGCACTGCGTGTTTCGGGATCGAAGGCGCCGCCGGCCAGCGTATCGGCAATCTTGATCGGCGCCGACCAGTTCACACCCTTGTCGGTGGATCGAATCGCGTTCAGTTCGGACCGCTGCGTGTTGTTTGCCTCTGCGGTGATGCGCGTGAACACGTTCACCAGCGTTCCGTTGGGAAGCACGGCCATCACGCTGCCGAGCGTCTGCGCGTTGGAGCCGGGGTTGAACAGCACACGTGCCGGTTCCCAGGAGGCGCCTCCGTTGGTGGTTCGGGCAAACCACGCGGGCCCCCCGGCGCCGGGCTGCAAGCGATCCCACACCGCATAAACAAAGTTCGAATCAGTCATGTCCGCCGTGATGGTGTTCTTGTCATTGAAAGCACTTGCGCCATCGCGGATCAGCGTGGTCGGCCGCTCCCAGGTGCGCCCTCCGTCGAGCGAACGTGCAACCAGCATGGCAGTCTCAGAGCCGGCGGAGAACGTCGCGCCGCCCGTCACGCCGAGCGCCATCCAGTACGCGACGCCGTTCGGGGAAATCGCCATCCACGGATCGGTTGCGCGCTCGAAATCGCCGCCGTTGACGACCGCGCCGCCCGTGCAGATGGAAAACGGCGCGGTCGTCCGCGTCCAGGTCAGACCGCCATCGAACGATGCGGCGGAAACAACCGCCTGCGAGGCGCCGCCGGACCAGCGATTCTGCTGCCATGTTCCGATCAGGTTCTGAGGGTTGGCTGGATTCGCCACAAGATGGGGTTCGACCTTCGCGTTCGGATACAGCGTGCCGGCGGGCGGCAATGTCGGGCAGGCTGCCGTAGCAAGCAGTTCGCCTGACACGCGCGCACTGGCGGGCGGGTCGACGAAGGTGGGTGTCGGTGGAGGGGGAGGTGTCGGCGTATCGGAACCGGCACCGCCGCCGCAGGATGCGAGCAGGCACGATGCGCACGCGGCAACAAACAGTCGGCGGCTGATCATGAAGCTTCTTTACGATCTACAGAGAGATCTGCGCAGTCTAGTCGGTCGATCGCCGCGCGCGCGGCGGTCTTGCCGCTGGAGCATCGCGAACAGTCTCCGAATGTTGCGCAAATTGCAGATGTGGGCAGTCTGGCTCAGTCAGCGCGTAGCGCCTGCGTCTCGGGATGGCGTTGCATGTACGCGCGCACGTAGGAGCAGCGCGGCCGCACCTTGAACTGATTCTCTGCAGCCCACACGAGCGCTGCGCGCACCAGCGCCGCCGCGATGCCGCGTCCTTCAAGCGATGGCGCGACTTCGGTATGGATGAGATGCACCACGCCGTCCACGATCCGGTAGTCGCACCGGCACAGCCAGCCGTCAATGCGTGTCTCGAAGCGGCCGGCACCCGGGTTGTGGTCGATGCGGTATTCGGGCGATTCCATGAGTGACTTTCAGGTCGAAAGCGTAGCGCAGAGCGCAATGGTCCAGTGGTTGAAATCGCCGCCGGTGCAACCCATCTGTGTTTCGAGAATCCATTCGAATCGACGGTGTATGGCAAAAGAGGGTGAGGGTGAAATGAAGAACCCACTGAACTCGCGCACGACACGGATCTTGTTGCTGCTGCTTGGCGCGCTGCTCGGCGCCGGGCCGGCGCTGGTGCTGGCGCAGAATCCGCCACGCGCGGAACCGCGTGCCGTCGCACCTCGCGGGCCGCTGATGCAGAGCGAGCAGGCGCTCGTCAACCTGTTTGAATCCGCCGCCCCATCGGTGGCGTACATCACGACCGAGGTCGTGCAGCGCACGGGATTTTTCAGCGCCGAAGTGGGGCAGGGTGCCGGCAGCGGGTTCGTCTGGGACGGTGTCGGTCACGTGGTGACGAACTACCACGTCGTCGAAGGCGCGCGGCGCGTGTTCGTGCGGCTCGATGCGGGCGATCCGATCGAGGCAGCGCCGGTCGGGTTCGCGCCCGAATACGACCTGGCGGTGATCAGGCTCAAGCGCGTGCCGTCGAACCTCAAACCGATTCCGATCGGCGCCTCTCACAACCTGCGCATCGGCCAGAGCGTGCTTGCGATCGGCAATCCGTTCGGGCTGCAACGCACGCTCACGCAGGGCATCGTCAGTGCGCTCGACCGCGAACTGCCGACGATCGAGGGTTATCGAGAAGTCGCCGGCGTGATCCAGACGGATGCCGCCATCAACCCCGGCAATTCGGGCGGTCCGCTGCTTGACAGCGCCGGCCGGCTGATCGGCGTGAACACGGCAATTCGCTCGGCGAGCGGCAGTTCTGCTGGGGTGGGTTTTGCAATTCCAGTCGATCTGGTTAATCGCATCGTGCCGGCACTGATTGCACGCGGCCGCGCGCCGCTGCCTGGCATTGGCATTGTTCCCGTGCGGCCGGATCTCGTCGCGCGCGCCGGTATCGCGGGCGTGGTGATCGACGAAGTGACGCGCGGCACGCCGGCCGCGGAAGCCGGACTGCGTCCGCTGAACCGCCAATCCGGCGATCCTGGGGACGTCATCATTGCGGTCAACGGCAAGCGGGTCGAGACGCTCTCGTCTTTCGCCGCTGAACTCGACCGCGTCGGCATCGACAGCCCGGCGGAACTCACGGTCAATCGCAACAACCAGGAGCGGCGCGTGCGCGTCAAGGTGATTGATCTGCGCCGCTGAAGAAAGCCTGGGCGCGTTCGATGAGCGCGGCAGCTTTCACATAACCCGGTGCCAGCAATGCGTAGTGCGCGTCGCGCTCCGCAAACAGCGCCGGGAATCCCTGCACCTCCCATTCATGCGCGCGCCGAAAGTCGATGCGTGCCGATTCCTTCATCGCGTCGCTTGCCAACGCGTTGGCGAACTCATCAACTGTTCTTGATGCCGGGTCGCCATCTTCACTGCGCACCTCGGCATACACCTCGGCCAGCACATCGGCGCGCGTCACATCGCGCGCCTGTGCATAGAACGCGCGTTGAACCGAGTGAAACATCGGCCACGCAAGTCGCGGGTCGCTGTTGCGAACGGTGACGACCGCGCGGCAGGCGGGCTCGGTGTCGTAGATGAAATCTGCACGTGCCAGCAGCGCGCGGTCAAATGGCTGGCCGCTGGCGCGTTGGACCTCGTCCCAGTGATGTGCCAGCGTATTGCGCATGTCGGCGTCCATCACTCGCGTGTTGTACGCGCGCAGGCCGCCCATCACAAGTTGCAGGGGCTGATCGGGGAACCGGTCGAGCACTGCCTGCAATTCCGGCGCGAAGCCGTAACACCACGAGCACATCGGGTCGGCGACGTAGATCAGCACGGCGAGAAGACCCAGTTGTGCGTGCCGCGCTCAGCGTCCGCGTCTTGCTGTGCCGCTCCATCCTGGCGGCAGACTCGATCGGACCTGCGAATCGACATCGGGTTGGCGCGGCGGTCGAGAGGCGTGCGATTCCTTGCGCGCTCGACCATCGTCGGTGGTCCGGGCTGGAACCGGTGCGACAACTTCGGCGTGCTTGCGTCGTGGTGCCGAATGTTTCGGCGCTGACTGTACTGGTCGGCGCGGCCCCTGGCCGTTCGCGCCGCGCTGGCTGCGTGGCGCATGTGGCGCCCGGCCGTGGCGCGGAGCGCGGTCGGCATCCGTTTCCTGCAAGGTCGCAATCGATTCGAATCCAGTCACCACCTCGCGCGGCAGCTTGAGCCGAATCACGCGTTCGATATCGCGCAGCAGTCCTTCTTCCTCAGGAGCAACAAGTGAAATCGCTTCCCCGGTGGCGCCGGCACGCGCCGTGCGGCCGATCCGATGCACGTAGTCCTCGGGCACGTGCGGCATGTCAAAGTTCACCACGTGCGGCAGCCGATCGATGTCGAGCCCGCGCGCCGCGATGTCGGTGGCGACCAGAACCTGCAGCTTGCCGCTCTTGAATTCGGCGAGCGCGCGCGTGCGCGCACTCTGGCTCTTGTTGCCGTGGATGGCCAGCGCGGGCACGCCGTGCTTGTCGAGCTGCGTGGCGAGCCGGTTGGCACCGTGCTTGGTGCGTGTGAACACCAGTACCTGGAACCAGTTGTGCTCGCGCACCAGGTGCAGCAGCAGAGAAGCCTTGCGCTTGCTTTCGACCGGCAGCACCTTCTGCGACACCGAGTCGACGGTGCTGTTGCGTTGCGCGACCTGGATATGCAATGGATCGTGCAGCAGTCCTTGCGCCAGTTGCTTGATTTCGTCCGAGAACGTGGCCGAGAACAGCAGGTTCTGGCGCTTGCGCGGCAGCGCCGCGAGCACGCGCTTGATGTCGGGCAGAAAGCCCATATCGAGCATGCGGTCGGCCTCGTCGAGGACGAGCACTTCGACCTTCGACAGATCGACCGTGCGGCTCCCGTGGTGGTCGAGCAGGCGTCCCGGCGTGGCGACCAGCACATCGACGCCTTGCCTGAGTGTGGTGATCTGCGGATTGATCGAGACGCCGCCGTAGACGACGGTCGATTTGAGCGGCGAATATTTGCCGTACACGCGCACGCTTTCCTCGACCTGCGCGGCGAGTTCCCGCGTCGGCGTGAGAATGAGCGCGCGGATCGTCCGTTTGCCCGCACCGGGCGTTGCGGCGAGGCGCTGCAGGATCGGCAGCACAAAGCCTGCCGTCTTGCCGGTGCCGGTCTGCGCGCCGGCCATCAGATCGCGGCCCGCGAGAACGGCGGGAATCGCCTGAAGTTGTATGGGAGTCGGCTCTTTGTAGCCGACATCGTTGGTCGCGCGCACAAGTGCGTCGGACAAGCCAAGGCTTGCGAAAGACATGAAGTCACTTTCAGTGGTCAGCCTGCCACAACCGCGTCAGCGCGAAGTCGCGCATGCGTTGTGTTCATCGACCAGCCGACTGCAGACGAACGGGGTATTCAGTGAGGCAGACCCTTCAGTACAGGCGCCTCGTCAGGATTGACAGCGGCAAAGGCTCGTCGATTGGGAGTCGACGGCGCTGGTCACATGCCGCGTGAACGCAGTGTACCAGTTCCCTGGCGTTTGGCGTGGCCGCGCCTGTCAGGCGACCGGCGCAGCCGCGGTCATGCGGCGGACTTGCACATTCTTGTACGTGCGTATAGATTTCAACTCTCTACTTATACGGCCGTACAAATAAAGTCCGCCGCTGCCTCCGCCGATCCGACCGCGACCCGCGAGCGCCTGTTGCGTGCCGGGCTGGTGATCGCGCGCCGCGCTGGGCTGCGCGCGATCACGGTGCGGGGCGTGGCCGCGCGCGCCGGCGCGAATCTCGGCAGCTTCGTGCACCACTTCGGCACGCGCGATGCATTCATTGCCGAGCTGCTGGAGCGTTGGTATGCGCCGTTGATGGGCAGGCTCGATGATGCGGTACAGACCGACGGCTCGCCGCTCACCCAGTTGCGCGCACTCGTGATGCAGCTGGTGCGCTGGGCCGTCGCCAACGCCGCGTTCATCGCGCACCTGCTCCAGGATGCCGCGCAAGGCGAAACCGCGGCAAGGCATTTCCTCAAGGTGATGCCGGCACGACATCCGGCACGCGTGCTGGCCGCGATACAAAAGGCCCAGGCCGCGGGCGAGATGCGCCGTGAGACGCCAACGCACGTGCTCCTGTTCATCTTCGGTGCACTGGCGCTTCCAGTACTCTTGTTTTCCGGTCTCGGTCTGCGCCGCATTCTTCCGCGCGAGTTTTCTGAACAGGTGAGCCATTTCGCCATCGATCCGGCGGAAATCGAGCGGCGTCTCGACTGGGTCCTCCGCGGACTCGCGCCTTGAGGGATTCCCCATGACCTGGATGACCATGATTCACGTTGCGGCGCCTCTCACTGTTGCCATGATGGTCGCCGCTTGCGCACGCGGCGGCGACGGGGCTCTGACCGGATATGCGGAGGCGGATCTCGTTTACGTTGCAGCGTCGGCCGGCGGCACATTGGAAAAGCTGCAGGTCCAGCGCGGCGCGCGCGTCGAGATGGGTGCGCCGCTGTTTGCGCTTGACAACGATGCCGAAGAGCTTGGGCGCGCCGCCGCCCAGGCGCGTGAGCAGCGCGCCGGCGCGCAGGCAGCCAATCTGCGCAAGGGCCGCCGGGCGCAGGAAATCACGGCCATTGAGCAGCAACTGGCGCAGGCGCGCGCCGGTCTGGCTGCATCGAAGTCGGAACTCGAGCGCAACCAGCAACTGGTCAAACAGGGTTTTGTCGCGGAGTCCCGGCTGGACGGTCTGATCGCGGCACGCGACCGCGACGCGGCGCGCGTGGCCGAGCTGCAGGCCCAGCTTGCGGTGGGGCGCGACGCCGCGCGGCCGGACGAGATCGCCGCGGCCGATGCCGAACGCCGCGCGGCCTCGTTCGATCTTGCGCAAAGCCAGTGGCGCGAGGATCAGAAGCAGCGCGTCGCGCCGGTGAATGCACTTGTGTACGACGTGATGTTCCGCATCGGTGAATGGGTGGCGGCCGGTGCGCCGGTCGTCGCACTGCTTCCCGACGGCGCGGTCAAGGTGCGTTTCTTTGTGCCGCAGTCAATGATGTCCGGAATCGCAATTGGTGAGAGAGTGAACGTCGGATGCGATGGCTGTCCGGCCGGTATGTCCGCGACCATCGCGTATATCTCACCTCAGGCCGAGTTCACGCCGCCGGTCATCTACAGCAACGAGAATCGCGGCAAGCTGGTGTTCATGGTCGAGGCGCTCCCGGACAACGACGCAGCGCGAACGCTGAAGCCGGGCCAGCCGCTCGACATCCGATTCGCCGCACGTTGAGGACGCGATGGAATTTGCCATCGACGTGCGCGGACTGACCAAGTCCTTCAATCACCGCAAAGTGGTCGATGACGTCGCGATCCAGGTGCGCAAGGGCGAGATCTGCGGTTTTCTCGGCCCCAACGGCAGTGGCAAGACCACCACCATCCGGATGCTGTGCGGCCTGCTCGAACCCGACGCGGGCGAGGGCACCTGCCTCGGCTACGACATCCGGCGCGAGGCACGGCGGATCAAGCTGCGAGTTGGCTACATGACGCAGCGTTTTGGCCTGTATGAGGACCTGTCAATCGAGGAAAACCTGGCCTTCATCGCACGCGTGTACAACATGCCCGGCCGCAAGCAGAAGGTGACCGAGGCCCTTGACCGGCTTGGATTGGTGGAACGCCGCAAGCAGCTCGCTGGAGCGCTTTCAGGCGGATGGAAGCAGCGCCTGGCGCTGGCCGCGTGCCTGCTGCATCAGCCGGATCTGCTCCTGCTCGATGAGCCGACCGCCGGCGTCGACCCCAAGGCGCGCCGCGACTTCTGGCAGCAGATCCACGCGCTCGCCGCAAAGGGCCTCACCGTGCTCGTCAGCACGCATTACATGGACGAGGCGGAGCGTTGCCATCGCCTCGCGTACATCTCGTATGGACGATTGCTTGCGACCGGCACATCGGAAGAGGTGATTCGCGCGGCCGGTCTGAACACATGGGAAGTGCGGGGTCCCGATCTTGCGCGCGTGCTCGCGCTCGTCAACAACGACGACGGCTGGATGGCGGTGCAGTTCGGCAACGTGATTCATGTCAGCAGTGCGGCGAGGAAGGACTTTCCGGATTGGCTGCGCACGCAAGACCTGAAACCAGCTCTCTGGCAGATCGAACCGATCGCGACGGGACTCGAAGACGTGTTCATTGCCCTGACCCAGGATGCGCGTGACAACTTTGACTGATGCGCGACGCTCCGCGATTGCGCGCGTGTGGTCGCGCGTGATGTCGGTGCTGGTCAAGGAACTGATTCAGCTGCGGCGTGATCGGCTGACTTTCGGCATGCTGTTCGGCATTCCGCTGATCCAGCTGCTGCTGTTCGGCTATGCGATCAACACCAATCCGAAGAACCTGCCGACCGCAGTCGTGGCGCTTGACCAGTCTCCTTTCGTCCGCTCGATTGTGCGTGCGACCGAAAACACCGGCTACTTCCGCATCATTCACGTCGGCACCGAGCGCGAGGCTGAACATCTGATCGCCGAAGGCGAGGTGCAGTTCGCGCTGGTGTTCGCTTCCGATTTCACCAGTCGATTGTTGCGCGGCGAGCGACCGCCCCTGGTGGTGTACGCCGACGCAACCGATCCGGCCGCGACCGGCGCATCGCTGGCCGCGCTGGCGCGACTGCCCGAGATTGCGCTTGTCCACGAATTACGGGGGCCGCTGGCGAATCTGCGGCCTGATGCGGCGCCGTTCGAAGTTCGTGTGCACCAGCGCTACAACCCGGAAAGCATCACCAGCTACAACGTCGTGCCGGGGCTGATGGGCGTGATCCTGACCATGACGCTGGTGATGATGACGTCGATGGGCATGACGCGCGAACGCGAGCGTGGCACGCTCGAGAACCTGCTTGCCACGCCGGTGCGTCCGGTCGAAGTGATGATCGGCAAGATCCTGCCGTACGTGGCGATCGGCGCGGTGCAGGTGCTGATCGTCCTGGCCGCGGCGCGCCTGTTGTTCGAGGTGCCGATGGTTGGCAATTTCGTGCTGCTGGCGGGCGCGATCCTGCTGTTCATCGTCGCCACGCTGGCGGTTGGCTTCACGTTTTCGACCATCGCGAGAAGCCAGATGCAGTCGATGCAGATGACGATGTTCTACTTCCTGCCGAACATCCTGCTGTCAGGTTTCATGTTCCCGTTCCGCGGCATGCCGACCTGGGCGCAGTGGCTGGGCGAGATCCTGCCGCTCACGCATTTCCTTCGCATCGTGCGCGGCGTGATGCTCAAGGGCGCGCAGCTGAATGACGTGGCGCCGCAGATCTGGGCGATCCTGGCCTTCACGTTCGTCGCCGGCACGATCGCGCTGCTTAGGTACCGGCAGACGCTGGATTAGATCGGCAGCGTCCTTGTTTCGAGCCACGCCAGCGCGTCGCCCGCAACGAGCGGAGCGAGACGTCGCCTGACTTCGGCGTGGTACGCATTGAGCCACGCAATTTCGTCGTCGCGCAACAGCGTGCGTTCGATGCAACGCGTATCGATCGGGCATAGCGTGAGCGTTTCGAATTTCAGGAACTCGCCGAACTCGCCACTTTGCGCCGGGACATTCAGCACGAGGTTCTCGATGCGCACGCCCCAGCGACCCGGGCGATAGATGCCCGGCTCGTTGCTGGTGATCATGCCGGGCTCCATCGCGGTCTGCGGTTCGGGCGGCAGGTGCGGGGTGATGCCGTGCGGTCCCTCGTGCACGTTCAGCGCATAGCCGACCCCGTGGCCGGTGCCATGGCCATAGTCGACTCCCGCGGCCCAGATCGGGGCGCGCGCCAGCGTGTCGAGCAGGGGCGACCTGGTTCCGCGTGGGAATACGGCCATCGAAAGCTGGATCATTCCCTTCAGCACCAGTGTGTAGTCGCGCTGCTGTTCCGCCGTTGTGGTGCCGATCGGCACGACGCGCGTGATGTCCGTCGTGCCGTAGTGATACTGCGCGCCCGAATCGATCAGCAGGAGACCGTGGCCGGTCGCGCCGGCGTCGCTGATCACTGCGTGCGATTCCTCGGTCGCGCGATAGTGCGGCAGCGCGCCATTGGCGTTGAAGCCGGCGATCGTCGAGAAACTCGGTGATACAAATCCGGACCGCACGGCACGCGCCGCGGTGATCCGGTTATCGATCGTCAATTCGGTGATCCGTTCACCTCGCGCCAACGCCGGCTCGAGCCAGGCGAAAAACTCGGCAAGCGCGGCACCATCCTGTTCCATCGCACGGCGGACATGTGCCACTTCTTCGGCGGTCTTGCGGCTCTTGGCAAGCGTCGATGGATTGATCTGTTCGACGATGCGCACGTGCGCCGGTACCTTTTCGCGCAGGCCGAACGTGATTCGCTTGGGATCGATCAGCAGCGCCGCGGTGCGCGGCAGGTTGGCCAGCGCCGACGCCGTCCATTCGTACGGGCGCACGTCGATGCCCTCACTCTCGAGACGATCGGCGAGCTCTGGCGGCACCTTGCCTTCTCCGACAAAGAGCGTCGTGCGCTGCAGGCCGATCAGTGCATGCGCGATGAATACCGGGTTGTACGAAACATCGGCGCCGCGCAAATTGAACATCCACGCGATGTCGTCGAGCGTCGATACAAGATGCCAGTCGGCGCCGGCGGCCTTCATTTCGGCACGTACCGTGGTCAGTTTGTCCTGGCGTACCACGGGTGCGTATTCACGCGCGTGCTCGCGGATTGCTGCTGCCGGCAGCGCCGGCCGGTCACGCCATATCCGGTCCAGCAGATCCATGTCGGTGCGCAGCCGAACGCCGTGCGGCGTGAGCTTCTCGTCCAGTGCGCGCGCCTGCGCGAGCGACAGCACCGCGCCATCGACCCCGACTGTCGCGCCGCTTGGCAGATGCGTGGCCATCCAGTCGATATGCGAATTGCTGGCGGCGGCGCCGATTCGCATCACCTCGATGCCGGTGCCGGGCGTCTGGGTTTCGGCCTGGACCCAGTAGCGACTGTCGACCCACAGGCCGGCGAAATCTGCTGTGACGATCACCGTTCCGACCGAGCCCGTGAATCCGGACAGCCAGACGCGGCCCTGCCAGCGCGCAGGTAGGTACTCGGAAAGATGCGGATCGGCCGATGGCACCATCCAGGCCGTAATCGATTCGGCTTGCATTGCGGCGCGCAACGCATCGATGCGAGCGCGAATTTCAGAGCGGGGAGCGGCGAGCGTATCCATCTGCGAGGTGTTGCGGCGCGAATGGTTTTCGAGAGCGCGCAGTCTACGCTGCGCCAATTGTCGGCGCTGGGCGGCCTAATACGCATGCATGAAAGACAAGCCACTGCGCTTGGGGTTACTTTGAAGCCCTGCAGACGAATGCGCAGCGGCCGCCCGGCGCTCCGTCCTCCAAGCCCGGCACCGGCCGACCGCCACGCATCGTCTGCAACCACGCATCTGTGTTCTCCTCGACCTCGCCGCGTGCAACCCACGCGGCTTTTTTTTCATCGGCCCGCGTTTCATCTTCATCCGCTGCTGGCCGGCACGCGAGCGTGCCTATCACTGGGCCAGTTGATCTCGCCGCGCGTCGCGCGGCACCGAGGCTCATCGCGATGCTGGCAGTCATTGAACCGGCAATGAGCGGCGGCCTGCGCGAAGTCGCTGACGAGGGATTTCGTTACAGGACAGAGAAAGCGTGACCAGAACCTATCTCAGAATCGACGGTGGTCGCGGCAAGGTCGCATTGGGCACAGAGCTCGCCCCGGCAGGGGGAGATTGCTCCTGCTAGGACTTGAGCCGCAACTAAGCTATATGCTGAAAGCGGCCCTGCGCTAGAGGGTTGCGACGATCTGTGTCTGAAGACGCTTGCCCCGCGCGCGGCTGGCAATCGCTAGCGCGCCGCCAAGGCGCGCCGCTGCCGTAATTGCCAGAGGCCCTCCAGGGTGAAGATGACGAGCGCGACCCAGATCAGGCCGTAGCCGAGCGCCTTGGTCGGCGCAAACGGCTCTCGATACAACCAGACGCCGAGCAGCAGTTGCAGCGTCGGCGCGATGTACTGAAGAATGCCAAGCTGCACGAAAGTGATTCGACGTGCGCCGGCCGCGAACAGCAGCAGCGGTATCGCGGTCACCGGCCCGGCCGCAGCGAGCAGCCATTGCGTCGAAGCGGAGCCGCTGACGAAGACGCACTGCCCGTGCGCAGCCAGCCATCCGAGATAGGCGAGTGCAAACGGAAACAGCAGCGCTGTTTCAAGCGTCAGTCCTTCGATCGCGCCCAGAGCGGCCGTCTTGCGCATCAGCCCGTAGGCCCCCCAGCTCAACGCGAGCGTCAGGCCGATCCACGGCAATTGGCCAGCGTCCCAGGTCAGCCAGGTGACGCCGCAGGCCGCGATCGCCACCGCCGTCCACTGGGCACGGCGCAGCCGTTCGTGCAGGAGCAGCGCGCCGATCGAGACGTTGACCAGCGGGTTGATGAAGTAGCCCAGACTCGCATCGATCAGATGGTCAGCGTTGACCGCCCAGATGTAGATGCCCCAATTTGCCGTTACCAGCATGGCGCTGACGACGAACGCTGCGAGCACACGTGGACGGCTGGCTAGATTCTTCACCCAGTGCCATCGGCGCAGCGCCGCCAGCAGTAGCGCGCAGACCAGCAGCGACCACGCCATCCGGTGCGCCAGGATCTCCAGCGCCGGGACGCCCTGCAGCGTCTTCAGATACAGCGGAAAGACGCCCCACAGCACACAGGCGGCAGCGGCGTAGAGGGAACCGGGGTTCATTTGAAGGTCGCCGGTGACAGGCCGGCGATTGTCGCAGTTCGCGCCGCAAGCGATCACGAGTCCGATCGAGTCAAGCAAACAGTTGACAAAAGCAATGATTCCGGGAAGAGTCCCCGAGCAGGACGGCGGAGGACGGCATGGCAGCCAGCGCATTGGAGCGTGACGTCGAACGGGTACGCGCTTTCAATCGCTTCTACACGCAGAGGATCGGCGTGCTGAGCGAAGGCCTGTTGGCCAGCCCGTTCACTCTGACGCAAGTGCGCGTGCTGTGGGAACTCGCACATCGCACGGACCTGAGCGCCGGCGAACTTGCGCGTGCGCTCAGCCTTGATGCCGGGTACCTGAGCCGGATCCTGGCCGACTTCGAGCGACGCGGCCTGCTGACGCGGACGGTGTCGAAGATGGACCGCCGGCGCAGTCACCTGGTGCTGACGAAGAAGGGTGAACGCGCCTTCGCCCCGCTGGACCAGCGGTCGCATGACGAAGTGGCCGCCATGCTCGGGGCGCTGACCTACGATGAGCAACGCCGCATGTTGGCCGCGTACAGCACGGTCGAATCGTTGCTCGGCGATCGCACCCAGCGCATGACGCCGTTCGTGCTGCGCTCGCACCGCGCCGGTGATATCGGCTGGGTCGTGTCCCGTCACGGCGCGCTGTACCAGCAGGAGTACGGCTGGGATCAGACCTTCGAGGCGCTGGTGGCCGAAATCGGGGCGAAATTCCTGCGCGAATTCGATCCAGCGCGCGAGCACTGCTGGATCGCGGAGCGGGATGGCGCGCCAGTTGGCTCCGTATTCTGTGTCGCGCAAAGCAGGCGCGTGGCCAAGTTGCGCTTGCTGCTGGTGGAACCCGCCGCGCGCGGGCTGGGACTGGGTCGCGTGCTGGTCGGCGAATGCATCCGCTTTGCCGCTGCGGCACGTTATCGAACGCTCACGCTTTGGACCAATGATGTGCTTGTCGCGGCACGACATATCTACGAGGGTTTCGGGTTCCGTCTCGTCAGGAAGGAGAGGCACCGCAGCTTTGGCCACGATCTCGTGGGGCAGTACTGGGAACTCACGTTGAAGTGAAGCGCGCGCTGCCTTTGATCGCGGCGGCTGCCGTCGGCGTGCAGGTTGGCGCGGCCATTGTCGCCACGCGCTTCGTGATCGCCGAAACCACGCCAGCCGCGCTGGCGTTATTGCGCTACTCAGTCGGGCTGCTGTGCCTGGCGCCTTTCGTGCTGGCCGGCGGACGCGCGCGCTTTGCGCGGCGCGATCTGCTGCCGATCGCGTTGCTCGGCATTGGCCAGTTCGGCGTGCTGATCGCGCTGATGAACTACGGATTGCAGTACATCGCATCAGCGCGTGCCGCGCTGTTGTTTGCCACCATGCCGCTGATGACGATGGTGCTTGGCGCCGGATTGGGCCGCGAGCGCATGTCCATTCAAGGTGCGTTGGGCGTGCTGATGACGATTGCCGGCGTTGGCTGCGTGCTTGGGGAGAAGTTGCTCATTGGCGCAAGCCGGCATGAATGGCTCGGCGCGCTCGCGGTGCTTGCCAGCGCGGCCACGGGCGCGCTGTGCAGTCTGCTCTATCGGCCGTATCTCCGACGCTATCCGACACTTGCGGTGGGCATGCTGGCGATGTTCGCGTCCGTGCTGGCCCTGGCGCTGCTGGCGAGCGCGGAAGGGTTCTTCTCGCATTGGCCGCAGTTTTCGGTTGCTGGCTGGAGCGCGGTGCTGTTCATCGGCGCCAGCAGCGGCATCGGATACTTTCTGTGGCTATGGGCCTTGCGCCACGCGGAACCGACGCGTGTCACGATCTTCCTGTCCCTCAGTCCGGTGACCGCCGCGGTTCTGGGCGCGCTGCTGCTCGGCGAAGCCCTGACGCCTTGGCTTCTGCTCGGGCTCGCGTGCATCGTGCTCGGTCTGTGGGTCGCACTACGAAGCGGCCACGGCGAGGTCTGACTCTCAAATCCAGCCCAGCGCACCCGCGATGCCTCCGGCGGCGATCAGCCACAACAGATGTATCCGCGTGCGCCATACCAGCAGTGCCGCAACGACGGTCGGCACGAAGTGATGCCAGCCGGGCGTCTGCGCGGTCAGGATCCATCCGGTCGCGACCAGCAGCGCGATCACTATCGGTGCCATGCCGGCGTTGAACGCACGCACCGCGCGCTGCTCGCGGCGTGCATGACCCCAGCGCGCCGCGACGAATGCCAGCGTAGTCGACGGCAGCAGGATGCCTAGCAATGTGACGCCGGCCCCGACCAACCCCGCCGCCTGATACCCCATCACGGCGACGAACAACACGTTCGGACCCGGTGACGCCTGCGCGATCGCAATCGACGCGTTGAACTGCGCGTCGGTGAGCAGTCCCATCTGCGTGACCATCACCCGGTGCATATCGGGTGCGACCACGATCGCCCCGCCGATCGCCAGCAGCGACAGCAACAGGAAATGGCCGAACAGCGCGGCCAGATCGGGAAGGGGCAGCGAGCCGATCATGGCTTCTTCCCCTGGATCGCTGCGCCGATTCGCCACCAGGCGAAGCCGCACGCAACCACGCCAAGCCCGAGCAATACCCACACCAGCGGCCAGCGCAACAGCGCGACCGCGACGAACGCGATCGTCGCAAAGCCTATGCACGCCGGCACGCCCATCGCGTTGGTGCGCATTGCAATCGCGAGCCTGAGCGCGGTGCCAATGATCAGTCCAGCGGCCACGGCACCCATGCCTTTCAGCGCGCCGGCCACCGCCGGTTGTTCCGCAAACTGCATGTAAAGCATCGTCAGCGCGAGAACGACCACGAGCGGGGCGGCCATCATTCCGCCCAGTGCCGCAAATGCACCGCGCCAGCCAAAGAAACGGTCACCGACCATCAGTGCGACATTGCACACGTTCGGCCCGGGCAACACCTGGCCGAGCGCGAGCACTTCGACGAACTGCGCCGGTGTCAACCAGCGTTTCTGCTCGCACAACACGCGCTGCGTGACGGCAAGCACGCCGCCAAAGCCCTGCAGCGCAAGCAGTGTGAAGGTGATGAATAGATCACCGGGCGATGCCGGCCGGGCCGGTGTGATTTCTGATGACACGTGCAATTGTCAGCGGTCAGGCCGCTTGCGTTCCGGAGGCGGTGCCTTGCGGCATCGTGCTCGCGTTCTGCAGTGTGACCTCGAACCAGAACATCGATCCTGCGCCGGGTGTGCTGCTGACACCGATGGCGCCATCCATTAGTTCAACCAGATGCTTGCAGATCGCCAGCCCAAGTCCGCTGCCGCCGAAGCGCCGCGTGGTCGATGCATCCGCCTGCGAAAACGGCACAAACAGTTGCTGTTGTTCTTCGGCGCCGATCCCAATCCCGGTATCGATCACCTCGACCCGCAGCCGACACAGTCCGATATCCGGCGGACTATGGGCAACCCGCACCATGCGTGCCTCGATGTGTCCGGCGGATGTGAACTTCACCGCATTGTCGATGAGATTTGACAGCACCTGGCGCAGGCGACCGCTATCTCCGAGTACTGCATTCGGGACGTCGGCCGCTATCTGCAGACGCAAATCGACGCCTTTCGCGCGTGCGGCCTCGCCAAAGAGCTCGATCACCTCACGCAGAGGGGAACGCGGATCAAACGGTGCGCGCTCCAGCGTCAGGCGCCCGGATTCCATACGCGAAAAATCAAGCATGTCATTCAGAACACGCAGCAGCCCAGCCGCCGACTTATAGGCAATCTGCGCGCATTGCCTTTGCTGCGGGTCGAGCCCCGATCGCTGCAGCAGTTCGAGATTGCCCATCACGCCATTCAGCGGCGTGCGGATTTCGTGACTCATTGTGGCCAGGAAGCGCGACTTGGCGCGCGAACCTGCTTCCGCCTCGGTGCTGGCTGCTTCAAGTTGCACCGTCTTGCGATGCAATTCGCCCAGATAGCGATGCGCCGCCGCTTCGGCGTGATCGCGCAGTCGAACCAGATGCGCGAGCGCACACGCAACGCCGATCAGCAGCACGGTGCCGATGCCTGCAAGCGTCCGGTAGGTGCGTTTCTGCGCCGTGACCGGCGCCAGCGATTCGCGCACCGACGTGCCGACCGTCACGACCAGCGGGTATTCACGCACCGAGCGATACGCATAGATACGCTCGATGCCATCCGTCAGAGCCGACGCGATATACGACCCATGGGGTGCGCTGTCGAGGCGCCGAAAAAGGACGGACTTGCTGATGTCGGCCCCCATCCCTCGTCCATCGCCGGGTGGCAGCCGTGCTCGAATCACGCCGTCCTTTCCGATCAGGGCGACGGTGCCGTCGCGGCCCAGGTCGACATCCTTGTAGAACTCCGAGAAGTAGAACGGGTCGATCGCGATACCGATGACCCCCAGCAGCGAGGCGTCCGGCTTGTTGGCACGGCGCGTAAGAACGATCGACCAGCTTCCGTTGACACGGGCCAGCAGCGGCTTGCCGACGAACAACTGACCGCTGTCGAGGTCCCTGTGCACGTTGACGTGCTCGCGATCGCCAAGATAGGTGCGTGGCGCGCCATGGGAACCCAGCACCACATAACCGGTTTCGTCCGTAATCACCGCGTTGCGTACGAGTGACTTCGGCACCTGCAGGGACGCGAAGAAAGTTGGCAGATCGAACCGCGCTCCCTCCTGTTCGAACCGCTCCTTCGTCAGCAGAGCGAGCTCGTCGACGTAGTTGAGCGTGCGGATGGTGTGCTCTTCCAGCACGCGCGCGAGGTTGGTGTTTGCCTGCTTGATCTCAGCGATGCGGGCGTCATGTTCGCGCGCGGTCACGTATTCGACCGCGATCCACATGGCGACGATCACCAGCAGACAGAAGAGCACGACCGCGACTACCAGCCCGCTGGTCGCGGGTCGCAGGGGTTGATCTGCTGGTCGGTTGGCCACCGCTGTGCTTTCGAACGCTTCTGCTGCCCGTCGTCCTGGTGCCGCCCGTGATCTTGCCACTGTTTGTGCGCCTTGCGTGCATTCGTGTTGCGCGCGACGTGCGATGTGCCGGAAGCAATCCGAATCGCGATGCATGATCAATCGTGTCGCGACGGGCAGGGTCGCGCCGAATATCATCGCGAAATCGCCTATGAACCGCCTGTTCGCTCATGCTCCTTCGCTTCTGGTCGCCAGTGCGATCGTCGCACTTGCGCTGCATGGACCGATCAGCCAGTGGCCCGATTACCATCGGTTTGCCGATACACGCCCACTTCTGGGCCTGCCCAACGCCATGGATGTGCTGTCGAATCTTGGTTTCGCGGTGGTGGCCATGTGGGGATGGATCGGTCTTGCACCACGGCGGCGCGACGCGCGACTGGCGCCTGGCTGGCCCGGGTGGGCATTGTTTCTCGTTGCGCTCCTCATGGCGGCGATCGGTTCGGCCCTCTATCACCTGTCGCCCGATAACTTTCGACTGCTGTTCGATCGACTTCCGATCGCGCTCGCCTGCGCGGGGTTGCTGGCGGCGGTATACACGGAGACGCAACGTTCGGCGCATGGATTGCGCACCGCAGCCGTGCTCGCACTGGCGTCGATCGCGAGCGTGTTGTGGTGGTATGTGACAGAGCTCAACGGCGTCGGCGATCTGCGGCCGTATCTGCTGATACAGGCTGCGCCGCTGGTGCTGATTCCGTTATGGCAGGCGATACATGGTTCGCCCCGCGTGGAGCGCGTCACGTTCGGACTGGCAATTGCCGGGTACTTGCTGGCAAAGGTGGCCGAATTGCAGGACCAGCGAGTGTTCGATGCGGTTGGGTTCGTGAGCGGACACACGCTGAAGCACCTGCTCGCGTTCGCGTCGGCAGCGCTCCTCGTGGGTGGCGTCATGGCACGGCTGAGCGCGAGTCAAAGGGGCTCCCAATGACGTTCGACCGCGCTGGCCTCATCACCGGCAACGATGGAACGCGAAGGTGCTCCTGGTGCGCCGTCAGTGAAGACTACGTCGCGTATCACGACCACGAATGGGGGTTCCCGGTCGACGACGATCGCCGGCTGTTCGAAAAGGTCTGTCTGGAAGGCTTTCAGTCGGGGCTGAGCTGGCTCACGATCCTGCGCAAGCGCGATGCGTTTCGGCGTGCGTTTGCCGACTTCGACCTTGCGCGCGTGGCGCAATTCAACGCAAGCGAGGTCGAGCGGCTACTGATCGATGCCGCCATCATCCGTCATCGCGGCAAGATTGAATCGACCATCAACAACGCACGCCGTGCGCTCGAACTGATCGACGAATTCGGATCGCTCGCGGCCTATTTCTGGAGTTTTGAGCCGGATCCTGCGACTCGCCCCGCGCGGGTCACCTGGGCGATGCTGCGGACGATGAACATGTCCCCGGAATCGGCTGCGTTAAGTCGGGATCTCAAACGTCGCGGCTGGAGTTTCGTCGGGCCGACGACCATCTACGCATTCATGCAGGCGATGGGGCTCGTCAACGACCATCTCGATGGCTGCGCGGCTCGTCCGCTCGCCGCAGACGCGCGTGCCGCGCTGGACCGGCTGACTTGACGGCTACTGTTGCTCGGTCGGAACGGGCGGCGCCGCCGTGTCTTCGGTCGGTGTCGTCGTATTGGCCGGCTCGGGCTTGTGCGCCTTGCGCTCGCGCTTGGCTTCCTGTTTCTTCTTCCTGGCCAGCTCGCGCTGACGCTTTTCAAACGAGTAGTTGGGTTTTGCCATCGGCGCTCCCTGAAGGGGTGCTCAAGTGTTGCGAACAGCCGTGTCGTTGGCAAGAAAAAAGCCGCCACCGAAGGTGGCGGCTTTCTTTCTCGAACGCACGAACCTCAGATCACTTTGATCTGTGTGGCCTGCGGGCCTTTGGCGCCCGGGGCAACGACGAACTCGACGCGCTGGCCTTCCTGCAGAGTCTTGAAGCCTGCGCTCTGGATTGACGAATAATGCGCGAACAGATCCTTGCCGCCGTCCTCCGGCGTGATGAAGCCGAAGCCCTTGGTTTCATTGAACCACTTGACGGTACCTTGTGCCATTTAAACATCCTTGAAAGTTGAGATGAAGAACCACCGTCGGCCGCAAAGGCGGCTGGCGCGCCAACGATCAAGTACGTAAACCGGGGACTGAGGTGCGACCCCAAAAACAAGGGAGTCGACGCAGGGAACCGAAGGACTGACGACACTTAAACGCAAGCAGAACGGAGGCTACCCGTCATTGGTCGTTTTGTCCAACTGCGATTTGCCGGTCCGGGCACCTGCAAAACCCTCGTTTGGTGCGCCACTGCGACACTGCGGCACTGGCGACGAACACACCTCGGTGCTTCAGGGCAAAGAGGTTTTGTTCAAGCCCGGGTGGCGGTCTTCAATCCCGCCAATGCAGATCACGTAGTCACCAGCGCCCGCGCACGGCGGCGGAATCGGCGTCCTCGAACGAGCGAACCCAGGCCAGCGCGACTAACGCGCCGACCGTGAACGGGATCATCGCGATCGACGTCGATGCGATCGCCATATCGAGCATCTGCTCGAGGGATGGCGCGGCAGTTCTGGTGGTCATCTGGCGTCATCCGAAAATGCGGACCTGCAGCCGCTGCCAGAACGACAGTGAGTTCCACCACGCCAGGCCCTCACGCAGCTTGCGCTCACCGCTTTGCGACAGTCCGAAATACACAATGTTGGCGTTGTCGCGATGGCGGCCAACGACCTCCACGTAGCCGTAGCAGAACAGCACGCCCGCGAGCAGCGCAATGTCCTGATGACCGTCGAGCCAGACGACTGGCAGGGTCGTCCCCATCATGGCAAGCAGATGGCCCCGCTGCAGGTGTCCCAGCACATCGAGCATGCGTAGCCGCAGGGGCAACTGCCCGACCTGTTTCGTTTTGTATTCGCGCAAGGCCGTGGCCCACACGGATGCCTTCGATTCAACTGGATGCAGCAGAGAGTTCGCAGTCCAGCGGGACACTGACTCCGTCGATTCGACGTATGGGATGTCGCGTGACATAGACTTGTCTCGTTCACCGTCTGCGCTTCAATGCCGAACGACTCGGCGATTGCCGCATGTCTGAACATCGGCAGACGACTCAAAGAGTTGAGCCCCGCCGGCAAACCGCTGGCAATTCGGCCGATTGCACCCGTTCAGCGACACGCTGTCCGACGGGTGCCGCGGTCGTCGCTTACGATGCGCGGGTAGGCGGCACCGGCTGCCGTCTCAACCCGCGATGGAGTGATCATGCGAGCCGTCTACTACGAACGAACGGGACCCGCGCGCGAAGTGCTGGAGCGAGGTGATCTGCCGACACCGACGCCTGCGGCGGGCGAGGTGCGCGTGAAGCTGACTACCTCTGGGGTCAATCCGTCGGACGTGAAATCGCGCGCCGGGCTGCGCGCGACGGTGTTGGCGTTCCCGCGCATCGTGCCGCACAGCGACGGCGCCGGTGTGATCGATGCGGTGGGCGACGGCGTGCCGGCCGAACGCATTGGCGAACGGGTGTGGACGTGGAATGCCGCCTGGAAACGTGCCTTCGGTACCGCCGCGCAATTTGTGACGCTGCCTGCCGAGCAAGCCGTGCGGCTGCCGGCGAACGTGCCGTTCGACGCCGGTGCCTGTCTCGGCATTCCTGCGCTGACCGCACTGCATGCAGTCCGCATGGATGGCGGCGTCGCGGGCAAGGACGTGCTGATCGCCGGCGGCGCTGGCGCGGTCGGACACTATGCGATTCAGATGGCGCGATTGCTCGGCGCGCAGCGCGTGATCGCGACGGTGAGCAGCGCACACAAGGCTTCATTGGCGCGACAAGCCGGCGCCGATCTGGTACTTGATTACCGCGGCGATGATGTGATCGCGCGCGTGCGTGAGGCCACGGCCGGCGTGGGCGTGGACCGCGTGGTCGAAGTCGATTTCGCAGCGAACGTCGCGACCGATCTTGGCATCGTCAAGCCTGAAGGCGACATCGTTGTCTATGGCAGCGGCAAACCGGAGATCGCCGTGCCATTCTTTCCTGCCGCCGTGAACAATTTGCGCCTGCGATTTTTCATCGTCTACAACCTCACACCGTTGGATCGTGCGACTGCCGTCGGGCAACTGAACGAATGGCTGCAGCAGGATCGTCTGCAGCACAACATCGCCGCGAGGCTGCCGCTCGATGCAATCGCGCAGGCGCACGAACTGGTCGAGTCCGGACGCGCGATAGGTAACGTCGTGGTTGAGGTCGAATAGGCGAGCGGGTGTTTCAAATTCGCACGGGTCAGCCGGCAAGGATCAGATAGATTCCGAGCCCAACCATCACCACGCCGCTGATGAGCTTCAGCCAGCGACCTTCCTTTTCCTGCAGGCGATGGCGGCTCAGCATCACGACGCCGATCCCGAGCACGATCACATCGTCCAGCATGTAGGCGGCGTTGTACAGCAGCAGATACCCGTAGTAGCTCGCGCGGTCGAGTTGCTGCAGCGTCAGAATGCGCGTGTACAGCGCCGGGAACCCTGAGGTGCACATGAACTCGACGATCTGCACCAGTCCGGCGAGGATCACCGTGCCGATGATGGCCGCAACCATGCTTTGTGCGTGCAGGATGTTGCGCATGCGGTTGTAGATGCCAGGCTTGGCGCTCGCCGGGATAGACAGTGAGATACCGCGGCCGAACGCGACGAAGTCCTTCATATTGATCAGGCCGGCGATGATCGCGATTGCAGCGATGATCACCTGCGAGGCGCGCGACAAGCCGATCAGCAGGAACAGGTTCAGCCAGGCGGTCATGAAGAGGAAGTACGCAACCCCTTCGACCAGCACGAATGTGCCGGCAATTGCGATCATGCGCGGCCGGTCGTTCAGCGGCGCGAGCAGCGAGATCATCAGCACGAGCACCCACATGGAGCAGGGATTGAAGCCGTCGAGCAGCCCCATCGCAAGGGTGAAGGCGGGCAGGCCGACTCCGTCGAGCTTCAGCGTCCTGCCAAGAATGGAAAGCTCGAAGCGCTCTGGTTCTGATGCCGCGGGCGCGCGGCAGGCGAGGCTGTCGTCCGCCTCGCACGTCGCGCCGTTCGCAGCCGAGCCCGGTACAACGCCAGCGCCCGCGAGTGCGCTGCGAATCAGCCGGTCGGTCGCGTCGTCCGAATAACCGAGGATCAACTGCCCGCGCAGGACGATCGCCGGCACGCGCGCCACGCCACCCTGTGCCTTGGCGACTTCCTGCAGCCGCGCGAGCGCAGCGGGCTCCTTCTGCACATCGCGAATGACGATCTTCAGGTCCGTGCGTTCCTGGCCGAGCCTGGCCAGAAATTCTTCCGCCTTCGCGCAGTGCGGACAGCCCTCGCGTACAAAAGCCTCGATGAGAATGGTGCCGTCGGCGGCGCGCGCATCAAGAAAGCCGAGACACGCGCACAAAAGCGCCAGCAAAAGGACGGTCAAGTTGCTGCTGAGCTTCAAGGAAGCCCCACTCGATGCGGCTCAAGCTGGCTGCGCATCCGGCGCAAGGAGTTCGCTGAGGTGTGCTGCCGCCAAGATTTTTTCAGACCGCGGACAAGTCTATGAAGCGGGCGACGCTTGTACTAGTCCCAGGTCGATCGCGGTGCACGAGGGCATTAATCTGGATCAAGCATTTGCTGCGCGCCCGCCGTTCGCTGCATCAGTCGCAGCGGGCGGAACCCACACGTTCGGTTCGAACTGGGCGACGGCTGACGACTACGATTGAGCCTGGCCTGCAGCAGCGAGGTTCAATTCCGCCTGCTCTGCGCGCGCCTTCAGCGCCGCATTCATTGCGTGAAACGCCGGTGCCGCGGTGCGCTGCAGACGCCGGCGCAGAAACGGAATCAGCACGCCGCGGTAACGCTGGGTCTGATCAAAGCGGACGCCTCCGTCGGGCAGCGGTTCGATGCTGAAGCGATGCTCTGCCGAATATAGCCACGGCATGGCCCAGCGCCCGAGCCAGCGCAATTCACGCGGCTCGCGCACGTGAGTCAGCGTCGGCCGAAAGATCGTCGACCCCGCTCCCTGAGGCTGCAGCGTGACGAGAATCGAATTGCCGGTCTGCGGTTTGCCGAATACGGAACGGATGAACGGGTTCCAACGCTTATATGCGGCGAAATCGGTCAGGATCGCCCATACGAGCCCCGCCGAGGCCTTGATTTCAATGTTCGTTCGGATTTCATGCATGGCTGCAGTGTGACCCATATCCCCTGCGGCGGCCTTGTAAACCGCGCGATGGCGTTTAGCCGACGCGAATGCGGGGTATCCCTGTCAATGCCGCTACCATGAGGCCGTCTGAATCATGCAGGTAGTCCAATGATCGAGCCGGTGCTGTTAACTGCTGCGCGTGTCTCCACCTTCAACCAGCGTCAACTGCTGACCAACGCGAGCGGTTTCTACTTCGAGCGTGACCGGCGCCTGTTCCTCGTGACGAGCCGGCATGTCGTGATCGATGAGCCGAGCAAGCACTTTCCGGATCGCATCGAGATTGAACTGCACATCGACGAGGACAACCTGGCGCATTCCACAGGGTTCTCGATTCCGCTCTACCGCGACGGCAGGAGCGTGTGGCACCAGGGCAGCGACACCGCCGGCGGGATCGACGTGGCGGTGATCGAACTCGAGCGCGAGGCACTACCGAAGACCACCGTGTATCGCGCCTTTACGCCGGCGCACCTGAAAGTTGAGCTTGATCAGGTGCCGGTCGGCAGTTCGCTGCTGATCGTCTGCTTTCCCCTTGGATTTCACGACACGCTGCATCATCTGCCGGTCGCGCGCCACGCGGTGATCGCATCATCGTACGGGCTGCGCTTCCAGGGCGAGGGCTATTTCCTTACCGATGCGCGCACGCACCGCGGCACCAGCGGCGCGCCGGTCTTGATGCGCGATCCGACACCCGGTCAGGGCGGTGACCTGCCATGGAAACTGCTGGGCGTGCATTCAGCGCGCATCGATGTCGGCACGCGCGACCTGAAACTGGACGAGGCGCTGGGCCTGAATTGCGCCTGGTATGCCGACATCCTCATGACGCTCACCGAAGATCGAGTGGCGGACCGAAATCCGCCGCCGAAGAAACCGGAATAGTCCACATGGACAACTCATCACTGGTGACCGACGCGCGCGGCGCCAGCAGGCTCGTGATTGACCTGACTCTGCTGCTGACCGATCTGGTCGAGACGATGCATCACAACATCCTGCGCGCTCCCGGACCCCTCGGCGCCGCGACATTTGAACCGACCAATGGCATCACGGGTCTTGTCTACCGCAGCGTGCGTGGGGTGACCAAGCTCGTTGGCGGCAGCATCGATGTGTTGCTTGGCCAGCTCGTGCCCCTGCTGCGTGGCGGCGCCGACTGGCCGGGGCGAGACGCGGCGCTTGCGGCACTGAACGGTGTGGTCGGCGATTACCTCGACATGAGCCACAACCCGCTCGCGATCACGATGCGTCTGCGCTATGAGGGCCGCACGCTCGAGCTTGACCGCGCCTCACTCTCTGCGGCAATTCCTGCGCCCACCGGCAAGCTGCTCGTTCTTGCGCATGGCCTGTGCATGAACGATGCGCAATGGAAGCGGCAGGACCAGGATCATGGACAGTCGTTCGCGCGCGACTTTTGCTGTACGCCGATCTATCTGCGCTACAACAGCGGGCGCCACATCTCAGTCAACGGCGCCGAGTTCGACACGATGCTCGAAGCGCTGGTTGCGCAGTGGCCGGTGCCGGTGACCGAACTGGTGATCATCGGTCACAGCATGGGCGGGCTCATCGCGCGCAGCGCATGCCATCGCGCGCGCGAAGCGGGTCATCGTTGGATCAATCGATTGCGCGCGCTCGTATTCCTCGGCACGCCGCATCACGGCGCGCCGCTGGAGCGCGGCGGTCACTGGATTGACACGCTCCTCAACTCCAGCCCCTACACCGCCGCTTTCACGCGGCTCGGCCGCGTGCGCAGCGCGGGTATCACCGACCTGCGCCACGGCAGCCTGCTGGAGTCCGACTGGAGCGGTACGGACCGCTTCGCGCACGGCGTCGACACGCGCACGCCGGTGCCGCTGCCGAACGGGGTCGCGTGCTATGCGATTGCCGCGAGCCAGAGCAAACGGCTGAGCGCCACGCGCGTGCACCCGCGCGGTGACGGACTGGTGCCGGTGGCCAGTGCGCTCGGCGAGCACAAGGACCCCCGCTTTGAGCTTGGGCTGACGCCTGCACGTCGATCGATCGCCTACGGCACCGGGCACCTCGATCTGCTGAGCAGCTCGGTTGTCTATGAGCAGGTGCGCCGCTGGTTCGCTGAATAGGGCGCAAAGGTTTCCTTCTACCGCGCGCGTTTCGTCTGAAACGAGGTCCGGCCGCGGGCGTAACGACCGTGATGCCGAATTGCGTGCCGAAATGCCGCTGCGTGCGACAGAACGTCAGAAATCCGGACCGGACGCGGAAGACGCGCCAGCCGCGACGAAAGCGCGCTCGCGGCTCGCGCCGCGATTCCTGCGCTCTGTCGCAAGCCGCTCGCGCGGCGGATCGCCGTTACCTACAGTTCGTTCCATCGCAACACGCACCCCGTAACGAAAGGACCGAACCATGAGCGTCGTCACCACCCAGACCCGCATCGCAGGAATCGTCTTCTCGATCCTGATGAGCACCGCCGTGCTTGGCGCCACCGTTGTTTCCATGCAGCCTGCACAAACCGCGGGCGGCACGCAAGTCGTCGCGCTCGAGCGCGTTGTCGTCAGCGCCTCGGCGGCGAACTGAGCGCTGCGCCGCTGGCGCAGCGCCCGGCAGTTACGCGATGGTCACGTCCTTCGACAGATAAACATCCTGAATCGCGTTCAGCAATTCGACGCCTTCCTTCATCGGCTTCTGGAACGCCTTGCGGCCCGAGATCAGGCCCGTACCGCCAGCGCGCTTGTTGACGACGGCAGTGCGCACCGCCGCCGCAAGATCGCCAGCGCCTTTGGACTCGCCACCTGAATTGATCAACCCCGCGCGACCCATGTAGCAGCCGGCGACCTGGTAACGCGTGAGGTCGATCGGGTGATCGCTGGTCAATTCGCTGTAGACCTTCGCGTGCGTCTTGGAGAACTTCACCGCGTTGAAGCCGCCATTGTTCTCGGGCGCCTTCTGCTTGATGATGTCTGCCTCGATCGTCACGCCAAGATGATTGGCTTGGCTGGTCATGTCCGCGGACACGTGATAGTCGACGTCGCCCTGCTTGAATGCGCTGTTACGCAGGTAGCACCACAGGATCGTGACCAAACCCAGCTCGTGAGCACGATGAAAAGCCTGCGACACTTCCCAGATCTGCCGCCGCGACTCCGGCGAGCCGAAGTAGACGGTCGCGCCGACCGCAGCCGCACCCATTTCGAACGCCTGCTCCACGCTGGCAAACATCGACTGGTCGTAGGTATTTGGATAGCTCAGGAATTCGTTGTGATTGAACTTGAGGATGAACGGAATCTTGTGCGCGTACTTGCGCGACACGGCCCCGAGCACGCCCAGTGTCGAGGCGACCGCATTGCAGCCGCCCTCGATGGCGAGCTTCACGATGTTCTCGGGATCGAAGAACAGCGGATTCGGCGCGAACGACGCGCCAGCCGAATGCTCGATGCCCTGGTCCACCGGAAGGATCGACACATAACCGGTGCCAGCGAGGCGCCCGTGGTTGAAGATCGCCTGCAGATTGCGCAGGACCATCGGCTTGCGATCGGTCGCCGCGACCACGCGGTCGATGAAATCCGGGCCGGGCAGGTGCAGGCTCGACTTCAAGATCTTGGGTGATGCAAAGCCAAGCAGCCGATCGGCATCTGCGCCGAGGAGTTGCGGAATGTTGACCATGATGGTTCGCCTCGTGGATGTGAAGTACTGAACGACCGATAGTGTGCTCGCACGAACAGCGGCGAGCCGAAACATGCTGCAAGCTTAGAGTGCTCTATAGCCAGCAGCCTTGCAGCGCGTCAACTACGTGTCGTGCAGTGCACTTCCACGGGATGTCTGGCCGTTGCGGTCAGGAGTGGCACGGCGGCAGCGGCGCGTCCGGGCGCGCCAGCGCGTGCGGGGCGAGACGATTTCTGCAAATCACGCTGAAGGGTTCTATGTCGCCAGCCGGGATGTCCTCACGCGAAGGCGTAGCAGCGCTCTTCCATCAGCCGATGGTGCTGGATCGCGACAATCAGGTAGCCGCTGTCCGCGTGCAGGATGCCGACATTCAATAGCGCCAGCTCGTAGTAAAGGCGCGCCAAGCGGTGATAGCCGATCTTAAGCACGTGACACCTCCATGTGCGGGCCGCGCATTGCTGCATGGCTCGGGATCATCGAGTGCGATGCGGTTTCATCGCAGGTTCGTCGATGTATGCCAGTGAAAACTTACGTCCTGGCTACCCGTTGAACTGCAATCGATGTGCCAGCGCGGAGGACAAGCTGTAAATCAATCACTTGGCAAGATGAATTCCCTCGACGCAATTGCGTCTGTAAATTTCTCCGACAACGTGCCCGCTCACTTCAGGAAAGCGTTCGTCACGAGCGGGAGAATGCGACCGACAGACGGGCTCGCGTGATTGCGAGTCCTTCTGGTAGCGCGCGACTGGAGAGGACTGAGTTTCTTGGCTCTGCGCGGCTGCCCTTCACGCCCGATGCGTCGAACTAGTCCTGCGCAGGCACCGTGTGCAGGTAATCCAACACGGCATCCAGGTCGCGTGGCGGCATCGCCTTGAAGAAATCGACGGCCATCACCGCAGCGAGCGGCGTGTTCGGCATACGGCCGTGTCCGGGGCGCATGCCCTCGACGATCGCGCGCTTGATCTCTGCGTCGGTCCATGCGCCGATGCCGGCGCCGCGGTCCTGCGTGATGTCCGATGCGGTCACCACAAAGGGCGGCACCGAAATCGTCAAACCGCCCGACAGATGTCGCTCCCGAATCGGCTCACCGGTCGCCGTCCGCGGTGTATGACAGTTGCCGCAGCCAAGGATCGACTCGACCAGATAGCGGCCGCGCTCGACCTCCGTTTGCGCATCCCCATTTGGTGATGAGCCCAAACATGACTGCAATTGTCGAAAGTGAAGACAAATGCCCCTACTCAGATCGATGCCGTCGCAATGCGCGTTGTCAGAACGGCCGCGCACAGTTCGGGGATTAATTCGGTGACGAGCAGTGTCGAGTCACTGCTCGTCATCCGCACTCACCCCATGCAGAACACGTTGAGCTTGTTGCCGTCCAGGTCGCGGAAATAACCGGCGTAGAAGCCATCGCCGCGCGGGCCGGCCGGGCCTTCGTCCGTGCCACCGAGCGCGAGCGCCTTCTTGTACACGCGGTCGACCTTCTCTTTCGTGTCGACAATGAGCGCGACCATCACGCCGTTGCCGACGGTCGCAGGTTTGCCGTCGAACGGCTTCGTGATGCCGAGACTTGGCGTGTCCATCGACACGCCGTAGGCGTAACCGCGGCCATAGTCCATCAGCCGCTTGGCGCCAATCTCGGCGAGCAGCGCGTCGTAGAAAGCCGCTGCGCGCGGCAAATCGTTGGTGCCGAGGGTGACGTAGCCGATCATCGTGAACGCTCCTTGTTGGCCAGGGAGCCGGAGTGTAGGCGAGAGCAGTCCGCACGTTCAACGACCACGGGAAATGACGCGATCGCAAGTCGCTAAGCTTGCGATCGAACTTGGAGCGGGAGGCATCATGAGCAAAGCCGCCTTGATCGTCGGTGCTGGCAGCGGCATCAGCGCATCGTTTACCCGCGTGCTGGTTGAGAACGGCTATCGCGTGGCCCTTGCTTCGCGCAGCCGGGCACAGCGCACGCCGGGCGTCCCGGACGCGCTGCGCATCGCCTGCGACGCGTCGAATCCGGATGAAGTCGCGCGGCTGTTCGCAAGGCTCGACCTCGAACTGCCGCCGCTGTCGATCGTGCTCTACAACCCGGGCTTTCGTACGCGCGGGCCATTGGTCGATCTGGCTCCGGACGACGTGCAGAAGGCGCTGCAGGTCACGGCCTTCGGCGCGTTCCTGGTCGCGCAGCAGGCCGCGCGCCGCATGCTCAAGCAAGGCAGCGGCTGCATTCTCTTTACCGGCGCATCGGCCAGCGTCAAGGGTTATGCGCAGTCGGCACCGTTTGCGATGGGCAAGTTCGCGCTGCGCGGGCTGGCGCAGAGCATGGCACGTGAACTTGCGCCGCAGAACATTCATGTGGCGCACGTCATCATCGACGGCGCGGTGCGCGGCAGCGGTTATCCAGAGCCCACACCCGATAGCCAGCTCGACCCCGAAGCGATCGCGCAGACGTTCTGGCAACTCGCGCAGCAGCCGCGCAGCGCGTGGAGCTGGGAGATCGAATTGCGGCCGTGGGTCGAGCGGTTCTGATGTCCGGGCGTTAGCCCTTTCGGATGTCTGTCCGCGCAACGGCGCGCCGGCGCGTTAATCTCGAGCCACCCATCCACAACGGGTTCAACCATGAAGAGATTCCTCGCGACATCCCTGCTGGTCCTCGCAGTCCCGGCGTCGCACGCCGCCGATGTCGGCGTATCTATCGGGATCAGCCAGCCGGGTGTCTATGGCCGCGTCGATATCGGCCGCTTTCCGCAGCCGGCGGTGATCGTGCCGCAGCCGGTGATCATTGCGCCGCCGCCGCGCACGGTCGTCGTGCAGCCGCAGCCGGTCTACCTGTGGGTGCCCCCGGGACACCGGAAGAAGTGGGCCAAGCACTGCCACGAGTACAACGCCTGCGGCCAGCCGGTGTATTTCGTACGGGACGACTGGTACGAACAGAACGTCCGCTACGCGGACAACCGCGGCCAGGGCAAGGGCCACGGGAAGGGCAAAGGCAAGGGTCGCGACTGAGGCGGTGCGCGGCGGGAGCTGACGCAGTTCCGGTCTATCCGAAGTAGCTGCGCAGCTTCTCCCATCCGCCGCCGGATTGCAGCCACACGACCGCGGCAAGGTTGAGCGCGACCGTGACGACGAACTCGACGACGAACGAGGTCTTCGTCGACTTGTGCCGCAGCCAGCGCTGGGCGATGAGGGCACCCGGCCAGCCGCCCGCCAGCGAAAGCACATGCAGCGTCTGCTCGGGCGTGCGCCATTCGCCGCGGGTTGCGGCGGCCTTGTCGCGTCGATAGACGACGAACGTCACCAGGCTCACGACCGCATACCAGGCCGGCGCCGCCCACGGCAGCTTGCCGCCGGCCGCGGCACTCAGCAGGAACGCGAAGAACATCACCGCCAGCGTTGGCGTCACGATCGCGCCGATGGCGGGCATCCCCCTTGAGCGCACGACGACGACGGACTGGACACTGTGCGCGTTGTGGCGCTTCTTCTCGTCGATCGCCAGCTCGTAAGTCACTAGTTCGTCGACGCGGGGCCGGCGCGCGGGCTCGAAGTCCTTGCGGTGAACGAACACGCGCGGGCCGCCGCCGTTCGGCGTGATGAAGCCGTAGCCCTTGTCGAGGATCCAGGTCGTGACGCGGCCCTGGTAGCGCATCCGTCGGGCCTACTTCGTGGAGCGCTTCGGCTGGTCGCGGCGGACCGTCACGCGCTGGCCGCGCAGCGAGGTGTTGCGCAGCGCGCGGATCGCGTCTTCGGCGATGTGGTCCGACACCTCGACCAGCGAGAACCGCTCCTCGATCTCGATCGCGCCGATCTCGCGTGAGCTGACGCCGGCTTCATTTGCAATCGCACCGACCAGATCGGCCGGGCGCAACCCGGCGCTGCGACCGGCGCCGACGTAGACACGGACCATCGTCGGTGCGCGCGTGGGTTTCCGGTTGCCGCTTTCGCCTGCACTGCGATGCTCTCGCGCCGGCTTGTTCGCGCGGCCGCCTTTCGACCACGGTTCACGTGCGGCGCGCGGGTCGATCGACGGGATGTGTTCCTCGTCGTGCGCGGCGTCGGCCTGCAGCGTCTGGTGAGCGAGCTTGACCGCCGCGGCGGCGACGTCCATCGGATCGAACTCGCTGGCGAGCGCATCGGTTACCACGCGGTAGCTGTCGAGTTCGCCCTCTTCCAGCGCCGCGCGCAGCGCCCCACGCGTGATATCGAGCCTTCGCGCCCGCACGTCCATCGGCGTGGGCACCGTGGCCACATCGATCTTCTGCCGCGTGATCTGCTCGATGTTTCGCAGCAGACGGTGCTCGCGCGGCTCGGCCAGCGTGATCGCCACACCTTCGCGGCCCGCCCGCCCCGTGCGGCCGATGCGGTGGATATACGAATCCGGCGAGGCCGGTACATCGAAGTTGACTACGTGCGACAACTGCTCGACATCGAGCCCGCGCGCGGCGACATCGGTCGCCACCAGTAGGTCAACATTTCCGGCGCGCACGCGCTTCATCACGCGGTCGCGCTGGTCCTGCGACATGCCGCCGTGCAGCGCCTCGACCTGATAGCCGCGGCCGCGCAGCTTCTCGGCCAGCTCATCGGTCTCGATGCGCGTGCGCGCGAACACGAGCGCGAGCGTGGGCGCTTCGAGATCGAGCACGCGCCCGAGTGCCGCCACCTTGTGCGCGCGCTGCACGATGTACGCGGTCTGGCGCACGCGCGGCGCCGTGCCCTTGACCGCTTTCTCGTGCGCAATCAGTACGCGCGCCGGGTCACGCAGGCGCTTGTCGGCAATCGCCGCGATGCGCGGCGGCAGCGTGGCGGAGAAGAGCGCCGTCTGCCGCTCGGCCGGCGCGGCATCGAGGATCAGTTCGATGTCCTCGGCAAACCCCATGTCGAGCATCTCATCAGCTTCGTCGAGCACCACGGTGGCGAGCGCGCTCATCGTGAGCGTGCCGCGGCGGATATGGTCGAGCACGCGGCCGGGGGTGGCCACGACCACATGCACGCCGCGCTTGAGCGCCTGGGCCTGGCGCCCGAACTCCGCACCACCATAGATCGGCAACACCACCGCGCCCAGCTTGGCACCGTAGCTGTGCAGCGCCTCGGCGACCTGGATCGCCAGTTCGCGCGTGGGCACCAGCACGAGTGCTGCCGGATGCGCGGGTTTCTTCTGCGCGGCCAGCACACGCTGCAGCAGCGGCAACGCAAACGCCGCGGTCTTGCCGGTGCCGGTGGCGGCCTGGCCAAGCAGGTCACGCCCCGCGAGCAGCGGCGGGATCGACTGGCTCTGGATGGGGGTCGGCTCTTCGTAACCGAGGCCGATGAGGACTTGCGCGAGGTCTTTTGACAGACCAAGATCGATGAAGGAGCTGTTCATCGAGCGAGCGTATCAGGGGACGCTGATCAATCCTCGCTCGTCGCCGAAGACTGCGGGGCCAGGACTTGACTCATAGTGGAATTGCGGACTTGCCGAAAGCGGAGGTGTGAATCGATCCGAAGCAAATGCTCATCGTCCGGCTTGACATGACATCCGCCGCGCGGGCGCCATATCAAGCCGTGTCAGCTAGCATCACTCACGAGTAGCGACGACCACGCCCTTCAGTGCAGCTCGCTCGATTGCGGCCTTGACCAGCCCTTCGGATCTCGCGTCCTCTACGAATTGGCGGACGTATGTGGCGCCGACCCGCCCCTTCGGGAGCGCGATCGCTGTTCCCTCGCCGCCGAGTTTGTCCTCGAGCACACGCGACCCGGGCAACTTCTCTGACTGGGTAACCAACGCCGCCTTGACGCCATAGACGGCATCGACACGTCCGTCGCGAAGCGCTTGGATCATCTCGGGTATCGCAGGCAATCGAACCAACGAGGCCTGTTTCAGGGTGCGGCTGAGAAAGGCGTCAGGTGAGCCCTTTTCCGCTACGGCAATTCGCACCCCCGGCTTATCGACGTCGGCGGACGTGGATATCAAAGAAGCGCCTGGAACGAGGTAGCTGAACTCGACGACCATGAATGGTGCGGTGAAATCGACAAGCTTCTCGCGCTCGGCGCTGATTCCTATCGTCGCAATGTCCCATTCGCCCGCTTTCGCTCCAGCGAGAAGCGGCGCAATCGAGGAATAGGCAACCGCCTCGAACGGAACGCCGATTCGTCGCGCCAACTCCTTTCCGAGGTCGACGGCAGGTCCTTTCAACTCGCCTGATACCGGATCCTTTATGGCATGGATAGGGTTGTTGATGAAGATTCCGACGCGGAGTTTTCCGGTCGGAGCCAGCGACTGCCGCGCTTCCGGAGTGGGTGACGTCTGAATGCTCGTGCAAGCGCCAATCGTGATCCCCAGCATCGCCGCAATAACCGCTAGAAGTAATGCGGCAAACGAAAGACTAGCCGCGGATCTGCGGATTCGCATATGCATTTGTTTGCCTCCTCTCCCAAGTGCCACGCAGATTCTTGCTCATTGACACATCGCCGGTGGCATGGCCGATCCGTTGGCACGGCAAGCTACGCTTTCCTTCCCGGAAATCAATAGGTACCCAAGTTTCCATGATCTGCTCTGCGGCCCTCTTCCGGCGTCCGCTGCGGCGGGGGAAAACTGTGAAAAGCGGGCAGGTTCGGTTTCCGTTCTGAACGAACAGCGAAACCCTGCCTTCGAATCACCGCATCACCAGACAGCGATCACGTCCGGCACGCCGCGCAGACGCTCGTCGGCGGTGGCTAGGCGCGCGCCGAGCACCCTGGCGGTGGCGGCAATGATGCGATCAGCGGGGTCGCCGTGCATGTTGCCGTCGAGTGATCCGGCGAGTGCGGCAATCTCGGCGGTGACCGGCTCGATCTGAAGCTCCGGGATCGAACGCAAGTCCGCCAACCACTGGGCAAGGGGCACGTTTAGGGTCAGCCGGCCGCGTCGCACGGCGGTGGCGATCTCCATCACGCTGATCGCGGAGGCGAATACTCCGCCCGCCTTGGCTGCGGCCTGAATTGCGCGGCGCGCGCGCGGCGACAAGCGCCGATCGCCCGCCGCCCACCAGACCAGCGCATGCGTGTCGAGCACGATCACTGGTTCATTTCCCACTCGGTGGCGGCGAAGACCGGTTCCAGCGGCTGGTCGTACTTCAACACGCTGCCACGCAAGCGCGCGCGTGCAGCCTCGGCTTCGTCGAGGCTCGGTGCCGCGGGCACGATCTCGGCGATCACGCGTCCACGCGAAGTCACCTTGATGCGCTGCCCGCGCCGGACCTTGTCGAGATACGCCGGCAGGTTCTGCCGCAATTCGGTCACGTTGATGTCGCTCATGCGGGCATCCAGCAAATGTACAGATGAACTGTACGCTACGCGCAATCCGCTCTTGCCGCAAGGGCAACTGCCGAGCGGCGCGTTCGTCGAGCCACGAAAGAGGCCGGACGGCGTTTGCTCGCGTGCCGACTACTTGGCCCACGAATCCTTCAGCGACACCGCCAGATTGAACACCGGCCTCGCCGCCGAATGATCCTTCCGATCGGCGACAAAGTATCCAGTCCGCTCGAACTGGAACTTGTCGTCCGGCTGCGCGTTGGCCAGAGACGCTTCGACGCGCGCGTGGAGTGTCTGCTTGCTCGCCGGGTTCAGCAGTTCGCGGAAATCCTTGCCGCCCGCGTCGGGCTGCGGGTCGGTCAGGAGGCGCTCGTACAGGCGTACTTCGGCGGGCAGGCTGCCGGCGACCGGTAGCCAGTGGATCGCCGTTTTGGTCTTCACGCTGTTCTGGCCGGGTGCGCCACTGCGCGTCTCGGGCAGGTACTCCGCGTGCACGGCGATGATCTTGCCGTCCTTGTCCTTCTCCACGCCGGTTGCGCGCACCACATAGGCGAAGCGCAGCCGCACCGGATTGCCCGGCGCGCCGTCCTTGCCGAGTGCCAAGCGGTAGTAATCGGCGGGCGGGTTCTCCATGAAGTCGTCGGCTTCGATCCACAGCTCCCGCGCGAACGGAATCGTGCGCGCGCCCATCTCGGGCTTCTGCGGGTGCATGGGGAGCACGCAGTTTTCGTGCTTGTTCGCTGGGTAGTTGTCGAGCACCAGCTTCAGCGGCCGCAGCACGGCGGTCGCGCGCGGGGCGCGCGCGTCGAGGTCGTCGCGCAACGCCTGTTCCAGCACGCTGTAGTCGATCCACTGCGGGCTCTTGCCGACCCCGATGCGCTCCATGAAAAGCTGGATCGACTGCGGTGTGAAGCCGCGCCGGCGCA
>DAITAC010000163.1:0-5877 GCA_036824465.1 Burkholderiaceae bacterium
TCACCGCCGCGGACCGGTGCAGCAACTCCTGTCAGTGACTCATACTTCGCGGCCGCATAGGTGTGCCGCAGGCCGTGCGCGGTGACGCCGAGCGCGGCACGGGTGATCCCGACCGACTCGGCGACGTAATAGAAGCGACGGTAGTTGCCCTTCAAATCGCGCGCGGGATCCGCGAGGTAGCCGTCCTGCGTGGTCACCAGCGACTTGGCGTGGCCGACGGCGTCGCGCTGGCGGTCCGTCTCGATAGCGACCTCGCGCCGGCGACCGCCCTTGGTCCCCCGTAAGAAGCTGACGACGGCTTCGCCACTATCCAGGTGCGGCCGGAACATGATGGATTCCTTCACCCGCGCACCGAAGGCGGCCTGGATCCGCAGTTGCGCGCCGACCCACGCATCGATCGCGTCGGCTTTGGCCAGCGTTTCGGCGAGGTCGACTGCGTCGCGATTCCAGCTCTTGTCCTCGAGCGCCACGCTGCTGCGCCGGACGAGTTGCGGATCACCGGCGTAGACCTCCGCCGGCCGAACCATCCCGCGCTTGCCAATCCACAGTTCGAAGACGCGCAGGTGCGACAGGTACTTCTGGATCGTCGCCGGCGAGAGATCCGCTTCGATCCAGCGCTTGAACGCCCAGCGGACGTGCCGGTCGCCGAGCTGGCGCGGATCGATGCGATAGGATTTCTCCGGATCCCGCCGCAGTTCCCGGAAGAACCGGAACAGGAAGGCTTTGCGGTCCTCGCGCGTCTTGTGCGAGACGATCTTCTGGAACGAGAAGTTCATCCCGTTGTACAGGTCGCACAGGGTCAACAGGATCGGGTTCCATTGCTGCTGGTTGATCGGCAGCCCCGGAATCGACATCTCGTTCGACAGGGGAAAAGCAATGGCAGGTGCCCTCCGGACGAAGCCCGGCCTGCCCTTCATCGGCATACCCACTGCAAATGGCGCGTGCATGTGCGCTCTCCACAATTTGCCCGGCAACAGTTCGAGCACGGACCAGGTACTGCCCGTGCGCTCGGTCCGTGGCGCAGGGGAGGGTGGAGTCAAATCTCCGACGTCGCGCGACTCCGCTCGCGATGCGGTTTGCCCAAGGGTTCTCGCCGAAGCGATAGGTGCCGTAAAAACGCCTAGTCCATCCGTCCGCCTGTTTCCAGGCAGCCGCACGCCCTTCAAGAGGGCAGCGATCGTCTTAGCGTCGCCGTACTGTCGGGGTCCATGCCCCCAGCGTTTTGAACTTCCATACCCGGCAGCTCCAGGGCAGCGTCGCTACCACCGCGACGCATAGAGCTGATCGATCCTCCGGTCATCGTCCCCTTCAGCAGGGGTGCATGACGGCCTTCAAAGGCGCGGTCGACAGGGTTCTCAGGGTCCGCGCAGTGCGATGCAATGCGCGGCCGTCAGGTACTTCTTCGCGACCGGTCGGGCCGGTCGGCAGGACCTCCGACGTGGAGATCGCTGCGGCTCTTGAGTGCTGTGGTCGAACGGATCGGCCAATCAGCGCAGTGATGCCTCTTCAAGGCGGGGCGTCCTACCAATTCTGATCGCGATGATCACGGTGTTGGCACCGGCTGTTGCAGGACAAATTTTGCGCGGGAGGAAATCTTGATGTCAATATCAAATCGCGACGCTACGCGCCGCATTATCGTTACGAGATTTCTTCCGGCTCGCATTTCCCTCTCGACAGACGAACACGTTTCGCTACCTCTAGTTGCGACGAGAGTGTTCCGTTGCTTCTCGCGGCGATGAGCTTTCCTTCGCGGGTGCGAAGGAAGCCGGTGGCCACCGTGCGCCGCTTCACCACACACAAGCGGGTCGGCCTCGCCTTGGGGCGGCTGCACTGTCAGCCCACTATGGATGGAGCACTGTGCAGCTGTCCGGTGGAACTTCCACAACCGCGCCTCGCCCGGCAGACACGGGTCGTGCCCCGGATTGCCCACGTACGGATGTCTTGCGGTCGGTTACCACGAAGGTTGCGCTCCACAGCAGCGCTATTCGGTTGCCGCCCGGTCAGCGCGATCCGGCAAGACGTACGGGTACAGGGCGAGATAGCGCTCCCGCTGCGAATTCACGAAGGCGCGACCCTCGGCAGTGATCTGTATCCAGGCCGCGCCGGAACCGGATCGGCACAGACCACGCTCGAGCAACGAAGCGGCGGCAGACAGCGATTCCTCCATCGTCGGGACGCGGCTTCCCTTCCTGATCCACGGCTCAAACACGTGGAGTTCGTCCTCAATCAGGCTGGCGTGAAGGAGCATGCGCCAGGCCCGTGCGTTGAGAACCGGCAGTCGACCGCCATCTGACGGATCGGCAATGTTGTCGGATTGATCCACGTCGTTTGCGTAAGTCTCTGCGATTGCTTCGACCTATCCCGGTCAGAAGTCGTAGGAGTTCTCACCCCACTTCTTGAGGGCGAGGTAGTCGTGCTCCGGCAGTACGATCAATCCCTGCTCGGCGGCATGCTGAATCCTCCGGCCCGCCCAGTCGGTGAACTCTGGTCCGGGGCTCAGTGCAATCGCTCCGAGCTGCCATGACACTGTTTGAATTTCTTGCCGGATCCGCAGGGACAGGGTTCGTTGCGGCCCACCTTGTCCGGATTGCGAACTGGCTCGCGGCGCACGACCTTGGGTAATGCGCCTTCTGCGATTTGCTTGCGGCGTTGTTCGAGCCACAGCGCATGAATCTTCTGAACCGTCCCGGCCAATCCCTCGGCCAGCGCTTTGTGCTCAGCGAGCGACAGTTTCTTCTTCTCCAGGGCTTCCCAGCCCTCTTCTGTCCCATAGAGCAAGATCGTTGACATCCAATCCGGCTTGCCGGCGATGACCGGCAGCCAACCGTCGTAATCGAGCTCCACACCCTTCATGAAACCGGAACACCACTCATCGAGAATCGGGATAGGGTCCCCGTCGTTCGGATTCTCCATCAGCAATGGCTCATATTGCTCGGGTGCCTGATTCAGCGTCTGGGCAATGTCGTTCATGTGCCGCATCAGGAGTCCGAGAATGCGCTGCGCCTGAGCCTGATTCTCAAATTCCGGGCCATCTTCGCCCTTCTGCATGTCCCACACCCAACGCATCCATTCGCTCGGCATGATGGTCTTGGGACCGCACACGATCGCCGTCAAAAAACCATCCAGAGTTGAGATGTCCATCGACTCCTCCATCTCCTCTGCATCCAGCAGGAACCGGTCAAGTTCCTCGAATTCCTCGTCGGTCAATGGGCCTGGGTTGAGCGTCTTCATTGCGGTTCAGTCGAGATTCGCATTCCCGTCGGCGGTCGCTTGATCCGCTTGCGTGTCCGCCCGAGCTGCGAGAGACCGATAGCGTTCGAGCGCCGTCTGCCTGACGATCTTGGGACTCTTGCACCCGATGCTCTGGAGGAACTCGCGCTCGGCCTTCTCGTCCCGGGTTTCAATCCACCAGGCACGTGGCGTGTTGAACTTGCCGTCGTTCCACCGGTAGCCTCGGGCCGCCGCGTAGTCCTTGTTCTCGATCGGCAAGCCAACGGCGTGCACGCGCCAGGACGGCGCGCGCGCCGACGCCAGGAGCACAGAGAGGATTTCCTGCTCGCTGTCGGGAGCTCTTTGAGCGAGCAGTGCGAGCAGCATGTCGACGTCCGCTCGTGCGCGGTGACCCTCGTGAAAGAGGCCGAAGCGAAACCCGATGTAGTCGAGCTTGCCGCTACTGATTTTCCACCGTTCCCAGGGGATCTCTTCCAGCGAGCAGGCGAAGTGCTTCTTTGCGAAGGCAGGATAACGAGCTTCCAGAAAAGCGCGATCGAAGCGGGCGTTGTGGCAAATCACCAGGCCCACCCCGTCCATGACTCGCGCGACACCGGCCTCGTCGATCTTCTGTCCGCGAACCATCTCATCACTGATGCCGGTCAGGCGCGTGATTTCCGGCGGTATGGGCACGTCGGGGTCTTCGAGGCTTTCATACCGATCGACGACGCGATACAGCCGCCCTGTCTCACGCCCGTATTCGCAGGTCGCAATGGCAAGATCAATGATCCGGTCGCCAAGTTCGGCTTTCAGTCCCGTGGTCTCTGTGTCGATGACGGCGAGTCGTCCACAGGGCTCGCCGCTCGCGTTTTCAGCGAAGACATGCGCGTCCGAAATGCGAATCCTGCGCAGCACCCGGAAGTCGGGGTGGGCATCGAGTGTTTCGGCGGCTTTGTCGGCGTCTAGCAATGGGTGCTTGCGTTGTCGGCACTCGACTTCTTTGCCATGGCCAGGCCTCAATCTTTTGACTTCAATTTCGCCTCATTCGCCCGAATGAACGCCCGTATGTCGTCGGACATATCCAGGAGCTTCAGCCACTGTTCCTTGTACAAAGTCACCGGGAAGCGCCCCATGCCATAGATGGAAACTGCGCCCTTCTCACTGACTTTCATGCTGATACCGGTCGCTGCGCCCTTTTTGAGGGCAGCGTTCTCCTTTCTGAGACGCTCGAGTTCCGCCTTCAGGTCTTCATCGGTCATAGACTCTCCAACCCAATCAAAATTTGGATGTCACTCGGCAGTGTATCGGTAGCCAGGGCGCGGCATGAGTACTCATAGAACAAGCGGCTACAGGCAACGGCAGTCGACGGCTGACGAGCCGGTTTGAGCTCTCTGAAAACAAGTCCCCACTGCTTTACGCATCGCTCACGGCATTGAACACCGGCGAGCGCAGTCGAGCCCGGCTGCTCTAATTGGCCGCAGTCGGCGCCACGCTCGAGGCGATCGCTGGCGGCCAAGTGCCGCTTCTACGCACCGGCGCGGACCCATCGGGAAAGCCAAACGGCGCCAGCCCCGCCGTGGAGTCTTGGAATCCGCCCGACCAAGACATTGCGAAGATCTTCGGCATTGAACTGGGGCTGAACCGCTCTCATGGCTGATCGAGACGATCGGGAAGTGCGCCGCGACGTTTGCGTCACGGCGTCGAATCTTGCCGAGATGGGCTTCTGCGAATACCGAGTCCTGCTCGCCAAACGCCTCGGCCAACGCAACACAGCCTGTCAGATCGCGCACATAGACCATGGCTTGGCGTCGCACGATTCTTTTCATGCAGACGCCCGACACATCATCGAGAAAGGCGGTTTCGCCTCCCAAGGAGCAGATAACAGGTGCTTCATCGCCACGGCTGTGTACGGACCCCATGCTCCTGAAACCATTGTGCGGCGTCGTTTTCGAGATGCTGTGCTCGCGCCAAGTGCACTCGGCCGGCGAGTCGTTTGCATCTATTGCCGCCTTTCGCCACCCATCGCGCAATGGCTGTGTAGCAATGCCATTGCCGCAACCGTGGTTAGGTTTTGCCTGAGCGTTGTCGGTCCGATCGCCCAGTTACTCAGCAGACGGAGGATGCGGTGAGTCCTGTCGGTCTCTTCATTGCCGGGATTGTCGTCGTCATCCTCTTCGCCGCCATCGTCCGTCTCGAACGCGGGCAGGACGGTTCGATCGAACGCGAGCTCGATTGGCTTCCCGATTCACTCGTGTCGGCTCGCTTGCTCTTTGCGGAGCCAAGAGCCATGCGCATCACGGAACCGGTGCCGCTCACCGCGCGTGTCGATCGCGCGTACCGGCACCCCAACGGCGAGATTTCACTCGTTGAACTGAAGACTCGCAATCGCCACGTCGTCTATCAAAGCGATGTCATCGAGCTGTCGGCACAGGCTGTTGTGCTGCAGGCGGCCGGTCACGGCAATGTTCGGTCGATTGGGTATGTGCTCACGCAACTGCGCGCCACCGGACAGCGCCGCGTCCACCCGGTCTGCCTGCTCCCGCGCGAGCAGGTTGTGGCCATGCACCGGCGCTATGTCGCGATCCGTGCGGGTTCTGTGCAGCCCAAACGCGCTAACCGCCGGCGGACTTGCGGCACGTGCGCATTCCAGACGGAATGCATGCCATC
>DAITAC010000012.1:0-27277 GCA_036824465.1 Burkholderiaceae bacterium
CGCGCGCAAGGTCGCAAGATCGATCAACCTGACAGGAGCAAACAATGAGAATCATTCGTGCCGTGCTGGCGGCAACCGCCATCGCACTCGGCGTGGCCGGGACGGCCGTCGCGCAGGAAAAGAAGCTGCGCCTGATCACCTGGGCCGATTATGTGCCGAAGGATGTGGTTGAACAGTTCAAGAAGGACACTGGCATCGACGTCGAGATCACGCTGTCGAACAACGAGGAGATGATTTCCAAGCTGCGCGCCACCGGCGGCGCCGGTTTCGATCTGGCGCAGCCATCGCAGGACCGCATCACCGGCCCGCAGCAGGAATTCGGCATCTACAAGCCGATCGACATGGCGAAGATCAAGACCGATCTATTCATCGCCTCAATGCTGGACGCGACGAAGAAGAACACCACGCTCGCCGGCAAGGTCTACGGCCTGCCGCACATCTGGGGCACCGACGGCCTCGTCGTCAACACCAAGGCGGCGCAGATGAGCGATTACGCGGATTTGTGCGATCCGAAGTTCAAGGGCAAGACGGCCGTGCGCCTGAAGCGCCCGACACTGATCGCGCTCGCGTTCGCCAGCGGCAAGGACCCGTTCGCGCTGTACGGCGACGCCAAGGCCTATACCGCGCTGATGGACGAAATGGGCAAGAAGCTCGCCGCATGCAAGGGCAACCTGAAGTTCTTCTGGGACAACAAGGACCAGCTGCTCAACGGCATTCGCAGCGGCGAGATCGTGGGCGCAATGATGTGGGACACCGGCGGCTGGAAGCTGAACGGCGAGAAAGCGGAGATCGACTTCATCGCGCCGAAGTCCGGCGCGCTCGGCTGGGTCGACACGTTTGCGCTGCCCGCCAAGGGGCGCAATGACGACGCGGCGTACGCGTGGATCAACTTCAACATGCGGCCCGAGATCGCGGCCAAGGTTGCCGCATCGGCCGGTAACTTCACCGCATCGAAGGGCGCCGATCAGAAGATGACCGACGCGAAGCTGAAGGCCCAGTTCGCGAAGAGCTTCCCTGAGGCAGCGCTGAAGAACATCAAGTGGTATCCGGCGGTGCCCGCCGGGCTGGAGGAAATCGAGGGACGCATTCTCGATCGCGTGAAGGCCGCGAACTGACGGCATCAGCGCCACCGGCAGGACGGCGCATCCTCCGGTGCGCCGTTTTTGTTGACCGATGAGCAACGACCTCGAAGTCGAGCGCGTCAGCAAGCGCTTCGGTACGCAACTTGCGGTCGCTGAACTGTCGTTCGAGGTGAAGCGCGGCAGCTTCTTCTCGATCCTCGGGCCATCGGGCTGCGGCAAGACCACGCTGCTGAGGATGATCGCCGGTTTCATCGCGCCCGATGGCGGCGAGATCCGCATCGGCGGCCGCTCGATGGCGGGCGTGGCGCCCAACCGCCGGCCGGTCAACATGGTGTTCCAGCATCTGGCGCTGTTTCCGATGATGTCGGTCGGCGACAACGTCGGCTATGGCCTTGCGCAGCGCAGCGTCCCGCGTGGCGAAATTCGAAACCGCGTGGACAGGATGCTGGCGCGCGTGGGCCTGCCCGGCGCGCAGGAAAAGCGTATCGATCAACTCTCCGGCGGGCAGAAACAGCGGGTCGCAATCGCACGCAGCCTGGTGCTGGAACCGACCCTGCTGCTGCTCGACGAGCCACTCGGCGCGCTGGATCTGAAGCTGCGCGAGCACATGAAGATCGAACTGAAGCAGTTGCAGGCCGATTTCGGCACCACGTTCGTCTACATCACGCACGACCAGTCTGAGGCGCTGGTGCTGTCCGATCACGTCGCGGTGATGAACGCCGGCCGATTCGAGCAGATCGGTTCGCCGCAGGAGCTGTACTACCAGCCGCGCTCGGCGTTCGTGGCCGGCTTTGTTGGTGCCAGCAATCGCTTCGCCGGACGCGTCGAGCGCGCCGATGGTTCGATCGTCTCGCTGCGCACTGAGCACGGGCTGAGCGTGCTTGCACACGCAACCGAACCACTTGCGCCGGGAGATCTGGCCGAGGCCTTCGTGCGCCCTGAGATGGCCACGCTCGCCCGCGCCGCGCAATCCGCCGAACTCGACACGATCGGTCAACGATTCGACGGGCGCGTAGCGAGCCTGTTGTTCGATGGCGCCAATTCGGCCGTCCTGGTGCGCGAGAACGCGAGCGGCACCGAGTTTCGCATTGCGTTGCCACAGAGCGGGCGCTTTGCCGATCTGACCATGAACGAAGCCGTCAGCTTTGCCTTCGCGCCCGAGCGCGGGGTCGCATTCAAGGCCGCGCGCTGACCCATGCGTGCTCCGCGTGCCGCTGACGTTGCCGCAACGGCCATCGATGCCGGAGCCATCAGTGCGTCGCGCCTCGCACTGCTGCTGTTGCTGGCGCCCGCACTGATCTGGCTGCTCGGACTGATCGTCGTCCCGCACATCGAACTGGCCGTGCTGTCGCTGCGCGCGCGCGTGGCACCACGCGAATACGAATTCAGCTTCAGGCAGTACCTGACCTTCATCGACGAGCCGCTGTATTGGCACACCTTCGTGCGCACGGCGGTGATGTCGATCGTCGCCACCGCATGCACGCTGCTCATCGCATTTCCAGCCGCCTGGTACATCGCCAAGGTCGCGCAGGGGCAACTCAAGTCGGTGCTGCTGATCCTGTGCCTGATTCCGTTCTGGGTCAGCGAAGCGGTGCGCACGCTGGGCTGGATGATCCTGCTGCGCGAGTCAGGCGTGGTGCCGCATCTGCTCGTCAACCTTGGGCTGGCATCCATTCCGCCCGAACTGCTGTATCACGACGCGACCATCCTGGTGGGGCTCGTCTACACCTCGATGCTGTTCATGGTGGTGCCGCTCGTCAATGCACTTGAAAACCTCGACGATGCGCTGATCGAGGCCGCGTACAACCTGGGCGGCACCGGTTTCAACATCCTGCGTCGGATCGTGATCCCGCACGCAGCACCCGGCATCGCCGCCGGTGCGATCGTCGTCTTCATGCTGACGCTGGGCAACTATCTGACACCCACGCTGCTCGGCGGCAAGAACTCGCTGTGGTTTACCGAGCAGATCTACACCCAGTTCATCACACGCTTCAACTGGGAACAGGGCGCGGCGTTCGGTTTTCTGCTGCTGATTCTTTCAACGTTGATCGTGTGGGCTGGGCTGACGTTGACCGGCCAGCGCTTCGGCGATGTGATGCGCCGCTCGTAGACACGCACGTGATTCCGTCTCTGCCCCGCTCACCTGTCACGCGCTACGGCGTTGTCACGTTCGTCGCGGCGTTCCTGGTCTTCCTCCTGGTTCCGCTCGCCGTGGTGGCGGTATTTGCTTTCAATGACGCCAGCTATCCGGCACCGCCGTGGCGCGGATTTACGCTCGACTGGTTCACCGGCGGCGCGGGCCGCGTTGGCCTGTTCGCCGATCGCCCGCTGCTCGCGAGCATCGGTACCAGCACGCTCGTCGCCTGCTGGGTCACCGTGCTGTCGGTGCTGGTGGGCACTGCCAACGCTTTCCTGCTCGAGCGAGTGCAGTTCCGCGGCAAGGGACTGCTATCGCTGGCGATGCTGGCGCCGCTGGTGATCCCCGGCGTAATCCTCGGCATCTCGATCCTCGCGTTCGCCAGCCGCCTGGCGCAACTGGCTGACGATCTGTGGGGACTCGAGCTGGAATTCCTGCGCCCCGGTCTGCCGCTCGTCGTGCTCGGGCAGTTTTCGTACATCGTGTCGATTGCCACGCTGACGATCGCCGCGCGGCTGAAACGCTTCGACCTGACACTCGAAGAAGCGGCACTTAATCTGGGCGCGACGCGCGCACAGGTGCTGCGCACGATCACATTTCCCTACCTGCGCCCCACGCTGATCGGTTCGGCCGCGATCTCGTTCCTGATGAGCTTCGAGAACTTCAACACCACGCTGATGCTGGTCGGCTCCGATCCGCCGCTGACGGTGATGATGTACGGCCGCATGCGCGAGGGCGCCAGCCCCGTGCTCAATGCGGTGAGCCTGTTCCTGATGATCGCCTCTGCATTGCTGGCATTGGCACTGCTTCGGCGTGGGCCGAGCGCTTCCGCAACACCGTAGCAGTTAAGCCGCGCACGTCAGCCACTGGGTGGCTCGTCATCAGCATCCGGCCGACTCGATTCAGCACTCAGAAGCGCCCGTTTCCGTCGCTGCGGCGCGATGACCTGCGTATCGAACCAGCGCTTGAAATCAGCCGCCACGCGATCCGTGCGGCGCTCCATCCACGCCTCCAATCCACGCTCGGTGAAGGCAAGAAGACGCGTGCCCGGCGCGATCGCCAGGCCATCGCGACCAACGATCATGCGCACACGCTCCGGCGCGCGTGCGCGTCCGGTCAGGCCGAAGACATCATGTACATCATCGGCAGCGACCCAGTAATCATCGCCATCGAAAAACACGCGGATCTGGCGGCCGTCGAATTCGAAGTAGACGCCGTGCCATTCAGCCTGGGGTCGGGTCCGCGTCCAATGCCAGAAGGCGCGCGCGCCGCGCCACAACGGCCACAGCAGCCAAAGCGCCAGTGCGGGCGCGCCGAGCGCCCAGCCAATCATCGTTTCGCGGTCGTGCTCGCCTTCCCGCCACGCGAGCCACGCCATAAGCCCGCACATGGCAACCCATGCCAGCCAACCCCAGCGCACGAGGCGCGCGTCGGGGTCGTCCGCAAGGTGAGGAAGATGGGGACGCCGGGTCATGCCCCGACTCTAGCGCCCCCAACGGCGCTTATCTTTCGCGGTCGGCCGGCTGATGCGTGAGCGCAGTCGCGCCGCCAACGGGTGCGCGGCGACCGAACCAGCGTTTCTCCCACGCATCGAGGTACGAGTAGATCACCGGCACTACGACCAAGGTCAGCAGGGTCGACGTGATCACGCCGCCGATGATCGCGCGTCCCATCGGCGCCTGCTGCTCAGCGCCTTCGCCGATCCCGATCGCGAGCGGCAACATGCCGAAGATCATCGCCGCGGTCGTCATCAGGATCGGCCGCAGCCGTGTCTGCCCGGCCGCAAGCAGGGAGTCGAACCGATTCAATCCCTTCTTCTGGCCCTGGTTGGCGAAGTCCACCAGCAAGATCGCGTTCTTCGTCACCAGCCCCATGAGAAACACGATCCCAATCATCGAGAAGATGTTCATCGTCGTATTCGTGACGAGCAAGGCCAGCATCACGCCGACGATCGACAGCGGCAGCGACGCCATGATCGCCACCGGCTGGATGAAGCTGCCGAACTGCGAGGCGAGCACGATGTAGATGAAGATCACCGCAAGCGCAAGCGCACCGAAGATCGCAGCGCTCACCTCCTGCTGGTCCCTGATCTGGCCGCCGACGTCGAAGCGCAATCCCTGCGGCAACTGATACGACTTCACCAGTTCCTGCACCTCCTTGCCGGCATCGCCGGCCGGCCGGCCTTCGACATTGGCGAACAGCGCGACGCGCCGCTGCAGATCCTGGCGGCGGATGTTCTCCGGGTTGTAGGTGCGCTCGACGGTCGCAATCGCGCGGAGCGGCACGACTTCCGGTCCGCCGTCGGGCAGCGTGCGACCGGTCGCGATGTTGAGATTCGCGATGTCGTCGATCACCGTCCGGTTCACGCGCGGCAGTTGCGTGATGACCTCGTAATTCTGACCATCCGGCGCCAGCCAGTAGCCGGAGTTCTCGCCTCCGACCAGTGCTCGCAGCGTGCCGCCCAGTTGTGCGTGCGTGATGCCGTATTCGGCGGCGAGTTCGGGTTTCAGTCGCACCGCTAGTGCGGGCGTGCCTTCCTTCACCGACACATCGATGTCGGTCACGCCACGGATCTGCGCGATCTTGCCCTTGAAGTCCGCCATCACCCGATTCATTTCAGCATCGTTATTGCCGAGCAGCGCGACATAGATCGCGCCTTGAAAGCCGACCGTCAGCTGCACGCCCGGAATGCCGGCGACCCGTTTGCGGATCGCCTCTTCGATCTGCTTCTGCGAACGACTGCGCTCCGACCGCGGCACGAGCTTGAGATTGATACGACCAGTGTTCCTGGCGCCGTCGGTGCCGATGCTGGTATCGACTGATTCGATTTCCTTGAATTCGCGCAGCACTTCCTCGACCCGCTTGACGCGCTCATCCGCATATTCGAGGCTCGAGCCGACCGGCAACGTCAGTCGCACGCTGGTGAAGCTCTGATCGGCCTCGGGCATCAATTCTCCGCCGACAATGCCGGCGATCGGCAGGCTGAGAAGGAAGCTTGCGGTGGCAATCGCCAGCGTGGTCTTGCGTCGTGCAAGAGCCCATCGCAGCAACCGGTCATAAAGCTTGTGCCACGACTCGACCCAGCCGTCGAAAACCCGCAGCACGGGGCCGATCAGGCGCACGCCTTTCGCGCCCTGCGGCGGATCACGCCATACGGCCGACAGCATCGGATCGAGCGTGAAGCTGACGAACAGCGAGACCAGCACCGCGACCACAACCGTCATGCCGAACGGATAGAAGAACTTGCCGACGATGCCGCCCATGAATGCGATCGGCACGAACACGGCGACGATCGAAAATGTCGTGGCCAGGACCGCCAGCCCGATCTCATCGGTGCCTTCGCGCGCCGCAATGTAGTGATCCTTGCCCATCTGGATATGGCGCACGATGTTCTCGCGCACCACGATCGCATCATCGATGAGAAGCCCGATGCAAAGCGAAAGCGCCATCAGCGTCATGTAGTTCAGTGTGAAACCAAGGGCGTAGATCGCGATAAAGGTGGCGATCACAGCGATCGGCAATGTGAGACCCGTGATCACCGTACTGCGCCACGAGCCCAGGAACAGGAACACGATCAGCACGGTCAGAGCGGCACCTTCGAGGATCGTGGTCTTGACGTTGTTGACCGATTGCGCGACAAAGTCGGCCATCGCCCACATGAACTTCAGTTCCACGCCGGCGGGTAACTGCTTGCGGATGTCCTCGGCCGCCGCTTTCAGTTGGCTGCCCACCTGCACGATGTTGGCGTCCTGCGCCTTGAACACCCACACGCCAATCGCCGGCTGGCCGTCGATGCGTGTGAGCGACTGCCGCTCCGCCTCGCCGTCGACAACGTCGGCCACCTGCGACAGCAGGATCGGCGCGCCCGACCCCTTCTGCCGCGCAACGATGATCTTGCTGAAGTTTTCCGGCGACGACAGACGGCCGTCGACGCGCACGATCGCCTCGGACGTCAGATTTGAGATTGTGCCGACCGGCACGCTCACGTTCGCCGTGCGCAGCGCCTGCACGACCTGATCCACCGTCAGCCCGAACGCCGTCAGCTTGGCCGGATCAACGCGCGCCTGGATCTGCCGTGTGACCGTGCCACCTAGATCCACCCGGCCCACGCCGTTGATGCGTTCAAAGCCCTTCTGCACGATCTGCTCTGCGATCAACGTCAGTTCACGCTGACTCCGGCCGCTGCCCAACAGCGCGAACGAGGCCACCGGCTGGTCATTCTCGGTTTCCGCGCGCCGGACGACCGGGTCCTTTGCATCGCGCGGGAAGGCCGCGCGGATCTGCGCCAGCTTGTCGCGCACCTCCTGCGTGGCACGCGTGATATCGACATCGAGGCGGAACTCGACCCAGGTCAGCGACCGACCCTCGTCTGAGCGAGACAGGATGCGCTTGACTCCGGCGACCGTATTGACCGCGTTCTCAACCGGCTTGGCCAGATCGTTCTCGACCTGCTCAGGCGATGCGCCCGGATAATTGATCCAGATCTGCACGCCGGGCGGGCTGATATCCGGCATCGGTTCCACACCAAGCCGCGCGTACGAGAACAGCCCCAGCACCGTGAGTGCGACCATCACCATGGTCGCGAACACAGGATGATTGATCGAGACGCGGGTCATCCACATGATGCTTGTCCTCTTCCTTGCGCGACCATCAGTCCCGAATGACGCATGGTCCGCTGGCAACCGCGTTCAGTTTGCAGGCTGACTGCGCGGCACGTCCTTGTCCGCCACCTTTGACTCCGCAGTTCCGCTGACGACGCGTGCGGCGAGTCCGTCTCGCAGGTTGTCGAACTTGGTGGCAAGGACGCGATCCGCCGCGGCGAGCCCGCCGACGATCTCGACCAACTGCGCCCGTTCGTCGCGCCGGCCAAGCTCGACCAAGCGCCGCGCGAGCTTGCCGTCCGCGATGACCCAGACACTCGACTGGCCGGTATCGGTGCGGATCGCGGACAATGGCAGCGTCGCCACTTCACGATCGCTGCCGATGTGCATGCGAACGCGCGCAAACATACCGGCTTTCAGCAGCCAGTCCTGGTCGACAGGTTCGTTGCGAAGGCGAACGTACAAATGGATCGTGCGCGACCCCGCCTCTGCGGCCGGATTGATGCGCTCGACGGAACCTGAAAACGTTCGCCCGGAAAGACCTTCAATTTCGATCTCGACGGACGCGCCACGTACAACCTGCGCGATATCTGACACGGGCGCCTGCGCCTGCACTTCAAGTTCGGAAAGATCAACGATCGCCAGCAGCGGCGCATCGAAGCCGACCTTTTCACCTGGCTGCACGTTGCGCTTGGCGACCTGGCCCGCGATCGGCGCACGCACCACGGCGTCCGCAAGCTGAAGCTGGATTTGCGCCATCTGGGCCTGTGCGGCCTCGACCGCAGCGGCTTGTGCGCGATGTGCCGCGTCGGCCGTGTCGAACGCGTTCTGCGAAATGAAGTTCTGCTTGATCAATTGCGCATTGGCTTCGCGCGTGCGATCGGACTGCGTCATCTGGGCACGAGCCGATTCCAGCGTGGCCACGCGTTCGGCCATCTGCGCACGCAGTTGCGACGTATCGAATTCAGCGACAACCTGGCCGGCGACGACGCGGTCGCCTTCGCGTACCAGCACGCGCTTGACTTCCGCCGAGAGTTTGGATCGCACGGTGGCTTGTGAAACCGCCTGTACATTGCCGGGGAACGACAGTTCGACTGACAGTTTGCGCGGCGCGACCTGAACCAGGTCGCGTGCGGTGAATTCGAGCGGAGGCACCTCCTTCTTGGTGGACTGATCTGACTTGATGGTCTTCAACGCCACCGCGGCGGTACCGCCGCCGGCGACCAGAAGCGCCAGGCCGATCAGCAGCCAACGTGTCCGTCTTGTCATTGATCCCCCTTGCCCGATAAGGCAGCCGCTCACGCGGGCGAGCCGCCGATTGCATCAGTGGGCGCGATTATCGACGCGCTGACGGCGCCTGCGCTGTCTTTGCGACGAAATGCGCACGCGAGCGATGGTTTGCAGTGTCAGCGGACGAACGCGCCTCCTCGTCCCGGCATGGCTGGCCTCGTGAACGGCTCTGTCTCAGTCCTCGAGTCCGAGGTCCTGGATCTTGCGCGTGATGGTGTTCCGACCGACGCCCAGCTTGTTGGCCGCCTCGATCCGACGCCCGTGCGTCAGCCTGAGCGCGGTGCGGATCACGGCGGATTCGAATTCGCGCGTCAAGCCATCCATCACCTCGGCCTGCTGTGTCTTCAAGCGACGTTCGACTTCGCCGGCCAGCAGTGCGGCCCAGTCGGGCATCCCTGGCGCGCCCGCGCTGCTGGACAGGGCGACCGCAGCGGACGCGGCGGGCACCTCGGCAGCGGCCGCGACCGGCTCGGCAGCACCATTCGATGCCATGCGAGCCGGTTCCTGCCGGACCTCGAGCGGCAGATCTTCGACCTTTACCACCTGCGCCGGCGCGAGCACCGTCAGCCAATGGCAAAGGTTTTCCAGCTGACGGACGTTGCCCGGAAGACTCAACTGGCTGATGAACTTCTGCGCCTCGTTCGACAAACGCTTCGGCTCGACGCCGAGTTCGTGCGCACTCTTGGCAAGAAAGTGCTTCGCCAGCAGCGGGATGTCCTCCTTGCGCTCGCGCAACGGAGGCAGCCGCAGCCGGATCACATTCAGGCGGTGATAAAGGTCTTCGCGAAACGTCCCTTGCCGCACGCGTTCTTCAAGGTTCTGGTGGGTTGCGGCAATGACCCGCACATCGGCCTTGATGGGCTGGTGCCCGCCGACGCGGTAATAAAAGCCATCTGACAGAACACGCAACAGGCGCGTCTGCAGTTCGGCCGGCATGTCGCCGATCTCGTCGAGGAACAGCGTGCCGCCCTCAGCCTGCTCGAAGCGACCGCGCCGCATCGCCTGCGCACCGGTAAAGGCGCCGCGCTCGTGGCCGAACAGTTCGCTTTCGAGCAGATCACGTGGAATCGCGGCCATGTTCAGCGCAATGAAAGGCGCGCTCTTGCGCGCGCTGTGGTTATGCAGTGCGCGCGCGACCACTTCCTTGCCGCTTCCGGACTCACCCGTGATCAGCACCGTCACGTTGGATTGCGACAGGCGCCCGATTGCCCGGAAGACCTCCTGCATCGCGGGAGCCTGTCCATGGATTTCCGGTGTTTCTGACGGCGCCTCTTCGCTCGCCTCGTCGCGCAGGCTCTCATCGACCGCACGGCGAATCAGTTCGACTGCCTTGTCGACATCGAACGGCTTGGGCAGGTATTCGAATGCACCACCCTGAAACGCCGAGACCGCGCTTTCGAGATCGGAGAACGCAGTCATGATGATGACCGGCAACGCCGGATGCTTGCGCTTGACCGCGCGCAGCAGTTCAATGCCGTTCAACCCCGGCATACGGATGTCCGACACCAGCACCTGCGGGCTGTCGTGTTCCAGCTCGGACAGCACCTCCTGGCCACCGCCAAACAGACGGCACGGAATGTTTTCGCGGCCAAGCGCCTTTTCCAGCACCCAGCGAATCGAACGGTCGTCGTCGACAATCCAGACTGGTTTCATCACAACGGCAAGACAATCCTGAAGTCAGTACGCCCGGGACGGGACTCGAACTCGATCATTCCTTCGTTCTGTTGCACGAATGTCTGCGCCAGCGTCAGTCCCAATCCGCTGCCGCCCTCACGTCCGGACACGAGCGGGAAGAAGATTCGTTCCCGCAGCTCATCCGGGACTCCCGGACCGTTGTCGATCACATGCAAATCGAGTGCCAGGCGGCAGTGCCGGCGCGCAATCGTCACATGGCGGGCCACGCGCGTGCGCAGGACGATCTGCGCCGAGCTTTCATTGATGCGTTCGTCCAGTGCCTGCGCTGCATTACGCACAATATTGAGCAGTGCCTGGATCAACTGTTCCTTGTCGCCACTGCAATTGGGCACGGAGGCGTCGTAATCGCGCACCAGATCCAGGCCACGCGGAAACTCGGCCAGGATCACGGCGCGCACCCGCTCGCAGACTTCATGCACGTTGAATTCGGCCACTTCCCGCGGCGTCCGATGCGGGGCCAACAGCCGGTCGACCAGGCCTTGCAGGCGATCGGCCTCATTGATGATCACGCGCGTGTACTCGCGCTGGTCAACGGAGGTCAGCTCGGCCTCAAGCAGTTGCGCCGCGCCGCGAATGCCGCCCAGCGGATTCTTGATTTCGTGCGCCAGATTGCGAACCAACTGACGATTGGCCTCGCTTTGGTCGAGTTGCCGCTCCTCGCGCGTGACGCGAAGCTGCTGCTCGATCTCCACGAGTTCCAGCAGCAACGGCGTGTCATCCGCGTACAACGCGGTCGCGGTCGCCTGCACTGCAAGGGGTTCGCGCTGGATGCGGCGCAGTTCAATTAACTGACGTTGCTGGCCGAGGTCATTGGCGCGCGCCTGGACCAGCAGCCGGTCAATCGCCTTGTCGTCGACGAACAGACGCGCGGCACCCTGTCCCACAAGATTCTTGCGCGAAACCTCGAACAACTGCTCCGCCGCCTGATTAGCGAAGATGACTCGCGCGTGATTGTCGAATACCAGTACCGCAGTCGCCAGCAGATCGAGGCCCTGGTACCGTCCCGTGAGCCGCGCCGCTGTGAAGTCGGGATCGAACCACGTCATCGGTTCGACCCGGAAGAGGCCGCGTCCGCACACGCGGAAAATGCCGGGGCTATTGCCGTTGGAGCAGTGCGATCTCGCGCTTCAACGATGCGATGTTGCTTTCGCCGCGTTGGATTTCGGCTTGCAGCCGCTGCACACGTTCCTGGTACAGCGCGTAGTTGCGCTCGTCGCCACGGCGCTCCGGCTCGCCGTTGTTGAATTCGGCGCGCAAGCGCGAGAGCTTGTCTTCCTCGCCCTTGAGTTCGTCTTCCAGGATTCGACGTCGGTCGCCGTCGCGCGCACGTTGCGTGTCGCCGTCCACGCGCGGGAAGTTCGCTGGTCGGGCATCGTTGCCAGGTTGGGGCTGCGATTGCCTGGCCGGCATGCGCGGTGCCGGCACCGTGAGGATCGGCTGCACCTCCACCTTCTTGCAGCCCTTGCTGGTGCCGGTGTTCTGGTAGGTCTTGCGTCCCTGATCGTCGGTGCACAGAAAAATGTCCTGTGCAATGGCGGCGCGCGGCGTCACTGCCGTGATGGCGGTCGCCAGCAGCACCGCGAGGGGAGTCGTCGTCTTGATCATCATCAGGCAACGCTTCGACATGCGCGCGAGTGTACCCCCGCTCGCACTCCGGCGGCAGTGGGAGTTGCCCCGCCGCATTCATGATCGGCGAAGGCAGGCGCGCGCGACGCTTCATCGGGGATTCGGATGATGCGGGAACACAAAGGGGGCGGTTGTCCGCCCCCTTGTGTTCGTCGACATCCGGGAAAGATCGCAAGCCTTTACGACCCGTAGTACATGTCGAATTCGACCGGATGCGTAGTCATGCGGAAGCGAGTCACTTCCTCCATCTTCAGCGCAATGTAGGCATCGATCATGTCGTTGCTGAACACGCCACCGCGGGTGAGGAACTCACGGTCGCGATCCAGGTTGTCGAGCGCCTCGTCCAGCGATGCGCACGGGTGCGGCACCTTGGCGGCCTCTTCCGGCTCCAGGTCGTACAGGTTCTTGTCCATCGGCTCGCCGGGATGGATCTTGTTCTGAACGCCGTCCAGCCCCGCCATCAGCATCGCCGCGAATGAAAGATACGGATTGGCGGTGGGATCCGGGAAGCGCACCTCGACGCGCCGGCCCTTGGGATTCGACACGAACGGAATGCGGCACGACGCCGAGCGATTACGTGCCGAGTAGGCCAGGTTGATCGGCGCTTCGAACCCAGGCACCAGTCGCTTGTACGAGTTGGTACCGGGATTGGTGAACGCGTTGAGCGACTTGGCGTGCTTGATAATGCCGCCGATGTAGTACAGCGCGAAGTCCGACAGGCCCGAGTAGCCGTTACCGGCGAAGAGATTCGTGCCGTCCTTCCACACCGACTGGTGCACGTGCATGCCGGAGCCGTTGTCGCCGACCACGGGCTTGGGCATGAAGGTCGCTGTCTTGCCGTAACTCGCGGCAACGTTCCACACCGTGTACTTCAGGATCTGCAGCCAGTCGGCACGCTTGACCAGCGTCGCGAACTTGGTGCCGATCTCGCATTGACCGGGTGCCGCGACCTCGTGGTGATGCACCTCCACTTCGACGCCCTGCTGCTCAAGCAGCAGACACATTTCGGAGCGGATGTCCTGCAGCGAATCGGTCGGCGGGACAGGGAAATAGCCGCCCTTGACCGGCGGACGATGCGCAAGATTGCCGGCTTCGTAGTCGATTCCGGTCGACCACGGCGCCTCTTCCGACCTGATCTTCACCGAGCATCCGGACATGTCGACGTTCCACGTCACCGAGTCGAAGATGAAGAACTCAGGCTCCGGACCGAAGTACGCGGTGTCGCCCAGCCCGGTGGATTTCAAATATGCCTCGGCGCGGCGCGCGAGCGAGCGCGGATCGCGCTCATAGCCCTTGCCGGTCGACGGTTCAACGACGTCGCACGACAGGATCAGCGTGTTTTCCTCACGGAACGGGTCCATGCGCGCAGTGGCGGGATCCGGCATCAACAGCATGTCGGACGCTTCGATGCCTTTCCAGCCGGCGATCGACGAGCCATCGAACGCATGACCGTGTTCGAACTTGTCATTGTCGAACATCTTGCTGGGCACTGAGACGTGTTGCTCCTTGCCCTTGGTATCGGTAAATCGCAGGTCAACGAATTTCACTTCGTTGTCCGTGATCATTTTCATGACGTCTTTGGCGCTCGCCATGGAGTGTTCTCCTTTGTAAGAGGCGGGTTCGAGAGTTCGGCCGGGCCGGTGAATTTCGTTACGCCGGAAGCCGCCCGGCGCATTCCCAACTGGACTAGCAGGAAGCGTGCCGCGCCGCGCCATTCCTTTGGCTGTTCGCACCGGCCTTGTGCGTCAGGCGCTTAGGCGCCCACCAAGGGATCATCAACACGCTCGGATCAAGAACTGAAACGCACACGAACAGTGCATTATGCCCCGAATTCTAGCGATCATGCACCGGCTTGGTGCCTTGATGCGGCACGGGGCTTTCTGGCAGGAAGATCGACTGCAGCTCGGTAAGGAACCTTCGGCCGAGTGCGGTCGGTCGCACTGAATCAAGATCACGCGCGATGAGTCCACGCCGCTCAGCCTGCGTGACCGTTCGCTCGATCGAGGACAGCGGCAAACCGGTCCGCTCAGTAAACCAGCGAGTCGGGAATCCCTCGCTTAACCGGAGTGCATTGAGCATGAACTCGAAGGGAAGATCCGCCCGCGTGACCTCGCGCGATTCCGCGATGAACGCGCGCCTGGCCGCGGCGCGCAGATATCCGTCGGGCTGTTTCAGTCGCGTCTGGCGAACGATCCGATGCGGAAACGAAATCTTGCTCGCGGCACCAGCACCGATACCCAGATAGTCGCCGAAGCTCCAGTAGTTCAGATTGTGTCGGCACGAGTGCCCTGCTCTCGCGTACGCTGAAACTTCGTAATGCAGATACCCGGCATCTGCCGTTCGACTCTCGATCCACTCGTGCATTTCCGCCGCCGTATCTTCATCCGGCAATGACGGCGGGTGCTTTGCGTACACCGTGTTCGGCTCGAGCGTGAGTTGATACAGAGACAGATGCGGTGGCTGGATGCGCAACGCGTGCTCGACATCCTGCTGCATCTCGGCCAGGGTTTGTGACGGCAGCGCATACATCAGGTCGAGATTGAAGTTGTCGAAATGGCGCTGCGCGATCTCGACTGCGGCGCGTGCCTGCGCACCGTCGTGCACCCGTCCGAGCGCCTTCAGCTTGGTCTCTTCGAACGATTGGATGCCAATCGAGAGGCGATTGATGCCCGATGCGCGAAACGAGGCGAACTTGCCGGCCTCGAATGTTCCAGGGTTGGCTTCGAGCGTGGTCTCGCAATCGGGCTCAAGCGGCAGCAATGCGCGGACATTGGACAGCAGCCGGTCGACGGCGCGCGCCGAAAGCAGGCTCGGCGTGCCCCCGCCGATGAAGATGCTGATGATGCGCCGACCCCAGATCAGGGGCAGCGCAGATTCGAGGTCGATGCGCAGCGCGTCGAGATACTCCGCTTCTGGAATTTCCGCGACACCACCTGCGTGCTCATGGGAATTGAAATCGCAGTATGGGCACTTGCGCAGGCACCATGGCACATGGACATAAAGGGACAGCGGCGGCAGTGCCGGCAGGCGCAGCGTGCCCGGGCGCAGATAGGCACTCACATCGAGCGGCACCGGTGCCGCAACATCCGCCAGGATCTTCACCACGTCCAGGCCTGCGCAAGCTTGTGCGCCATCTCGCTCATGGCCATGGCGCGATGGCTGATGCGATTCTTGAGAACCGGTTCGAGCTCGGCTGCGGTCCTGCCCAGTTCCGGCAGCAGGAAATGCGGGTCATAGCCAAAACCATTGGCGCCGCGCGGTGCCCGAACAATCTCGCCATGCCAGCGCGCATCGGCGATCAGCGGCTCCGGATCATCGTGCGACCGTAAAGCGACCAGAACGCAGGTGTAATGCGCGCGGCGATCCCCGTGCAGCGGCAGTTGGCGGATCAATTCGGCGTTGTTGGCTGCATCGTCCGCCGCAGGGCCGGCGAATCGTGCCGAGCGCACGCCGGGCGCACCGTCAAGCGCCACACAGCACAGACCCGAGTCGTCGGCAAGCGCCGGCAGTCGCGCACGCGCGCTGGCATGGCGCGCCTTGGCCAGCGCGTTCTCCACGAAGGTATCGTGCGGCTCGTCGGCCGGCTCCACACCGAGATCGCGCTGCGCGACGATTTCGACCTCCAGTGGCGCCAGCAGTGCGCGGAATTCACGCAGCTTGCCCGGGTTGTCCGATGCGAGGACGAGCCGCCGCACGACCGGACTCAGGCGACGCCAAGTGCAGCGCGTTGCTGTGCAATCAGCGTGCCAATGCCGGCGCGCGCCAGCGCCAGCATCCGGTCCATCTGCACCTGCGTAAACGGTGCGCCTTCCGCGGTGCCCTGCACTTCAACGAACGCGCCGTCGCCGGTCATCACGACGTTCATGTCGGTTTCGCAACCCGAATCCTCGGCGTAGTCCAGATCGAGCAGCGCGGCGCCTTCATGCAAGCCGACCGACACCGCGGCCACGAAGCTGCGCACCGGCAGAGTCGCAATCATCTGCTGTGCCTGCATCCAGCGCAGCGCGTCGTGGACGGCGACAAACGCGCCGGTGATGGCAGCAGTGCGTGTTCCGCCATCGGCCTGCAGGACATCGCAATCGACCTGGATCGTCCGCTCGCCAAGTTGCGACAGGTCGACCACCGCACGCAGGCTGCGACCAATCAGCCGCTGGATTTCCAGGGTACGGCCACCCTGCTTGCCACGCGCAGCTTCACGGTCGGTGCGCGTGTGCGTGGAGCGCGGCAGCATCCCGTACTCGGCCGTCAGCCAGCCGCCGCCCCTGCCTTTGAGGAACGACGGCACTTTTTCCTCGACCGACGCCGTGCAGATCACTTTCGTCTCGCCGAACTCGATCAGTACCGAACCCTCCGCATAGCGCGTGTAGCCGCGGGTGATCGTGACCGGCCGCAGCGCTTCGGCGCTTCGCCCGCCTGCTCGCTTGCTCATTGCCCCGGAATGATCTTGGAGGAACGCTTGATGGCGCGCTGAATCTCGGCGACCGCATCTTCGATCTGATCTTCGGTCAGTTCCTCGTCGCCGGTCGGCTCGGAATGGCGCGGGATCTGAACCGTGGACGCCACCGCTCCCTCCGGAATCAGCATCGTCGACACCGGCGCCTCGGTGGGCGGAATCATGTCCATCGATTCCGAGCCGGCCCAGGTCATCGCGATCGCGGTGCAGTTGTCGGCCTCGTCGCCCGCCTTGGCGAGCGCGAACTCCATCAGTTCAGGCACCGCGCGCATGATGGTCGAGGCGGAAAACGCATCGCCGATCTGGCGATCGGTCAGCGCACCCCACAGGCCGTCGGTACACAGCAGCAGCGTATCGCCACTGCGCAAGGCGGTCGAACGCCCGATCTCGACCGTCGGCGCGATGTATGCGCCGATGCAGTTGAAGATGCGATTGCGTTCCGGATGGTCCTTGGCATCCTCGGGCCGGATGAGCCCAGAGGATACGAGGTGGTGCACCCGCGAATGATCGAGCGTTCGCGCCACGATCCGGCCGCCGCGCAAAAGGTACAGGCGCGAATCACCGACATGCGCCCAGGTCGCCACACCTCCCTGCACCACACATGCAACGACCGTGGTCCGCGGCGCTTCGGGCAGGTTGTTCTCGGCGCGATAGCGATGCAGTTCGCGATGCGCGGCCAGCACGCATTCCTCAAGATAGCGCGCCGGGTCCGCCAGCATCGGCTTGGCATCACGCTGATAGATCGCCGCCATCGTCTGCAGCGTCATCTGGGCCGCGACCTCGCCGCGCGCATGACCGCCCATTCCGTCGGCAACGACCAGCAGCATCGAGTCGCGCGTGTACAGGTACCCCATCCGGTCCTGGTTGTTCCGCCGGCCACCCTTTCTGCTTTCCTGATAGATCGAGAAGCGCATTTCTACTCGGCCGCGGAGCGGCAAGGACCTATGAGAAGCGTCGTGAGCGCCCCGAGGTCAGTCCGAGCAGCGGACGCGTATTGAATAGTACGGCGAGCAGCGCAGGGCTGAGATCGGGGCGCGCAATAGCTTCGCATGGGTGCGATCAGAACCAGGTGATGTTGTGTTCACGCATGAATTTCGTCACGCGCTCGCGCACGTGCCGGATGCGCGCACCCGTACGCTCGACGAATGAGAACTCCGGCCGCTCCGGAACGTTGTTGACCAGTTCCTTTTGCACCGCGTATACAGTTTGCGGACGCTCAAGTGAGTTCAGGCGCAGGCACCTCTCGACCATCGACAACATCTCGGACGAATAAAGGCCGCGAAATGCCCGCAGTACCTGCGGCATCTTGTCTTCCTTCAGCCTGGCGTCGGATTCCTGCGGCGGCATGCCCGCCATGCAGGCGTAGATGCAGGCACCGATGCTGTACACGTCGGTCCACGGACCAAGTTCGGCGTCGCGCTTGTACAGCTCCGGCGCCGCAAAGCCCGGCGTGTACATCGGATAGGTCTTGCTGATGTCGCGCTGCAGCGTCTGCCGCGCCGCGCCAAAGTCGAGCAGGATCGGTGTGCCATCCATCCGCAGATAGATATTGGCTGGCTTCACATCCAGATGCAGCAGCCGATTGGAGTGCACTTCCCGCAGGCCGTTCATTACCTGGGTGAACACGCGCCGGATGAAACGCTCGGAGAGCACGTCCTTCTGGTCCTTGCTGCGATTGCGCAGCACGTGCTCCTGCAATGAGCGGCCCGATTCGTAGTGCATCACCATGTACACGGTCTCGTTGGCGCGGAAGAAGTTCAGCACGCGCACGATGTTCGGGTGGTAGATCGAGGCCAGCGAGCGGCCCTCTTCGAAGAAACACTTCAGGCCGATGCGATAGGTGTTCAGGTTCTCCGGCGCCACATACGGCGCGAGCTCGCCAAGCTTCCTCTGTGCAAGGGCAGCCGGCATGTACTCCTTGATGGCAACCGAATTGCCGTGCTCGTCGGTGGCGAGATAGACGATCGAGAAGCCGCCGCTGGATATCTTCTTTACAATGCGATATCCGCCGACCTCGAAACCTTCTGGAAGTGCTGCGTTGTTCTGCGCCGCCATGGAGGAAGAATTCGCGAGCCGCGGTTTGCGGCGCCCAGTTCTGCGGCACGACCCGTTGAAGTGCCCTGGCTGTTACGGCGAGATTCTAACGAAAAGGGCGTAGCGCCCGATGCTCGACCCACGCAGGAATCGACACATGGCCGCCGTTGCCAGCATGACCGGATTTGCGAGCGCCAGTCTTCCCAGCCCGTTGGGTACGCTGACGGCCGAACTGAAGTCGGTCAACGCTCGCTTCCTTGACCTCACACTGCGCGTCGCCGACGAACTGCGCCAGTTCGAAGGCGCCGCGCGCGAGACGCTGACCGCACGCGTCGCGCGCGGCAAGGTTGAGTGCCGGATCAGCGTGCAGCGCGGCGGCAGCGCCGAAGCGCCGCGCGTCAATGCCGATGCGTTGGCCCGGTTGTCCCAGCTGGCAAAGGAAATCTCGGAGCGCATCCCGGGCGTAACCCCTTTGTCGGTTGCCGACGCGCTGGCCTGGCCGGGAATCGTTGAGGTGTCTTCCCACGACGCAGATGAACTGCGTGCGGCTGTTGTTGCGCTGCTAGGCAGCGCACTTGATCAGTTCGAAGCGAGCCGCCGACGCGAAGGCGATGCACTGAGTGCCGGCCTGCTGGAGCGCTGCGGGGCGATCGATGCGATCCTGGTCGAACTGCGCCAGCGCGCACCGGACATGCTTGCCGCAATCGAGCGGAAACTGTTTGAGCGCCTGAATCAGACGCTGACACCGGTGCTCAGCGGCGCCGGCATGGTGTCGCGCGAGGAACTGGCCGAGCGCATTCGGCAGGAAGTCACGCTCTATGGCCTGCGCGCCGATGTCGACGAAGAGTTGAACCGCCTCGCCACCCATGTCACTGAAGTGCGGCGGGTAATCGCCGCGGGCGGCGCGGTGGGACGCCGGCTTGATTTCCTGATGCAGGAACTGAATCGCGAAGCCAACACGCTCGGCTCAAAAGCCACCGCGATCGAACTGACGCAGGCCGCGATCGAACTGAAGCTGCTGATCGAGCAGATGCGCGAACAGATCCAGAACATGGAGTAGCCATCGTGACGAACATGAGCCCCGGCGAAGCGCGGCCCGGCAACATCTTCCTCGTGGTCGCGCCTTCGGGTGCGGGCAAATCGACACTGGTGAACGCGCTGCTTGAGAAGGACAGCGCGATCACGTTATCGGTTTCCTTCACCACGCGACCGCCACGACCGGGCGAGCAGGACGGTCGTGAGTATCACTTTGTGGCGCTGGAGGATTTCAAGGCTCGCCGCGCTCGCGGCGAATTCCTTGAAAGCGCCGAAGTCCATGGCAACTATTACGCCACATCACGGGTCTGGATCGAGGAGCGGGTACGCACGGGCGAGGACGTCCTGCTGGAAATCGACTGGCAGGGTGCGCGGCAGGTAAAGCAGCATTTTCCGCACGCGGTTGGGGTGTTCATTCTGCCGCCGTCGATCGAAGCACTCGAGTCGCGGCTGCACAAGCGCGGACAGGATTCCCCGCAGGTAATCGCGCGCCGGATGCTGGCAGCCGGGAGCGAAATGTCGCACGCGCACGAATTCGATTACGTGATCATCAACGCAGATTTCGCGCTGGCGCTGTCACAGCTGACCGCGATCGTGACCGCAACGCGGTTGCGCTACCCGTGCCAGGCCGCGCGCCACCATGACCTGTTCGCGCAGCTCGGCATCCCCCTCTAGTAGAATGCACTCTGTTCGAGAACAGGATCCTCGCCATGGCCCGTATCACCGTTGAAGACTGTCTGAAACACATCCCGAATCGTTTCCAGCTCTGTCTTGCGGCCGCCTACCGCGCGCGCCAGTTGACTCAGGGACACGCCCCCAAGATCGACACCAAGGACAAGCCTTCGGTGGCAGCGCTGCGCGAGATCGCCGCCGGCCGCGTCGGCATCGAGATGCTGCGCAAAGTCCCATCATAGGTTCTCGCGTGCCCCGCTGAAGCGCCACTGCGCTTGATTGCGCCGCCCTCGTCCTCACGCTACCGTTGCGTTGAGGCTTGCATATGGCGGCATCCAACCCCCCTTCTCCCGTCACACCGGATCTGACGACACCGCCGGCGCCGTCAGGATTTGCGCGTCGTGCCGCCGAAGTCTTTCGCAAGGCAGTACGTCGTTCTCCCGAGCCGGTGGCGCCCGAAGCGGCGGGTGTGGTCAGCTTTGCGCAACTGACCGATCGCCTGAAGAAATACCTGTCGTCAAGCGACATCCAGAGCATCAAGGAGGCGTTTCGGTTTTCCGACGCCGCGCATCTTGGCCAGTTCCGCAAGAGCGGCCTGCCGTACATCACGCACCCGATCGCGGTCGCCGAAATCCTCGCTGACTGGAAGCTCGACGCCCCTGCGATCCAGGCCGCGCTGCTGCACGACGTATTGGAGGACTCCGGCGTCCGCAAGCAGGAACTGATCGAGCGTTTCGGCGCTGTGGTGGCCGAACTGGTTGACGGCGTATCAAAGCTGGATCGACTGCGTTTCGACTCCAACGAAGAGCAGCAGGCCGAGAGCTTTCGCAAGATGCTGCTGGCGATGGCGCGCGACGTGCGCGTGATCCTGATCAAGCTCGCCGACCGTCTTCACAACGTGCGCACGCTGGACGCGATGCCGCGTGACAAACAGCGCCGCATCGCGCAGGAAACGCTCGACATCTATGCGCCGATCGCACATCGCCTGGGACTGAATGCGATCTACCGCGAGCTGCAGGAAGGCAGTTTCGCCCATCTGCACCCGATGCGGTTTCAGGTGCTGCAACGGGCCGTGCTCGCCGCACGCGGCAACCGGCGCGAAGTGCTCGGCAAGATCCTCGACGCAGTGCGCCGCACGCTCGCCGAATACAAGATCAAGGCCGAAGTCTATGGACGCGAGAAGACCATCTACGGCGTCTATCGCAAGATGGCCGAGAAGAATCTGTCGTTCTCCGAGGTCCTGGACATCTACGGCTTCCGTATCGTCGTCAACACTCGGCAGGACTGCTACCTCACGCTGGGTGCATTGCACGCGTTGTACCGCCCGGTACCGGGTCGCTTCAAGGACTACATCGCGATCCCGAAGGTCAATGGTTACCAGTCGGTGCACACGACGCTGATCGGCCCGTATGGAACGCCGATCGAGTTCCAGATCCGCACGCGCGAAATGCACAACGTGGCCGAATCCGGCGTGGCCGCCCATTGGCTGTACAAGACCGACGACACGTCGCTGTCGGAACTTCAGTCGCGCACCCACCAGTGGCTGCAGTCACTGCTCGACATCCATCAGCAAAGCGGCGATTCAGCCGAGCTGATGGAGAACATCAAGGTCGACCTGTTCCCGGACAAGGTGTACGTGTTCACGCCGAAGGGCAAGATCGTGTCACTGCCGCGCGGTGCCACGCCGGTGGATTTCGCCTACGGCATCCACACCGACATCGGCAACAAATGCGTGGCCGCGCGCATCAACAGCGAAATCCAGCCGCTGCGAACCGAGCTGAAAAACGGCGATGTGGTCGAGGTGGTCACCGGCCCGGTCGCGCGTCCCAATCCGAGCTGGCTCGCTTTTGTACGAACCGGCAAGGCGCGCGCGGAGATTCGGCACTTCCTGCGCACCATGAAGCGAGAGGAGTCGATCGAACTTGGCGAACGCCTGTTGGCGCAGGCGGCGCGACAACTGGACTTTGCGTTGACTGATGTACCTAGTGCGCGCTGGGACGCGTTGACAAAAGATGCGCAGGCCAAAGATCGGGAGGAGGTTCTCGCCGACATCGGACTCGGGCGAAGGCTGGCGGCGGTGGTTGCGCGGCAACTGATGCTGGGCATTGCGCCTCCGACGTCACCCGGCGAAGCGGTGACCGAAAAGTCCCGCTCGGCGTTCGCAATCGCCGGCCCGGTCACGATTCGCGGCACTGAAGGCATGGCACTGCAGATGGCCAACTGCTGCTGTCCGATACCCGGTGATGCCGTGGTTGGCCACATGCGCAAGGACCAAGGGTTGGCGGTGCATCAGACCGACTGCCCGAACGCACGCCGGGCGCGCCGCGCCGACCCGGAACGCTGGATCGATCTGCTGTGGGCCAGCGATCTGACGGGGCTGTTCGGTGCCAATATCGACGTCAGTGCTGCCAATCAACGCGGCGTGCTGGGTCGGATCGCAATCGCGATTTCGGAAGCGGACTCAAACATCCTGAACGTGCACCTCGAGGATGAAGGCGAAGACCAGGCCCTGATCCATTTCAAGGTACAGGTGCGCGACCGCAAGCATCTGGCGCGGCTGTTCCGCACATTGCGGCGGATCAAGGAGGTTTCGCGTGTGGTTCGCGTCCGCGCCGGCGGCCGCGGCAACGAAGCGGGCGACGAGGGCGACGCTCAGCCAGCGTAGCGGACTTCGAGGATCTCCAGCGTTTCAATGCCGGCCGGCGTGCGCAGCTGTACGGTATCGCCTGCGCGCGCCTTGAGCAGCGCGCGTGCGATGGGCGAGATCCAGCTCACCTGCCCGCGCGCGGGATCCACTTCATCGATGCCGACAATCGTGATCTGCTGCTCGTCGCCGCTCTCGGCCGCATAACGCACCGTGGCACCAAAGAAGATCTGATCGGTCGCCGGCCGCGCGACAGGATCGACCACCTCGGCGATGTCGAGCCGCTTGGTCAGAAAGCGGATGCGGCGATCGATCTCGCGCAGGCGTTTCTTGCCGTAGATGTAGTCGCCGTTTTCAGACCGATCGCCGTTCGACGCCGCCCACGCGACGGTCCGCACGACCTCGGGACGTTCGAAGCTGAGCAACGACACGAGTTCGCTTCTCAGCCGCGTGTAGCCGGCCGGCGTGATGTAGTTCTTCGATCCCGCGGGAATCGGCGGCGCTTCGATGTCGTCATCGTCGGCGCCGTCGGATTCCTTGACGAAGGCCTTGCTCATGACGGTCTCACTGCTAATGGTGGGGTGGCCGATGGGATTCGAACCCACAACAACCGGAATCACAATCCGGGACTCTACCGTTGAGCTACGGCCACCACTTGCAAACTGGCCTGCCCGGCAGGACTCGAACCTGCGACCCCCGGCTTAGAAGGCCGGTGCTCTATCCAGCTGAGCTACGGGCAGATCGTTTCCCCGGGCAGGGAGCGCTGCAGCTGAGGTTTTGGTCGGGGCGAGAGGATTCGAACCTCCGACCCCCTGCGCCCAAGGCAGGTGCGCTACCAGGCTGCGCTACGCCCCGAAGGAAGCGCATGATACCGGTGCGGGAGTGGCCGGGCAATTTCCTGTCTATGCGGCGCGCAGCTCTTCTGCACGCGACATTAACCGGGATTGTGGCAACCAGGCAGCGAATACGGTGCCCTGACCGATCTGCGAGCGGACTTCGAGCCGGCCCTGGTGACGCTGCAACACGTGCTTGGTGATCGCAAGACCCAGCCCGGTGCCGCCGGTTTCGCGCGAGCGGCTCCTGTCGACGCGATAGAAACGCTCGGTCAGGCGCGGGATATGTTCCGGCGCGATGCCGATACCGGTGTCCTCAACCTCGAACTGCGCACCGTTATCGAGCGCCCGCCAGCGCAGAGTGACGCGACCGCCGCTCGGCGTATAGCGGATCGCGTTCGAGACCAGGTTGCCGAACGCGCTGCGCAGCTCCTCCCGACTGCCGCGAATCCGTGCCGGCTCGACTTCGAGCGTGATCACATGATGCCCCTGCGAGAGCGCACGCGCCTCAGCCTCGAGTTCGCGCGCAAGCTGCGGGACATCGATCTGGTCTTCAGTCAACGGTGTCTCGGCCGATTCGAGGCGCGACAGCATCAGCAGGTCCTCGACCAGCCGATGCATGCGCGAAGCCTGCTCCTGCATCAAGCTCAGATGATGCATTCGCACCAGGTCGAGCGGGGGCTGGGAGTCGATCAGAGTCTCGATGAAGCCGTTGACCACCGTGAGCGGTGTGCGCAGTTCATGTGACACGTTGGCAACGAAGTCGCGCCGCATCGCATCAACGCGTTCTGACTGTGTTATATCGCGCGAAATCACGATTGAGCGCCCCGGCTCGAACTCGATCATCAGTATCGACAGGACCAGCCCCGGATTGCCCAGCGGACGGAACACCAGGGCCTCGTCAAAATTGCCCGAGGTCATGAAAGCAACGAACAACGGATCGCGAACGAGGTTGGTCACGCGCAGGCCATGGTCGGCGCGCAGGCTGATGCCGAGGTGCCGCTCCGCCACCGGATTGCACCATTCGATCTGCAGCGCGGCGTCGATCAGAACAATCCCCTCCGGCAAGGCGCTGATCGTGCGGCGGAAGCGCTCCTCATTTTCAGCAAGTCGGCGTTCATTCGATTCGCTGGCGCGGCGGAATTTGTAAAGTCGGGTGAAGACTTCGGACCAGGTACCAACACCGTCCGGGATTGTTGATAACTGCGGCTGCTCAAGCCAATGGCCGAGCGCTGCCAGAAAGTACATATGAACTGAGAACAGCAGCAAAACGCCGACCAGCGCGACCCACAGCCCGGCAATCGTGCCAAACACTACGCCGGTGATCACCGCCACAGCGATCGCCACAACCAGCCGCACAACGGCGGGGAAGATCAGTCTGAGTCGCTGGCGTGCTTCTCTGCTGCTCATGTCGTACGAGACTCTGCCGTTGGCTGTTTCGCCTGCTGCTCGACACGCAGGGACAAGCGATAGCCCAGCCCGCGCACGGTCTGCACCAGATGCTGCGCGCCGACCGCTGCGAGCGCCTTGCGCAATCGCAACACGTGCACATCGACGGTGCGTTGCTCGATGAACACGTGATCGCCCCAGACGCTGTTGAGCAACTGGTCGCGCGTGAAGACTCGCTCGGGCTGGCCGATCATGAACCTGAGAAGCTTGAATTCCGCCAGACCCAATCGCACCGGCTTGCCATCGATCGTGACCTCGTGCCGCACCGGATCGATGGCGAGCGGGCCGTAGGCGAGCTTGTCGCCGCTTTTGTCCGGCGCGCGCCGGCGAAAGACCGCGCGCACGCGCGATACCAGCTCGCGCGGCGAGAACGGCTTGACGACGTAATCGTCTGCGCCGGCGTCGAGCCCTGACACGCGATCGCCCTCCGCACCTTTCGCCGTGAGCATGATCACCGGCAAGGCGCGCGTGCGCTCGTTCGCGCGCAACTCGCGCAGCAGTTCGATGCCGGCGCGGTCCGGAAGCATCCAGTCAAGAATCACCAGGTCAGGCAGCCGATCGCGAATGGCGGTCTGGCCCGCACCCGCCGATTCGGCGCGTCGGACCTGAAACCCGTTGCTGGCGCAGGTGTAGGCAACCAGTTCCTGAATCGCGGGTTCGTCTTCGATGACCAGGATCGAAGCTGACATCGTCTTATGCCTCGCGCACGGCCCGCGCAACCACGTCGGGCTTGGCGTGCCGCACGTCGGCCCCCTGCGCGATGAAGATCACGTGCTCGGCGATGTTCTTGGCGTGATCGCCGATGCGTTCGATCGCCTTGGCCGCCCAGATCGTGTCGATCGCAGGCGAGATCGAGCGTGGATCCTCCATCATGAACGTGATCAACTGGCGCAGGATCGCACGAAACCGATCGTCTACGCCTTTGTCGTCACGAATGATCGAGGCCGCGGCCACCGCATCGAGCCGCGCAAACGCATCGAGCGCCCCGCGCAGCATTTGCGCGGCAGCTTCGCCAGCGATGCGGATATCGGGAATTCGGGTGAGGCGCGAAATATTGCCCTTGTCCTGCAGCCACCGGGCAGCCCGGGCGATCTTGCTCGCCTCATCCCCGGTGCGCTCCAGATCCGTGATCGTCTTGGCTACGCCCATGATCATGCGCAAATCACCTGCCGTCGGCTGGCGCCGCGCAATAACGTTGTTCACCATCCGATCGATTTCGAGCTCCATCTCGTCGACTCGATCATCGGTGTCAATCGCGCTGGTGGCCATTTCCATGTTGTCGCGGTCGAAGGCATCGATGGCTGTCTTCAGCTGCGACTCGACGAGCCCGCCCATCTGGAGGATGCGCGAGCGGATTGCCTCGAGCTCCTGGTCGTAGATCTTCGAAGAGTGATCACCGCTGGTCATTGCATGACTCCTTGAGTAGTCCGCTAGCCGATGCGCCTACCGAAAACGCCCGCGCAACCGCGGCGCCCTTTGCTGCTTCAAATGTCGAAATACGAATAGTGGACCTGTCTGAAGCTTCAATGAATTTCGAGCCGGCGCTTCGACAATGTGAGCGCGAACGGGTGTCTGTTCAGCGCCTCCCTATTGGAAGCGCCCGTCGCGCCGGCGGCGCTCGCCGACCCGCTGCGCGCGCTGGATGTATTGGCTCCGACGTAACGTTCGCTACGCTCACGTGAGTCTCCACCCTTACATCACCGGGCGCTAACCGAAGCGCCCGGTG
>DAITAC010000012.1:27377-60901 GCA_036824465.1 Burkholderiaceae bacterium
CGCTCACGTGAGTCTCCACCCTTACATCACCGGGCGCTAACCGAAGCGCCCGGTGATGTAATCCTCCGTCTCTTTTCTCTTGGGTTTGATGAATATCTGGTCGGTCTCGCCAAATTCGATCAACTCGCCCAGATACATGTACGCGGTGTAGTCGCTGACGCGCGCGGCCTGCTGCATGTTATGCGTGACGATCACCACTGTGTAATCCTGCTTCAGTTCCTCGATCAGCTCTTCGATCTTCGCGGTCGAGATCGGGTCGAGCGCCGAGCACGGCTCGTCGAACAGGATCACCTCGGGCCGGATCGCGATGCCGCGCGCGATGCACAGGCGCTGCTGCTGGCCGCCCGAAAGACTCGTACCCGCCTGCTGCATTTTGTCCTTGACCTCGGTCCACAGCGCCGCCTTGCGCAGTGCCCACTCAACCCGCTCGTCCATCTCGGCCCGGCTCAGGCGCTCGAACAGACGAATGCCGAACGCGATGTTTTCGTAGATCGTCATCGGAAACGGCGTCGGCTTCTGGAACACCATGCCGATCTTGGCGCGGATCAGCGCCACGTCCTCCTTCGTCTTCAGCACGTCGGCCCCGTCAAGCGAGACTTCGCCCTCGGCGCGCTGGTCCGGATACAGCTCATACATGCGGTTGAACACGCGCAGCAACGTCGACTTGCCGCAGCCCGACGGGCCGATGAAGGCCGTGACCTTGCGGTCGGCAATCTCCAGGTTGACGTCCTTCAGCGCCTGGAATTTCCCATAGTAGAAGTTCAGGTTGCGTACGCTCATTTTGCTGCGGGTCGGCGCCGCCGCGGTCGCAAGAGTCATATCGATGCCTCGTCAGCCTTTCTTTCGGAACAGGACGCGCGCGAGGATGTTCAGCGCCAATACGCCCATCGTGATCAGGAATACCCCGGCCCACGCCATGTTCTGCCAGTTCTCGAACGGACTCATCGCAAACTTGTAGATCGTCACCGGCAGGTTTGCCATCGGCTCGCCCAGGTTCCAACTGAAGAACTGGTTCGACAACGCGGTGAAGAGCAGCGGCGCCGTCTCGCCGGCAATGCGTGCCAGTGCCAGCAGCACACCGGTGACCACCCCCGCAATCGCCGCGCGCAGCGTGACTCTGCGGATCACGATCCACTTCGGCGTGCCGAGCGCGAACGCCGCTTCGCGCAGCGCGTTGGGAACGAGATGCAACATGTTCTCGGTCGTGCGGACCACGACCGGAATCACGATCAGCGCCAGCGCCAGGATGCCGGAATAGCCGGAGAAGGTCTTGGCCTGCGCCACGACCGCGGCATAGATGAACAGGCCGATCACGATCGACGGCGCCGACAACAGGATGTCGTTGATGAAGCGCGTGGTCTGACCGAGCCAGCCGCGCTTGCCGTACTCACCGAGGTAGATGCCGGCAAAGATGCCGATTGGTGTGCCCAGCAGGGTCGCCAGCGTCACCATCATGATCGACCCGACGATGGCGTTGGCCAGGCCTCCACCCTCTGCATTCGGCGCCGGTGTGGACTGCGTGAGCAGCGACCACGACATGCCGCCGATGCCGCGCGCGAAGGTTTCGAACAGAATCCAGATCAGCCAGAACAGGCCAAAGGCCATCGCCAGCAACGACAATGTCAGTGCGATCGAGTTGATCAGCTTGCGCCGCCGGTGCAGCGGCACGCGATGATCGGTATCGACCGGGACCGTGACCGCGCTCATGTGCGCGCTCCCTCGCCGCGCTCCAGACGCATCAGCAGCAGCTTGGACAGCCCCAACACCACAAACGTGATGAAGAACAGGATCAGCCCGAGATAGATCAGCGACGCCTGATGCAGGCCGGGGGCTGCCTCCGCAAATTCGTTGGCAAGCGCCGACGTGATCGAATTGCCCGGTTCGAACAGCGAGATGCTGGACAACTGGTTAAAGTTGCCGATCAGGAATGTCACCGCCATGGTCTCACCGAGCGCGCGACCGAGTCCGAGCATCACGCCACCAACCACACCGGACTTCGTGTACGGCAACACGATCCTCCACACCACTTCCCACGTGGTGGCGCCCTGCGCATAGGCGGATTCCTTCAGCATGGTAGGCGTCACCTCGAACACATCGCGCATGACTGCGGCAATGAATGGAATCACCATGATCGCGAGAATGATGCCCGCAGAAAGCAACCCAATACCCACCGGCGCGCCCCGGAACAGTTGTCCGACAACGGGCACGTCGCCAAACGTGTTCTGCAATGGCGTCTGCACGTACCGGGCCAGGATGGGTGCGAAGATCAGCAGGCCCCACATCCCGTAGACGATCGATGGAATCGCGGCGAGCAGTTCGATCGCGGTGCCAAGTGGACGCTTGAGCCAGCGTGGCGACAGTTCGGTAAGGAAAAGCGCGATACCGAAGCTGACCGGCACGGCGATCAGCAGTGCGATGATCGAAGTGACGAGCGTGCCGTAAATCATGACCAGGCCGCCGTAACGATCCTGTACCGGATCCCACTCGGCGGTCCACAGAAAGCGCAGGCCGTACGCGCGAATGGACGGCCACGCTTCGATCACCAGCAACACGATGATCGCGCCCAGAAGGCTCAGGGTCAGTATCGCGGCAGCGCGGGCCAGGCCCACGAAGATGACGTCGCCGAACGGGCTCACGAGCCGTCGACGCGGCGGCTCTTGCAGGGTCATCGCGGATCGTTCAGTTGCGGCGTGTTCGGACGCCGACAGTGTAGCGGCCATGGCTCTCCCGCAGGCTTGATTCGACCGGCGTGATACGGTCGCGAAGAAGGCGCGCGGCATGCGCACGCCTCAGCGCGGGTCAACGACGATAGACGGCCTGGCCGCCTGGATCGCGCATCTGGGCCCAGGTCTGGCGAACGGTCGTGACGACGGCGTCGGGTAGCGGCACGTATTCGAGATCGAGCGCCATCTGATCGCCCTTGTCATACGCCCAGTCGAAAAACTTGAGCGTGGCGGCCGCCTGCTGCGGCTTGTCCTGTTGCCGGTGCATCATGATGAATGTGGCACCCGTGATCGGCCACGCCTCCTTGCCCGGCTGATCGGTGAGGATCTGGTAGAAACTCTTCGACCAATCCGCCGACGCGGCAGCAGCCTGGAAGGTCTTGTCGTCGGGGGTTGGGTACTGGCCCTCGGCATTACGCACCAGACCGTACTTCAGCTTGTTCGCCTTCGCGTACGCGTACTCGATGTACCCAATCGAATTCGGCAGCCGCTGGACGAACGCCGACACACCCTCATTGCCCTTGCCGCCTGCGCCGGTAGGCCAGTTGACCGCGGTGCCTTCGCCGACCTTCGACTTCCACTCCGGACTGACCTTGGACAGGTAATTGGTCCAGATGAACGTCGTGCCCGATCCGTCGGCGCGGCGAACGACCGCGATTGCCGCATCGGGCAGTTTCACGCCCGGGTTCAGCGCAGTCAGCGCCGGGTCGTTCCATTTGGTGATCTTTCCAAGGTAGATGTCGGCCAGCAGGGGGCCGGAGAATCGGATCTGCCGCGCCTCGATTCCGGCCACGTTGAACGCCGGCACCAGGCCGCCAATCACGGTCGGGAACTGAACCAGGCCGTCTTTCTGCAGTTCATCGTCTTTCAGCGGCATGTCGGAGGCGCCGAAGTCGACGGTCTTGCCGCGGATCTGCCGCAGCCCCGCGCCGGAGCCGACCGACTGGTAGTTGATGCGTGCGCCGGTGGCCTTGTTGTACTCGGCCGCCCATTTGGCATACAGCGGCGCCGGAAAAGTGGCGCCTGCGCCCGTGACCTCCTGCGCGGCGACGGTGGAAAATGCGCCCGCGAGCGCGAGAGCCAGTGAAGCGATTCCAAACAGTTTCATGCAGTCACCCGGAAACAAGTTGAGGTTGTTCTTCTCTTATCACGCAATAGTGTAGGAATTCCGTGTGACCGTTGCATGACAGCACCGCGGAGCGTTGCGACGCGGGCGAAAACGCGGCCGATCCCGCTGGCTATGTCATCCGCCGGTCATATTGATAGCGAGAGCCGTCATGAGCATGTCATGCACCGGCGCTAGCTTCGTGTCTTGGCGTGCCGCGCCTGCGCACGGACGTTGGGCGGCCCGAACTTCAACAAACTCGGGAGTCTTCATGAATCGTCGTCTTTTGCTGGCCACGATCGCGGCCGGCATCGGACTTGCCGGATGCGCAACGATGATGCCGCCGAAATCGGTCGTCGATACCGCCGCCGCAAATCCGAACTTCTCCACGCTCGCGCGGCTGATCAACGAGGCGGGACTCGCGGACACTCTGCGAGGGCCGGGCCCGTTCACCGTCTTTGCCCCAACCGACGAAGCATTCAAACAGGTGCCTGCCGCAACGCTGGACGCGCTGGCCAAGGACAAGAAACAGCTTGCGGCGGTCCTGTCCTACCACGTGGTTGGAGCGCACCTGATGGCGGCGGACATCAAGCCGGGGAGCCTGAAGACCGTCGGCGGAGCAGACCTGCCGATCTCGCGAACCGGCGACTTTGTCGGTGTCGATCAGGCGCTCGTGACGAAGGCGGACATCAAGGCGGCCAACGGCGTGATTCATGTGATCGATCAGGTACTGATTCCGCCGCGCCGCTGACACGGCGACTTCAAGGCCCGTGGGCGGCAACGCACGCGGGCAGTGTTCCTGCTGGGCTCAGCCGCTTGCCGGCACGGTGCCCGCCAATCGCGTCGCGAGGGCGGTAGCAAGTTTTCCTTCGCTCGCCTCGACCATCACGCGCAGCACCGGTTCCGTGCCTGACGCACGGATCAGCACGCGGCCGCGGCCGGCCAATTGCTTCTCCACGGTCTCGATCTCTCGCGCCAGCGGCGCATGCGCCTTCCAATCGAAGCCATTGGTCAACCGAACGTTGACAAGCGACTGCGGCAGCAGCGAGAGATCAGCGGTCAATTGCGCGAGCGTTTGCTTCGCGCGGCGCATCGCCGCCAGCACCTGCAAGCTGCTCACGATTCCGTCGCCGGTCGTGTGCTTGTCCAGGCAAATGATGTGGCCGGACCCCTCGCCACCCAGAAGCCATCCGCGTTGCTCGAGCATTTCAAGCACATAACGGTCGCCAACCTTGGCGCGCTCAAACGGCACCCCAAGTTCGGCGAAGCGGCGCTCGAGCGCGTAGTTCGTCATCAGCGTGCCGACCGCGCCGAGCACACCGTTGCTCGCCAGGCGATCGCGCACAATGACGTACAGCAGTTCGTCGCCGTTGTAGACACGGCCCGAACCATCGGCAATCACGACGCGATCGGCGTCGCCATCAAGCGCGATGCCAAGGTCGGCCCGATTTGACTTGACCACGTCAGCCAGATGCTCCGCGTGCACCGCGCCGACCCCGTCATTGATGTTGAAGCCGTTCGGCTCCGCGCCGATGGCTACAATCTCGGCGCCGAGTTCATGGAAGACATCGGGCGCCACGTGGTAGGCCGCGCCATGCGCGCAGTCGACAACGATTTTCAGTCCCTTCAGATCGAACTCGTTGGGAAACGTGCTCTTGCAGAACTCCACATAGCGGCCACCAGCATCGTCGAGCCGGCGTGCCTTGCCGAGAAGGCGCGACTCAACGCACTCCTGCGTGCGATCCATCTCCTCTTCAATCGCGAATTCGACTTCGTCGGGCAGTTTCTTGCCGAGCGCCGAGAAGAACTTGATGCCGTTGTCGGGATAGGGATTGTGCGAGGCGCTGATCACCACGCCGGCCGTAAGCCGCAGCGCCCGTGTCAGGTAGGCCACCGCGGGTGTGGGCAATGGTCCACACAACACGACATCGACACCGACGCTGGAAAAGCCGGCTTCCAGCGCTGCCTCCAGCATGTAGCCCGAGATGCGCGTGTCCTTGCCGATCAGTACCGTGGGGCGCTGGCCGGCCATGCGCGCCAGAACGTGGCCAGCGGCCTGACCGAGCCGCATCACGAAACCAGGCGTAATCGGCATCTGACCAACCGTGCCACGCACGCCGTCGGTACCAAAGAATCTGCGTTTCAACTGTCCCCCTCTTCCTGTCCTCGCAGCGCTGTCAATACGCGCAGCGCGTCGCGCGTCGCCGCCACGTCATGGACACGCACGATGGTCGCGCCCCGCTCCACCGCCAACAGTGCCGCCGCGACCGATGAGTGCACGCGGTGATCAACCGGCCGGTCCGTCAACTGGCCGAGCATCGATTTGCGCGACAACCCCACCAGCAGCGGCTGGCCGAGTGACACAAAACGCCCAAGATCGGCCAGCAAGGCGAGATTATGCGCGAGCGTCTTGCCGAAGCCGAAGCCCGGGTCGAGCGCAATGCGAGTTGGCTTCACGCCAGCCGCCAGCAGATCATCACGACGGACTTGCAGGAATGCGGCCACCTCGCGCACGACGTCATCGTAATGCGGCTTCGCCTGCATCGTGCGCGGGCTGCCCTGCATATGCATCAATACGATCCCGCAGTCGCTGCGCGCGACCACGCCGAGCGCCCCGGGCGCCTGCAGCGCGCGCACATCGTTGATGATCGACGCGCCTTCCGCCAGAACCGCGTGCATCACCTCCGGCTTCGAGGTGTCGACCGAGATCGGCACGCCGGTATCGCGCATTGCGACGAGCAGCGGTAACACCCGGCTGAGTTCTTCGGCAACGCTGACGTCGGCAGCCCCGGGTCGTGTCGACTCGCCCCCGATGTCGAGGATGTCGGCGCCTTCCTGGATCAACCGCTGCGCCGTGGCACGCGCCGCCGCGGGATCCAGGTTTTCACCGCCGTCAGAAAACGAATCAGGCGTGACGTTGACGATGCCCATGATCCGCGGCACCGAAAGTCCGATGCGGTGGCGGCCGCACAGCCACGTCAGTGGTTGGCTGGCCGCCCCGCCTGGGGGAGTTGAACTGCTTCGACCGCGCATATCAGGGCATTGAATTCGCCTCGGAACGGCATTCTATGGGCCCGTACTCCACGCTCAGGCATGTTCGGCAACCTGCTCAACTGGTGGCGCAGTGACGATCGGCGCGCGCCGTCGCGCGTGCCGGACGTCGCGCAATCGACGCGCGCGGACGCATCGGCACCCAGTGCCGAAGCCCCGGTCCAGCCGTGGCGGCTGGTGCGGCGCCGTCCGTTGATCGGACAGTCCGGCGCCATCGCTGGCTGGGATCTGCAGCTGCCCGCCTCGACGGCCGAACGGATCGCTCGTCCAGGCACGCCACGATCGGTGCGCGATGCTCATCAGCAGGCGCTCTTGCACGCCGCACGCTGCGTGGCCGAATCCGAACGAATCGTGCTTCTTGCGGCACCAGCTCCAGCAATCGTTGATACGGACTTTCTCGCCGCGCTGCCGCCACAGTCGATCCTGCGGCTGGGGGCCGAGCACGAAGCAACGTTCGGTCGTCATCTGGCCAGCCTGATTGACAGCCTGATTCGACGCCGGCTGCAAGTTGCACTGACTACGCCCCTGCCCGGCTCGATTGGATTGCTTGACGGCACCCAGTTCTCGGATCGCGCATCGCTGCTTGCCGCCGCGCACGCGCTGTCATCAGCACACTCGGCAAGGATCGGGATCAACTTGCTCTCGTTCGAAGATCTGAGCGCGGTGATTGATGCGGAATTCACTTACTGCTGCGGCGCATTCCAGCGACCGACACAACGTCCGCAACAAAGGCAATTGTCGACTCCGGTCGCCGCTGCCGCCGCCGCACTGGCCGCGGTAATCGCTGCAAAACCGATGCGAGAACTGGTCACTCTGTTCAAGTCCGATCCCACGATCAGTTTCCGGCTGCTGCGCACCGTCAATTCGGTTGCGTTCGGATTGTCGCGACCGGCCGAGTCGATTCAGGATGCGCTGATTCTGCTCGGCTCAAAGGAACTGTATCGGTGGCTTACGGCGCTCCTGGTGAGCAGCGAAGCCAACCGGCCGCTGGCGCCGGCACTGTATGAGACCGCGTTGACACGCGCGCGCTTGTGCGAACTGATTGCCGTCGAGCGCGGGACCGAGCCGCCGGAAGCCCTGTTCGTCACTGGCGCGTTTTCGTTGCTGGATGTCCTGCTGGATGTGCCGCTCGAGGTGCCGCTCGCGACCGCGCGTCTTTCCGAGACGGCGGTCGAGGCGCTGATCAGTGCGAGCGGCCCGTGGCGGCCGCATCTCGATGCGGCGCTGGCCGTTGAGAATGCCGATCCAAACGCAATCGATCAGGCGGCCGAGAAACTCGGACTATCCGCTGACCGGATCGTTGAACTCGGCGAGGCCGCCGCAGCCTGGGCTCACCAGGCAGCTACAGCAATCGGAGCACCTGCCAGCAGTAACCGACACGCCCGCCGCGCCGCTTAGTTGAATCAGGCAGGCTGCGCCGCGCCTTCGACCCCGCCGGACTCGGACTTGCCGCCCGCACTTGGCGTGCTCGACGTCGGCTTGGGTGGACGCGGCGGCTTGCCGGCCATGATGTCGTCAATCTGGTCGGAGTCGATGGTCTCCAACTCCAGCAGCGCCTGCGCCATCGCCTCGACTTTGTCGCGGTTGTCCTCGATCACCTTGCGCGCCAGCGCGTACTGCTCGTCGATGATGCGGCGGATTTCGGCATCGACCTTGCGCATCGTCTCTTCAGACATGTGCGTGGTCTTGGTGATCGACCGGCCCAGGAAAACCTCGCCCTCGTTCTCGGCGTACACCATCGGGCCGAGCACGTCGCTCATGCCGTAGCGCGTCACCATGTCGCGCGCCATCTGCGTGGCACGCTCGAAGTCGTTGCCGGCGCCGGTAGTCATCTGGTTCATGAAGATTTCTTCGGCGATCCGGCCGCCGAACAGGACGGCGACTCGCGACATCAGGTACACGCGGTCATACGCATATCGATCCTGTTCCGGCAACTGCATGGTCAGGCCGAGCGCACGGCCGCGTGGAATGATCGTGACCTTGTGTACCGGGTCGGACTTCGGCATCAGCTTTGCCACCACCGCATGGCCGGACTCGTGGTACGCGGTGTTGCGGCGTTCTTCCTCTGACATGACCATTGATTTGCGCTCGGCGCCCATCATGATCTTGTCCTTGGCCTTCTCGAAATCCTGCATCTCGACCACACGCGCGGTGCGACGGGCGGCGAACAGCGCCGCTTCATTCACCAGGTTGGCGAGGTCGGCGCCCGAAAAACCCGGTGTGCCGCGCGCGATGATGTCAGCCTTGACGTCGGCGCCGATCGGCACCTTGCGCATATGCACGTTCAGGATCTGCTCGCGCCCGCGGATATCCGGCAGCGGCACGACGACCTGGCGGTCGAAGCGGCCGGGACGCAGCAGCGCCGGGTCGAGCACGTCGGGCCGGTTGGTGGCCGCGATCACGATCACGCCCACACCGGTCTCGAAACCGTCCATCTCGACCAGCAACTGGTTGAGCGTCTGTTCACGCTCGTCGTTGCCGCCGCCCAGGCCCGCGCCGCGCTGGCGGCCGACCGCGTCGATCTCATCGATGAAGATGATGCATGGCGCATGTTTCTTGGCGTTCTCGAACATGTCGCGCACGCGCGCGGCGCCCACTCCAACGAACATCTCGACAAAGTCCGAGCCGGAAATTGAGAAGAACGGCACCTTTGCCTCGCCGGCAATAGCCCTGGCGAGCAGCGTCTTGCCCGTGCCGGGCGAGCCCACCATCAGCACGCCGCGCGGAATGCGGCCGCCGAGTTTCTGGAACTTGCTCGGGTCGCGCAGGAAATCGACCAGTTCCTGCACTTCTTCTTTCGCCTCGTCGCAGCCGGCGACATCAACGAACGTGATGTTGTTGTTACTCTCATCGAGCATGCGCGCGCGCGACTTGCCAAAACTGAAGGCGCCGCCCCGGCCGCCGCCCTGCATCTGGCGCATGAAAAAGATCCAGACGCCAATCAGCAGCAGCATCGGAAACCAGGAAACAAAGATCGAGGTCAGCAGGGACTGTTCCTCACGCGGCTTCACGTCGACCTTGACGCCGGAGCCGATCAGGTCACCCATCAGGCCTCGGTCGAGCACGGTGGCAATGGTGCGGATGCGGCGATCGTCGTTGGTGATCGCGACCACCTCGGGTGTGACGCCGGACTCCTGGATGGTCACCGTCTTGACGCGGCCCGCCTTGACCTCCGCGAGGAAATCGGAGTACGGCAGGTATGAATCACCGGGCCGCTGGCGGCCTTCGAACTGCTTGAATACGGTGAACAGAACGAGCGCGATCACCATCCATATGGCGGCTTTCGCGAACATGTTGTTGTTCAAAATGAACTCCTGAGATGCGGGCTCGCCGCCCGGAACGGCTCGATCGTGCGGGACCGAGCATCATTGCAAAGTCATTGTAGGCGCAATCCACCCGTCCCACCCCAATCGCACGTGTCGAATGTGGGGGCGTCTGGCGGGGTTTTTCAACCTTTCGGTGTCTCCGGGTTCCCCCGGAGTTTCAGGCCCCGTGCCAGCAGATAGGTTTCCGCTGACTCGGTCCGCGACGCCGGCGGTTTTCTCACTGCAACCGACGCAAAACTGCGTTTCAGTTTCTCGACGAACTGGCTGTAACCACTGCCCTGGAACACTTTGACCAGCAGTGCGCCGGTCGGTTTCAGGTGGGACTGCGCAAATTCGAGCGCGAGCTCGGCCAAATGCAGGCAGCGCGCAGCATCGGCGACGGCGATGCCGGATAGATTGGGCGCCATGTCGGACAGCACCACGTCCGCACGGGCGCCGCCGAGCGCGTCCACCAATTGCGCGCTGACCTCCTCGTCACGAAAGTCGCCCTGGATGAACTGAACCTCAGGCAGCGGGTCCATGGGCAGGATATCGAGCGCAATAATGCGGCCGCGCAGCGCGCCATCTTTGCCGGTCAGGCGTTCCCGCACCACTTGCGCCCAGCTGCCGGGCGTCGCGCCGAGGTCAATCACGGTCAAGCCGGGCTTGAGCAATCTGTCTTTCGCATCGATCTCGGTCAGCTTGAACGCCGCACGCGAGCGGTAGCCGTGCTGAGTCGCCGCCTTGACATATGGATCGGTCACGTGGCGGCGAAGCCAGTCAGGATTGGAGCGGTGCTTCTTCTTCGAGGCTGGCATGAGGGTGGAGTTGGCGGTCGGCAGCCGGCAGATAAGGCCGCTGCGCCCGGATCCAAACTCCAGGCGTACACGGCAAACTGCCGACTTGAGTCTGCCGACTGCCGACTGCTTTACGGTAGCCTACACATATGGTTGAACTGATTCTGTCCCGCGACGAGCGACTGGACCTCAGGGGCCGTGCGCACCATCTGAATCCGGTCGTTCTGCTCGGCGCCGCCGGCCTGAGCGACGCCGTGATCAAGGAAATCGACCGCGCACTGAACGCGCACGAGTTGATCAAGATCCGCGTGCCGGCCGACGACCGTGAGTCGCGCGACGCGATGTTCGCGGAGCTGGCAGCAAGACTCGGCGCAGCCCGGGTACAGATGATTGGCAAGCTGCTGGTGCTTTATCGGCCAAAACCCGACGAGCCTGTTGCCGCCGATAAACGCCAGGCGCCAGCAAAGCGAAATGAACGTGCCGCACGGGTCGGTCGGGCAAAACCGCAGCGCGATGAGATCCGCAGGACCGAGCGTCGTGTGGCGCCACGTCGTGCCGGAGGCCGCGGCCGCTGATCGTGGCGACAGCAGCCGCGAACGTCAGATGTAGTTGACTTCGAGAATCTCGTATTCGCGCCGTCCGCCAGGCGCCGCGACTTCGACCACGTCGCCCTCCATCTTGCCGATCAAGGCGCGAGCGATCGGACTCGAGATCGAGATCAGTCCTGCCTTGATATCGGCCTCGTCGTCGCCAACGATCTGATACTTGACCGCTTCACCGGCGGTCAGGTCCTCCAGCCCCACGGTAGCGCCGAACACCACGCGGCCACCGGCATCGACGCTCGCCGGATCAATGATCTGCAGACTGCCGACCTTGCCTTCGAGTTCGCTGATGCGCCCTTCGATGAAACCCTGGCGTTCACGCGCGGCTTCGTATTCGGCATTCTCCGACAGGTCGCCTTTTTCGCGCGCCTCCTTGATCGCCTGGATCACTGATGGCCGATCGACTGCCTTCAGGCGTTGCAGTTCTTCCTTCAGTTTCTCGGCGCCCCGCGCGGTGATCGGTATCGGCATGTCGCGAACCTTCAGAAAATACAAGGCCCCGGCGCTGCCGGGGCCGATGGATCGAATTTAGCGGCGCACGGTTGCTACTGCAACCGGCCGCTGTCCCGGTGCGCCAGCGACGCGTGCAACCCCTGCAGATCGTAGACCTCGAGCCGGTCGAGATGCTTCATGCCCTCGACCGCAGCGCGTCCGCCCGCGATTGTCGTGTAGTACGTCACGCGCTGGGCGAGTGCGGTCGTGCGGATCGAGCGCGAATCCGCGATCTGCGCGCGGTTTTCCGCAACCGTTGTGATCACCAGGTCGATTTCGCCGTTCTTCAGCAGATCGACGACATGCGGGCGGCCATCCTTGACCTTGTTGACCGGCTTGACCGGAATGCCGGCCGCCGCGATTGCGCTGGCCGTGCCGCGCGTGGCGACCAGGGTGTAACCCATCTCGTTCAGCATGCGCGCGACTTCGATCGTGCGTGGCTTGTCTTCATCCTTGACGCTGAGAAATACCGTCCCGTTCGGCGGCAATGATGTACTGGCACCAAGCTGCGATTTGAACAGCGCCTCGCCGAAGTCGCGCCCCACCCCCATGACTTCACCGGTCGAGCGCATTTCGGGCCCGAGCAGCGGATCGACGCCTGGAAACTTCGCAAAAGGAAACACCGCTTCCTTGACGGAGAAATACGGCGGAACGATCTCGACCCTGGCCCGCTGCTTCGCCAGCGACTGGCCCACCATGCAACGCGCCGCGATCTTTGCCAGCGGCTCGCCAGTCGCTTTTGACACAAACGGGACCGTGCGCGATGCGCGCGGATTCACTTCGAGCACGTAGATGACGTTGCCGTCCTGCTCGTTCTTCTGAATGGCGAACTGCACGTTCATCAGACCGACGACGTTCAATGCCTTCGCCATCTGCGCGGTCTGCCGCTTGAGCTCGTCGATGGTCGCGGCGCTGAGCGAATAAGGCGGCAGTGAGCACGCCGAATCGCCCGAATGCACACCGGCCTGCTCGATATGCTCCATCACGCCGCCGATTCGCACCTCCGCGCCGTCGGCTACGCAATCGACATCGACCTCGATCGCGTCGTCCAGAAACCGGTCAAGCAGCACCGGCGAGTCGTTGCTGACCTTGACCGCTTCGCGCATGTAGCGTTCCAGATCCTTGCCGTCCTGCACGATCTCCATCGCCCGGCCGCCCAGCACATAGCTCGGACGCACCACCAGCGGATAACCGATTTCCTCCGCGAGCCTGAGCGCGTCCTCCTCGGTACGAGCGGTGCGGTTCGGCGGCTGCTTCAGATTGAGCCTGTGCAGCAGTTGCTGGAACCGCTCACGGTCCTCGGCGATGTCGATCGAGTCCGGCGTGGTGCCGATGATCGGCACGCCGTTGGCTTCCAGGTCGCGCGCCAGTTTCAGCGGCGTCTGCCCGCCGTACTGCACGATCACGCCGAACGGTTTTTCTTTTTCGACAATCTCAAGCACGTCTTCCAGTGTCAGTGGCTCAAAGTACAGGCGGTCCGACGTGTCGTAATCGGTGGAAACCGTCTCGGGGTTGCAGTTGACCATGATGGTTTCGTAACCGTCTTCGCGCAGCGCGAGCGCAGCATGCACGCAGCAGTAGTCGAATTCGATTCCCTGGCCGATTCGGTTCGGCCCGCCGCCAAGCACGATGACCTTCTTCTTCGACGTTGGGTTCGCCTCGCACTCGTCTTCGTACGTCGAGTACATGTACGCCGTCGTCGTTGCGAATTCCGCCGCGCACGTATCTACGCGCTTGTACACGGGCTGCACACCCAGCAGGCGTCGCGCGCCACGCACCTGCGCCGGCGTGGCACCGAGCAATTGAGCCAGACGGCGGTCGGAAAAGCCCTTGCGCTTGAGGAAGCGCAGTTCCTCCGCCGTCAAGGACCCAAGCGACTTTCCATGAACCCGGCCTTCGATCTGAATCAATTCGTCGATCTGCGCGAGGAACCACGGATCAATGCCGGTTTCTTCGTAGATCTCCGCAACACTCATTCCCAGACGGAATGCGTCGGCGACAAACCAGATGCGATCTGGCCCCGGGTCGCCGATCTCCTCGATGATCTCGTCACGGTTTGTCGAACGCTCGTCCAGACCATCGGCGCCGACCTCCAGTCCACGCAGCGCTTTCTGGAACGATTCCTGGAAAGTGCGGCCGATCGCCATCACCTCGCCCACCGACTTCATCTGCGTGGTCAGGTGCGGATCAGCGGCGCGGAATTTTTCGAATGCAAAGCGCGGTACCTTGGTGACAACGTAGTCGATCGTCGGCTCGAACGAGGCCGGCGTCGAACCGCCAGTGATCTCGTTGCGCAGCTCATCGAGCGTGTAACCAACCGCGAGCTTGGCCGCGATCTTGGCGATCGGGAAACCCGTGGCCTTCGACGCCAGCGCTGACGAACGCGACACGCGCGGGTTCATCTCGATCACGATCATGCGCCCCGTCTTCGGGTCGATTGCAAACTGCACATTGCTGCCACCGGTGTCCACGCCGATTTCGCGCAGGATCGCGATCGACGCATTGCGCATCAGCTGGTATTCCTTGTCGGTCAGCGTCTGCGCCGGCGCCACCGTGATCGAGTCGCCCGTGTGAATCCCCATCGGATCGAGATTCTCGATCGAGCAGATGATGATGCAGTTGTCCGCCTTGTCGCGGACCACTTCCATCTCGAATTCCTTCCAGCCGAGCAGCGATTCCTCGATCAGCAGTTCCTTGGTCGGCGACAGATCCAGTCCACGGGTGCAGATTGCGTTGAACTCCTCCATGTTCCACGCGATTCCGCCGCCGCTGCCGCCGAGCGTGAAGCTGGGGCGGATCACGACCGGAAAGCCCATCACCTTCTGCACCGCGAGCGCCTCGTCGATCGAGTGCGCGATACCGGAGCGCGCCGAGGCCAGCCCGATGCGCGTCATCGCCTCCTTGAACTTCTGCCGGTCCTCGGCCTTCTCGATCGCGTCGGGCGAGGCACCGATCAATTCCACGCCGTACTTGTGCAGCACGCCGTTCTTGTACAGATCCATTGCACAGTTGAGCGCCGTCTGCCCGCCCATCGTCGGCAGCACCGCATCGGGCTTCTCCTTCGCGATGATTCGTTCCACCACCTGCCACGTGATGGGCTCGATGTAGGTAACGTCGGCCGTGCCCGGATCGGTCATGATCGTCGCCGGGTTGCTGTTGACGAGGACGACCTTGAAGCCTTCCTGCTTCAGCGCCTTGCAGGCCTGTGCGCCCGAGTAGTCGAACTCGCACGCCTGGCCGATCACGATCGGACCGGCGCCGATGATCAGGATGCTTCTGATATCGGTTCGCTTAGGCACGGCTGCGTTCCTCCATCAGTTTGACGAACCGATCGAAGAGATACGCGATGTCATGCGGCCCCGGGCTCGCCTCGGGATGGCCCTGGAAGCAGAACGCGGGCTTGTCGGTACGGCGGAATCCCTGCAGCGTGCCATCGAACAACGACACGTGCGTCACCTTGCAACTGTGCGGCAGCGTTTGAGGATCAACCGCGAACCCATGGTTCTGCGATGTGATCAGCACCCGGCGATCGTCGAGGTCCTGCACCGGATGGTTCGCGCCGTGATGCCCGAACTTCATCTTCAGGGTCTTGCCGCCCGACGCGAGTCCCATGATCTGATGGCCGAGGCAGATGCCAAAGGTCACATAGCCGTTCTCGATCAATTCGCGCGCCGCATCGATCGCGTAGTCGCACGGCTCCGGATCGCCGGGTCCATTCGAAAGAAACACTCCGTCGGGCTTGAGTCTGACAACCTCAGCGGCCGGCGTCTGCGCCGGCACCACCGTCACGCGGCAACCGCGCGCGGCAAGCAGCCGCAGGATGTTGCGCTTGACGCCAAAGTCATAGGCAACGACGTGCCGCTTCGGGTCTTTGAGTTGGCCGTACCCCTCGCCCAGCGCCCAGGCGGATTCGGTCCATTCGTACGGTTCGCCGACCGACACCACCCTGGCCAGATCGAGTCCCGCCATTCCGGGAAACGAACACGCCAGCGCGACCGCCTTGTCTGCGTCGTTGCCGACCAGAATCGCACCCGGCTGCGCGCCCTTGTCGCGAAGAACACGCGTCAATCTGCGGGTGTCAATGTCGGAGATCGCAACCACGTTCTCCCGCTGCAGGTAGGCGGTGAGCGAGGCCTGTGCGCGAAAGTTCGAATGCACCGGCGGAAGATCGCGGATCACGAGACCGGCCGCGAACACCTTGGCCGACTCGGCATCTTCGTCGTTGGTTCCGGTGTTGCCGATGTGGGGATACGTCAGCGTGACGATCTGGCGGCAGTAGCTGGGATCGGTCAGGATTTCCTGGTACCCGGTAATCGCTGTATTGAAGACCACTTCGCCAACGGCGTGCCCCACAGCACCGATCGCGCGGCCGCGGAAGATCGTCCCGTCGGCCAACGCCAGCAGCGCGGCGGGACGGGGATCGGCGATCAGGGAAGACAAACAGGCTCCTCAGTGGCGACACCGACGACGGTTCGCGGTGACGACCGGTCCGTTGACGGCGATGCGTGACATGCATTTGATCGATGCAAGCACACGCGCTGACTAAACTGACAAATTATATATTGGTGAACCATGGCGACCCTGCTCAACCAACTGATGCGGCTGACGACGATCGTCGCCGACACCGGCGACATCAATGCCATCGCTCGCCTGCGTCCGCGTGACGCGACGACCAATCCGTCGCTGATCCTGAAGGCCGCAACGCAGCCCGCGTACGCAACGCTTCTCAGCGCAGCGGGCGAGGACCGGACGGAATCGCTCGCGCTGCGGCTCGATCGCGTGCTGGTTGCATTCGGCGCCGAAATCCTCAAGCACATTGACGGCCGGGTCTCCACCGAAGTCGATGCGCGCCTGTCCTTCGACACGCGCGCCACGATCGAGAAAGCGCGTCGTCTGACCGCGCTGTACCGCGCGCGCGGCATCGATCGCGCGCGCGTCCTGATCAAGATCGCCTCAACCTGGGAGGGAATCCGCGCCGCCGAAACGCTGGAACGCGAAGGCATCCACTGCAATATGACGCTGCTGTTCTCGCCGGGACAGGCGCAGGCCTGCGCCGACGCCGGGGCGACCCTGATATCACCCTTTGTCGGCCGCATCTACGACTGGCACAAGAAGGCCGCCGGAGCCCAGTGGGACGAAGCATTGAACGCAGGCGTCAATGACCCCGGCGTGCGTTCGGTGCGCACCATCTACGAGCGGCTGAAAGGCGGCCGCTATGCGACCGAAATCATGGGCGCGAGCTTCCGTAATACCGGGCAGGTCCTCGCGCTTGCGGGTTGCGATCTGATGACAATCAGCCCCGAATTTCTCGACCAGCTTGCGGCAACGGAAGGCTCCCTCGAAGCCGCGCTCACGCCCCCGTCGACGCAAAGCGAACGCCGGCCGTTGACCGAGGTCGCGTTCCGGCGCGAATTGAATGACGATGCGATGGCGACCGAAAAGCTCGCCGAGGGAATCCGCATCTTTGCCACCGATACAGTCAAACTCGAGCAGCTGATCGATGCTCGATTGCGGCAGGCCGCGTGATCCTTGTACTGCCCTACCAGACCCGGCTCGCGGCGCGCTCCTTGCCGCTGATCACGCTGGCGCTGATTCTGATCAACGCGGTTGTCTTCTTCGTCGCCCAGGCCCGCGATGACCGCGCCTACGAACGTGCATTCACCTTCTACGAACAATCGTCGCTGCCGCGCATCGAGCTGCAGCACTACCGGGCCTGGCTGGCACGCCAGACCGCCAACGTCGCCGCCCGCGAGCAGTTGAGCGAGCTGCAGGCGTCGCTGGGCGCCAGGGACGTTGAACATGCGCTGATGCTGATGCAAAGCGACGATGACTTCATGCGCGCGCTGCATGAGCTGCTGATCATCACGCCGGACGATCCGCAGTTTCTGGCGTGGCGCGATCAGCGCAATCAGTTTGAATCACTGGCGCGGAGTTGGACCGACCGCTTTCTGCTGGAGCGACAGGCGCGGCAACCCTGGCGCTTCATCACCTATCAGTTCCTGCATGGCGATCTCGGTCACTGGCTTGGCAACATGATCGTGCTGTTTCTGGCCGGCTCATTCGCGGAGGCGGCTTTGGGGCGCGCGCGGTTTGTGGCCGGCTACCTGCTGTCGGGAGTCGCGGCCGGCGCCGTGCACATTGCACTGTCGGACACCGCGGTGATCGGCGCTTCCGGCGCCATCGCCGGGGCCATGGCGATGGTTGCGGTTTCTTATGGCCTGCGTCGCGTTCCCGTGTTCGTCTGGGTGCTGTTCTTCTTCGACACGGTGCGCATTCCCGCACTGCTGCTATTGCCAATCTGGATCGCGAATGAATTGTGGCAATGGGCCACGGCTGCCGAGCAGCCGATCGCGTATGCCGCGCACCTGGGCGGTTTTCTGACCGGCGCCGTGCTGGCGTGGGTGCTGAAGCCACGCGCTGCCCCGAAGGTGGAGCGTGCGATGGAACAGGACGACGCCAGCGAGAGCCAGCGCGCGCGCATCCGGCTGCAGCAGCGCGCAGAACAGGCTGCGGCGAAGCTCGATATCCCTCGTGCAACGATCCTGTACGGCGAACTCGCGGCCCAGTACCCGATGCGGTCGGATTACGCGGTCGCGAGTTTCAATCTTGCGCAGCTCGGCACCGATCGAATCGCACTGCGCAACGCGGCCGAGCATGTTCTGGTAAATCGTCCGGGCCGTACCAACGCGGAACTGCGCCGCGCCTACTTGCAGATGGCACAGCCGAAGATTCGCGATGCGCTGACGATCGACGCGCAGCTGCGACTTGCGCGCCGGCTCGTGCGCGCCCGCGAAGACGCTGCGGCGCTGAAGCTGATTGACACCTTGCTCGCGGACGACAAGGTAAGGTCTGAGCGGGCACGCGAACTGTCGGATTGCCTGCTTGGTCTGTTCACCACCTATACGCGGCACGGACTGACGCAGCAGGCCGACGACGTGCGCCGTCGCCTGGCGCAGCACTTTCCGACGCCGAGTCCGGAAACACCTGCCACCGTGCCGGCCCCCGGGGTCCAGACCACTACGCACGGACCATCGACGCTGACGTTCGATCTTCCCTGAGCGCAGAGTTCGCCGCGACCACGGTCGCGGATCACCAGTCAACGACGCGCAGCCGCGGTGGCGTCACTCGCCGGATGCTGGTCGGCCGTGTCGCGCCGGCTCCGATTCACACCGTCCGCTGGATCACCGGCAGACAACGCCTGCGCCCGCAGCAGCATGACCGCAGACACCGCCTCGTCGTCGCGATAACGCGTTTCGAAGTTGTGCGTCAATTCGAGCACCAGGTCAAACTTTCCTTCTTCGAGCGCCGCCCGCGCGAGCAAAACGACATGCCCCGCCACCGAGGGCATCCAGTCCGCATTGCGAGCGCGCGCCTCCTGCGCCAGCGCGGCAGCCTGGCCAGAATCCTTGCGCAACAGCAACTCAAGGTAACGATCGAGGTGCGCGTCGGTGCGCTCCGGCGAACCTTCGATCTGCAGCAACTTGTGCAGGCGGGCATGCAGTGAGAGATCGTCTGGATCTTCGTGCAACGCGTTCTCAACCAGCGCGATCGCGCCGCCCACGTCGCCGGCGACGATGAGTCTTCCGATTGCCGCTTCACTCCGATCGGTTTCACGGTCACCACCGGTCGGCCGCGCCTCGTCGCGCGCATCTTCACCCGGCCCGACCACAGGCAGATTGAGTACGTCACTGTACTGATACAGGACGTAACCCATCAGCGCGCACATGATCAGGAAGAAGTAGTTGCCGACGAAGGAACTCGCGAGCGCCAGCAGCCACATGGACTCTCCCAGCGCCGGCGCAATCAGTTCGAAGGCTTGTTGCGACCCACCCATCAGCAGCAGCAGAAACACGAACAGCACCAGGTATGAGGGGCCGATCTTGCGCGCAAGGCCAAAGACGCGGCGCGGATTGATCGCCTGCCGCAGGCTGTCCGACACCGCAAGCGTCATTACGCTCGCCGGAAGCAGCAAGGCAGCCGCCACATTTGCCAACATGGTCAGCGCGCCATCGCCCGTGATGACGGTAACGACGGCAATTGCGAAGAAGGCCGCCACAATGATCGCTGCCAGTTTCAGCGGGCGCCAGACAGGTGTCGACATCGCTGGCGGGAAGTGATCCGGATTCAGGTAGCCCTGTGCAACGCGCTCAATGACGACAAAGCCGTAATGTGCGAGGTAGATCGTGCCGATGGACGCGACCAACGCGGTTATCAGCGGCGATTGAATCGCCAGCGCTCCGGCAATTGCGAGCGACAACGCCAGATTCCGCGCCAGTGGTGCGCGATAGGCGGGAAAGCGGAAAAACTGCGGCATCCGTCGCCAGAATGGCGTCGGCAAAGCACCGGAGAACGGCGGTGCGTCGTGACTTTGGGGTGTGGATGACACGGCGGATCGGCGGGCAGCACGGAGGCGATTCGCAGAGCCCGCCTCTCCGACAACATGTTAGCCGCTCAGAGTTTTTCGGTTTCGCCGGAGCGGGGCTGCCATTTCATCAAACGCCTTTCGCCGATGCCGACGATCCAGTCGAGTACCAGCGCAAATGCAGTCAGCACCAGGATGCCCGCCATCACCGTATTGATGTCGAACGTTCCCTCGGCCTGCAGGATCAGGTAACCGACACCGCGGGAGGAGCCAAGATATTCCCCCACCACTGCACCGACAAATGCGAGTCCGACCGACGTATGCAGCGATGAGAAAACCCAGCTCATCGCGCTCGGCAGATAGACGTGGCGCAGCAGATGCCGCTGATTCGCACCGAGCATGCGCGCGTTCGCCAGCACGGTCGGGCTGACTTCGCGCACGCCTTGGTAGACGTTGAAGAACACGATGAAGAACACCAGTGTGAAGCCGAGCGCGACCTTGGACGCGATTCCCAGACCGAACCACACCGCGAAGATCGGCGCCAGGATCACGCGCGGCATCGAATTCAGTCCCTTGATGTAAGGGTCGAAGATCGCCGCCGCCATCGGTGACAACGCCAGCCACATACCCATCCCCAGGCCGGCCGAGGTGCCGATTGCGAAGGCAAGCACGGTTTCGAGCAGCGTCACCCAGAGATGCTGATAGATGTCCCGATTCGTGATGAACCAGTCCCATACGCGCCCGAGGATCTTCAGCGGTTCGCCGAAGAAGAATGCTGCCTGCCGGTCGTTGTCGAACATGAACGGCGGGATGATGCCGGGCGTCGTCATCGCGTGCCAGAACGCGAACAGTGCGACCAGCACGCCGACCTGCCAGATGCGAATGTTCCCGGAGTTCGGCTTGATGGCGTGCCACATGCGCTTCACATGCCGTCGAGCAGTTCGGTTGCCGGCACCACTCGCGCGAAGGCGCCGTTGAGCGCTGCAAGGAACGCCGTATGCACCCGGTCCGCGTCCACCGTCTGCCCGCCCCAGGCCAGTTCGCGCGTGGCGCAGGCATCGGCCGCCACACTGCAGCGAAAACCGAGATCAGCGGCCGCGCGCACCGACGTGTCGATGCACATGTGCGTCATCATGCCGACGAACAGCAGTTCATCGACCGCCGCCGCACGCAGGTCTTCGGCGAGCGAGGTCTCGCGAAAAGCGTTCGGGAAATGCTTGACGATCACTCGTTCCCCGTCCCGCGGCGCAACGCTGTCGTAGATCATCACGCCGTCCGTTTCCGGCAGGAAGAACGTCGCACCCGGGCGAGTCGATATGTGCTGTACATGGAACACCGGTGCGCCGCGTTTGCGAAACGCTTCGAGCAGGGTTGCGGCCCGCGCGGCCGCGGCCTCGGGTACGGCGAGCGGCATGCGCCCGCCGGCGAAGTAATCATTCTGGATGTCAATGATGACCAGTGCTTTGCTCATGCTCATGCCGCCCGCTTCTGCTGTTCGTAGCCTTTCAGGACCTCTGCGCGCAGCACGTCCCAGATTGCCTTGTGCAGATCGATGAAACGCGGCGTGACACGCACCTCGGCCACGTCGCGCGGGCGCGCCAGATCAATCGTGAACTCGCCGATCGGATGCGAAGCCGGCCCGGCCGACAACACGACCACACGGTCGCTCATCGCGATTGCCTCATCGAGGTCATGCGTGATGAACAGCACCGCCTTCTTCTTTGCCGCCCACAGCTCGAGTACCTCATTTTCCATCAGCTGGCGCGTCTGGACATCGAGTGCCGAGAACGGCTCGTCCATCAGGATGATGTCGGGGTCGAGCACCAGCGTCTGCGCCAGCGAAGTGCGCTTGCGCATACCGCCGGACAGCTGATGCGGATAGCGGTCGCCAAAACCGCCGAGTCCCACGCGCTTGAGCCAGGCATCTGCCTCACGCACCGCATCGGCCAGGGGCATGCCGCGAAACTCGAGTCCGGCGGTGACGTTGGCCAGCGTCGTGCGCCAGGGCATCAACGCTTCGGACTGGAACATGTACCCGGCGCGCGAGTTGATGCCAGCCAGCGGCGCGCCAAACACGCGCACCGAGCCGCTGCTCGGCTCAAGCAGACCCGCGGCCACATTCAGCAGCGTGCTCTTGCCGCATCCGGTGGGGCCGACCACGCTGACGAACTCGCCCGGTGCCACGTCGAGCGTCACATCCCTGACTGCCGTGTAGCGCTGTCCCGGCGCGTCGCGCGAGATGAAGGTGCAGGTGACGCGGTCGAGGGAAAGGGCGGCAGTCATTCTTCGTGATCCGTGATCCGTGATCTGTGATCCGTGATCGTTGACAGCGATCCGGCAAATCTGCACGGATCACCGATCACGAACAACGGATCACTTGTATTTCGCCAGCGCCTTCCTCACGAATTCGTTGGTATAGACCGCTTTCAGATCAAGCTTGGCCTCGGCGATGCTTGGGTCGGCGCTGGCCAGTGCACGCAGCGCGGTGGCAGAACCCGCATCGGGAATCATGCCGTCGGGCGACAGTGCGCCCTTGGCCTTGAGGAACGCATCGATGTAGATCGCGCGGTCCCCCAGGAGGTAGCTTTCAGGCACGGCCTTGATGATGTCAGAGGGGCCCGCCTGCTGGATCCACTTGTCGGCGCGCACGATCGCATTGGTCAGCGCCTGGATGACATTCGGATTCTTCTCGATGAACGCCACCGGCGCGTACAGGCAGGCGGCCGGCATCGGTCCGCCGAAGACCGCATCGGCGACCGCCACGTCGCGCGTATCCGAGACGATCTTGATGTCACCGGCGCGCGCAAGGATCGTGATCATCGGATCGAGGTTCGAGATCGCGTCGATCTGGCCCGAACGCATCGCCGCGACCGCGCCGCTCGACGCGCCAACGCCAACGATGGAGACATCGGTCGGCTTCAGGCCCGCCTTCGCCAACACGAAGTTCGCCATCACGTTCGTCGACGAACCCGGCGCGGTGACGCCGATCTTCTTGCCCTTCAGGTCGGCGACCGACTTGAAGTTGGGCATCGTCTTCGTGCTGACGCCGAGCACGATCTGCGGCGCGCGCCCCTGCAATACAAAGGCGCGCAACGGCTGCCCCTTGGCCTGCATGTTGACTGTGTGCTCGAAGGCCCCCGAGACGACGTCCGCACTGCCACCGACCACCGCGCGCAGCGCCTGGGAGCCTCCGGCGAAGTCGACGATGCTGACGTCGAGACCCTCGGCCTCGAAGTACTTCAACTGCTCGGCGATCGTCAGCGGCAGGTAATAGAGCAGATTCTTGCCGCCGACGGCGATCGTGACTTTCTTGCGTTCGAGTGCCTGCGCGCGCACCAGGGCCGGCGCGGCGGCCGTGGCGGCACAGGCGAGAAGAAGACTGCGTCGTTTCATGAGCGGATCATCCAGCGTTAGGTGAAGGTTCAGGCGCCGTTCGGGCGCTTCAGTCTGGCGCGGTCGACAAATTCAAAGCTGTGCTCGAGGCAGTGTCAATCCGCTCAGGTTCCACGGACCGGTCCGGCGACGAGAGATCGGCATCACCGCGGTCTCCTTGTCAGATGACGCCGTCTTCTCTGAGCGCGGCGATCTGCGATTCATCATACCCAAGCGAGGACAGCACCTCATCGGTATGTTCACCGAGTCGAGGGCCAAGCCAGCGCGTCTGTCCGGGTGTGGCCGACAGCTTCGGCGTCACTGCGGGCACCGCCAGCATGGTGCCGTCAGCCAGCGCATGCCGTTCGAACATCTGGCGAGCGGCGTACTGCGCGTCGCGGAACATGTCGGCCACACTGTAGATCTTCGACACCGGCACGTCGGCCGCCGTCAGCGTGGCCAGTGCTTCGTCGATGCCGCGATCCGAGCACCACGACTGGATCGCATCATCGATCTCCTGCGTGCGCGGCACGCGGCCGTCGTTGCGCGCCAGCGCCGGATCATTGGCCAGGTCGTGGCGACCCATCGCATTCATCAACCGCTTGAAGATTGCATCGCCGTTGCCGGCGATCACGATCGCTTCGCCATCGGCGCAGGTGTAGGTGTTCGACGGCACGATGCCCGGCAACGCGCCACCGGTGCGGGCGCGCACGACACCGGCGCGGTCGTACTCGGGCACGGTGCTCTCCATCATGTTGAACACCGCCTCGTACAAGGCGACGTCGACCATCTGTCCTTCACCACCGCCGACGAATGCGTCGCCTTCGCGACGCGGGCGACCGCCGGTCACGTCGCGATGACGCAGCGCCATCAGCGCACCGATGACACCGTGCAACGCCGCGATCGAATCGCCGATCGAGATGCCGATCCGCATCGGCGGTCGATCAGGAAAGCCGGAAACGAACCGGAGGCCCCCCATCGACTCGCCAATCGCGCCAAAGCCGGGCTTGTCCCGCATCGGCCCGGTCTGGCCGTAGCCCGACAGCCGGGCCATGATCGTTGCGGGGTTCGCAGCCCGCAGTTGCTCGTAGCCGAGCCCCCATTTCTCGAGCACGCCAGGACGATAGTTCTCGATCACGATGTCGGCATCGAGCGCGAGCCGCCGCGCGACTTCCTGTGCGCGTGTGTCCTTCAGGTTCAGCGTCACCGACTTCTTGTTGCGCGCCTGCACGTACCACCACAGCGAAGTGCCTTCGTGCAGATGGCGCCAGGTGCGGATCGGGTCGCCGCCCTCGGTGGCCTCGATCTTGATCACATCGGCGCCGAACTCCGCGCACATGCGCGCGGCGAACGGTCCGGCGATCAGGGTGCCGAGTTCGAGGATCTTTACGCCGGCCAGCGGTCCATTCATATCGCAGCACGAATCACTTCGAAGACTCCGGCGTGGCGTCGACGGCACAGTGGAGCACGCGATTGCCGCCGCGCCGTTTTGCGGCATACATCGCGTCGTCCGCACGCTGCACAAGCTTCAGCGCGCTCACTGAGTCCGCCGGTGCCAGCGCATAGCCAATACTCGCGGTCGCACGTTGCGGCAACGGCAACGCGGCAACTGCATCGTGCAGCGCCTGCAACAGGTGTTGTGCCAGCGATTGCGCGCCCGCTGCGTCGCGCACGTGCGCAAGCACAAGAAACTCGTCGCCGCCGAAGCGACCGACTGAGTCCTCGGCACGCACCGCATCGGCCAGCGCTCCCGCAGTGCGGACGAGCAATTCGTCTCCTTCGCGATGACCGCGCGTATCGTTGACGGCCTTGAGGTTATCGAGATCAATGAAGAACAGCGCCACCGGATTCGCGTGCGCGTCGGCCACTGCGGCATCGATGCGATCCATCATCGCGCGGCGGCTGTACACGTCGGTCAGCGCGTCGCGCTCGACGCTGCGGCGCAGCCGCTCCTGCACAATCGTCAGTTCGTGCACATCAACCGTCACCGTGTACACGCCGATCACCGCGCCTTGCGGATCGAAGTCCGGCACATAGCTGGTACGAAGCCAGCGCGGCCCCTGCTGCGCCAGCTCGGCAAGTCGCGTGTAGTGGACAGACTCACCCGCCAGCGCGCGCTCGAAGTACGGTTGATGTTCGGCCCAGCGCTTCGCCCCGCGGACCTCACCAATGTGGCGACCGAGTGCCTCGTCGGCCGCCATCCCGGCGCCCTCGACCCACGCCTTGTTGACGAAGCGGATCACGCAATTGGAGTCGACGTAAGTCAGCGGATACGGAATGTTCTCGGCGAACCGATCGAGCCGCCGGCGCGCGACTTCCAGAGTTTCGCGCGTGATTACGTCGTCGTGGATGTCAAAGGCGATCGTGAAGACCGCGGTCACTTTGCCGTCGGCATCGCGGTCGGGAAACACCTGCACGCGGGCCCAGCGCGCGGGCCGTTTCTGGTGCGTCAACATCCGTTCGTATCTGACCGTGCGGCCTTCGAACGCGGCAGCAAACGCATTGCGCGCCGCCGCCCACGCATCGGGGCCGTAGATTTCCTCCATCGTCCGCCCGAGAAGCTGGCTGCGATCGCACCCGGCCCAGGTCAAATACGGCGCGTTGCAGTAGAGCAAGCGGGCTTCGCGGTTCCAGCGGCCGATCGGCAGGTCGATCGCGTCGATCAGCCGCTCGTTATACGAAAGCTTCTGATCGATGCGGACGACGTTCGAATTCATCGCGGCCTGCGGGCGCCTCAACGCACGCCAGAAACAAAGATCGTGATCGTCGCCAGCCAGCCAACCAGCCAGAACACCGAGCGCGCCCAGTGCAAGTCGGCCAGATAGCAGGCGAGATACGCGACGCGCGCGCCGACGAAGATGGCGGCCAGCGCGTTGACGCGGTCAGCCGGTGCCTGAATCAGGTGCGCAGTGATCACCGCTGCGGCAAAGAACGGAAACGCCTCGAAGCTGTTCAACTGCGCCGCGTTGGCGCGCGCGCGGAATCCCTCCTGCTTCGCCAGCCACGCACGCGGATTGCGGTTGTTGAAGCGCTCGCCACCCGCCTTGGCGATCGTCGCACCCAGGTATGGCAGAAGGCCGGCGATCAGCACGCACCAGAACGCGATCGTCATGCGGACTCCGTCAGGCAGCGCGGCGATCGAGCATCGCCTGCGCCAGCGTGTTGACGTCGGTGTACTCGAGTTCGGCACCGGCCGGCACACCGCGTGCCAGCCGGGTGATCTTCAGCTGCGGATCGCGCGCACGCAGCAGTTCGGCGATGTAATGCGCAGTGGCGTCACCCTCGGGCGTGAACGATGTGGCGACGATCACTTCTCGCACCAGTCCGTCGCATGCTCGCGCGAGCAGCTGTTCCATCTGGATTTCGCGCGGGCCCACGCCATCCAGCGGCGACAGGCGCCCAAGCAGCACGAAGTACAGCCCGGAAAACGACAGCGACTGCTCCAGCATCAGCTGGTCTGACGGCGACTCGACCACGCACAACAGCCCGGCGTCGCGCTTGGGACTTGCGCAGGTTTCACAGATCTCCTGTTCGGTCAACGTATTGCAGCGGGCGCAATGGCGCACGTTCGCGTGCGCGGCAAGCAACGCCTCACCCAGCCGCACCGCGGTGTCGCGATCGTGCTGCAGCAGGTGAAAAACGATGCGCTGCGCCGAGCGCGGACCGATGCCCGGCAGGCGTTTGAGCGAATCGACCAGCTTGTCGAGTGTGGGGCCAAGCTTCATGCTCAAAACGGCAGCTTGAACCCCGGCGGCATCGGCATGCCGGCGGTGACCGACGACATCTTCTGCTGCGTGGTTTCCTCCGCGCGTCGCACCGCGTCGTTGAACGCGGCCGCGATCAGGTCTTCCAGCATGTCCTTGTCATCACGCAACAGGCTGGGATCGACGCTGACCCGCCGCACCTGGTACTTGCATGTCATCGTGATCTTGACCATGCCGGCGCCGGACTGCCCTTCGACCTCGATCGAGGCGAGCTCGTCCTGCATGCGCTTCATGTTCTCCTGCATCTTCTGCGCCTGCTGCATCAGCCCGGCGAGCTGGTTCTTCATCATGTGTCAGTCCTCGGTGTTGGAAAAACGAACCGGCGCTTTGCGCACGCAGGGTTCAATCGCTCAGGGTTCAATCGGCTTGATCGACGCGGGATCGACCGTTGCGCCGAAGTTCTCGATCAGTTCCTTGACGAACGGATCAGCGTAGATCGCTTCTTCGGCGCGCTTCTGCTTCTCTGCGCGTGCCTGCTCGGCAATGCCGGCCGCGGTCGGGCCGGCGGTCGCGCCGATCTCCACGCTGAGGCGAATTGAGCGACCGAAATGCTGCGCAAGCGCGGCCTTCAATCGCTCGAGGTTGGAGCCCTCCGCCAATGTCTTGATGGGCACGCGCAATTTGAAGTGATCGCGTTCGGTTGAGATCAGTTCGCTCCGCGTGGCCAGCTCGCGCACCATGCCGCTGATCTTCAGCTTTTCGACCAGCGCCGGCCAGTTGCCGTCGAACGAGACCATTGGCGCCGGTGTTGGAGACGAGGCCACCGGGGTGCTCGGCGTGGGCGCCCCGGTCGGCGCTGCCGCTTGCGGCTTGCTCGCCACTGGTCGAGAACGGGTTGGTGCAATCGCCGACGTCTCGTTCGTCGCATCGGCCGGCGCGAACGCGATCATGCGCAGCAGTGTCATCGTGAAGCCGGCGTACTCGTCCGGCGCGAGATGAAGATCATTGCGCCCATGCAGGGCGATCTGATACAGCAACTGCACCTCGTCCGGCGCAATGCTCTTCGCGAAACGCAGCACAGCGGCCGCGTTCTCTACCTCATCGCCCATTGCATCCGGCACCTGCTGCGCCAGCGCGATCCAGTGCAGCAGGCTCGCCAGGTCCCGCAACGCCTGGGCGAACGAGAAGCTGCGCTCCGCCATCTCGTCCGCGACCGCCAGCGCCTGCTTCGCGTCGCGCACGGCGACCGCATCGATCACGCGCACCAGCGTTGTGGTGTCGATGCTGCCGAGCATGTTGCGCACTGCCTCGAGCGTCACGTTGCCGGCGCTGTATGCGATCGCCTGATCGAGCAGCGACAGGCCGTCGCGCATGCTGCCGCGCGCGGCGTGGCCGAGCAACTTCAGCGCCGCGGGCTCCGCCGGGATGCCTTCCTTGCCGAGGATCTCGGCCATCAGCGCCGCCACCGCGGCCGGCGTCATCTGCTTCAGGTTGAACTGCAGGCAGCGGCTCAGCACGGTGGCCGGCAGCTTCTGCGGATCGGTGGTGGCAAGAATGAACTTGACGTAATCGGGCGGCTCTTCCAGCGTCTTGAGCATCGCGTTGAACGCGTGGGTGGTGAGCATGTGCACTTCATCGATCATGTAGACCTTGAAGCGCGCATTGCTCGGCGCATAGACAGCGCGCTCCAGCAGCGTGGTCATCTCGTCCACACCGCGGTTGCTGGCTGCATCCATCTCGATGTAGTCAACAAAGCGGCCGGCGTCGATCGCCTCGCATACCGCGCAGCGGTTGCAGGGCGTGGCAGTGATACCGCCCGTGCCGTCGGGGCCGATGCAGTTCAACGCCTTGGCCAGGATGCGCGACAGCGTGGTCTTGCCGACCCCACGCGTGCCGGTGAAAAGATACGCGTGGTGGATGCGTTTCTGTTCGAGCGCGTGCGTCAACGCGCGCACCACGTGCTCCTGCCCAACGAGCGAGGCGAAATCGCGCGGGCGCCACTTCCGTGCAAGAACCTGATACGACATGCGAACGATTCTACCCACGCGAAAGGTCGGGCGCGCCAGCGGCGAATGCGGAGCGGGAAGCCGTGCTCGACGGCGACGCCATCCCGCGCGATGATCGCGCCTCGCCATCCAAGCGAGCCTGCCCATGGAAACACTCGCCGGAACACTGGTTCGTCTTATTGCGCACGCAGTTCGGCTGGTGGTCCTCGTCTGCGGCTGCCTCGCGCCGGCCGCGGCGCATGCCGACGACACGCTGCGGATCGGCTCCAAGCGCTTCACCGAGGCCTACATCCTGGCGCAGGTACTCGCGCAGACCGCGGAGGCCGGCAGCAAGTCGAAGACCGAAGTGAAGGCCGGACTCGGCAACACCGCGATCGTGTACGAGGCGCTGCGCTCGGGCGCGATCGATCTTTACCCGGAGTACACCGGCACGATCGATCTGGAGATCCTGAAGAATCCGGCGCCGACGTCGATCGAAGCGATGACCCGCCAGCTCGCGCCGCTCGGCTTCGGCATTGCGGTGCCGCTCGGCTTCAACAACGGCTATGCACTGGCGATGCGCGGCGCCGACGCCGATCGGCTCGGCATCAAGTCGTTGAGTGATCTGGCGCGCCATTCCGAACTCAAGCTGGGCCTGTCCAACGAATTCATCGGCCGCGCCGATGGCTGGCGCGGGCTCGCGCAGCGCTACGAGCTGCCGCACAAACCGGTCGGCCTCGATCACGGCATCGCGTTCGACGCGATTGCCAAGGGACAGATCGACGTGACCGACATCTACACCACCGACGCGCAGATCGAGAAGATGAGCCTGCGCGTGCTCGCCGACGACCGCGGCTACTTCCCGCGCTACGAGGCGGTCTTGCTTTACCGGCTCGATGTGCCGACGCGTTTCCCGCTCGCGTGGAAGGCGCTGCAAACGCTGGCGGGAACAATCGACGAGCGCGCGATGATCGCGATGAACGCGCGCGCCGAGATCAAAGGCGTGCCGTTCGAGCAGATCGCGCGCGACCACCTTGCCGGCGAGGCCAAGACCATGGGAGAGCGGCGCGGCGTCTGGGCCAAGCTTGTCGGCCCCGACCTCGGCCGGCTGACGCTGCAGCACCTGTGGCTGGTCGCCGCATCGGTGGCGGCCGCTGCGTTGATCGGCATTCCGCTCGCGCTGCTGGTCGCACCCTACCCGCGCGTGCGCGTCAGCGTGCTCGGCGCAACTGGACTGCTGCAGACCATTCCGTCATTGGCGCTGCTGGCGGCGCTGATCTCGTGGCTCGGCATCATCGGCACTGTGCCAGCGCTCATCGCGCTGACGCTGTACGCGCTGCTGCCGATCATGCGCAACACCTGCACCGGCGTGGCGGAGATCTCCACCGGGCTGATCGACGCCGCGCGCGCGCTCGGCCTGTCGAATGGACTGCGGCTGCGGCTGATCGAGCTGCCGCTCGCGTTGCCAACGATCATCGCCGGTGTGCGCACCGCTGCCGTGATCGCGGTCGGCACCGCGACGATCGCCGCGTTCATCGGCGCCGGCGGATACGGCGAGCGGATCGTGACCGGCCTGGCGCTGAACGATGGGGCGCTGCTGCTCGCCGGCGCGCTGCCGGCCGCGCTGATGGCTGTGGCGTGCGAACTGTTGTTCGAAGGATTCGAAGCGGCCATCCGGCGCCGGCGCGGAATCGAGGCGAAATGACCAACGAACTCTGTTTTCTCACCGCATGCGAAGTTTCCGCGCGCATCCGCCGCCGCGAGGTCTCCGCGCTCGAAGTGATGCAGGCGCACGTCGCGCAGATCGAAGGCGTCAATCCACGTGTGAATGCGATCGTCACGTTTCATCCGGAGCGTGCGCTGGCGCAAGCGCGCGCGGCGGACGAGATGCAGGCACGCGGCGAGCCGCTCAGAATCCTTCACGGATTGCCGACGGCGCACAAGGACCTGGTGCCCACCAAGGGCGTGCGCACAACGTGGGGTTCGCCGATCTACAAGGACTTCGTGCCCGGAGAAGATGCGCTGATCGTCGAACGGCAACGCGACGCCGGCGCAATCTCCGTCGGCAAGACCAATACGCCGGAGTTCGGCGCCGGCTCGCAGACCTTCAACGCGGTGTTCGGGGCCACGCGCAATCCATATGACCTCTCGCGCACCTGCGGCGGTTCGTCCGGCGGCGCGGCGGTTGCACTTGCGTGCGGCATGGTGCCGATCGCCGACGGCAGCGACCTCGGCGGCAGTCTGCGCAACCCCGCCAGTTTCTGCAACGTCGTCGGCATGCGCGGCTCCGCAGGCCGGGTGCCGAAGCACCCGACAAAGCTGGCGTGGAACACGCTGTCGGTCGAAGGTGCGATGGGGCGCACGGTCGAGGATGTGGCGTTGATGATGCAGGCGATCAGCGGACCGGATGCGCGCGTACCGATTTCGCTGACGGAACCCGGATCGATCTTCGCGCAACCGCTTGCGCGTGACTTCAACAACACGCGCGTGGCATGGGCCTCGACTCTCGGCGGGCTGGGACCCGTTGATGGGCGCGTGGTCGCAGCGATCGAAGCGCAGCGCACGACGTTCGAGACGCTGGGTTGCCGTACCGCCGACGCGATGCCCGACCTGCGCGACGCCGACGAGGTCTTCCGCGTGCAGCGGGCACAGATCTTTGCCGCATCGCATGCCGATCTGCTGGAGAAGCACCGCGACCAGATGAAGGACACGGTGATCTGGAATATCGAGCAGGGACTCAAACTCACAAGCCAGCAGATCGCGGCGGCGGAACTGCAGCGCACCGCCCTCTTCCAGCGCGTGCACGCCTTCTTCGAAAAGTTTGAGTTTCTCGTGCTGCCCGTGTCGCAGGTGCCGCCGTTCCCGGTCGACCAGCCGTGGGTGCGCGAGATCAACGGCCAGCCAATGGCCGACTATCTGGAATGGATGAAGTCGTGCCTGCTGATCACCGTCACCGGCCACCCCGCGTTGTCAGTGCCGTGCGGCTTCACACCCAAGGGATTGCCCGTCGGCGTGCAGATTGTCGGCCGCTATCGCGATGACTTCGGCGTGCTGCAGTTGGGCTATGCGTTCCAGCAGGCCACGGGCTTCTGGCAGCGCGCACCTCAACTCTCACCGAGACGCGCGAGCGCATCGCCGCTGACACGGCAGATGCGCCAGTCCGGCAGAACCTCCGCGCCGAGCGATTGGTAGAAATCGATCGACGGCTGATTCCAGTCGAGCACCGCCCACTCGAATCGCCCGCAATTGCGATCAACCGCCAGCCGCGCTACGTGCCGCATCAACGCCTTGCCGTAGCCCCGCCCGCGCGCCTGAGGGACGACGAACAGATCCTCCAGGTACAGGCCGCGCCGCGCGAGGAAGGTGGAGAAGTTATGGAAGAACAGCGCGAACGCGACCGGCCGTGCGCGCTCCCATCCGATCACCGCCTCGATCACCGGCCGCTCGCCGAACAGTTCGTGTCGCAACTGCGTTTCATTGCCCACGACCATGTGCGACAGCTTCTCGTAATCCGCGAGGCCGCGGATCAGTGCAAGCAGCACGCCGCAGTCCTCAGCGCGCGCGGGTTCGATGCGAAAGGTCATGAGGATCTCGGCCGGTGTGGGGGAGGTCCAGGAGAGGCGCCGCCCCTCCTGCATCAAGACAAGGGACTAGGCGTTCCGGCTTGCGGCCGGACGCCTCACTCGCCCGATGGGCGAGTGAGGCGAGCCTTGTCCTCGGCACTGAAGGAAATCCGCTGTGGCTGCTTCGTTCCCGACCTGACCAGGTTCACGGCACCTCCATGCGAGGGGGCCCGCCGCGGCGAATGGTATCAGCCGACCCTGTGCATGCAGGTCTTCATTCTCCAGCGGCGATTCGGTCAAGAGTCCTACGAGCCGTTGCTGCCTGTCGAGAGGTAGAGAGGCGGACGCTGGCGGAGTTCGACTTGCGGCCACAAGGCTGGGCCCATGCGTGGCGGACTGAACGTCAGCAAACGGTCGATGACCTGCCGTTCCGACCTGCAAGCTTTGAGGCAGGACTCGACCC
>DAITAC010000164.1:0-5781 GCA_036824465.1 Burkholderiaceae bacterium
AAATGCGCGTCGCGCAAGGACAAACTCGCTGGCGGCTTACCGGAACTTCGGCTTAAACACAGAAATGTAGTGCCGACTTTCTGGCCAAGTCGTTGATTCCGCGTCACCCGAAAGTCGATATTGCGCAAGTTGGGTTAGAGGTGCATGCGAGCGCGTTCTCCGCAACTCCCGGCTCCTTCGCGCGTGCGCGTCGACGACAAGGCCCGCCTTCGCCGCAGTCGCAACCCATTGCGCATCCGAGTTTGGCAGGTGGATGCAACCCTTGGTCTCTGCACGGCCGACGCGCGGGGCGGGCGTACCGTGAATTCCCTAGCGTGACTTCGTAAGGCCGAGCCACATGTTGCTGATCGTACTGCGACGGTGCCGCGCCGTCCCGCTAGGTGGACTGAAGCAAGCGAATCAGCAGGTCGATCATGTCGTTGCCGTCGGGTGACTTCAGCCGGTGCTCGCGCAGCACGCGGGCGACGTCGGCCTGAGGCAGCATCTTGTAGTCGGCGCGGATCAGGATGCCCGCGATCGCGCGCTGCACTTCGAGCGACCGGGCCAGTGGGAACAGGCGGGCGATCTCCTGCAAGCTTTGCGGATCGGCGATGCGCTGCCGCGCCAGCGTCTCGAGGGCGCGCACCTGTGCGCCGGCGGCGGTCATGCGCGCGATGCCCGACGTGACGGCACGCAGTTCACCGACATCGGCCAGCGGTCGATGTCGCAGGTAGACCTGCGCGATCGCGACATCCTCGTCACGGGAACTCGTCAGTGCGCGAACGGTGCGTTCGTGAGCCTCCGCGCTTCCTAGGCACGCCAGCACGGCCGAATGCGTCACATCGCCGGGTCGCGCAGCACCCGTGGCCAGCAGTTGCCGCGCGAGACCTGATTCGCTCTCGCGATGATTCGCGCAAACGAGATCGACCTCGGTCTTGCCTAGACTGCCACGCGCCATGCGATCCGCGATCATGCGGAGGAACTCCGCCTGCTCCTGCGGGGGCGACAGCCACCCGAGGGTGCGCGCCAACGCCATCATGCGGGTCTGCACCGCCGCTTCGTCGGCGTCGCGTGCAAATGCAAGGTAGCGGTCACGCGTGCCGCGGTCGCCTTCGATCGCACCGAGAGCCGCCGCCACCTCGGGCACGAGCCGCTTCGCCGGACCGATCGAGGCGGCATAACGCTCGAGATGGTCGAGGAACATGCGCACTTCGGCCATGTCGCGCTGCAGCACCTCGTGCATGAAGGCAATCTTCTGTGCGTCTGAGGGCCGATCGTCCGCGAAGCCGCACATGTCGCGGCGGAAGCCCGTCTGCGGATCGGCATCGGTCAGGCCTCCGACGGCGATCATCGAGCTCGACGCGAATAGGTTCAGGAGTGTCGGACTCGCGCGGCCGCTCGCGATCTCGCCCGGGGGTGCCGATCGGAAATAGCGCTCGAGCAGCGGCCCAGCGGTGCGTCCGAGTGGCGCCTTCGACGAAAAGCCGTAGAGCACCGGCACGCCCTTGAACACGTGGCGCAGCCGGTCGCGATTGCTCTCGCCGTAGCGCTCGCTCAACAGGGCGGACAAGCGTCGGGCGTCCGCCTGCGAATGGCCCGACTGGGTGAGGCTGCGTGCGACCTCGGCCGAGGCGACATTCCTCGGCTCCGACTTCAGGGTGTTGCACCCGAACAGATACACTTCCTTGAGTTGCGAGAACAGTCCGTTACACGATGCGCTGCAGGACGCGCGCTGCAGCTCGTGCACCGTCAGGAACTCGCGGTAGTCGAAGCGGTCGGTGTAGAACTCGGTGCCATCATCGAAATGGCCCGAAATGATGAGCGCATCGCAGGTTACGCCCCGCCGGCAGGCCGAGGCCAGCCAATCCGGCTGCCCGCGCTGTACGAGTTCGACGAACCGGTAGTTGTCGCGCGGCAGATGTCGCTGGAACGTGTCCTTTTCGTCGGATGAGTTGATGGTGACGGTGCACACCGTCTTCGGATCGGCGCTTGCTGCGGACGACCACGCCGCCCCCAGGCACGCCAGGAGGGAGGCCGACGCGCCGAAGAGGAATCGGGGCAACGTGGTTCGACGTGGCATAAGGTCAGTATTTCACAAACCGTGCTGGCGACGAAATCAAGTAGAGCCGATCGCGCGCCCGTGGCGTCCCGTCCCGCTCGGACCCGGCGAGGCGCTCATTGCGATTGCAGGTTCCGTATCAGCGCGTCGACCATGTTGTCGCCAGGGGGCGACGGCCGGCGGTCCTGGAGCAGGGTGCGCACGAGTTGCCGGCTTGCGATCGTCCGCCGGTCGGCGCGGATCAGGATGCCCGCGATCGCGGCCTGAACGGACCATGACGAAGTCTCCGAGTAGAGGCGTATCAGCATGTCCAGAATCTCGCGATCGGCCACATAGTGCCGGCCTAGGGCTTCCAGCGCGCGCACCTGCGCATCGGACGGGCGCATGCTGGCGATGCCGGCTGCGACGCGACGCAGCTCGTTCGCGTCGGTGATGGGCCGGTGCCGCAGATAGGCCTGCGCGACCTGGACATCCGCCTCCCTCGGGCTAACCAGCCCGTTCAGTGTGCGCGCGCGCCCTTCGGCGTTGCCCAGGCAGGCGCGAACGGCGGCGTGCGCAACGTCGTCGGGCGGACCCTCCGGCGAAACGCTCCGGTTGAACGCGCCGTCGAGGTCGTGCTCCTGGTTCAAGGTGCAGGCGAGATTCACCTCTGCCACGCCGACTTCGCTGCGGGCCTGAAGTTCGCCCAGCATCAGCGAGAGTTCGTCCCGCCCTTCGTCGGCCGACAGCCAGCCCAGGTCGCGTGCGACTTTAACCATGCGCACCCGCACCGTCACCTGATCGGCATCGCGTGCGAACTCGAGAAAGCGCTTCCGTGCGGCGGCGTCGCCCGCGATGTCCGAGAGCGCCTGGGCAACCTGCGGTGTCCGCCGTGCGGGGTCGTCGAGCGTCGTCGTAAACCTGTCGATGCGGTCGAGATAGATCCGGGCTTCCGCCGTTCGCTGTTGCAGAAGGTGATGAACGAAGGCAAGCTTCTTCGCGTCCGACAAGCGGTCGTCGGCGAACTGGCACACGTCTCGCCTCACGTCGACGTGCGGATCCTTGTCGGTCATACCCTGGGTCGCGGCCATCGCGTAAGGCGCGAATTGGCCGAGCAAGCGGCCGCTGGGGCGGCCCTGACCGATCTCACGTGCGCCAGTCGTCCGGAAGTAGCTGCTCAGCGCCGATCCTGCGATCGGACCCAGCGGCGCCGTCGACGAAAATCCGTAGATCACCGGAACGTCCTTGAACACCAGGCGCATCCGGTCGCGGCTGCTCTCGCCGTGCCTTTCGTTCAACGATCGCAGGTGGCGCTCGGCCTCCGCCGGCGAGTGCCCTTCGCGCACGAGACTGCGAACGACCTCTGCCGTTGCGCTGCTTAGCGGGTGCGGATTCAGGGTGTTGCAGCCGAAGAGGTAAGCCTCCTTCAGCCGGGAAAAGAGTCCCGTGCAGGAATCGCTGCAGGAGACGCGCTCGAGTTCGTCGACGGGGAGGAACTCACGTGCCTCGAGCCGATCCGAAAAGAACTCGTTGCCGCCATCGTAGTGGCCGGAAATGATGAGCACGTCGCAGGCGATGCCCGCCTGGCAGGCCGACGCCAGCCAATCGGGGCGGTCGCGCTCGACGAGTTCGACGAACTGGTAGTTCGCTGCGGGCAGGTAGTGGCGAAACGCTTCCCTCTCGTCGATCGAATTGATGGTAATGGTGCAAACCGTCTGCATCTCGGCCGCGGCGATCGGCGTCGACAATGACAGAGCCGCTGCGATCGGGACAAGACGGGCCATCAGTGGCCTGCGCATGGAGGCCATTCTATCGATGACCGGGCGGATGCCCAACCTCGCGCCCGGGGAACAGGATCGAAACGGCGGCGACGATCCTGAAGGCGTGTTGTGAATGGCTTTCGAGACAACGCTATCTCGTCAGCAACCCTTGGGATGGTGTGAAGGTCGCGATTGCCGTCGACCCGGTCGTGAAGTCGGAACCGCTGCCGCTGGAGAAGAGGCGCCGCGCGCTCACGGGGGCGGACTGGGCGCTCGAATTCATCTGGCTCCCCGACCTGGACTCGAACCAGGGACCTGCGGAATTGAACTCCGCAGTGTCCAAAGAGACGTTCTTACTGACTGCGCCGACGCGAGGCCGCGAGACCGGCGAGGCCGAGGCCGATCAAAGCGAGAGAACTCGGTTCGGGGATGTTGACCTGTTCGATGTTCAGCGAGACTGCGTCAAGAATGGCGGGCCCACCGCCAGACGGGGGATCGTACTTGGCCCATGCAGTCTTTGAGGTTGCCGAACCGATGAGCGCCAAAACGTTTGCCTCCGTCAGCAGGTAGTCGCCAATCGTCGACGCCGGAGAAGTGAGGCTCACCTTGAATTCCATACCGGCGCCGGCAACATAGAACAGCAAGCCATCGGTGCTTTCATTCGAAATCCGTACGTCCGGCGCACCGGATATCACCGTAGTTGGCTGATTGAGAGTTATCGAAGCTGAGTGAAGAGGGTAGAAGGCGAAGGTGCCGCCAGGATCCACGTAGCTTGCCAAAGCACCTGTGTCTATGACGAACGTTCCCCCGTACGCTCCGCACGGAGGCGGCAGATTGGATACGCCGCAGGTAGCGAACTGTCCTGAGACTTGAAAGGCAAGCAGCGCGGCCATTGCCTGACTGGAAATCGCGGCACTCATAAGCACCATGAGCGTGGTCAGCCATTCCGAAGCGGTTCGTTTCATTTGCCTTCCTCCAATAGTCCGTTTTCATACAAAGCGAAGCAAGAAACGGGCCGATGATCCACAAGCGCCAAACTTACATAATCAATTCAAGGCGTTATCTCCTCCCATCTCGGCCCCTTCGGTACAGATGTTTGCGCGGCAGACAGACATTCCGACGCCAGCAAATGAGCGGCATCTGACCTGCCGCAATCGCCTTGGTGAAGAAACGGAATTTCCATGCAGTCACTTGCTAGAAGTCAAGCAAGCACACAAACACGTCTGTAAAGAATTCCGACACTACTGGCGTGGCGCATCGCAGGAACATTCAAACAAATCGAGCGCGACAGAAGGGGCAGCCGCGCAGCGCTCCGCGCAGCAAAGCGGACGGATTCGTAGTCCGTGATCGGCGCGAGGCGTGGACACATAGCGCCGCCTGCGTCCACCGCGGCGAGCGCTTCATCGCGTGGCGCAGATCGAAGACGATCTGCCTCGGCGAGTGCAGCACCGACGCCGGTGTTGACGTCGGCGTGGCCGCAGATCAGGCAGACGCACTCGAATCACTCGACTAGGCCGCGCTGCGTACTTGCAAGCGCGCGCGGTCGTGGCGTGCACGCCATTGATCGCAGTTGATGAACCGGGCGATGCGGCTGGGGTCGCATGGCGGCCGACCAAGGGTCGGACTAACGCACGATTTCCTGATCGACGTTACGCGTCTATGTTTTCTCTCATCATGGCTAAGAGACCTCTCCTGGCTCGGCGCTGCGTCGAATGCGGCAAGGCCTTCAGGCCGTTGCGTCCGTCACAGACGCTGTGCCTCGGCGATCAATGTGCCGACACTCGCGTGGCCGCCGCGAACGATCTGTCCGAAGACTTCGAGGCGCTCGACATAGCCGAGCTGCGCTCGACCGACAGCGACGACTGAGCGAGCGCCCTACAAGCGCGATACACGAACACCTTTGAACAAAGAAAAAGGGGCTGCGATCTTGTCGCAACCCCTTGATTTTTTCTGGCTCCCCGACCTGGACTCGAACCAGGGACCTGCGGATTAACAGTCCGTCGC
>DAITAC010000165.1:0-5778 GCA_036824465.1 Burkholderiaceae bacterium
GTCGAGGAGTTCAGCGGGCCGCACCCGGCGGGGCTGCCAGGCACGCACATCCACCTGCTGGCACCGGTCGATCACGACACCTGCGTGTGGCACATCGGATATCAGGATGTCGCCGCCATCGGAGCACTGTTCGCGACCGGGATGCTCGACGTGGAGCGCGTGGTCTCGCTCGCCGGACCAGGAGTCGCACAGCCGCGTTTGCTGCGCACGCGGATCGGTGCATCGCTGGCGGACCTGACGCGCGGGCAACTGAAGTCCGGCGCGCAGCGCGTGATCAGCGGCTCGGTGCTCGACGGCCGCACCGCGATGGGTGATGCGCACGGTTATCTCGGCCGCTACAGCCTTCAGGTAAGCGCGCTGCCGGAAGGAACGGAACGAGAACTCTTTGGCTGGATCGCGCCGGGGCGCAACAAGTTCTCGCTGTGGAATGTCGTGCTCGGGGCTTGCTTGAGCAAACACGGCAAGCGGTCGCTGGCGCTTTCCACCACGACCAACGGCTCGGCGCGGGCGATGGTGCCGATCGGTAGTTACGAGCGCGTGATGCCGCTCGACATCCTGCCGACCTTCCTGCTGCGCTCGCTGATCACGAAGGACGCGGAGCGCGCTGCCGCGCTTGGCGCACTCGAACTCGACGAAGAAGATCTGGCGTTGTGCACCCTGGTGTGCCCGGGCAAGTTCGAGTACGGGCCGATGTTGCGCAGCATGCTGGCACGGCTGGAAGCGGAGCACTGATGTCGGCCCTCAGGCGCCTTCTCGACCAGCTCGGCAAACCGTTCGAGAAGGGCGGCCGGCTCGAAAAGCTCGCGCCGCTGTACGAGGCGGCCGACACGTTCTTCTATTCGCCGTCGCGCGTGACGAAGACGGGCGCGCACGTGCGCGATGCGCTGGATCTCAAGCGCATGATGATCCTGGTGGTCATCTCCACCCTGCCCTGCGTGGCGATGGCGCTCTACAACACCGGGCTGCAGGCAAATCTCGCCATTGACCCCGGCAAGGTCGCGCAGCTCGAAGGCTGGCGGCACGAGGTGATCCGCTTCATCGGCATCGGCTATTCGCCAACCAGCGTGTTGGCCTGCGCACTTCACGGCGCGCTTTATTTCCTGCCCCTGTACCTGGTTACGATGGCCGTGGGAATCGCGTGGGAACTGCTGTTCGCCATCGTGCGCAAGGAAGAAGTCAACGAAGGCTTCTTTGTCACCGGCATCCTGTTCCCGCTGATCCTTCCGCCGACGACTCCGCTGTGGCAGGCGGCGATCGCGATCAGCTTTGGCGTCGTGATCGCAAAGGAGGTGTTCGGCGGCACCGGCATGAATTTCATCAATCCCGCGCTGGCCGCGCGCGCGTTCCTGTTCTTTGCCTACCCGGCCGAGATGTCGGGCGATCGCGTCTGGACCGCTGTGCCGCCGGAAGTGGCGGTCGACGGTTTCTCGGGTGCGACGATGCTGGCGCAGGCGCGCCAGATGACAGGGTCGTTCGAAGCGCTCGACCTCTCATGGTGGCACGCCTTCATCGGGCTCGAACCCGGATCGATGGGGGAGACTTCCGCGGCTGCCTGCCTGCTCGGCGCGGTTCTGCTGCTCGTGACCGGCATCGGCTCCTGGCGCACGATGGCCGGAGTGAGCCTTGGCACGATCGCGATGGCACTGGCCTTCAATGCGCTGGCGTCTCCTGCGCATGCGTACTTCGCGATTCCATTCTGGTGGCACATGGTGCTCGGCGGCTGGGCGTTCGGCATGGTGTTCATGGCGACCGACCCGGTGACCTCGCCTTTCACCGACCGCGGCAAGTGGATCTATGGACTGATGATCGGCGCGCTGGTCGTGTTGGTCCGCACGGTCAACCCGGCGTATCCGGAATCGATGATGCTGGTGATTCTGTTCATGAACGTGCTGGCGCCGCTGATCGACTATCCGATCGTGAAGGCCAACATCAACCGAAGACTCAGTCGCAGGCAATCAGGTCGTGGCGCGCACTGATTCGACCCGCTATACGTTCTTCTTCGCCGCGGCAGTGTGCGTGGCGTGCGCGCTGCTGGTATCGGTGGCCGCGGTCGGGCTGAGGGACAAGCAGGAGATCAACGCGCGGCTGTACCGGCAGAAGAACGTGCTGCTTGCTGCCGCCCTCGTCAAGCCGGGTCAGGATTTACCGGATCGCGAACTGCTGGCGATCTTCGACCAGAACATTCGCATCCGCCTGGTCGATCTGAAGACCGGTGCGCTGCTGCCGGAAGGCAAGATGGACGAGAGGAACTACGACCAGCGCCGCGCGCGCAACGATCCGCAGATGAGCCGTGCAGCACCGCCCAACGAGGCTCAGATCCAGCGCGTGCCGAACTACGCCTCGGTGTATCTGGTGATGTCGAAGGGCGGCACTGTCGAGCAGGTCGTGTTGCCGGTTGAAGGTGTGGGCATGTGGGGCACCTGCTACGGCTTCATCGCGCTCGATCGCGATGGCAACACGGTGCGCGGCCTGACCTTCTACGAGCAGAAGGAGACGCCGGGCCTGGGCGGCGAGATCAGCAATCCGAAATGGCAGGCGCTGTGGCACGGGCGCAAGGTGTTCAATGCGCAGTGGGAGCCGAAACTCACGGTGATCAAGGGCCACGCAGGGCCGCCTGATCAGGACCCGCATCGGATCGACGCGCTGTCGGGGGCGACCATCACCAGCAATGGCGTCGCACGCCTGATGGCATTCTGGTTCTCCAACGACGGGTTTGGACCGTACCTGAAACGATTCCGCGAAGGAGCCACATCGTGAGCGCCGTCACCGACACGCTCTTCGGCAAACCGCAGCGCGACGCGTTCGTCGACCCGATCATCTCCAACAACCCGATCGCCGTGCAGGTGCTCGGCATCTGTTCGGCGCTGGCGGTGACCACGCGCGTGGACAAGGCGGTGGTGATGGGCGTGGGCGTGATCCTCGTCACGGCGTTTGCCAACCTCGCCGTGAGCATGGTGCGCAATCACACGCCGAGCGCAATCCGCATCATCGTGCAACTGGCGATCATCGCCTCGCTGGTGATCGTGGTCGACCAGTTCCTCAAGGCGTTCCTGTTCGAACTGTCGCTCGAGCTGTCGGTGTTTGTCGGACTGATCATCACCAACTGCATCGTGATGGGGCGCGCCGAGGGCTACGCAATGCAGAACCCGCCGTGGCTGTCGTTCCTCGACGGCATCGGCAACGGGCTCGGTTATGCGCTGGTGCTGCTGCTGGTCGCGGTCTCGCGCGAGCTGCTGGGCGCGGGGAAGATCCTCGGCGTGACCGTCCTGCCGGTGCAGTCCGAAGGCGGGTGGTATGAACCGAACGGGCTGATGCTGCTCGCGCCGTCGGCGCTGTTCATCATCGCGCTGCTGATCTGGGCGCTGCGCACGTGGAAGCCGGAATTGCAGGAGAAAGATTGACGGTATGGAGCACTACGCCAACCTGCTGGTGAAGTCGATCTTCCTGGAGAACATGGCGCTCGCCTTCTTTCTCGGCATGTGCTCGTTCCTGGCATGCTCAAAGAAGGTCGAGACGGCGCTCGGCCTCGGTGTGGCCGTGGTGTTCGTGCAAGTGCTCACCGTGCCGCTGAATCAGATCATCCTGAAGCAGTTGCTCGCGGAAGGTGCATTGCACTGGGTGCATCCGTCGCTGGCACGCGTCGATCTGTCGTTCCTCGCGTTCATCCTTTTCATCGGCACCATCGCCGCGGCGACCCAGGTGGTCGAGATGTCCGTCGATCGCTTCGCACCCAAGCTGTACGCGACGCTCGGCGTCTTCCTGCCGCTGATCGCGGTGAACTGCGTGATCATGGCCGGGTCGCTGTTCATGCAGGAGCGCGACTACACGTTCGCCGAAAGCGTGGTTTACGGCGTCGGTTCCGGACTGGGCTGGGCGCTGGCGATCGCTGCAATGGCCGCGGTGCGCGAGAAGCTCGCCTATTCCAACGTGCCGGCGGGTCTGAAAGGGCTCGGCATCACGTTCATCACGGCCGGGCTGATGTCGCTGGCATTCATGGTGTTCTCGGGTATCCAGTTATGAGCGCGCCGAGCCGCCTGAAGCGCGAATCCCTGACGCGAAGCGGCAGGTTAGCCCAATGAGCGAGATCGCCCTTGGCGTGGTGATGTTCACCGGCGTGATCCTCGCGCTGGTGGCACTGCTGCTGGGTGCCAAGCGCAAGCTGGTGGCCAGCGGCGACGTGTCGATCGTGATCAACGACGATGCGTCGAATGCGCTGAAGGTCCCGGCCGGCGGATCGCTGCTCGGCGCGCTGGCGGACAACAAGATCTTCATTCCCTCCGCCTGCGGCGGCAAAGGTGCGTGCGGCGTGTGTGAGGTCGTCGTCAAGGAAGGCGGCGGCGAACTGTTGCCGACCGAGACCGGCTACATCACACCGGGCGAGGCACGGCGCGGCCACCGGCTCGCGTGCCAGGTCAAGGTCAAGCACGACATGAAGATCGAGGTTGCGCCCGAGGTCTTCCACGTGCGCAAGTGGGCGTGCCGCGTCGTGTCGAATCGAAATGTCGCGACCTTCATCAAGGAGCTGAAGTTGGCACTGCCCGAAGGCGAGGAAGTGCCATTCCGCGCCGGCGGCTATGTGCAGATCGAGTGCCCGCCGCATGAGCTGAGTTTCAAGTCGTTCGATATCGATCCGCAGTTTCGCGACGCATGGGACAAGTTCGACCTGTGGCGCTTCAGGTCCAGGATCGACGCGCCGGTGACACGCGCCTACTCGATGGCAAACTATCCGCTCGAAAAAGGCATCCTGCTGTTCACGATCCGCATTGCGTTTGCGCCCGATTACCGCGAGGACCTCCCGCCCGGGATTATGAGCTCGTGGGTGTTCAACCTAAAGCCCGGTGACGAAGTGACCGTCTCCGGCCCGTTCGGCGAGTTCTTCGCGCGCGATACCAAAGAAGCGGAGATGTGCTTCATCGGCGGCGGCGCCGGCATGGCGCCGATGCGCTCGCACATCTTCGATCAATTCCACCGTCTGCACACAAAGCGCAAAGTGACCTACTGGTACGGCGCGCGCAGTCTGCGCGAGGCGTTCTACGTCGAGGAGTTTGAAAAACTGCAGGCAGAGCACAGGAACTTCAGGTGGCATCTCGCGCTGTCCGAGCCGCTGCCCGAGGACCAGTGGACCGGTCCGGTCGGCTTCATTCATAAGGTGCTGTACGACAACTACCTGAAGGACCATCCGGCACCGGAGGACATCGAGTACTACATGTGCGGGCCGGGGCTGATGACCAAGGCAGTGATCGCCATGCTGCTCGACCTCGGCGTGGACCGCGACAATATCCTGCTCGACGACTTCGGCTAATCAGGAGAAGACCATGGCGGACCTGACAATCGCAAGCGTGGTGCGCGACAAGGGCGGCGATCACATGTTCGTGATCCCGGCGGCAACCAGCGTGGCCGAGGCGGTCGAGATGATGGTCGCGAACGAGATCGGCGCTGTGCTGGTGATGACCGAGGATGGACTGGTCGGTGGCATCTTCACCGAGCGCGACCTTCTGGTGCGCGTGGTGCATCCCGGACTGGACCCGGGCAAGACGCCGCTCTCGCTGGTGATGACGCGCGACGTTCGCTTCGTGTCCCCCGGCACCACGATCGAGGCCGCGCTGGCTCTGATGCATGTGCAGCGGCATCGACACCTGCTGGTGATGGACGGCCCGCGCGTGCACGGCCTGGTGTCGATGCGCGACCTGGCTTATCACCTGATCCGCCATGGCGAGGGGCGCTTCGAGTCGGCGCTGCGCGCCGCGAGCCAGACCGAGTCGGCGCTGCGCGCCGCGA
>DAITAC010000079.1:0-14137 GCA_036824465.1 Burkholderiaceae bacterium
TCTACTGGGGCGCGGTGTGGTGCCCGCCGTGCAACCAGGTCAAGGCGACGATCTTTCCGCGCGCCGATTTCGTCGCGCGCTCGCGCTTCTTCGTGCCGGTGTATCTCGACGGCGATGCGCCGAATGCGCAAAAACTGGCGAGTCGCTTCAAGGTCAGCGCCTACCCGACCATGATTCTGTTCCGTCCGGATGGCGCCGAGATCACACGGTTGCCGGGCGAAGTCGACGGGCCGCGCTACATGCATGTGCTTTCGCTCGGCCTGCAGGCAGCGCGGCCGATCAAGACGCTTCTGAGCACTGCGCAGAAAGGGTTGGCGCGACTTGCCGCGCCCGACTGGCGCCTGCTCGCGTTTTATTCGTGGGAAACCGATCATCAGGCCCTGGTGCCGAAGGGAGAACTCGCACCACTGCTGTGGAGACTTGCGCAAGCGAGCAGCGGCAGTGCACCCGACGCATCAGTGCGGTTCACGCTGAAAGCCGCATCAATCGCGGCGAATGCCAGGGACAAGGACAGCTCCGGCATCGACCGGCGCGTGGCGCTCGCGCGCATCGAGAAGGCGCTGGAAGATTCCGCGCTAGCGCGCGCAAACTTCGTTGAGTTCGCGTACGGCGCGCAGGACATCGTCGGCTACCTGACGGCGGCGAACACGCCGCCGCGCGCGCAACTGCAACGCGCGTGGGACCGCCGGCTTACGCAGTTCACCGACGATGCGGGCCTGTCGCGACTCGATCGCCTGGCGGCGGCGGGCGCGCGTGTCGCGCTGGCGCGGCTTGACACTCCGAAGGGTGCGGTGCCCGTGGCGCTGCAAACAGAAGTGCGCGGCGCGGTGATGAGCACCGGGCGTGACATCAATGATCGTTATGAGCGCGAAGCGGTCGCCATGTCTGCGGCCGGATTGCTCGCCGATGCGGAACTCCTTGACGAATCTGACGCGCTGCTGCGCGCAGAACTGAAGCGCTCCGTCACGCCGTACTACGCGATGCTCGGGCTCGCCGCCAACGCGCGCAAGCGCGGTGACAGCGCGGCGGCGCTCAGCTGGTACGAGCAGGCCTATGCCGCTTCGCAGGGCCCGGCAACCAGGCTGCAGTGGGGGTCCAGCTATGTGCGCGCATTGATCGACCTCGCGCCGCAGGAAGCCGAACGCATCGAGCGTGCGGTGAAGAGCGTGATCGCCGACATCGAGCCGAAGCCGGAAACGTTCTACGAGCGCAATCGCGGTTCACTCGACCGGATCGGCGCCAAGGTCGCGGAGTGGAACAAGGACGGCAAGCAGGATGCGGTGCTGGCGCGGTTGCGCGCGCAACTGAGTGCGGTGTGCGGCAAGCTGCCGGCAAATGCAGTGGAGCGGTCGACCTGCGAGCAGGTCCTGGAGCCGAAGGCGGCGGCGTCGTCGTAAGAACGCGCCACCAGCCTCACGCCGCCGAGCGTCAGACGATCTTCACGCTCAGGTTGGGCAGGCCGTCGATGTGGCACTCGATCACGTCGCCGCGCACGACCGGGCCGACGTTCTCAGGCGTGCCGGAGTAGATGATGTCGCCCGGCTGCAGCTCGAACGCCTGCGACAGGCGGCTCACCTGTTCGGCCACGCTCCAGATCATGTTGGCAAGATTCGAGTTCTGCTTGATCTGGCCATTGACCTTCAGCCAGATCGCGCCCTTGGTGAAGTGGCCGATGCTGGCGGCCATATGCAGCGGACCGATCGGCGCCGACATGTCGAAGCTCTTGCCGATCTCCCACGGTTTCTTCTCGTCGCCCATCGCGCGCTGCAGGTCGCGTCGCGTCATGTCGAGCCCGACCGTGTACGCATAGACGTGTTCGAGCGCTTGCTCAACCGGAATGTTCTTGCCGCCCTTGTTCAATGCGGCGACGAGTTCGACCTCGTAGTGGTAGTTCTTCGTCAGCGTCGGGTACGGGTGATCCGGGACGGTGCCGGGTGCGACGTTCTGAATCGCGTCGGTCGGCTTCTGGAAGAAGAAGGGCGGCTCTCGATTCGGGTCCGACCCCATCTCGCGTGCATGGGCCGCGTAGTTGCGGCCGATGCAGTAGATGCGGCGCACCGGGAACATCTGGTCCGTGCCCACGATCGGGATGTAGGTGTCGGGGACCGTGAACGGCGTCCTCGGCGCATTGCTGGCAACCCCGGGGGCGGCACAACCCGCGACGGCGCCTACGGTCATGGCGGCGGCAGTCTGCAGTGCGCCGCGGCGGTCGATCTTGCTCATGGAATCTCCTTCGATCGTAGTCTCTTGCTGCGCACTTACTCAGGAGTCGCCTATTTGGGCGACAAAACCAAGCCCGAGTCACTCGTGAAGCGGGAAGGCGCTGTCGCGCAAGTTCACGACTTCTGAGTAAGTTTAGTTGGTTGCCGCTTGCCGCACTATGGCGGCGGCGGCCTCGCGGTTGCGATCAGCACCACACCCGCCAGCGCCAGCAGCAGTGCGCCTGCGTGCAGCAATGTGAACCGCTCACCGAGAAAGATCACGCCAACCGCGGTGGCGGCAATCGGCAGCGCGACCGTGAACACGCCAGCGTGATTGGCAGGAACATGCTTGAGCCCGGTCATCCATAACCAGACCGCGAAGAGGCTCGCCGCCAGCGAATAGAAGACCAGCAGCAGCCACATTGCGTTCGAGACCGATCCGAGGTCGAAACGCGACAACTGCCACAGGCCGAACGGCGTGATGAGGGCGAGGCCCCACAGGTTGATCAGTGCCGAAACCCGCAGCGGCGTGCGCGTAGCGGCCAGCCGCTTGCCGATGATCACGTAGCTGGCTTCACAGATCACCGCGCCGAAGATCAGCGCGTTGCCAAGCAGGGTGGCGCCGCGCGCCGCCTCGTCGCTGCCTCGCGCGAACTGCAGCAGCGCGATGCCGCCGATGGAAAGCGCGATTGCGAGCAGCACGCGTGGCGTGAGGTGCTCACGCAAGAGCAGCCACGAGCCGATCGCAACCATCGCGGGCAGAGTGGCCATGATCACCCCGGCGGCCGTGGCGGTGGTGAGCGCCACGCCACTGAGCATGCAGATCGAGAACAGGAAATTGCCCAGGAACGACATCAGAAAGAACAGCTGGTGTTCACGGCGGGTCAGCGCGGCCTCGTGTCTTCGCGGCAGCGACCACGGCAGCATCGCCGCGGCGGCGATGGCGAAACGAAGAAACGCCAGCGCGAACACCGGAATTGCTGCCACCAGCGGCTTGGACAACGCGACATACGAGCCGACCAGCGTCATCGACGCGGTCAGCAGCAGGTAGGCGGTCAAGCGATGACGACTATCGGCAGGCATGGCACGCGACGATACCGAAGCGTCCGTCGCACGGCTGCCCGGCGGCGCGTTGAGGCAGTCGCGAGCGAGCGGACCGCGTCGCGACGCGTGCCATGTCGCTGCGGACGCCGCGCGCTACTTCGTGCCGAACAGCCGGTCGCCGGCGTCACCCAGCCCCGGCACGATGTAGGCGTGATCGTTCAGGTAGTCGTCGAGCGCGGCGACATACATCGGCACATCGGGATGGCGCTGCTGATAGGTGGCCACACCTTCGGGTGCCGCCACGAGCGCGAGGAAATGCAGGTTGGCGGCCGCGACTCCGTGGCGCTTGAGCACATCGACCGCGTGCACCGCTGAGTTGCCGGTGCCGATCATCGGGTCACAGACGATGAAGGTTCGGCCTTCGACGGCGGGCAGCCGCACGTAGTACTCGACCGGACGCTTGTGCTCGTCGCGGTACAGCCCGATGTGGCCGACGCGCGCCGACGGAATCAGTTCGAGCAGCGCATCGACCATGCCCAGTCCGGCGCGCAGCACGGGCACGATCGCGAGCTTGCGTCCCGCGATCACCGGCGCGTCCATCGCAGTGAGCGGCGTTTCGATCCGGCGCGTGGTCAGTGGCAGATGGCGCGTGACCTCGTAGCCCATCAGGAGCGTGATCTCGCGCAGCAGATCACGAAACGTGCGCGACGACGTGTCACGGTCGCGCATGTGGGTCAGCTTATGCTGGATCAGCGGGTGATCGACGATGAAAAGGTTCGGGAAACGGGGGTCCTGGCGCATTGAGTCGGGAGTCGGGCGGTGGATGTCGGACGTCAGTGCGCGGCGGTTGGCAGTCGCACCAGATGCTGCCCTGTCTTGTCGTCGTGCGTGACGGTGAGCAGTCCGCGCGCGGCGGCGTCATCGAGAAGCGCGGCGAATCCCTTGTAGCCGTGGTAGCTCTCGTTGAATTCAGGGCGGCGCCGCTTCAGCGCCTGCTTGACCATCGAGGCGAATATGCGCTCGTCGCTGCCGCGTGCCTCGATCAGTTCTTCCAGCGTCTCGAGCACCAGATCGATCGCGGCCTGACTGCGACGTGTCGCCGCCTCGTCCTTCGGCTCGGCCGCGGGCTCCGGTTCACGGTCGGCCTTCTTGCGCTCGGACTTCTTCGGCTCGCTCTTCCTGGCGGCAGTGCGTCGTCGCGCCTGGGTCGCGCGCACCAGATCGTCGTAGAAGATGAACTCGTCGCAGTTCTTGATCAGCAGGTCGGAGGTCGAGGCCTTCACGCCGACACCGATCACGGTCTTGTTGTTCTCGCGCAGCTTGGATACCAGGGGTGAAAAGTCCGAGTCGCCGCTGACGATCACGAACGTGTCGACATGCGCCTTCGTGTAGCACAGGTCGAGCGCATCGACCACCATGCGGATATCGGCCGAGTTCTTGCCGCTCTGGCGCACGTGCGGAATTTCGATCAGCTCGAACGCCGCCTCGTGCATCGGCGCCTTGAACTCCTTGTAGCGCGCCCAGTCGCAGTAGGCCTTCTTGACCACGATGTTGCCCTTGACCAGCAGCTTCTCGAGCACGACCGTGATGTCGAATTTCTCGTACTTGGCGTCCTGCACTCCGAGTGCCACGTTCTCGAAGTCGCAGAACACCGCCATGTTTCCAATTTCGCCGGCTGCGGCCATCGTTTCCCTCCGTGTCGACGCAGTCTAGCCGGCGCGCCACGCCGCCCAGGCCAGCAGCAGCCAGCCGGCAAGGAACAGCACTCCGCCCACAGGCGCGATCGCACCCAGTCCGCGCACGCCGGTCAACGCGAGTGCATACAGGCTGCCGCAGAAGATCAGCGTGCCGGCGATAAAGCACCATCCGCTCGCTGTCGTGGTTCGGCTTGGCCTGTTCGCGCACGCGAATGCGACTGCCAGCAGCGCCAGCGCGTGAAACATCTGATTGCGCGACGCTGTTTCGAAAACGGCGAGGAGGTCGGGTGTCAGGCGTCCCTTCAATGCGTGGGCACCAAACGCGCCGGTGGCCACCGCGACAAAGCCGCTCGCCGCTCCCATCACGGCGAATACGCGTTCGTTCGTCATCGCCGATTCAGCGCATGAAGTCGGTGGCGGAGGGCCGACCGGGAATGTCGAGCGCCGCCGTGGAAGGCGCCGTGCGCGAAACCACGCGGCCGCGTCGAACCACGGCGAGCCGTGTGGCGCGCAGGCGGATCGCTTCGATCGGATCGCGCGCCTGCAGCAGTACCAGGTCGGCCCGGCAGCCCGGTGCGATGCCGTAGCCGTCGAGCCCCATGATCTTGGCTGGCGCGCTCGTCACCGCGGCAAAACACTGCTTCATTGCATCGACGCCGGTCATCTGCGCGACATGCAGCCCCATGTGTGCGACCTCGAGCATGTCGCCCGCACCGAGCGAATACCAGGGGTCCATCACGCAGTCATGCCCGAAGGCGACGTCGACGCCGGCAGCGATGAGTTCCGGCACGCGCGTCATGCCGCGCCGCTTCGGATACGTGTCGTGGCGCCCCTGGATCGTGATGTTGATCAGCGGATTGGCAACCGCACTGACGCGCGCCTCGGCTATCAGCGGAATCAGTTTCGACACATAGTAGTTGTCCATCGAGTGCATCGACGTCAGGTGCGAGCCGTTGACGCGCCCCTGCAGTCCGAGCCGTTGGGTCTCGTATGCCAGCGTTTCGATGTGGCGCGACATCGGGTCATCGGTTTCGTCGCAATGCATGTCGACCCGCAGGCCGCGCTGTGCGGCTTCTTCGCACAGCAGCTTCACGCTCGCCGCACCTTCGGCCATCGTCCGTTCGAAGTGCGGGATGCCACCGACGACCTCCACGCCCATATCGAGCGCGCGGCGCAGGTTCTCCATGCCGTTCGCTGAACGGAGCACGCCATCCTGCGGAAACGCGACCAGCTGCAGATCGAGGTACGGCTTCACACGCTGCCTGACGTGCAGCAATGCCTCGACCGCGAGCAGGCGCGGGTCGCAGGTGTCGACATGGGAGCGGATCGCGAGCAATCCCTTGGCCACGGCCCAGTCGCAGTACGCGAGCGCCCGTTCGACGATCGCGTCCTGTGTCAGCAGGGGTTTCAATTCGCCCCACAGCGCGATCCCTTCGAGCAGGGTGCCGCTCGCATTCACGCGCGGTGCACCGTACGTCAGCGTCGCATCCATGTGGAAGTGCGCATCGACGAACGGCGGCGTCACCAGTTGGCCGTCCGCATCGATCGTGTTCGCGGCCCGCGCCGCAATCGATGGCGCGACCTCGACGATCTCGGTGCCGCGCACGGCGATATCCACTCCGGTGCGGCCATCGGTCAGAGTGGCGTTGCGAACGATCAGGTCGATCATGGCGGCGGCCGGAGGCGCGAAGCCGCTAATCTAGCGGACCTTCACGGAGACTCCCCCATGGCCGAAACCCGGCACGGCATTCCGCGCGAATTTCTCGACGCCGCGGATGAATTCGTCCAGCTCGGCAACAAGTACACCGATCAGCATGCGCGCGAGTGGATCTGCGCGGTGATGATGTACGCGGCGGCGCGTTTCAACGCCTTCACCTGGCTCACGCGTGAGGACAGATCCGGGCAGACGGTCGACCAGGCAGCGGCGTACTACCGGTCCGAATACGAACAGATGCTGCGCGACAACCTTGACGAGCTGGCGCCGCACTATCGCGGCGGCTCGCCGACGCCCGGCCAGTGAGCAGCGACTGAGCGCCAGGAAATCCGGCATGTCGCAGGCGACATCAGCATCGTCGACCGGACCCTGGGCGCCGCTCGCGGCGCCGCTGTTTCGCGGGCTTTGGATCGCGAGCCTCGGTTCCAACATCGGCACCTGGCTGCAGAACGTCGCGGCCGGATGGGAGATGACCAACCTCACGACGTCGCCATTGATGGTGGCGCTGGTGCAGGTCGCGATCACGGCACCATCGTTCTTTCTGGCAATCGCCGCCGGCGCGCTGGCGGACATCGCCGATCGGCGCACGATCCTGATCGGCACGCAACTCGCGGGGGCGGTGATCGCGGGTCTGCTCGCGCTGGTCACGGCGCTCGATGCGCTCACCGCGCCCGGCCTGTTGTTGCTGACGTTCCTGCTTGGCATGCAGTGGGCGCTGACGATTCCGGCGTGGGGTGCGACGGTGGCCGACATCGTGCCGCGCACGCAGCTCGCCTCGGCGGTGGCGCTGGGTTCGATCTCATTCAACCTGTCGCGCTCGGTGGGTCCCGCACTCGGCGGGCTGATTCTGTCGATTTCGCATCCGTCGGTGGCATTCGCGCTGAACGCGCTGTCGTACATCGGTGTCCTGGTCGTGTTGCTGCGCTGGCAGCGCACGCGGCCGGTGCCTCGGTTGCCGCCGGAGGGTTTTGCCGCCGCCGTCCGCGCGGGCGTGCGCTATACGATGGAGGAACCGGCGTTTCGCGCCCTGCTCGTGCGCTGCGCGATGTTCTCGGCGCCGGCGGCCGCGGTGTTTTCGCTGTTGCCGGTTGTGGCCAAGGGATCGACTTACAGCAGCGCCAACGGCTACGCCTTCCTGCTCACGTCGATCGGGATCGGCGCGGTGGCGACCGCGCTCGTATTGCCGCGCCTGCGCGGCCGCTACACGCACGACCAGTTGATCGCGGTCTCGGCGGTGTTGTTTGCGGTCGCGCTCGTGGTGCCCGCGGTCACGCGGCAGTTCGTCTGGATGCTGCTTGCGATGCCGCTGGCCGGCGCGGCCTGGCTGACGACGCTCTCAAGCCTGCAAAGCACCGCGCAGCATGTCGCCCCGTCGTGGGTGAAAGCGCGCGGGCTGGCGATCTACTTCATGACGCTCAACGGCGCGATCGCACTCGGCGGCACGCTCTGGGGCACGATTGCTGCGCAGGCGTCAGTGCAGGTCGCGCTGGCCGTTGCGGCGCTGGGACTGGTGGTCGCGGCGCCGTGGTTCGCGCGCGGCCGCATCGGCATGGCCGAGAGCGCCGACAGCGGCGAGATCGGCGAAGGACCGGCTCCGCATTTCGCTGACGACGTGCCGAATGATGCCGGGCCGGTGATGGTGACGGTCGAATACGATGTGCGGCCGGCGGCGCGCGACGAATTCATCGCCGAAATGCGCGAGCTTGGTCGCTTGCGCCGGCGCGATGGCGCCTTCGCCTGGGAGTGCAGTTTCGACATCCGCAATCGCAGCCTCGCGATTGAAGCATTCCAGATCGAGAGCTGGCTGGAGCACCTGCGCCAGCATGACCGCCAGGGGGTCCAGTTTCGTCGCCTGCAGGAACGCGTGCGCGCGCTGTGCGACTCGCCGCCGCGCGCGCGGCACTTCGTCTCGATCAACGCCGGCCCGCTGGAACTGAAGCCGCATCCGCAGGTCGCGGACGAATAGGGTGGAGCCGGGCTCAGGCTTTCGCGCGGCGCAACTTCTTCTTCGGCGGTGGGTACTGCACGACACGCCCGACGCGCCGCTCGAAAGGATCGATACGGGCGAGGTGCCGGACCTGCTGCCGGGAGAGCAACGAGTGATGGTGCAGCGCCTCGAGATGATCGTGTGCCTCCCAGCATGATTCGCGGTTGGTGACCCACAGCGCCGGGTCGATGCGGCGCAGGTCGAAGGCGGCGGTATAGCTGCGCAGCGTCTTTTCGCCTTTCCTGTTCGTGTATTCGTGGAAATAAGACAAGGCCAGTTCACGCAGGCTGTGGTAGACGGCGTCGCGAAACCGCAGCCGCGATCCGTTGGTCTTTGAAATTGCGCCCCAGCAGCGGCCGCGGCGGTACAGCGTGATCACGTGCGGATAGTCGCTGATGTCGCAGTCCATGTGCATCACGAGCGGTGGCTCTCCATGCAGCCATAGGGCGCAGGCCGCGACGAACGCGCCCTCGATGCAATGCGCGCGGCGTTGCCGCAGCACTTCGTGCACCGACAGCACTGTCTCGCCATCGTGTTCGTGGTTGATCGGGATCCGGTTGACGAATGCCTGGATCTTCGCCGGCGTATCGAGCTTGCGCAGCGTGGCGAGGTCGCGCTCGCTCAGGCCGACGCGGGTCAGCGACAGCGAACGCCACGAGGCGTGGGAGCGTGCCCTCTTCTTCGTTCCGCTCATGGTCCCACTATCTGACGCTGGCGCTCGGATACGGCGGCTTGCCGTGGATGCCGACCAGCAACTCGCTGCCGACATAACCGACTCGCACGTCTGATTTCACGGTGTCGACGATGAGTTTGATCTGCGTCCGGTCGCGCACGCAACCCTGCACGAACACGAACTTGCGCTGCGTGATGACCCACAGGCTGGTGTCGCGCAGCCGCGCCCTGGCGTGCAATGCCGCGGCAGCGGCGGCGTTGATCTCCCGATCGCGTTGATAGGCGTTTGGTTCATCACATTTCTTCGCCAGCCAGCACGATGTGCCACGCTCGATCCGATAGTGCGCCTCGCGTTTCTGCTCTGCCTCGGTCAGCAGCGGGCCCTCCGGCACGGGGCATCCCGGCAATCCGTGGGTGGCCTGTTCGAACGGATCGTTGAACCAGTTGCGGCGTTCCTGCGCCCCCGCGGCGGCGGCACAGGCCAGCATGGCAGACAGCAGAATCCCGAGCACGAACATGCGTTGAATTATCCTCGCGGCGATAATCAGGCCATGAACTCGAACGAGATGCTGGCGGAAGCCAGGAACGACCTTGCCACCGCGCTGCGCGCCGCCGCGCAGTTCGGGCTCGGCGAGGGCGTCTGCAATCACTTTTCCCTCGCCGTGCCGGACCAGGCCGGACGTTTCCTGATCAATCCGCAGGGTCTGCACTGGAGCGAGATCACCCCTGACGATCTGGTCGTGATCGACGCGGGTGGCCGCAAGGTCGAGGGCAAACACGAGGTGGAACCCACGGCGTTCTTCATCCACGGCGCGATCCACCGCCGCGTGCCAGCTGCGGCGTGCGTACTGCACACCCACATGCCGTTTGCGACTGCGCTGACGATGCTGCAAGGCGGGCGGCTCGAGATGGCGCACCAGAACGCAGTGCGTTTCTTCCGCCAGATCGCCTACGAGAACGAATACAACGGTCTGGTACTGGACGACGCCGAAGCGAATCGAATCGCCGATCGAATGAAGGACATGACCGCGCTGTTCCTCGCCAATCACGGCGTGATCGTGCGCGGGCCGAGCGTGGCGTGGGCGTTCGATGATCTGTACTACCTCGAGCGCGCGTGCATGCACCAGGTGCTGGCGCTGGGGACGGGCCGGCCGCTGAAGCTGATCCCGGATCGCATCGCGGCGCACACGGCGAAGCAGATGGCGGGCGAGCGACAGCAATCCGACCTGCACCTCAGGGCGCTGCGGCGGATGTTCGGGTTCGCGCAACGCGAATACCGCGGCAGTATCAACGCTCGCCGCGGTGATAGGCCTTCATGAGCGCCTGCGGATAGGCCGCCTTGCGCGCCACCAGCACAAGTGCCGTGATGGACAGCAGGTACGGAACCATCAGCCACCACTGGTAGGGAACCGCGCCGCCCACACTTGACTGCTGCAACCGAAGTTGCGCGGCATCAAACGCGGCAAACAGCAGCGCACCCAGCAGCGCCTTGCCCGGCCGCCAGGAGGCGAACACCACCAGCGCGACACAGATCCAGCCGCGGCCGTTGACCATGTTGAAGAAGAACGCATTGAATGCGGCGAGTGTCAGGAAGGATCCGGCGATTCCCATCAACGCACTGCCGCCGACGATGGCGCCGATGCGCGTTGCCGTTACGCTGACGCCGGCGCCTTCTGCTGCGGCCGGATTTTCTCCCACCATCCGGATCGCCAACCCGAGCGGCGTGCGATACAACACATATCCAATCAGCGGCACCAGCGCCAGCGCAAGAATCGTCAGGGCCGTCTGCGCACCAAGGACGGGACCGAGCACCGGTACGGGGAGGAGGAAGTCAAGTTCGGCAAACGGCGCAATGCGCGGCGGCTCGGTCAGCTTTGGAAAGCTCACGCGATACGCGAAGTACGAAAGACTGGTCGTCGCCATCGTGATGCCGAGTCCCGTCACGTGTTGCGACAGGCCAAGCGGCACGGTCAGCACGCCGTGCAGCAGGCCGAACGCGGCGCCGGTCAACGCGGCGACGAGCACACCGGTCCACAGGCTGCCGCCCAGATACACCGCGAACCAGCCGGCAAACGCGCCGGCGACCATGATTCCCTCGATGCCGAGGTTGAGCACGCCCGCGCGTTCGCACAACAGCACGCCGAGCACACCGAAGATGAGCGGCGTGCCGATGCGCAGCGTGGCGATCCAGAACGCGTCGCTCGCGACGATCTGCCACAGGTCGGCGAGCATCATGCCGTCCAGCGCACGCGAAAACGCACGAGTTGCGCCGCGACCAGCATCGCCAGCAGCGCCACCGCAACGATCACGTCCGCAATGTAGGTTGGCACCATGACTGCGCGGCTCATCGAATCGGCGCCGACGAACATCCCGGCAATGAAGATCGCGGCGAGCACCACGCCGAGCGGGTTGAGCGCCGCCAGCATCGCCACCACGATGCCGGCGTAGCCGTATCCGGGCGACATGTCGAGCGTGACGTAGCTGGTTCGTCCCGCCACCTCGACCGCGCCAGCCAGTCCCGCCAGCGCGCCCGAGAAGAGCGCAGTCTTGATCACGGTCGCGTTGACCGGAATGCCGGCAAAGCGCGCGGCCGCGCTGTTGGCGCCGACCGCGCGCATCTCGAAACCGAGCGCGGTGAATTTCAGCATCGCCCACAGCAGCGCGGCCGCACCGAGCGCGATCAACAGTCCCGTGTGCAGCCGTGAACGCTCGACCAGTTTTGAAAGTTCGAGTTCCGGAATCAGCGCCACGGATTGCGGCCAGCCCATTGCCGTCGGATCCTTCATCGGCCCGTCCAGCATCCAGCTGACGAACAGCAGCACGACGAAGTTCAGCAGCAGTGTGGTGACCACTTCATCGACCGCCAGCCGCGTGCGCAGCACGGCGGCAATCGCAAGCCATAGCGCGCCCGCCAGCATCGCCGCGATCATCATCGCGATGAAAAGCAGCGGCGCCGCCAATGTGAATCCTGCGCCGCCGTGCAGCCCACCGACCGCCACCGCTGCCAACGCGCCTAGATACAACTGCCCTTCGGCGCCGATGTTGTAGAAGCGCGCGCGAAATGCAACGGCGGCCGCGAGCCCGGTGAGGATCAGCGGCGTGGCGCGCGTCAGCGTTTCGGCCAGTGCAAAGCGCGAGCCGAAGCCGCCTGCGAGCAATGCCGCGAAGCTGCGGCCGATTGGCGCGCCGGCCCACAGCACCAGTAGTCCGCAGGCGGCGAGCGTGAACGCAATTGCGGCGAGCGGCGCGACGATCACCGCCGTGCGTGACGCCTGTTCGCGCGCCTCGAGCCGGATCATGCGGCCCGCTTCTCGGCCATCGCGAGCCCGAGTTCGGCCAGCGTCCAGTCGCCGACCGCGCGCGTTTCGACGATGCGGCCCTGATTGAGCACGGCGATGCGATCGGCGAGAGCAAAGATCTCGTCCAGGTCTTCGGAGATCACCAGCACGGCGTCTCCAGCGTCACGTGCCGCGATCAGCCGCGTGTGGATGGCCGCGACCGCCCCGATATCGAGCCCCCAGGTCGGTTGATCGGCAACGATGAGTCGCGGCGACTGCTGTCCGGCGCCCCGCCCGGACAGCGCGCGACCGAGGATCAGTTTCTGCAGGTTGCCGCCGGACAGCAGCCGCGCGGGGGTGTCCAGCGCGCTGGCATGCGTCGCCCCGCGCACGTCGAACTGCGCTACGAGCGTGCGCGCAGACGCCCGCATCGCGCCGCGCTTGAGCACGCCGAACTGCGCAAACGCCGGTGAACGCAATTGCTCGATCGCCGCGTTCTCCCACAGGGAGAGATCGCCGACACTGCCCTGCACGCGGCGATCCTCCGGCACGCGCGCCACGCCGGCCGCGACCACCGCTCGTGGCGAGCGCGGATAGGGTGCACTGTTCAGTCGCAGCGTGCCGCGCGTGGGCGTGACCTCGCCAAACAAGAGCTCGGCAAGTGCACTTTGGCCGTTTCCGGCGACACCGGCAATCGCGACGATTTCCCCGCCGTGCGCGATGAGGGTCACGCCGGTGAGTCGCGCGTGGGCACGCAGGTCCAGGTGAACATCATCTAGCTCGAGCACCGCGGGTCCGCGCGCGCGCGCTGCGCGCACCGGCGGCGCGGCGATTTCGCGGCCGACCATCAGGTGCGCAAGTTCGGCCTTGTTCGTCTCGGTGCGCGCCTTTTCGGCCACGAGTCGGCCGGCGCGCAGCACCGCGATGCGATCGGCCACGGCCATCACTTCATCGAGTTTGTGACTGATGAAGATCACGCTCATGCCGTCGCCGATGAAGTGTCTGAGCGTTGCGAACAGCGACTCGCTTTCCTGCGGTGTCAGTACCGCGGTCGGTTCGTCGAGGATGAGGATGCGCGCGCCGCGGTACAGCGCCTTCAGGATCTCCACGCGCTGCCGTTCGCCGACCGACAGCGACGCAATGGCGGCGTCCGGCTTCACTGCCAGGCCGAAGCGTTGTGCCAGGCTGACGAGCTTTGCCCGCGCAGCGATGCGATCTGATCGCGGACGCCACAGCGGCTCGGTGCCGAGCATCACGTTGTCGAGCACCGTCAGGTTGTCGGCGAGCGTGAAGTGCTGGTGCACCATGCCGATGCCGGCGGCCAGCGCGGCAGCAGGATCGCCCGGCGGCAGCAGCTGACCGAACGCTTCGATCGACCCCGCGTCGGCCAGGTAATGGCCAAACAGGATCGACACCAGCGTCGATTTACCGGCGCCGTTTTCGCCCAGCAGCGCGAGCACCTCTGCGCGCGCGAGCGCAAGTGAAATGGCGTCGTTTGCCGCCAGCGCACCGAAGCGCTTGGTGATGTTCGACAGGCGCAGGAC
>DAITAC010000079.1:14237-15692 GCA_036824465.1 Burkholderiaceae bacterium
CGTCGTTTGCCGCCAGCGCACCGAAGCGCTTGGTGATGTTCGACAGGCGCAGGACCGCGGTGGCGACCGTGGCCGGGGACGCTACGGGATTTCCATCAACCACGGAGACACAGAGAATACAGAGATGAACAATTCATTTCCCGGCTTGCGCCCTTCTCTGTGTTCTCTGTGTCTCCGTGGTGAAAACGCCTTGCTCTACTTCGCCGTCGGCTTCGGCTGCGAATCGTCGATCTTCACCGGCGACTTACCGGCGAGGATCGCCGCCTCCTTGTCCTTCACACGCTTGACGAGGTCGGCCGGCACCTTCTTCTCGAACGTGCCAAGCGGCGCAAGTTCCGAACCCTTCACGCCCATGTACGACCACTTGGCGTAGTCCTCGGCCTTGAACCTGCCCTCCTTCACGGCCTTCAGCGCCGTGTCGATGGTCGGTTCCATGTTCCATAGCGCGCTGGCGACGACCGTGTCGGGGTAGTTCGACTGCGTGTTGATCACGTTGCCGATCGCCAGCACCTTGCGCTCCTTGGCTGCATCGCTGACGCCAAAACGCTCCGCGTACATGATGTCTGCGCCCTTGTCGATCATCGCGAACGCTGCTTCCTTCGCCTTCGGCGGGTCGAACCATGAGTTGATGAAGGTCACCATGAATTCAACCTTCGGATTCACCTCCCTGGCGCCCGCCATGAACGCGTTCATCAGCCGGTTGACCTCCGGGATCGGATAGCCGCCGACCATGCCGATCCGGTTCGACTTGGTCATGCCGCCGGCGATCATGCCGGTCAGGTACGACGGCTCGTGGATGAAGTTGTCGAACACCGAGAAGTTCGGTTCCTGCGGCTTGCCCGAGCTGCCGAGCAGGAATGCGATCTTCGGGTATTCCTTCGCCACCTTGCGCGCGGCGGCCTCGACCGCGAACGCTTCGCCGACGATGAAATCCGATTTCTGCTCGGCATACTGGCGCATCACGCGCTCGTAGTCGGCGTTGGCGACGTTTTCGCTGAACACGTACTCGATGTCACCGCGCGCCACCGCGGTGTTCAGCGCCTTATGGATGCGGCTCACCCACTGCTGTTCGACCGGCACGGTGTAGATGGCGGCAACCTTGAGTTTCTTTGCGGGTTCGGGTTTCTTCGCCTGCGCCAATGCGGCCAGTGGCCTGAGCGAAGAAGCGACACCGATCGATGTGGCAATCAGCAACGTGCGGCGCGACGCACTTGAACGATCGACGGGCATGGGGAGTCCTTGTTATTGGCAGGATGGACGGGGAAACGCTCCGGGCAGTGGAAAACTGCCGGATCGAAGGGAAATGCTAGCAGTGATCGCGTCGAGGGCCCGCCTAGAGTGCCGTGGAGATGAGCATTCCGCCGGTGCCTGCGTTCACGTTGGTGTTGGCAGCGTGCAACCCAACGCCGGTTTTAGAACAGCCGCACGCGCCGGTGATCGAGGGACTGGGCAGCA
>DAITAC010000079.1:15792-18802 GCA_036824465.1 Burkholderiaceae bacterium
GTGCGAGGGCACCGCGCTTCTTCGACCAGGGGATTGTGCTGGCGTGGGGAATCGATCACGCCGAGGCGGCGCGCTCCTTCTCTGGGGCCTCCCGGCTTGATCCGCAGTGCATGTTGTAATGGCTGGGCCGTAGATGGGCCGGCGGAAGGTCTGCGGCGTCAAGGGCAGCGCGCCAAAGCGCAGCGCCGCCGCATGGACCTACACAGCCCGAATTAGACCCGACGTTCGCTACCAGGACCGTGAGCCAGATCACGCATGGATCACGCTATGTGATCTACATCGCACAGGCATATCGCGCACCACCGGTGATTGATGCGCCGCAAAAAAACATACCTTAAGGGGTATGCAATGACGGGGAAGACAAAAAGGCGTCCGCCGTCATGTTCACCGAGTCCTTCTCCTCTGCACCGCTTGCCGCGCTGTCGCGGCGCCGCTTCCTGAAGATCACCGCCGCAACGTTTGGTGCCGCGGCCACCGCAAGTCAAGTGGGCTGCGTGGCCGACAAGGTCACGGGCGAGAAAGGCATCCGCACCGTCGCCACCACCTGCGATGTCTGCTTCTGGAAATGCGGCGTGATCGCCACCGTGCGCGACGGCGAGTTGTGGAAGCTCGAAGGCAATCCGCTCGATCCGCTGTCGCGCGGCCGCCTGTGCACGCGCGGCACCGCCGGCATGGGCATGCGCGAGGATCCCTATCGATTGCGCGCGCCGCTGATTCGCACCGGCGAACGCGGTGCCGAGCAGTGGAAGGTCGCGACGTGGGACGAGGCGCTCGACTACGCGGCTGAACGCCTGAAGAAGCTGGCAGCGCAGCACGGGCCCGAGACAATCGCCTTCTTCAAGCATGGCATCGGCGCCTATTACGTCGAGCACGCGCTGAAAGCATTCGGCACACCCAACGTGGCGGCACCGAGTTTCGCGCAGTGCCGCGGCCCACGCGACGTGGGCTTCAACCTCACCTTCGGCACCAATCCCGGCACGCCGGAAAACACCGACATCGCGAACGCGAAGACGCTGGTGCTGATCGGCTCGCACATCGGCGAGAACATGCACAACTCGCAGGTGCAGGAGTTCGCCGACATGATCCGGGCCGGCGGCACGGTGATCGTGGTCGATCCGCGCCATTCAACGGCGGCCAGCAAGGCGAAATACTGGCTGCCGATCCGACCCGGCACGGATATCGCGCTGCTGCTGGCCTGGATGAACGTGATCGTGCGCGAAGGACTGTACGACCGCGAGTACGCCGGCAAGTACGGCGAGGGGTTCGACAAGTTCAGTGAGGCGATCGCCGACAAGACGCCCGAGTGGGCCGCCGGCGAGATCGGTGTCGATGCTGAACTGATCCGCACCACGGCGCGCGAGATGGCGCGCACGCGACCAGCCACACTGATTCACCCCGGGCGCCGCACCACATGGCATGGCGATGACGCGCAGCGCAGCCGCGCGGTCGCACTGCTCAATGCACTGATGGGCAACTGGGGCCGCAAGGGCGGCTTTTACGTGCCGAATTACATCGGCCTGGCCGACTTCCCGGGCGTTCCCGCGTATCCGAAGTCGACCAAAGGCAAGGCCGACAACCCGATCATCGATGGCAGGAAGCGCTGGCCGTTCGCCGACCAGACGGTGACCACCGGCCTGCGCGAAGCGACCATCACGGGCCAGCCATATCCGGTCAAGGCGTGGGTGGTCGATGCGACCAATCTGCTGCAGTCGATGCCAGATCGCCGCCGCACGCTGGAAGCCATCCGCGCACTCGACTTCCTGATGGTGATCGACACGGTGCCGAGCGAGATCACCGGCTATGCCGACGTCGTGTTGCCGGAAGCGGTCTATCTGGAGCGCTGGGATGCGATCAACGACGACAGTCTGCGCACGCCGTTCCTGGCGCTGCGCCAACCGGTGGTGGCACCGCCGCACGAACAGAAGCCGGGCTGGTGGATCGGCAAGGAACTCGGCCGGCGGCTCGGCGTGGAGAAGTACTTCCCTTGGAAGGACGTCGAGGAATGCCTGCGCGTGCGGATCGCCGAAGGCGGTTATGACTGGGCCGCGCTGAAGGCCAAGGGAATCCTCATCGGCAAGCAGGCGCCGATCTATATCGACGACGGCGCCGAAGTCACCTATGACACGCCATCAGGCAAGGTCGAGTTTTGGAGCAAGCAACTCGCGGACAAGGGCTTTGATCCGGTGCCGAAGTACACGCGACCGGACGAGGGGCCGCCGGGGTCGTACCGGCTGCTCACCGGGCGCGCGCCGATGCATACCTTCAGCCGCACCGTCGGCAACGCGCGCGTGGCGCAGCTGATGCCGGAGAACAAGGTGTGGCTGAACGCCGCCGAGGCACGCAAGCTCGGACTCGCCAACGGCACGCGCGTGAAGCTGCGCAACCAGGACGGCGTCGAGAGCGGCCCGGTGCCCGTGTTGGTGACCGAGCGCATCCGTCCCGAGTGCGTGTACCTGGTGCACGGGTTCGGCAGCGAGGCCAAGGCCTGGAAGGGCGCGTATCGCAAGGGTGCGAGCACGGCGCAGCTTTCGACGCGCGTGAAGATCGATCCGCTGATGGGCGGCACGAGCATTCATACCAATTTCGTCACGCTCGAGAAGATGGCATAGGGGCAGACGATGGCGCGTTTCGGAATGGTCATTGACACCAGACTGTGCGTCGGCTGCGCGGATTGCGTCGTCGCCTGCCAGGCGGAGAACGACGTGCCGGTGGGGTACTGCCGCGACTGGATTACGACGGAGGTTCGCGGCGAGTTTCCGCGGCTGGCGATGGAGATTCGCAGCGAACGCTGCAATCACTGTGACAACCCCCCGTGCGTCGCCTGCTGCCCGACCGGCGCCAGCCACATCGAGGACTTCGGTCGCATTGTCAAGGTGACCGCCAGCAAATGCATCGGCTGCAAGGCGTGCGTGTCTTCGTGCCCGTACGGGGCGCGCTATGTGCACCCCGGGGGCTATGTCGACAAGTGCACGTTCTGCCTGCATCGCGTGCAGGACGGCCAGGACCCGGC
>DAITAC010000166.1:0-5776 GCA_036824465.1 Burkholderiaceae bacterium
CCTGAACTCGCGTTTCCGCGAGCGGTTCGAGGCCAAGGGACGCTTTCGCGACTACCTGAAACCGGTCGCGACCGCGCTGATCACCGCACCCTACGCCGCGTTGAGCGGAGCTGCGCACGGAATCGAAAACTCGCTGCTTGAGCAATCGCCATTAAATGGCTGACGTATTTTTCCAACGTTGTTTCCACGCCGTCGCCGAATGTGCGATGGTCAACCTAGTGGCGGCCGAGAAATTGCTCGGCGCGCGCTTTCCCGGGTCGGTCCTCTTCGGCGGGGACCATTTTCTCTCTCTGTAAAGGAGACATCATGCAAGCAAGAAGACTGAAACTGTTGCCAATTGCGGCTGCAGTGGTCGGCATGAGCATTGCGGCCAGTTCGGCGCAGGCGCTCGAGTTCCACGGGTATTTACGCAGCGGCATCGGGTGGAGCGACAAGAAGGGTGGACAAACCTGTGTCAGCTTGCCGGGCGTCCAGGGCAACGGCAACTTCCGCCTCGGCAACGAATGCTCAACCTATGGCGAGGCGCAGTTTGACCACAACCTCTACGACGGCAAGGATGGTGTCAAGTTCGACTACCACCTGATGCTCGGCTACAACGCGGCGCAGCAGCAAGACTTCGAAAATATTGGCGATTCGATCGCCCTGCGACAGAACTGGGTCGAAGCGAGGAACTTACCCTTCCTGAACGGCGGCGCCGCATGGATCGGCAAGCGCTACTACCAGCGCCATGACGTCCACATCACCGACTTCTTCTACTGGGCGAACACCGGTCCGGGCGCTGGCGTTGAAAAATTCAAGCTCGGTATGGGCGACACGACGGGCTCCTTCGCGATCTTTCGCAGCAATGGCTTTGCCAACGGCAATCCGAACAACAACGCGACCACGAGGTGGGATGCGCGGGTTCACGACATCAACCTCGGTGCCGCCGGATCGCTTGAGGTGGGTCTGCAATTCAACACGGCCGACACGAAAGTCGCCAACGCGAAGGACGGCACCGCGGTAACGGCCGAGTGGTCGCTGCCGCTGCTTGGCGGCGTCAACAAACTGTTCGCGACGTCGGGGACCGGATCCGCGAACGCTCCCAATCTTGCCTACCCGAACAACACGCCGGGCAACCAGGACGGATCGTGGGGAATCCAAGACACGCTGCAATGGCAGGTCTCGCCGCAGTTTTCCGGCATGGCCGTGGCCGGCCATTGGGACTTCAAAAACAACTACAAGTGGGATTACCTGGGCGCACGCCCCGTCTACCACGTCAGCGACTACTTCAAGATCCAGGCGGAGATTGGAACCAACCGGATCAAGGCCAATGGCGAGAATGTGACGCGGACACTCGACAAGTTTACGATTGCGCCGACGATCGTTGCCGGCCGTGGCTTCTGGACGCGTCCGGAACTGCGCTTCTATTACACCTACAACAAGTGGAACGACGCAGCCCGCGACAAGTGGGGCGGGGTTGCCGGTGGCACGAGCGGCCCGTGGGGCACCGGCACCAGCGGCAGCAACTACGGTTTCCAGGTCGAAGCCTGGTGGTAAGCAGACGAGGCCAAGTGCCTCATGATAAGAGTATCTCCAAGCAATTTGAGCGCCGCGACAACGCGGCGCTTTTTCTGCCTGCTATGGTGCGTTGGCGATGCGGTAGATTTGACTCATAAAGTGAACATTGGAGATGGGGAAGGGCAGGAACCGCCTTACGCGAGCCGCGGAAAACCAGTCTGCGGCCAAGGTCGCGGATGCCACCGCCCTGCTTGCCGAAGGCAACGCCCTGCAGGCGCAGGGACGATGGCGGGAGGCCTTCCCTCTCTTTCAGCGCACACTCGCGCTGTCGCCCGGCGACGCCGACGCTCTGTTTGGGATGGGGTCCGCCAGCCTCGGACTCGGATCGACCGACCTTGCGCTCGGCCTGCTGCGGATGGCCGCCGCGAGCCGCCCCGCCGAGGCTCGGTTCCGCATCGAGTACGGGCGCGCACTCGCCCAAACCGCGAGGTGGTGCGAGGCGGCCGATGAATTGCGTGCCGGCTGCGCGCTGACCCGCGACGCGACCGCGCTGCGCGACCTGGCCGCTGTGCTGGTTCGGACCGGTGAACTTGCCGAGGCGGAACGACATTTCGCCGCGGCCGCAGAACTGATGCCGGAACGGGCCGACGTGCACGAGGCGCTTGCGCGATTGCAGTACCGGCGCAACGCGCTCGATGAGGCCGTCGCAAGCTACCGCCGCGCACGGGCGTCGCAGCCGGCGATCGAGACGCAGTTGAACATCGGCTTCGTTCGCCACCCGCCTGCGCCGATGCAATCCGAAACGCGTTCAAGTCAGGCTGCTGCGCTGCGGCCTGCGTGGCAAAGCATCCTGCGCGGAGCGGATGGCACCGACGGGCCGTCCGTTCGGCTCCAGGACGCTTCAGAACTGCGTCGTGCATGCGAAGAGCGCTCGCTGCTGATCTTCGACGAATTCCTGAACGATCCGGCTGCGCATCGAAAGCGGGCGCTCGAACTGGGTTATGCAAGCGGCCTGGCTTCCGGGCCGGTGAATTTCCCGGGCGTGCAGACATCCGCGCAGGACGGCACCGCCATCCTGCAGCGCATCGCCGCAGCGCTCGGCCGCGATCTGAAGTGGGACTCGCCGGATAACGGCGCCTTTCGCATCAGCGCAGCGGCCGAAACGGCGCGCTGCGACATCCATGTCGACAGTGAGGAGCGGGAGAATATCTTTGCCGCCGTGCTGTACCTGAGCCTGCCCGAGCATTGCCAGGGTGGGACGAGTTTCTGGCGCCATCGCGAAACCGGCTGGGAGCGGCGTCCGTCCCGTGAACAACTGGCGGCGCAGGGCTATACGTCGTTCCGGGATTTCGAACGGCGCTGGATCCCGGTCGGCCGCCAGCGTGCGTTTACCGAGTTGCAGCAGGAGCGCGAGTCAGCCTGGGACTGCGTTTTTGAGGTGCCGATGCGGTTCAACCGGTTAATCGTCTATCGCAGCGATTTCTTCCACTCGATCAGTTCGCTGTTCGGCGACCACCCCTACAACGCGCGCCTGGTGCAGCTGTTCTATTTCGAGACAGTCGGCACGGCGAGCCCGGACTCCTGACGCAAGCGCGATCCGTCCGCCTGCGCGCGAGGCATAAGAGACAAAGGGCGGCCCGATGGCCGCCCGATGGTCGAGTGACGCGTCACTGCGCCTTACTTGCGTGCTTTCATCGCCTCCTCGACCGTGAAGTAGATCGTGCAGTCGCCGGAGTTAATGAATGCCTGTCGGCCCTGCACCAGGAACCAGTTGGAATCCTTGGTGCAATCTTTGGCGTCGCCTTTGTGAATGATGTAATTGATCTTGCCATTGCGGAATTCATTAGCCTTCACCTGCCAGTACCCGCCGAAGCCATCCTTGCCCGTTGGTTTCATCGGGTTGGCCCATGAAATGTCCATGATCGGCATGTCAGACTTTGCTCGCGGTCCCGTGACTTTGCCGTCCTTGACCGGCTCGAAGGTCTCCCAGAAGTGCACACCCCAGCCCGTATAGTCTCCGTCAGGCCTGAAGTAGTGCAGAGAGATACTCCCCTCGGGCACCTTGGCGACTTCTGGCATCTGTGCCGAGGCGGTTGAAACGAAGGACACGAGGCCGGTAGCGAAACCGAGCGCTGCAACGACTGAAGACAGACTGCGACGATTCATGTGATTTCTCCTCTTTAGGAACAAAGACGGTTCAAAGCCGCCAGCCATCAACGCCGATCACGCGGTTTTCGCTGACCCGCAAGTTCATTGAATTCTTGCCCCACCATGCAACGCGACCGCACCGCGCGCCGGCACACTGATTTGCGCACTGCCGTTGGCCGCGACGGAGACGACTGTTCCAGTGCAGATCGTGCCGTTCGGCTCACCACTGACGACGTCGCAATAACTGCCCGCGGGCAGGCTGGTCTGCACCGAGACATTCGACACCGCCGCGGTCTCCCGATTGAGCGCCACAAACGCGCGCCCACTGCGCGCAAAGGCAATCTGGTTCTGCGTCCCGAGGACTTGCCAGCTGGTCAGTGGTGCACCCGCTGCGAACTTCCTGAGCTGCACCATCCGGGCCACGGCTGCTCGCCGGTGTTCGCACACCCAGGTGCCGGCCCCAGCCACGCCGAGATTCGCCGTGCAGCGCGAATTTCCGTTTGCATCGAACGTCGACTGCGTATTGCCGCTCGCATCCGACGGCGGCCCGGCATCGCGGCCGCTCTGCGTGGTGCGATCGAACCCGTAGCTCGACATCACGCTGGGATAACCGGTCGGCTGTGCCAGCGTGTAGATGAGCGCCAGTTCATAGTTGGGGCCATCGCCGTAGTAGATGTTGCTGCCGCGCTGGTTGTCGTGATTGTCGGCAAATATCACGGCCTTGTCCGACGGCATCAGGACGCTGGCGACGGACTGCAATCCGGTAAGCGTTGCGCCATTGCGACCGAGAAAGGCATCACTGACGCGGTAGCCATACTGGAATTCGGTGATGTCGACTGCGCCGCCCGAAGCGTAGCCCGCGCCGAAGTACTGCTGCGCGGTGACTGCCTCGTCAGCGTTGTTGATCACCTCGAAGAACACATAAGGCAACGGGCGCGCGCCAGCCGCCGCTGCGTTGACGCGCGTGAGCATCGCCTCCAGATCTGTCGGTGCGATGTGCTTTGCAGCATCGATGCGAAATCCGCGCACACCGAGCTGGTTCAGCGTGATCAGGTAGTTGGCGATCTTGTCGCGCACGCCATTGTCTTCGGTCTTCAGGTCCGCAAGGCCGACGAGTTCGCAGTTCTGGACATTGCCCGCGTCCTGGTAGTTGCTGACGCTGCACAAGGAATGGAACTCCGCTGCCCCGTACGGCACCGCTGGATAGCTGTACTTGGTGAATGCGTCTCCCGCGCTGCCGCTGCCGCTCCCCGCGGTCATGTGGTTGATCACCGCGTCGGCATAAATGTCGACCCCAGCCGCACGGCAGCGATTGACCATGTCAGTGAACTCGGCCAGCGTGCCGGAGCGCGAACGATCGAGCTTGTAACTCACCGTCTGGTAGCGCTGCCACCACGGATAATTGATACCGCTGCCCGCGGCGTTGGTGATCAGCGCGTGCTCGCCAGGGGGCGAGATCTGGACTGCCGCGAAACCACGAGGCCCAAGCCAGACTTCGCACTCGCGCGCGATATCGCTCCACCTCCACTCGAACAGGTGCACCATCGTTGCGCCGGAGGCCGCGAGCCCGGTCGGCCGGTAGGCCGGTGTCACCGGCGGCGGTGGCGCGGGCGAAGGCGATGCCGCGCCCCCACCTCCGCCACCACAGGCCACAACCGTGGCAGCAGCGATCGCCACAGAGAAAAGCGGCCGCATCAGTCGATTCGCTCGAGCAGCACCACGCCGCGCGCGTGCGGGGTGACCTCCACCCTGCCGGCCACAACTTTCGCGGCTGCGCCGCCGTACGCATCGCGCACCGACGTGCCGTCGGCAAAGACGCCGGCGACGTTGATGGCCACCTTGTCTTTCGCACCGATCGCGATGACCACGCGGTCTTCGTCGCTCACGCGGCTGAACGCATATGGCGCGTCGGAAATCCTGGCGTGCGTACCGCGCGCAAGCGCCACGTGTCGCGCACGGAACTGGCCGAGCTTGCGCCAGTGGTCGAGCACGTCACGGTCGAGACCCGCCCAGTTCATGTCAGAGCGTGTCGCCTGCTGCTTGTCGCCCGACGTGAAGGGGCCCGGCGGCCGCGCACTTTCGTCGCCGTAGTAGATCTGCACGCCGCCGGGTGCCAGCATCAGCGCCGTGC
>DAITAC010000167.1:0-5773 GCA_036824465.1 Burkholderiaceae bacterium
TGCCTTCCGCGCTGCTCTGCGGATGGGCCGGCGCGCTGGCGAAAGCGGCGAAAACGAAGGTCGCCACGATGATTGCGACCAGTTTGGCCACAACGCCGAGCGTTTCGCGGCGGCCGTCTTTCGTGGAGGTGTTCTGCTGCAGCGAATTCATCTGCTACTCCGGTTTCTTGCTCGACCCTGCGGCGCGGCACCTGGTCGCAACGCAAAGACGCGACTTCGATCGGATGAGCCATATTGACGTGACCCGCAGGGGACACTCAATCATGCGTTTGGCCTTTGTGCCTAATGCGAACGTCTGAGTCATGGCCAGGATTCTCGATTTCCGTTAACCGGTTCAAATCAAGGAATAGCGCCGCACTTGCGGCTCAATTCCCTCGTCCGACCCTCCCGCATCACGCAGCGCGCATGCCGGCTAGTCCTATCGAGGGAAACGGCATCCCGCCGCTAGGCTTTAGGGTCGACTAAAGAAGACGGCCAACCTGCCGGCGAGCGGCTGAAAAACGGCCCTGAGCGGCATTTGTGACAACTCGTAGGCAGGCGTGCTGATCTGGGTGAGGTGGCCGGTGCAGCGACTTTCGCTTCGCTGGGGCTAGAGCACCAGTCGCCGCAGTCGTCACATTCGCCGGGTCGTTCAGTGCCTGCTGGACCCTCACAGCAGCGGCCGATGGCGTCGTCACTCAGCGATGGGCCGCGGCCTCGCGGATTCAGTCGGGCATCAGCGCCCGGTGCAGGTGATGCGATTGATGTTCGCCGCCGCTGCGGCGCAAGAGAGGAGCGGTAGTGCCCATCAGCCTGGGTTCTGCATCGGCTATTGGGCGGTCGGGCGGAAATGGCCCTTGTCTACGCCGCTAATCGGTTTCCTCAGTGGCAACTCTCTGCCTCGAGCGAGTCAACGCGTCCTGGCTCGCGATCGACCTTGTGTGCCGCTCGGAAGGATCGTGCGCTTTGGCCATGCTGGCTGCCTTGTCCAGCAATGCAGCGACCTGCGGTTCGGAAAGCGGTCGTGACAGCAGGAAGCCTTGCGCAAATTTGCAGCCCAGGCCGCGCAGGCGATCGAGCTGCGGGATGGTCTCGATGCCCTCCGCAACGACGCGCTTGCCAAGCGCATGGCCGAGCTGAATCACTGCCCGCACGATCTCCTCTTCGTTCGAGCCGTATTCAAGTTTGTTGACGAACGCGCGGTCGATCTTCAGGCTGCTGATGGGCAGTGTCGACAAGTGGCTGAGCGACGAATTGCCGGTGCCGAAGTCATCGACGCTCAGCCCAACGCCGAGTTCACGCAGCTTCATCAGCGTGTCGGTGGCCGATTCGAGCTGCTGCATCAGCGTGTTCTCGGTGATTTCCAGCGTCAGGCAGGAAGGATCCAGTTGGAACAGGTCCAGGGTTTCGCGCACCTGATCGGCAAACATCTGCTCGCACAGGTCGTGGCCTGAGATGTTGACGTTGACGAAGAGACGCTTGAACGCCGGGTTTCGGTCTTGCCACGCGCGAAGCCGCAGACAGGCCCGCTGAATGGCCCACTTCGTCAACTGCCTGATGTGTCCCGACTCCTCTGCCACCGGGATGAAAACGGTCGGGGCGATCGCGCCGCGCTCCGGATGCTGCCAGCGTGCGAGTGCTTCGAATCCGACCAGCCGGCGCGGCTCGATCGCAAAGATCGGCTGGAAGACGAGCGTCAGCTGATCTTCCTCGAGGCCGCGGCGAAATTCCGCGTCCAGCAGCAGCCGTTCGGACGCCCGCACATGCAGGCCAGGATCAAACAGCGCGTAACGTTCCTTGCCGCTGGCTTTGGCCTTGGACATTGCGAGATCGGCATCGCGCAGCACTTCTTCGGCCGTGCGATCAGCGATTTCGCTGAATGTGATTCCGATGCTGGTGCCGGTGTTGACCTCGGTGCCGTTGATCTCGAACGGTCTGTGAAACGCCTCCTGCAGACGTTCGGCCAGCGTGATTGCGTGGTGCGTGCCGCGGTCGCGGTGAATGGCAAGGATCGCGAACTTGTCGCTGCCCAACCGTGCGACGACGTCACCGGGCTCGGCATGTTCCTTGAGCCGTTGCGCCACGTTGAGCAGAAATTTGTCGCCCGCCGCGTGTCCCAGACTTTCATTGAGCAGCTTGAAGCGGTCAAAACACAGGCACATGACCGAGAATTGTTGCGACGGATCGTTGCGATGGGCGTCGATCGCCTGCGCCACCGCATCGTGCAGGCGGCTGCGATTGGCCAGATTGGTCAGGGTGTCGTGATAGGCGAGGTGATGCAGCCGGCCCTCGGCCGCGCGGCGCGCGGTCACGTCAAATGCCTGGACGATCAAATGCGATTCGCCCGCCGATGCGTCGTCGAAGTAGCCACAGTGCAAGGACGCCCAGACTTCTTGGCCCTGCGGATGCAGGCAGCGCAGCTCGATCTGAAAGCCGTCGACCTCGCGTTGGCTGACGCGTCGAAGCTGCTGATCGAGCGGCTTGGCATCGGACGGATCCAGCAGTTCGCGGAACTGGCTGCCGATCAGCGATTCGCGGTCACGTCCAAGCAGTTCGCATAGCGCGCGGTTGATCTGGACCACGCGTCCATCGTTCGACACCAGCGCCATGCCGATCGCCGCATGCGTGAACGCACTGTGAAAGCGCTTGTCGCTCAATTCGAGTTCGCGCAAATGCTGGGCAGCCTGCGACGACTCGCGCTCAGCGGCTTCGGCGCGTTCGCGGCTGGCGCGCTCGGCGGTTTCGCGCTCGGACGCCTCCTGCCCGGTAAAGTAGTAGTGCAACGTGGTCAGAAACATGGCGATCAGCGGTGCCGCGAACACGACCGTGGAAACGCCGAACTGGCGGAACGCCAGGAACAGCACACCGGCGATCGACGCGCTCGCCACATAGCCCATCCCGAGCCAGCCAAAACTGGTCAGCCATTCGGCGAGCGTCGGTCCTTGGCGGCGTTTCAGGTAGATGACGGTCGTGACCAGCGTCGGGCTGACGATGAAGTAGCCGACCGCAAACAGCATCAGGGCAACGAAAATCACCGTGTCACCGGAATAGCCGAGGCGCGCCAGGGCTGCGACCCCGAGTTCGAAGCCGGTACTGCAGATGAGCATCGCAACAGCCGCCGCGGCCGGACTGGCGATACGACTGCTCCAGCGCTTCGACGTGCGCCAGGAACAGACAGCGGCCTCCATCACTGCGGCGATCACCGCCGCTGCGGGGCCATGCAGCACCAGCAGCAGGAAGATGAAGATGTCGCCCGCGGCGATCGAGTTCTTGGACTTCGGGATGCGTAACGGAAACATGCCGACGAACGCGGCGATGAGCGCGATCGCGAGCACTTGCGACGTTTGTGGCACGGACAAAGCCGCAACCTTGAACGCCGAGGCAAAGAAGGCTGCGGCACCGACAATGACCAGCGCCGACCAGTAGGCGATGGCGGCGGCGTTGTAGTCAGGGAAGAGAAGACGTGCGAAAGCGGCCGGCAGCGCTTGCGACGCCGGCGCCGCGATCGGACGTTCTGCTTCACTCATGGTTACGGTCCAGTGTGTGGCCGTTCGAAGTCGCTCCGCGCCGCAACGCGGGTCCCCGTGTACGGGATATCGACAGATACGGCTTGGCCTTTAATTCGCCCGAACTTGTTCGGCGCGATCACATGACACTCCGCCACTTCGTCGTGTGCGCCGTCGACGGCGCACGCACTGTCATTCGCGTTCTACGTTTACGGTTCACCTAGAAGAGGGGTGTCGTTCGGATTGGTCGGATTCGGCTGGCCGGCTTCGCTGATCACCACACCTTCGCTGATGACAACGCCTGCGCTGATCACCACGCCTTCACTGATCACGACGCCTTCACTGATCACCACGCCTTCACTGATGACCACGCCTTCACTGATCACGACCCCTTCGCTGATGACCACGCCCTCGCTGATGACCACGCCGCTGCCGCCGACCAGCCAGCCCGACAGCGTCGCGGTCGGCAGGAACGCACCGGTCCTGCCCAACCAGGAACTCGAGCCGACCAGCGCGCTGGCGGAGAGCACGCCGGAGGTGACAAGCGACTGATTGCCTGCCGGTGCCTCGACGATGCTCTTCGGGAAGGTACTGCCGGGCACGTCCTTGGAGGCCGGCCAGTAGATGACAGTGCGGCGCTTCGCGACATCACGCAACCAGGTCAGCCGCGGGTCGTAAATCGGTTGGTACTTGGTGAACAGCGCAGTTCCGCTCAGGATATGGCTGCCGCCGGCAAAGACGATTCGGCTCCAGTTGAAGCTCTGGCCGGCGATCGTCGACGACGGCGTGGGCATGGACTTGCCATTGGCGAGAAGCGATGCGCCGGAAACCAGCGTACCGCTCTCGACCGCGCTCGCCACGTCGGTGCGCAGCGCCAGCGCGAGCTTGATCGCGCCGTCGATATTCAGCAGTCCCGCGCCCTGCTGCAGCAGGTTGGCATTCGGCAGCGGCTGTGCCGAGTACTGCAGGATCGCCTTGACCAATGGCGGTGTCAGTCCGGGGTTGGCCTGCAGCAGCAGTGCTGTCGCGCCTGCAACGGCCGGTGCCGCCACCGACGTGCCCGACAGCATCATCACCGACTGGCCACCCATCGAGCTCGCGCCTTCAATCTGCGTTAGTTGCGGGTATCGCAGCGGCAGCCAGCTCTGCAGGAGCAGGGTCCAGTCGTCGACCGCTCGTGCGCCGAGGACCTTGTTGCCCGGCGCGACCAGATCGGGCTTGAGCAGGTTGTCGATGCGGCGCACGCCGCTGGAATCGATGTACGACGCACGCGTTGGACCGCGGGAACTGAAGAAGTTGATGCTGTCGTCGCCGCGCGCTGCCGTGCCCCTGCTGTTGGCCGAGCCGACCGTGATCACCGACGGATCGTGACCGGGCGAGCTGATCGTGCCGTACCGCTCTGCACCGCTCGCGCTCTGCCCGAAGTTGCCGGCCGCCGCGATTACCGTGATGCCGGCCGCCACCGCGCTGCGCGCCGCACGCGCCAGCGGATCGGTCTGCCAGCTCTCGGTCGAATCCGCCGCGAGGCTCAGGTTCATCACGCGAATGTTGTATTCCCGCGCGTGGTAGATGACCCAGTCGATGCCCGCAAGCACGTCGCTCAACTGGCCAAAGCCGTTGTCGTCGAGCACGCGCACGTCGTACAGGCTGGCGCCCGGCGCGATGCCGGTGGTGTCGAGCGTCTGGCGCAGATCGCGGCCGGCGGCCACTGCTGCCACGTGCGTGCCGTGACCGTACGCGTCGCCCCATTGCAGCTTCGTCGGGTCGATCGCTGTCTCAAACTTTGTCTTGGTCAAGCTGCCTGGAAAGAGTGCTGCCGACACGTCGATGCCCGGGGTCCAGTCCTTGGCTTTGTCCTTCTTCGTGTCGCCGGCGAGCAGGAAGCTGACGCTCTTGCGCAGGCGCGAGACGCCGGCCGCGTCCTGAAACAGCTGATGCCCGCGCATGATCCCGGAGTCAAGGATCGCAATGCCCACGCCCGTGCCGTCGAACCCGATGTAGCCGAGGCTCGACAAGGGGTCTCGCGTTCGAACGTTGTTGACGCCGGTCGCCTGTTCGAGCAGGCTCGAGGTCAGCGTGGTGGCGGTGCGCGCGGTCATCCGGTTCGGCGAGATGCCCTGTACCTCGGCAAGTTGTGCGATGTCGATGACGCGGCTAGCAGGCAGCAGCGCCGAAAGCGCGGCCACCGATGTGTAGCGGAAGTAGACGGAGCCTCCGGCGGCGAGCACGCTGTTGCGCAGGCTGGTGAGTTCGGGATCGGACGTCGGAACGCCAACGACGATTACCTT
>DAITAC010000080.1:0-4876 GCA_036824465.1 Burkholderiaceae bacterium
GAGAGCGCACGTTACTTCCACATCGCATGGAAGTGATGCACCGGCCCGTGCCCTTTGCCAACACTGAGCACATCCGCATGGACCAGCGCCTGCGTCAGGTACGCCTTGGCGCGCCGCGCTGCCTCCGGCACATTCGCCAGTTGCGGCAGCAGCGCAGCCAGCGCCGCCGACAGCGTGCAGCCGGTGCCGTGCGTGTTCTTCGTCTGCACACGCGGGGCGGTGAGTTCAATCATCTTGTCGCCATCGCTCAGCAGATCAACCGCATCGCCGAACGGCAGGTGCCCGCCCTTGAGCAACACCCAGCGCTCGCCGGTGTGCTGCATCCTGTCGCGCAGGCGCTCCGCGGTCTGGCGCATCTCACGCAGACTGTCCGGCGCTCTTTGCTCCAGCAGCACGCCCGCCTCGGGCAGATTGGGCGTGATCACGGTTGCCAGCGGCAGCAGCGCTTCGCGCAGCGCGCCGACCGCATCCTTCTCCAGCAACGCATCGCCACTCTTGGCGATCATCACCGGGTCGAGCACGACGAAAGGCGGCGCCCAGTGCTGCAGCCCTTCGGCCACGGCTTCGATCACCGGGCGGCCGCCGACCATGCCGATCTTGGCCGCATCGATCGCGACGTCGGCAAACAGCACATCGATCTGCTCGAGCACAAAGGGCGCGGGAACCGCGTGAATGCCGGTCACGGCCTTTGTGTTCTGCGCCGTCAGCGCGGTGATCACAGCACAGGCGTACGCACGCTGCGCGCTGATTGCCTTGACGTCAGCGAGTACGCCTGCGCCGCCTGAGGGGTCGACGCCGGCGATCGTCGCTACATTGCACACACGCATGGTTTGACTTTCGGGTGAACCGATCCGTCGTGCAGCCGTCCGCGCGGGTCAGCCTGGCGGCGTCAGCGCCTTGAGCGTGTCCGCGACGCACACCCACTCATCCTCGATGCGCGCCAACGGTGCGGGATCGGAATAGAACTCACGCTCGCCGTTGCGCCCCGCCATCTCCAGCGCCTTGGCCGCCAGTGAAAGGCGTTCGGCGCCGATCATCGCCGCCATGCCCTTCAATTCGTGCGCGGCAGCGACTACGCCGTTCGCATCCGCGCCGGCGACCGCAGCGCGCAGCCTTTCGCGCAGTTCGGGACCCACCCGCAGGAAAGTGCTCGCGACCTGCACCGCAAGCTCGCCCTCGGCGCCGGTTGCTGCCGTCAACATATCGAGGCTGTATTCGTTGCCCATCGCTTCGTCCGCCTGCGTCATCTACAAACCCTGCGGATTCAATCGCCCGATCTCTTCAAGCAAAGGTGCCTGCGAAAAGGGTTTGCCCACGTCACTATCGAAACCGTCCTGCCGGCAACGTTGCCCGTCGCCACGCATTGCGTGCACACGCGTGGCAAGGATACGTGCTGATGGCAACCGGCGTCGAACCGTGTGTCGAGCGCCCGACGATGCCTGCGCAGGCAGCTGGCGCGCACCACGTCGTGAGGTCGGCCCCGTCGCAGAGGACCGGCGCAATGCAAGCCACGTTGGACGATCAGCACGAGCGCCACACTCGAAGAATTCAATGTGACGCTGGCGCCGCCAATGCGTCGGGAAGATGCCGTCTTCCTTGACCCACCTGCGCGATCAATCTATATTACTGACCAGTCAGTCATTAAAATTTCCCTGCACCGACTTCGCACATTGAAGATCAGCGAATCAGCCGAAACCAGACCACGCTGGGTCCGCCGCAAGGAAGCGCGGCCGGCTGAGCTGCTCGCCGCGGCCTTGGACCTGTTTGTCGAGCGCGGGTTTGCCGGCACGCGCCTCGACGACGTTGCCGCACGCGCGGGCGTGTCCAAGGGCACGCTGTACCTGTATTTCGAAAACAAGGAGGAACTGTTCAAGGCCGTGGTGCGCGAGAACATCGTCGAACGTATCAGCGCCGCGCGTGACGAGGTGTCCACATTCGCAGGCAGTTCGGCCGAACTGCTCAAAACGCTGACGCATCGCTGGTGGAAAGAATTCGGCGCGACGCAGGCCGGCGGCATCAGCAAGCTGATGATGGCCGAGAGTGGCAATTTTCCAGAGATCACGCGCTTCTTCCTCGAGGAGGTCATCGAACCCTGGCATCGCCTCATCGCGGCCGTCGTCGAGCGCGGCATTGCGCGTGGCGAATTCCGGTCGGTGCACATCGAGACCTTCGTTCACGTGTTCTCGGCACCGATGGTGATGCTGAGCCTGTGGAAGCGCTCGTTCGGACCCTGCTCGTCGAAGCCGGTCGACGCGGATCGCTGCATCGAAACCCTGCTGGACATGGCACTGGCCTCGCTGCAGGGAGGCGTCACGGCCCCGGCAGCCGGTCGAAAAGCGCGCCGCCGTCCGGCCGCGCGCTGATCGATGCGACAGAACGACGCTATCGGGGAGCGAAATGACATGAGGGTGCACGCGCGATTGCTAAGATTCGCGCCTGTCGCGTTGGCTCGTTTGCGAAAGTTGTGGCGATGAATTCACCGACCGTTGCGTTCGACGTTGAGAAAGCCCGCTTCAACATGGTCGAGCAGCAGGTGCGGACGTGGGAGGTGCTCGATCAGTCGGTGCTCGACCTGCTGCTCGTGGTCAAGCGCGAAGATTTTGCGCCGCCGGCCTATCGCGCGCTGGCCTTCATGGATCTGGAGATCCCGCTGAAGGTTGACGGCATCGACACGGGCGAGTTCATGTTCGCGCCCAAGGTCGAAGGGCGCTTTCTGCAGGAGATCGGCATCAAACCGCACGAACATGTGCTGGAAATCGGCACCGGGTCCGGCTTCATGGCGGCGCTGGCCGCCCACAAGGCGCAGCACGTGTTGACGGTTGAAATCGACCAGCGACTGGCACATTTCGGCGCGGACAACCTCGCCCGCGCAGGCGTGCGCAACGTCAAGGTCGAAGTCGGCGATGGCGCCGGCGGCTGGGCGGCACGCGCGCCGTACGATGCGATCATCGTCTCCGGATCACTGCCGGCCCTGCCCGATTCGCTCCTGTCGCAGCTGAAGATCGGTGGACGGATGGCGCTGATCGTGGGCGACGCGCCGGTGATGACGGCGCAGATCGTGACGCGCGTCGGCGACGGCGCGTATGACCGGCTGCCATTGTTCGAGACCAATGTGAAGCCGCTGCGCAATGCCTGGCGCCCTTCCACGTTCAGGTTTTGATGAAAGTCATCAATGCGAGCGACCTTGCGCAGTGGCTGGCCGACCCCGCACGCGGACGGCCGCAGTTGCTGGACGTGCGCGAGCCGTGGGAAACGCAGATCTGCCAGATCGCGGGTGCCGAGTTGATACCGATGCGTGCGGTGCCGGGCGAAGTGCATCGACTCGATACCGATCGGCCGGTTGTCTGCATCTGCCATCATGGCCACCGCAGTGCGCATGTGGCGATGTTTCTGCTGCGCGAAGGCTTCGCCGATGTGTACAACCTGTTGGGTGGCGTGGATGCGTGGGCGCGGCAGGTCGATCCGTCGATGCCGGTCTATTGAACTGAACTGCGAGAACTCCGGAGGGAAACTGTGATGTTTGCGAACAAGAGGACAGCAGTCGCCAGCGCATTGCTCGCGCTGGCAGGCAGTGGCTGGGCGCAAACGCCGGCGCGCAACGATCTGCTGACGATCTATCGCGACGCGGTTCAGAACGATTCCGTATTCGCCTCGGCGCGCTTTGCGCGCCAGGCCGCCGACGAGCGTGAACCACAGGCGCGCGCCGGCGTGCTGCCGTCGGTTAATGCGGGTCTTGGTGTCAGCGCCACGAACCTCGATTCACAGACGCCGAACTTCAATCGGACCTTCACCGGCTGGGGCCCGTCGTTGTCGCTGGCGATGCCGCTGTACCGTCCGCAGAACTGGGAAGCGATCACGCAGGCGAAGCTGTCGGTGGTCAGCGCCGAGGCCACATTGGCCCAGGCGCGGCAGGATCTGATCCTGCGCGTCACACAGGCGTACTTCGACGTGCTGGCCGCGCAGGATGCGCTGGAAGCGATCCTCGAGAATAAGAAGGCGGTGGCCGAACAGCTGGCGCAGGCCAAGCGCGAGTTCGAAGTCGGCACCAAGACCATCGTCGACACGCACGAGGCCCAGGCGCGCTTCGACCAAACCGTTGCGCAGGAACAGACCGCACGCGGCGATCTGATCGTCAAGCAGAACGCATTGCGAGCGATCATCGGCCGTGATCCGGGCCAGCTGGCGCCGCTGCGCGATCCCCCGATACTCGCCGCACCTCAGCCAGGCGATGTCGAGGCCTGGGCCAAACAGGCCGAAGAAAACAGCTACGGCGTCGCGGTCGCGAAGGCCACGGCCGAGATCGCCCAACGCGAGACCAAGCGCCAGCGTGAAGGCCAGTTGCCGACCGTCGACTTGACCGCCTCGCTCAGCCAGAACCGCGCTGACGGCAGTTCGACCACGGTCGGTACGAACACTACGCGCGCCGGCAGCATTGGCGTGCAGCTGAACTTTCCGCTGTACACCGGCGGACTGATCCAGAGCCGCGTGCGCGAAGCGCTGGCCAATGAAGAAAAGTCGAAGCAGGACCTCGAATCGGCCCGCCGCACCGCGGCGCAGTTGGCACGGCAGGCGTATACGGGCGTGGATTTCGGGTTGGCGCAGGTGCGCGCACTGGAATCGGCCGAAGTCTCGGCCAAGAGCCAGCTCGAATCGACGCGGCTGGGCTACCGCGTGGGCGTCCGCATCAACCTCGATGTGCTGAATGCCACCACGCAGTTGTTCAATACACAACGCGATCTGAAGAAGTCGCGCTACGACTTCCTCGTCAACGGCCTGCGCCTGGAGGCGGCGGCCGGCACACTCGACGAAAAGGATGTCGAGACCCTCAACGCGCTGCTGGCGCGTTGACCTGACATCGCGCTGCTGGCGCGTTGAC
>DAITAC010000080.1:4976-18801 GCA_036824465.1 Burkholderiaceae bacterium
ACCCTCAACGCGCTGCTGGCGCGTTGACCTGACATCGCGCTGCTGGCGCGTTGACGTGACATCGCGCTGCTGGCGCGTCGACCTGACATCGCGCTGCTGGCGCGTCGACCTTGAATCGCGCGGATCGGGGGCTGATCTCGGTTCACGCCGCGCCCGCAGCAAGCACCTGTCCGATCATGGCGGCAGTTCGAGCAGTGGCGCCGCGATGCGCCGCGGCGAATTGCAGCGCGGCCGCGCGCATCGCCTGCAATCGCTCTGGATCGCGCGTCAGTTGATCCATCGCGGCCAGCGCCGCTTCCGCATCGGCCACCTGGATCGCCGCGCCCGCTGCGAGTGCATCCTCCGCAGCCTGCGCAAAGTTGAACGTGCTGGGCCCCAGCACCACCGGTGTGCCGACCGCGCACGACTCGATCAGGTTCTGCGCGCCAAACGGTCGCAGGCTGCCGCCGATCAGCGCCACGTCGGCCGCGGCGTAGTACATCGACATTTCGCCCATCGAATCGCCGAGCAGGACCGCAGTGTCACCAGGTGTCGCGTTCCACGCCGCCGAGCTGCGGCGAACGAGCTTGAGTCCGCGCTCGGTGATCAGGCGCGCAACTTCATCGAAGCGTTGCGGATGGCGCGGCACGATCAGCAGCCACGCGCTTCGATCCGTCCGGCGGGCCAGCGCATCGAGGATCAGGACCTCCTCCCCCTCGCGCGTGCTGGCGGCCAGCCACACTTGGCGGCTGCCCCAACGCGAACGCGCAAGGCGGCCCTGCTCGATCAGTTGGGGCAGCGGTGCAAGATCGAACTTCATGTTGCCGAGCACATCGATCGGTCCATCGTAGATGCGTGCCAGCCGCGCGCGGTCAGCCTCGGACTGGGCTGTAATTCGAGCCAGATTGGCGGCCGCCGGCCTGATCAACGCCTCGAAGCGCTGCGCCTTTGCGGCCGACTTCTCCGACAGCCGCGCATTGATCAGCACCATCGGGATGCTCGCAGCCTGCGCGCCGAACAGCAGGTTCGGCCACGCTTCGGTCTCCAGCAGCACGCCGACCGACGGGTGCGCTTCCTTCAGGAATCGACGCACCGCGAACGGCAGGTCGTACGGCAGATAGCGCTGCACCACGCGACCAGGCAACTCGCGCGCGATCGATTCACCCACAACGCGACCGGTCGGGGTCATGTGCGTGAGGACAAAACGCACCTGCGGATGCGCGCGCGCGAGCGCATCGATCAGCGGTTGCGCGGCGCGTGTCTCGCCGACCGACACCGCGTGCAGCCAGATCACCCGCTCGCCGCTTGCACTCGCGCCGCGTCCAAGGAAGCGTTCGCCCCAGTGCCGCAGATACTCGCGTTGCCGCAGCGCGCGCCAGACGAGATACAGCCCCGCCATCGGAATCGCGAGCCACCAGCCAAGCGTGTACAGCCGGCGTGCGATGCGCGGGCTCATCGCGGCCTCTGCGATGCATCGAGAATGCGCTCGGCCGCCGCGATCACGTCGATTGCCGCGGGTGCGCGGTCCACGCCGCCGAGGCTCGCGCATGGCGCATCGCCCGTGACACCGACCAACGCTGGGTCGTAGTCGCAGTAGATGCCGATCGTCGGCGCGCCCACGGCCGCGGCCAGATGCGTGAGCCCGGTGTCGAGACCGATCACGACGCGGGCACCTGCAAGCACGGCGGCCAATTGATCCAGCGTCGCGCGCGGCGCGACCCACGCGCGATGCATGCCGCTTACGCGCGCACGCGTTGCGCCTTCCTCCGCCTCACTGCCCCAGAACAGCACACTGTTCAGTCCGCGTTCAGCAAGCGCGGACTCCACTGCACGCCAGCGTTCGGCCGGCCACAGCTTGGTTGCGCGGCTGGCGTTGGTCAGCAGCACCGCGTAGGCGCGCCGCGCGAGCTCTGCTAGTTCCGGCATGGCCGGCGGCACAACCTGCAATGCAAAGCGCGGCGCGTCGTGCGCCGGATATGCCAGCGCCGCGCTACCAAGCGCGCGGTTGCGCGCGATCGCATGCTGGCCACGCTCGACCGCCACCGAATGCGCATAAGAAAGCGCCGCCAGTGGCTCGCGTGTAGTGACGCGGTCGAAACCCCAGACCGGACCGTGCGCGGTCGCGGCGATCAATGCACTCTTGACCAGGCCCTGGCAGTCGATCACCGCGTCGTAGCTGCGCGCGCGCAATTCCCGGCGGAAGGCGGCAATCTCGGTCCAGGTCGCGCGCTTCAGGAGCGACTTGCGCCAACGCCGCAGCGCGATCGTGATCACGCGGTCGATCGCGCGATGCAGTCGCGGAATCGCGGCGAACCCCTCTTCCACCACCCAGTCGATCACCGCATCGGGTCGCGCGCGCGCAATGTCGGACACCAGCGGCAACGCGTGCACCACGTCGCCCATCGACGAGGTCTTGACGATCAGGATGCGCACGCCGCTCATGGCGCGGCGATTGTAGGGGCCGCGTTGGGAACCCCTGTTTGCACCACAGAGACACGGAGAACACGGAGGAGTAACTCGAATTCCTGCTCCATGTTCTTCCTTGTCTGTGTGTCGAACACGCATCCTGCGCCGCGCAGCCGCGTGCGTCGACACGAAGGGCCCGGAGAGCCCCGAGGAGATCCGATTTCTTCCAGATGTTCTCTGTGGCTCTGTGGTGAGAGAAGTCTTCTTTTGCCGTGCGTCAGAACGGCAACTCGGCGTCCGGTTTGACCGCCAGCAGCGCGCGGCGGAAATCGGACTGAATGCGCCGTAGCGCCGCGTCCGTGTCGGCCTCGAATCGCAGCACCACCACCGGCGTCGTGTTCGACGGCCGCGCCAGGCCGAAGCCATCGTCGTACTCGACGCGCACGCCGTCGATGGTGATCACTTCGCGCGCCGATTGGAACTTCGCCTGCGACTTCAGTTTGTCCATCAATGTGAAGTTCTCGCCCTCGGCGGTTTTCAGATGCAGTTCGGGCGTGCTGATGGCGTCCGGCAGCGCGTTGAGCACCGCCGACGGATCCGCCTCGCGCGACAGCAGTTCGAGCAGCCGCGCCCCGGCATACATCCCATCGTCGAAGCCGTACCAGCGATCGTTGAAGAAGATGTGCCCGCTCATCTCACCGGCGAGCGGCGCTCCGGTCTCCTTCAGTTTTGCCTTGATCAGCGAATGCCCGGTGCGCCACATCGTCGGTTTGCCGCCGGCAGCAGTGATCTGCCGCGCCAGATGGCGCGAGCATTTGACGTCGAAAATGATTTCCCCGCCGGGCCGCTGCGCGAGCACACCGCGCGCGAACAGCATCATCTGGCGGTCGGGATAGATGATCTTCCCGTCCTTGGTCACCACGCCCAGGCGATCGCCGTCGCCATCGAAGGCAAGCCCCAGTCCCGCATCGGTGTCGCGCAGGCAGCGGATCAGGTCCTGCAGGTTCTCCGGATGCGCGGGATCGGGATGGTGGTTGGGAAATGTGCCGTCAACCTCGCAGAACAGTTCGATCACCTCGCAACCGAGCGCTCGGTACAGACGCGGTGCAAATGCGCCCGCCACACCATTGCCGCAGTCAACCGCGATCTTCAGCGGCCGCGCCAGCCTGATATCACTCGCAATGCGCGCGAGATAGGCATCGACGACGTCGGCCTGCCGCAATGCGCCGGCCCGCGAGGCGCGAACCAGATCGCCTGACTCGATGCGCGCGCGCAGCCGCTGGATCGCATCGCCATGCAGCGTGGTGCCCGCGAGCACCATCTTCAGCCCGTTGTAGTCCGGCGGATTGTGACTGCCGGTGATCTCCACGCCGGAGGTCGTGCCCAGGTGAAACGTTGAGAAATACAGCATCGGCGTGGCCACCATGCCGATGTCGACGACATTGGTGCCGCTGGCGCGGATGCCATCGATCAGCGCATCGCGCAGCTTCGGTCCCGACAATCGCCCATCGCGGCCAACGGCGATTTCTCGCACACCCTGAACGATCGCCTCCGAACCGAGCGCCTGCCCGATCGCGCGCGCCGCCTCGACCGTCAACGTGCGGTCAACAATGCCGCGAATATCGTAAGCCTTGAATATGCCGGGATCGATCATGAACAGGCCCGTCGTCTGAGGGCGAGAATCGTTACGCGCCCGTACAATTCAGTCTACACAAGGGCTCACGCATGAATCCCTCGCAATCGCCTCGCTGGCGCGACCTGCAACAGCAGGAGTCCAGACTCGCAACGCAGCCACTTTCCGCATTGTTCGAAGCCGATCCGCAGCGTGCCCGGCGCTGGATCCGCGAGGCCGCCGGCGTGCGTGCCGACCTCTCCCGGCATCTGATCGACGACGCCGCACTGGCACAGTTGCTGGCGCTGGCGCGCGAAATGAAGCTGGAAGACTGGCGCACCCGATTGCTGGCGGGCGAGCCCATCAACAACACGGAAGCGCGACCGGCGTGGCACACGGCGCTGCGCACCGCGCCGCGCGACAAGACACAGGCGGCGTCTCTGGCGGCGGAGCGGGAGAGGTTTCTTGCGTTGGCCGAGCAGTTGCGCGCCGGGCAGGTGAAAAGCGCGACCGGACGCGCCATCGACAGCGTGATCTGCTTTGGCATCGGCGGCTCCGATCTCGGTCCGCGCCTGGTGACCGAAGCCCTGGGCCCGCAAAGCGGACCGCGACTGCGGTTTGCTTCCAATATCGATCCGGTCGATCTCGATTCGGCACTTGCCGGCGCGCAACCGGAAACGACGCTGCTGGTGGCGATCTCCAAGAGCTTCACCACGTTGGAAACGCTGGAGAACGTGCGCGCGGCGCTCGACTGGATCAAACGCACGCCCGGCATCGACCCGGCGCGGCAGTTGATGGCGATCACCAGCCAGCCCAAACGCGCGATCGAATTCGGCGTGCCGGCAGACCATGTCCTGACCTTTCCTGACTGGGTCGGCGGCCGTTACTCGGTGTGGTCGGCGTGCGGTTTTCCGGTTGCGCTGGCGCACGGTCGCGCGAAGTTCGAGGCGTTTCTCGCCGGCGCCGCCGAAATGGATGCGCACTTCGCAACTGCGCCGCTGGAAGACAACCTGCCCGTGCTGCTCGGACTGCTCGGCCTTTGGTACGTCAATTTCTGGGGCATCCGCACGCGCGCGGTGATGCCGTACGCGCAGCGGCTGCGTTATCTGCCGGGCTACCTGCAGCAACTGGAAATGGAAAGCAACGGCAAGGGTGTCGATCGCGACGCGCAGACGCTTGCGTATGACACGTCACCGGTCGTGTGGGGTGAAGTCGGCACCACCGCGCAGCACAGCGTGTTCCAGTTCCTGCATCAGGGCACGCATTTTTCGCCGGTCGATTTCGTCACCAGCGCAAGCTTCGCGGACTCGCCATCGCGGCGCGAGCGGCTGCTGTACATGAACGCGCAGGCGCAGGCCGATGCGCTGGCGTTTGGCGACCGCGTGCTCGGCGGGGCTCAGGCGAAGCCCGCCTATGCCGCGACGCGCGGAGGACGGCCGAGTTCCTTCATCACGGTCCCGCAGCTCGATGCGCGTTCGCTTGGCGCACTGCTCGCGCTGTACGAACACCGCACCTTCGTGCAGAGCGTGGTGTGGAACATCAACGCGTTCGACCAGTTCGGGGTCGAAATCGGCAAACAACTACTGACCCAGCGTCTCGCCCAATGAGCCAGAAGGTTCGCAAGGCCGTCTTCCCCGCCGCCGGTTTCGGCACGCGTTTCCTGCCCGCCACCAAGGCGATGCCGAAGGAGATGATGCCGGTGGTCGACAAACCGCTGATCCAGTACGCGGTCGAGGAGGCCGCCGCGGCCGGTATCGAACAGATGATCATCATCACCGGACGCAACAAGCGCGCGATCGAGGATCACTTCGATCGCATTCCGGAACTCGAGCAGGAACTGCTCGCCAAGGGCAAACACGATCTGTACAAAGCACTGCACTCGGCCACGCCAACCGGAGTCAACTTCATCTTCATACGCCAGTCGGAGCAACTGGGCCTCGGCCATGCGGTGCTGTGCGCGCAGCCGGTGGTCGGCGATGAACCCTTCGCGGTGATTCTTGCAGATGATCTGATCGATGCTTCGCCAGGGGTCACGCGGCAGCTCGTCGAAGCGTACGAAAAGCACAATGCGTCCGTGCTCGCCGTGCAGGACGTGCCGCGTGCAGAAACGAACCGCTACGGCATCGTGACCTCGACGCCGCTCGAAGATGGAATCGAGCGCGTCACCGGCATGATCGAAAAACCCGACCCAGCGACCGCGCCATCAACGCTGGCGGTGGTCGGTCGCTACGTGCTGCGGCCCGAGATCTTCGACGAACTGGCTACCACACCGCGCGGCAGCGGTGGCGAGATCCAACTGACCGACGCGATCGCGCGGCGCATCATCTACGGCGAGGTGCTCGCTGCGCGTTTTAAGGGCACACGGTTCGACTGCGGGAACAAGGAGGGTTTCCTGGCGGCGAACGTGGCGTTTGCGCGCAAGCAGGGGATTCTTCCGTCGCGCCGGTCGACGGATGAAGTCTGATGGCCTCCACGCTGCGCACGTTGGCGATCCGAACAAGGTACGGTCAGCCGCGGGCGGCACCAGCTCACGCCGGTCCGCGCGCCCTCAAATTCTCAGGTCCGAGCGACGGCGATAGCCAGGGCGAGCGACATGTGCCCACCGCCGGCGTCACGCTGTGCTCCATGTGACAGCCACCACCTGGATTTGAGCGGCGCCGCGCGGCTCCGGCGTGTCATCGACGAACGGCAGATCGCGCAAAATGACGAGCATGCGCTACTTCTCAAGACCTGTCCCCGACCCCGAGGCGTCGGCGAGCGCGAACAGCTCCCTCAGCGCCCGCTTCGCGACGGCACGCGAGAAGTGGCAACGGACGTTCTCGACACCCCCCGCCGAAAGGCGCTGCCAGAGCACCTCATCACGGTAAACGCGTTCAATCGCGATCGCGAACTCCTCGGGATCGTCGGCGACCATCACGTCCTCGCTCGGCACGAGTTGCATTCCTTCGATTGCCGGCGCCGTCGCGACCACCGGCAGTCCAAAGCTCATCGCGTGGTTGACCTTGCCCTTGACACCTGCGCCGTAACGCAGCGGTGCGATCGACAGCCGGCAATCCGTGAAGAACGGCGCGACGTCGGGCACGTATCCCGTGACGACGAAGTCCGGCGCGGCGAGCGCACGGATCGTCGCTGGAACCTTGCTGCCGACGATGTACGTCGTTACGCCGGGCAGACATTGCCGGACGCGCGGCAGCACTTCGCGGGCGTACCAGAGCACGGCATCGGTATTGGGTGGGTGCTGAAATCCACCGATGAACACGAGTCCCTCTCGCGCGGCAAACGGCTTTCCGCCGCCAGTTGGCTCGTGGATGTTGGACAACAGCAGGATCTTTGCGTCCGGAACGATCCCCTGGAGGACCTCGCGCTCGATGGGCGAGACGACGATTGTCACGTCGGCGCGCCGCACGACCGCGAGTTCCTCATCCCGGCTCGCGCGCGCTGCGGCCTTCGATGCTGAGCCCCCCTCGAGTCCGGCAAGGCGCTCAGCGCGCAGGAAATGCAGGTCGACGGTGTCGAACGCAACTGTTGCCTGAGGGGCAAACCGGCGTATCGCGTCCAGATGTTTCACCGCGATGTAATGGCGCGCGATGATTACCAGTTTGAACTCGCGTCCGCGCCGATCTAACAGTTCGGCAATCGATGTCACATAAGGCGCGAAGAGCACCTCCACGCCGCGCGCCTGTAGCTCTGCCACATACGGCTGCCGATGCTCGAGGTTGTCGGCAACAAACGTCACCTTCGAACCCATCTCGACGGCAAGCTCGAGCATCGCCTGCGTGCGCACCGAGCCGGAATCCTGATCGGGCGTCAGCATGCATGCTTCTATAACGAGCACACGCCGCACCGCCGAGCGGTCGCGCTCGAGTTCCGGGTGCACACCGTTGCCGCGGTGGGAGGCCAGCGCCGCCGCCCACTTCTCGTGGAAAGCGTGACGGTTCACTTCCTGGTGACGCTTGACGCCCGAAGCCAGATCGGTGCCGGCGGTCTGACCCTCGAAGTGAACGACTTTCGAAGCCGGTTGGTAGTAAACCTTGCGTCCCGCGGCACGCACTGCGAAGGCGAGGTCGGTGTCCTCGTAGTAGGCAGGCGCGTAGCGCTTGTCGAATCCGCCGAGCGCGCGGAACAAGGCCGCCGGAATTGCAAGGCAGGCCCCGGAGCAGTAGTCTGCCTCGCGCAGGTAGTTGTACTCGGGCCGCTCGGGGTCATCGTTGCGGCCGACGTTCCAGGCGGAGCCGTCGCGCCACACGATACCGCCGGCTTCCTGGAGCCGACCGTCTGGGTAGACGAGCTTGGCGCCGACGAGGCCGGCGTCCACGCGGCGCTCGAAAACGGCGAGCAGTGCAGCGAGCCAGCCTTTCGTCACGACCGTATCGTTATTCAGGAACACGAGAAACTCGCCGCGCGCAAGCTCGGCGCCCCGGTTGCAGCTGCCGATGAACCCAAGGTTCTCGGGGTTCCGTTCAAAACGGACGCCGCTGATTGCAGCGAGCGCCTCGGCGGCAGGCGCCGGCGAGGCGTCGTCGACGACGATGACTTCGCAGTCGTTCATCGGCGTCTCGGCGAGCAAACTCGACAGGCAGGTGAACGTCAGCTGCGGCTTCCCATACATTGGCACGACGATCGACACGCGCGGTGAATCGGCGACCGGAAACGCGAGTGGGACGATCGCAGCCGCCAGCTCGTACGCCGCCGGCTGTGGCGGCCGAAAGCGCGCCCCGCCCTTGAGCTTCTCCGCAACGCGGGCGGCAAGCGCGCGCGGGCCTTCATCGCGCAACAGCGTCATCGCGAGCACTGCTCGTCGTCGCACATGGCGAAGGCTGAGCAGCCCGGCACGGATGCGCGCGACAGCCACCCTCGCGTAGCGGCCCACGCGCCGCAGCGGCGCCGTGACCCGCCAGCTGTTGGAGTTTTCGATATCTAGCACGCGCGCACGTGCGTCAGCGGCCTCGCGCTCTGCCTGTGCGCCGGCAGCCTCGAGGGCACCGATGCGTCGCTCGAGCTCCGACGCACGCGACTCCGCCTCGCCAGCCTCTCGCTCCACCTGCGCAAGCGCAACTTTGACGACGTCCATCCGCCACTCAAGCTCCGCGGCGCGCGAACGCGCCTCCTCGGCCTCACGCTTCGCCTGCGCAAGCGCCTCCTCCGCTTCGCGCTGCGCCTGCGCAAGCGCCTCCTGGGCCTCGCGCTTCGCCTGGGCAGCGGAGTCCCTGAGCGCTTCGACGCGCTCTTCGAACGCCGTTACGTGCGAACCGTCCGCTCCGGAGGCGCCTTCCGCCGCCGCGAGCGCAGCCTTCAACGCGTCGAGATCGGTGTCCGCCTGCGCCGACCGGCGCAAGAGCGCGGCACGGGCCTCGGCGCGGCCACAGAGCGCGCCCGCGAACGCCAGCTCGGCAAGCGATAGTTCAGGCCCGCGCGCGGCCGTCGGCGGCTCGCAATGTCTGGGCAACAACTCGGGCCATCCTGCTTCCACTGCGGGAGCGGCATTCAGCAGCGGCGCGAGGTAGCGCTCTACATAGCCGCCAGGCGCCGCTCCGACCGCAACCGTAGCGCGCTCAGGTGATGGCGATGCCGCCGCAAGGAGTGCTTCGTTCCACGCCGCAGCGGTCGCATTCCAAGGCAACAGGCGGGCGGAAGGATGCCCCGCCAGCCGCTCTGGCAGCGCCCCCACTTCCGAGGCAACAATTGGGATGCCGGCCGCCAATGCAGCCGACAGCGTGTAGGTGTAGGTCTCCGGCCACTGGACAGGAAACCACAGCACGTCCGGATGCGTCGCGGCCACCAGCGCGGGAAGGTCTCCCTCTTCATACTCGCCGCTCATCGACAGCCGCGACAGCGGCAGCGGCGGCAGGGGCGCGGCAGTGGCCCCCAGGATGTGGAACGCGAGCGGCAGATCGCGCGCGTGAGCATCCTGCGCGCACGCGATCACGCGGTCAAAGCCCTTCTCGCGCGAAAGCATCCCCAGCGTGGCTACGCGCGTGACGGGCCGCAGCGAAAGCGCGGGTTCAGGATGTGGCCACACTTCGATATGCAGCCCCGCCACGTAGCGCCCGATGCGCGAGGCGACATCGCGCGACGGGGCTATAACCCGTGCCGCGCCGCGAAGCAGCGTCGCGAACGCGCCGCGCCAGCCCAGAATGTCGAGAGGCCACTGCGGGGGACGCTTCGCAAGGCACTCGGCGCAGCCGTGCTCGTCGGGCTCGCCACAGTAAAGGCCATGCTCGGTGACAAGCTGAAACTGCGGGCAGATCGTGACGTAGTCGTGAAGCGTGACATCGTAGGGAAGCCCCGTCGCGCTCGGCAGGTCCAGAATGTCGCGCGGCAGGCCATGCACGTGATGGAAGTGAAGTCGAGCCGCACCAAGCGCACGCAGAACTCGCCCGAGCAACGGCAGGTCGCCCGGAAGGTCGAAGTAGAGTCGCTCGCCGGAATCGCGCGCACGCAGGCGCACCGTTTCGCCTGCCGCCGGCTCGAGGAACAGTACGTTAGTGCGTGAGGCGACGAGCGCGGCGAGATCGTCTACGTGGCGCCGGACGCCGCCACCCCACCCATGCACGATGAACACGAGCGCCAGCCGGCCCGTCGATGCGAGCGCGCCAAAGGCATCGTTGTTCAATCCAGGGACCTCGTGGGCAAACCGCAGGACAGGCAAGGCAAGATTTCGACGCGGTCGCCCAGATGCGCCGCTCACTTTCAAGAAACCGTAAGTCTACCGTCGGCAGGCAGCAGTCCCTCATAAGTGAGTTCGCCCAACGCGGTCAGCCATCGGACCGAAAAGCGACTGCGCTCAAGTTCAAAAGTGTCCAAGAATCCGGACCGACCTCAGAAAGGGCACCGAACTACGAAGCGGAGTCCGCGGGGCGTCGGTCGAGGAAAACGAAGGCCCGGCTGGCCAGGAAGAACAAGGCAGTGTATGGAACGACGCCTGCGGCCTGGGCCAGGTAGGAGTCCACGTTGGCGAGATCGCGCAGGCCGAAGACGGTTGCCAGATTGGCCACGTACGCGAGCGCGAAAGCACCGAGGAAGCGAACCAGCGCGGGACTGACATCGCCGCGGTCGCGGAACGTCCAGGCGCGATTCAGCACGAAGCTGGCAAGCAGGCCGACCGAATAGCCAGAGGCGTTGGCCGCAAGGTCGCCCCATCCGAGCAGGGCTTTCGCGGCAAATATGACCGCAAGGCCGAGGGCCGTATTGAGAGCGCCGACGATGATGAATTTGGCGAATTGAATGTGTAGCGCCATGGTCATCGAAGATCGTAGACGTAGTACTGCGCGCCCAGTGGAAGCCACTTCATCCACCGTTCCAACGGTCGCAGGTGTCGGAAGGCATGCGGAAAAAAGATGCGGTAGCGGACGGCGCACCGGTGGAATCCCGCGGCCGTTAGCCTCTGTTGCAGCGTGCCAGCACGAAGCAAGATGGCGTTCTCGTCGAACGGGCAGGTGCGCACGGCATGAAGCGTCAGTGGGTTTAGCGGATTGTGCTCGAAGATCGTAATCAGCCCGCCCGGGCGCAGCACGCGTCGCAGTTCCGAAAGGAGGGCGACGTGTCGTGCCGGCTCGATGTGGTGAAATACGCAGGCGGAAAACGCGCAGTCGAAGCTGTCGTCGGCGAACGGCAATCTTTCGCCGTCGAACGCGACAAAGCCGGCCTGACCACGCGCGCGTTCGACGCCGATCCTGAGTGAGGCCAGGGATACGTCGACGCAGGTGACGGTTGCCAGCGGGAAGTGGCGCCTGAAGTACTCGACGGAAGCACCGACGCCGGCGCCAAAGTCGAGAATTCGTCCGGTAGAGGCGAGCAGACCGAGCGAGGAGCAAAGCTCCCGCAGTTCTCTAATCTTGTACTCTGCAAAGAACTCGGGACCCTCGCCCGACACCGCGATATTGGCGCGGTGCAAGGCGGCATACTCCTGCGCAAACTTGTCAAACTCGGAACTCTGCATCGGTTTGGCTACAAGGACATCTGAGTCACCGGCCTGATCTGAAATTGATCCTTGCCTGCAGCATCGAGCAATAAAGCGAAACTCTTTCGATGACAACGCTCTCCATAGTCGTGCCCTGCTACAACGAGCAGGAAGCTCTGCCTGAAACGACCAAGCAGCTTGCCGGTCTCCTGAAGCGGCTTGTCGAGGCCGGAAAGATTTCGGACTCCAGCCGTATCGTATTTGTTGATGACGGCAGCAAGGACCGCACGTGGTCGATGATAGAAGAGTACGCAGCTTCCGAATTGCCGGTGATGGGCGTGAGGCTATCGCGTAACCGCGGGCACCAGAATGCGCTTCTGGCCGGCCTTTTCACCGCCAAGGGCGACGCCATTGTCAGCATCGATGCCGACCTGCAGGACGACATCAACGTGATCGAATCGATGGTCGATTTGTTCAGTCAAGGCTGCGACATAGTCTACGGCGTCCGCTCAAAGCGCCCGACCGACACTCTATTCAAGCGCCTAACCGCGCGCAGCTTCTACTGGTTGTTGGATCGGATGGGCGCTCAGACGATTCGCGATCACGCCGACTACCGGCTGATGAGTCGGCGCGCGGTCGAGGCACTGCGTGAGTACGGCGAGACGAACCTCTATCTGCGGGGCATCATTCCCTTGCTCGGCTTCCGGTCGGCGACCGTTGAGTACGAACGACGGGGGCGCGTCGCCGGCGTATCGAAGTACCCGCTTCGGAAGATGATCTCGCTGGCGGTCAACGCGGTGACATCATTTTCAGTCGTCCCCCTGCGTGTCATCAGCGCGCTTGGAGTGCTGGTCTTTTTCGGGACCATATGCGTCTCGATTTGGACGTTGTGGGTCGTGGTATTCACCAGCAAGGCGGTACCCGGCTGGGCTTCTACGGTGCTACCAATCTACTTCCTGGGCGGAGTTCAACTGCTCTCGCTGGGCGTCATCGGCGAGTACCTTGGAAAACTTTACGTCGAAGCAAAGCGCAGGCCGCGTTTCTTGATCGACCGGATCGTGGGGGAGGAGCTTACGGAGTCACTCAATGAGTCACGCGACTGCGAAGCAGCGCGAATGCCCGCTCGTCGTTCGAAATCGAATGAGGATTCGATGCACGTCGGTCGCCGACGGTCATGAAGTCCAATACATCCCACCCAGTGCGCTGAAATAGGCGTCGCAGGCAAGATTCCGTCAAGATCCAGTAATTTGTGGCGTCCCCGTTTTCACTTTCGTCTGCAGATAGAAGATAGGCTACGTTGATATGCGAGAGATTCTCTCCTCCGGATGCCATTCGAAATACGCGCGTGCTTACGAAACAGTAATTTGCAGACTTCGCAAGCCGCTCAAGCACATAAAATGGGTTTTTCAGGTGATACAAGATTCCGAGAAACAGCACCAACTCATACTGCGGCCGCGGCAGTGAGAAGTACTCGTCCAGGTTCACCGCATGCACTTGAGCCTTGGAGTTCAGTAACTCCACCAAACGCTTGACCCCGCGGAGCCCATTCCAGTTTGTCGCCGGCCAGTCGAGGAAGTCAATGTCGAATCCCAACGATTCGAGAAAGAATCCCAGGTCACCGTCCGCGCATCCGATATCAGCAACCGCCTTGTTGCTGAGCCTGTCAAGCAGCGAGCGATTCTCTCCGGACAGCAGTCGGTCCAGATGAACCAGATTGCTCATGATGTCGTATCCATACCAACCATCCTGGATCGGGTTCTCCTTCTTGATTTTCGACAGCTTCGTCGAGAAGTCCTTGGATTCGCGAAGCAAGGACGCAATGTCGAGCATGAGTGTCTCCATTTCAGTAGTCCGAATACTTGGAGGATGAATCTAGCGTCCCTTGGCTCGCTGCCATTCGCCGCGCGACCTGCACATACGGCAGCGCC
>DAITAC010000168.1:0-5658 GCA_036824465.1 Burkholderiaceae bacterium
ACCACGATCATCAGTTCGATCAGCGTGAAGCCGCGTTGAAGTTGACGTTTCATATCCATTTTCTCCTTAGGAACCGAAGTACCGGCGGAAGAGCCGATACCCTGAGACACACAATTAACGTGCCAACGCTAGTCCGGCCCGCTTAGCGCGAATACGGCAGAATCGGGACCGCTTGTCGGCACAATCATGACGCGAATGGTCACGCGTTTGACAGGATTTGTCACCCATGGACGCGTTAAGGAGATAGCGCGACAGGAAACAAGCGCCGGATGCGCCCGTTGCGCGAATTCTTAACCCGCGCCACCGGTCTGAAGAAATTCCATCTTGACTCCGGCCAGCTCGATCACATCCTTGTCCTTCAGTGGATGCGCTGCAGAACCGAGATTCGCACCGTTGACGCTGGGGAACACTTCGCCCTCAACGTGCGCAATGAAGTAGCCGGTCGGCCGGCGCGTGATGACCGCAACCTGATAGCCGGGGCGGCCGATCGTGGTCAGCGCCTTGATCAATACCAGCTCGCGGCCCGCGTTGGCGCCGGACAGAATCCGGATCGTTGCCGATCCTGCCGGAGGCGGTTCTTCGCTGCTGCCTGGTTGTCGTACCTGAATTGTCGCCGGCCCTGGACCATAGAACTCGCGCCGCAAAGGCTGCGACGTATCGAAGTCGACCTCACCTTCCGATGCCGTACTGCCGTCCGCAAGAAATTTCAGGCGATATTTGCCGATCTCGATGAAGTCGCCACTTTGCAGCAGGTGCTTCTTGATCGGCTGGCCATTGACGGTGGTGCCGTTGGTCGAACCCAGATCTTCCAGATAGATGTCGTCGCCAGCACGGAACACGACCGCGTGTTCGCCGCTGACCGCAAGATTGTCGATGACCAGATCGTTATGCGAGCGGCGACCGATGGTGGTTCGGTCCTTGGAGAGGTTCACCTCGCGCAGCACAACTCCGTCGAGGCTCAGCACCAACTTCGGCATCCTGTCTCCGTGCGCCAGATCGGTGGCTATTGTCAGTCTATGGAAGGCCGCTGAAACTCTGAATCGCGCAGCGTCAAGCTATGAAATCTACCAGCGGTTCCCTGAGTTGGCCAGCCAATGTGCAATGTCACTGCGCCCGCTTTGCACCGTTGGTCTCAACATGCGTGCCGTCGGGCAGTGGACGCACCAGTACGATCGATGTGTTGTCACGCCCGCCCGCCGCGTTGGCGAGATCCACGAGACGCTGTGCCGCACGCTGCGAGTCCGGTAATGCGGCGAACAATGCGGCGCCGATTTCCGCATGTGACACCATCTCGGTCAGTCCGTCGGAGCACAGCATCAGCCAGTCGCTGGCGTTGATCGGATACTCGTGAACCTCGGGTTCGACATCAGCCGCCGCACCGAGCGCGCGTGTGACCAGGTTCTTGGCGGGCAACAGGCGCGCCTCCTCCTCGGTCACCATGCCGGCATCCAGCAGTTCCTGCGAAAAGGAGTGATCACGTGTCAGTTGCTCCAGCACGCCGTCGCGGAATCGATAAGCGCGCGAATCGCCAGTGTGCGCGACCCACAGGCGGCCTTCGAGCATCCAGACGATGACAACCGTCGTTGCCATTCCTTCATAGGCGCTGCTGCTCGTTGCCGCCCGAAAAATGGTGGCGTTCATTTCCACCAGCCGCTGGGATAGCGCGCGGGCAACGTCGAGGTCGACGCCGGCAGCACGCGCCGCCGCGAGATCGTCGGTCAGCTGCGTGAGCAGACAGCTGACCGCCATCGTGCTGGCGACTTCGCCGGCGTTGTAGCCGCCCAGGCCATCGGCAAGGACTGCCAGACCGAGTTCGGGGTCAAGGCCGATCGCGTCCTCATTCAACGGCCGCACCAGCCCCGGGTGCGAGCACAACGCGAATTCGATCGACGAAGCCATATGGAATGATCGGTCAAGGGTGGGCGATTATCAACGAAGCGCGCCGCCCGTGCACGGCATCGTCAAATTCGGCAACTGCGACGGCGCCTGCAGATCTTCCAACCCGTGCCTTCGGTTGTTGCAGATACTGCGCAAGCCACACAGGCAGCCTCTCATTGATTCTTCTTTTCGATGCGCCGCGCCCACGCCAGTCCCGTCGCGACCACCAGCGCGGCGCAGGCCATGGCAACCACATAATCGATGTGACCGAAATGGCTGTGGAACCACTGGTCGATCGCCGGATCAGTGACAGCCATTTCGCCAGCGACGAAGCCAAGCAGCGCCGCACCCAGCGTGATGATGACCGGCCATCTCGACATCAGTTTCAGCAGGATCTGGCTGCCGACAATGATCAGCGGAATCGAAAGTCCAAGGCCGATCACCAGCAGCGCTAACCGCGCCTGCGGCGGCCCGGTTTCGGCGGCAGCGGCAACCGCGATCACGTTGTCCAGACTCATCACCAGGTCAGCGATCAGGATCGTTCGCACTGCGCTCCACAGACCAGAAGTTGCCTCCGCGTGCAGGTCGCCGTCATTCTCAGGCAGCAGCAGCTTCGCGCCGATCCAGAACAGAAGCGCCGCCCCGACCAGCTTCAGATACGGATATTGCAGCAACTGGACCGCGAATACGGTCAGCACCACTCGCAACACGATCGCGGCCGCACTGCCCAGGAAGATCGCGCTTTTCTGTTGGCGACGCGGCAGGCTCCGCGCGGCAAGCGCGATGACGACCGCGTTGTCGCCGGACAGAATGATGTTGACGACGATGATTTCGAGCAGCGACTTCCAGAACAACCCGGTGCCCGCAACCTCAAGCAACTCCATCCGTCTCCCCCTGCGCCGACTGCTGCCCGATCTGCCTTTCTGATGCTCCGCACGAATCCGATCGCTGCAGCAGCAAACGCGCCACCTTCGCGGGCCTCGTGTCGCGCAGGATTGTCAGAGCACGGACTTCAACAGCCTGCCGATCTCTGACGGATTCTTCGTCGTGCGAATGCCGCAGGCTTCCATCACAGCCAACTTCTCCTGTGCGGTGCCCTTGCCACCGGAAATGATCGCGCCCGCATGACCCATGCGCTTGCCCGGCGGCGCCGTGACGCCGGCGATGAAACCGACGACGGGCTTCTTCATATGCTTCTTCGCCCATTCAGCGGCAGTCTCCTCGTCGGTGCCGCCAATCTCGCCGATCATCACCACGGCGTCGGTATCCGGATCGTCGTTGAAAAGCTTCAACACATCGATGTGCTTCAACCCATTGACCGGATCGCCGCCGGTGCCAACCGCAGTGGATTGTCCGAGCCCGAGTTCAGTCAACTGCGCGACCGCCTCGTACGTCAGCGTGCCTGAGCGCGACACCACGCCAATGCGGCCCTTGCGATGAATGTGGCCCGGCATGATGCCGATCTTGATTTCATCGGGAGTGATGACACCCGGACAGTTCGGACCCACGAGGATGGTCTTGCGGTTCTGTTTCTGCATCTTGTCGCGCACAACGATCATGTCGCGCACGGGGATTCCTTCGGTGATGCAGATGACGAGGTCGAGGTCGGCTTCGACCGCTTCCAGGATCGCCGCCGCAGCGCCCGCGGGCGGCACATAGATCACCGAGGCGTTCGCGCCCGTCCTGTCCCTGGCGTCCTTGACCGACGCAAAGATCGGAATGCCTTCGAAGTCCTCGCCGGCCTTCTTGGGGTTGACGCCGGCGACAAAGCAGCTCCCGCCGCTGGCGTAGTCACGGCATGCCCGCGTGTGGAACTGCCCGGTTTTGCCGGTAATGCCCTGCGTGATCACGCGGGTGTTCTTGTTGATCAGAATGCTCATCCGGTGTCTCTCTTCGCTGCCCTGGTTTGCCCGTCTTCAGTGACGTGCGGCGGAGACCACTCTCTGGGCCGCCTCTGCCATCGTGTCCGCCGCGATGATCGGCAGGCCTGAATCGGCGAGGATCTTCTTGCCGAGCTCTTCGTTGGTCCCTTTCATGCGTACCACCAACGGCACCTTCAGACCCACTGCGCGCGACGCAGAGACGACACCCTCGGCAATCACGTCGCAGCGCATGATGCCGCCGAAGATGTTGACGAGGATCGCGGCGAGCTTTGGACTGCGCAGCATGATCTTGAACGCTTCGGTCACTTTCTCTGCCGTCGCGCCGCCGCCGACATCGAGGAAGTTGGCCGGCTCACCGCCAAACAGCTTGATCGTATCCATCGTCGCCATCGCCAATCCCGCGCCATTGACCAGGCAACCGATGTCGCCATCCAGCTGAATGTAGGACAGGTCATATTTCGACGCTTCGAGTTCCGCTGGGTCCTCTTCGTCGAGGTCGCGCAGCTCGACGAGCTCGGGATGCCGGAACAACGCGTTGGAATCGAAATTCATCTTGGCATCGAGCGCAACCACGCGGCCGTCACCGGTGAGAATCAGCGGGTTGATCTCGGCCAGCGATGCGTCCGTGTCCCAGAATGCCTTGTACAGCCCTTGCAGCACGCCCCGCGCAGCGGGAATGCTCGCCGCAGGCACGCCGATCTTTGCCGCAATGTCATCCGCTTCGGCGTCCTTCAGTCCAGAGCCCGGATCGATGAAGACCTTGTGAATCTTCTCTGGCGTGTGCGCGGCGACATGCTCGATATCCATGCCGCCCTCGCTGGACGCCATCAGAACGACACGCTGAGTACCGCGATCGACCACCATTCCAACGTACAGCTCTTTCTTGATGTCCGCGCCCTCTTCGATCAGCAGACGCCGCACCGTCTGTCCCTGCGGGCCGGTCTGATGGGTCACCAGTCGCATGCCGAGAATGCTTGCGGCGTGCGCTTTGACCTCATCGAGCGAGCGAGCGAGTTTCACGCCGCCGCCCTTGCCGCGCCCGCCGGCGTGGATCTGTGCCTTGACGACCCAAACGGCACCGCCAAGCTTCTTCGCCGCGTCAGTGGCTTCGTCGACGGAGAAACACGGAACGCCACGCGGAACGGCAACGCCGTAGCGCCGAAGAATGTCCTTACCTTGGTACTCGTGGATCTTCATGCACGACTCGCCTCAGTTGCCCTCTTGTTTTGCCGCGCCGGCATGATGCCAGCGCGGATAGAACGTCGCCACGGCCGGCCCCGTCGAGCGCAGCGCATGGCAGCGGTCGAGCTGAAACGGCTTGCGCTCATCGGTGTGATGATCCGGATGCGCCGCGTCGCGGGTCTGGTAGACCTCATTCGCAAAAGCCTGAAAAGCTGCGCTCGGCAGCACGCCGCTCAACTCAGTCAGATGCGTGCACCCAAGTACGCCGCCGAATCGCTCGTGGACATGGCGACGAAAGTCCCGCCCCAGATTCAATCCAATCAGCTTGCGATAGTCCGGCGTGATGGATTCGCAGAACCCCGGGTACGGCACGCGGCTCGACGTCGCCTGCGCGTCGAGCACGTTCAAATGTGCGTCAATTGTGACTGCAAGCCGCATCTCGTGGACCGGATCGCCGACTTTGCGCACCCCGGTGGCGAGCGTGAAGTCCTTTGACTTGCGGTCGATCAGCTCGGCTTCGATATCCCACAGTCCGTCGTCGCGGACATAGGCCTCGACGCGGATCGAGCGCGTGTGAACGTGGCGACGTACGGGCGCTGCAGGCATGCGCGAGCGGAGCAGGTGAACCGAAAAAAAACCGGGCTAAGCGATCGCCCGGATGTGGGAATGTTAGCAGGGTGCTATTCCGATCCGATGGCGATTGCGGATTAGCCCC
>DAITAC010000081.1:0-2319 GCA_036824465.1 Burkholderiaceae bacterium
ACACCTACGCCTACGCGGCGGTGTCGGTGCCCGACGGCGCGCTCGACAGCCTGATCCTGCCGCATTTGAACACCGAGTGCATGCAGGTGTTTGTCGATGAACTGGCCCGGCGCTACGCCACGGAACGCGTCTTGATGGTGCTCGATGGGGCTGGCTGGTACCGCAGCGGCGAACTGCGCTGGCCCGTCAACATCCGACCTTTGCCGCTGCCACCGTACTCACCCGAACTGAACCCGGTCGAGCACTTGTGGGACGAGATCCGCGAAAAATCCTTCCACAATCGCGTCTTCGATTGCCTCGATGCGCTCCGGCACACCCTTCGCCTGTTCGACGTTGACGACCGAATGGAAGCGCAGGGACTGGCGCTTCTCTGCAAGTGCTTCTCACTATGTATTGACGTTGGCTTCCGCGTTCTGTTATTTTTAGTATTGATAACATATTTTATCAATAGCACTTAGGACATGCCGCAACACCGACCCGACCCCGAAAAACGCCTCCCTGCCCTTCCTGGTCGGTCGAACACCTTCCTGTCGCGTCCGGAGTTCCAGAAGCTCGCCCAGGTGCCGGCCGAGCTCGAGTGGTGGGCGAACATCGACAACCCGCGCACGAAGCGCGCCTACGCGATCGACATCCGCGAGTTCATGGACTTCGCCGGCATCCGTTCGCCGGCAGAGATGCGCGATGTTCGCCGCGCGCATGTCATCGCCTGGCGGAAGGATCTCGAACGTCGCCCGATCACCGGATCGACGATCCGGCGGAAACTCGCCGCGCTCTCTTCCCTCTTCGAGTACCTGTGCGAGAAGAACGCGGTCGAAACGAATCCGGTGAAGGGTGTGAAGCGCCCGAGGGTGGAGACGTATGAAGGCAAGACACCGGCACTCGGCGACCACCAGGCGCGCAAGCTCCTCCTGGCCCCGAGCGCCGACACGCTTAAGGGGAAGCGCGACCGCGCGATCCTTTCTGTGCTCCTCTATCACGCGCTGCGGCGTGAAGAACTCTGCAAACTCAAAGTAAAGGACATCCAGGAACGTCGAGGCGTGAAGCACCTCCGCGTTCACGGCAAGGGCGGCAAGGTGCGCTATGTCCCCGCGCACCCCGGCACGCTTGGGCTGATCTCCGACTACCTCGAGGCGGCGGGCCACGGCGATGAGCCCGATGGCGCGCTCTTCCGCCCCACCAAGAACAATCTCACCAAACGCCGGGACGCATCGCTCACCCCGAACGCAATCTATGCGAAGGTCGTCCAGCACTACGCGAAACAGATTGGCTTAGCGGGATCGCGAATCGGCCCGCACGCGCTGCGCGCCACTGCAGCGACGAACGCGCTCGATCATCAGGCCGACATCGCCAAGGTGCAGGAGTGGCTCGGACACGCGAACATCGCAACAACCAAGATCTACGACCGTCGGCGCACGCGACCGGAAGACTCGCCAACATTCAAGGTGGCGTACTGATCTACAGCTCGCCATGAAAGGCTCGGTGGAGCGCGGACTCGAAGTTAACGCTGACGGGCCACGGTCGAGTCGTTGGCCCTTATGTTGAAATGATCGGTGTGCGGCATATGTCGCACGAGTGAGGCGCAACGATGCCACGACAAAATGAGCCACTTAGCGTTCCGCGAGCGACCCAAGCCGCATTCGATGCCGTCGTCCAGATCACGAACGACGTTTGCACGCGGCACCTGACGGCGGAGTACGCGGAACTGTCTCGCCGCTTGACGGCCGCGCTGGCGCGCAAGCGGCCGTCACCCCTGCTCAAGGGCACGTCCAAATCCTGGGCCTGCGGCGTCGTGTACACACTGGGCAACGTCAATTTCCTCTTCGACCCGACACAGACGCCGCACCTGCGCGCTCGAGAGCTGTGTGCGTTGTTCGGCATCAGCCAGTCGAGTGCATCAGCCAAGGCACGCGACATCATGCGCATGCTGAGGATCGTGCCACTGGATCCAGCCTGGTGTCTGCCGAGTCAGATCCAGCACAACCCGCTTGCGTGGATGGTCGCGGTCGATGGCATCATGGTCGATGCCCGCATGCTGCCGCGCGAGCTTCAGGAGCAGGCGTGGCGCGCTGGCGCCATCCCATTTGTCCCGGACGCCAACGTTGTCCAGACGGCAGAGACTTCCGAGGATGTCGCGTCGACCGGAGCCATTTCACGCTTGGACGACTGAGCCAGGCTTGCACCGCGAATGAATAGGATGTCGCAGGCGACGATGAACGCGCCCCAAGAGTTGAAGGTGTTCATCTCGACACGCGGGTCCGCGCGCGACGAGTGCGGGCAGAAGCTTGGAAATGGCGCGTGGATCGCCCTTGCCCACGACCG
>DAITAC010000081.1:2419-3760 GCA_036824465.1 Burkholderiaceae bacterium
CGGCAGGGAACGGACGATCGCCGAGCACGCGTGCCTGAAGTACAGCGGGCGGGTGGGTCGCTCTGCGGCGGCCAAGACCTTCGACGAAGAGGCGGTACGACTTGCGGTCGTCGCGCACGTCCGCCACCTCGAAACTTCTTACGATAATCTGCTCGCCGCCGGGCGTGACCGGCACGAAGCCCGTCGCAAGATCGAGGATCAAGTACGTTTGGTTCTTCTTCGGTGGCAGCGGCCGTAGAACAACGACACCGACCGGTCAACTGTGGGCCGAATCGATGATGGTTGTTCACGAGGACGAACGCATAGCTGGCGTTCGCTATGAGGTTTGTGCGTCGATGACGCTGGCCGGCGAAGCGGGCACACAGCAAAGTTGCCGATACCAGTCATTCGACCTCGATACCGACCGATCGCCGCATTGGTCTCAGATCTTCCGGGGCGGTTCCGGACGATCAAGCAAACTGCGGGTCGACTATGTCAGCGCGCCGCGACACCGGACCGATGGCGATCGTCACAACGCGGCCCGACCCCCAAATCCAGATCCAGAGCAACTTGCAAACGGTCGCGGCGCCTCGCAATGATGAAATGGGCCTGGGGGCGCAAGTTCGGATGCACCCAACCGTGGCTTCAATAGGCCTGAATCAACACTTCCGCCGGAATCGCCAGCTTCTCGTGCAGTGCTCTAACTTGCTCCATAGAAAGCCCCCGCTTGCGATGCAAGACGTCATGGACGCGCTGTCGTGAGCCGAGGATCGCTTGGAGATCCCGCGGTTTGAGTCCGCGCTGCTCGATCGCAAACTCAATGGCCGCCACCGGGTCAGGCGCCGATACCGCGTAGTGCTCGCCCTCGTAGCGCTCGACCATCATCAGCAGCAACTCGAACTCTGCCTCCTCCGACGATCCTGGCTTCGGTGGGTGGTCGAACAAATGGGCGAGCCGCTTCAACGCACGCTGATAACTCGCCTCGTTCTTGACCAACTCAATTTCGACGGTCTTTCTTGCCATGAACCGCTCCCGTGTGATCGATTGTCGCTGCGTCAATCCGGTCGTATTCCGCGTGGGTGCCAAAGAACTTGATGTAGCCGGCATGGTGCCGATAGCTGAAAGACACGATCAGCCGGTAAGCGTTGCCGGCGATGTCGAACACGACGCGATTGTTCGCGATCACCGACGCCCTGGGAAACTGGCGCTTGACGTCTGCCGGCGAGGCCCACTGAGCCGCGACGGCTTCCGAATACCACGCCCTCAGCGCTTCTCTGGCCGGTGCGTAAGCTCTTGAGTAGTGCTCAATCGCGCTCCGGTTGAAGATTCGCATATGTGCATTCTGTCACCAAAATGGTGACA
>DAITAC010000081.1:3860-18319 GCA_036824465.1 Burkholderiaceae bacterium
ATCGCGCTCCGGTTGAAGATTCGCATATGTGCATTCTGTCACCAAAATGGTGACACCTCAAGTGGCGGGGCGACGTTGATGGCAACGCCACTACGACTTCTCCGCATTCGGTGTCTTCGTAAGCCCGCGGTCGGCTACCCCAAGTCCCGGGCGGTGCGCTCAACATCGAGTTCGATATCAACGAGGAGCTCCAACAACCATCTCATGCCCCCATTTGCTGGGCAACGAGTACCCATGGTCGAAGCCGTAGTCGAACTCGTTGGACGCGAGCCCTTCGCCGTCATGCGAACTACTTGCACATCCTCACGTTCGACGGTGAGGAGCGTGTTGTCCCGAACAACCTGCACATGCGACCGCCCGCAATCACGGAACTTTCGCTGACTCGGCATTGGTTGCGTCTCGCAAAAGCGAAACGGTCCCGGAGGCAACTGCCCGATTCGTGGCGTGATGGGCTCTTGCTCGCCCTCACCCTGCCTGGCACGCGCCATTGATGACACCACGTTGCAGCGGCGAACGTGCCGGTGCGTGTACGGGCGGGTGTCTGACAACGTGAGGCGCGCGGGGCGCTGGCCTCGAAGCGCTCCGCGCGGAAGTCAACCAGGCGATTACGAATGGTTGTGCGGCGCGCAGCGCCGTTCTCAGCGGAGGTGCTCCTCGGTATAGAGCGACAGTTCGATCAGCCGGTCGAGTAGTTCCTCGCCGCGCAGACCGGGAAAGTTATGGCGCACCATTTCCTTTGCATACAAGCGGACCAGATACCGCAACTTGAGTGACTTGTTGCGTGCGGCGAAGACAAAGTCGCGGTGACCGCTGTTGACGACGATCAGATTGCGCTCGAGGTCATGGCGCGAGCGCCAGAGTTGGCCGGGGGCGTGCTCGAGCGTGTAGCCGGGCAGGCCATGTGCGGCACCCGTGCGCTCCTTCGCCTCCGGCAGCAGGCTGTCAGTGACAGTCACGAGCGCCTGTGCCTCGCACACGATCTCGCCTTGGTTCGCGCGGACGCAAACGCGAACGAGCGCCGGCTCCTCGGGGGCAACGAAGTTCACATACTCCGCGTTGGCGTGCTCGATTCGTCCTGCGCCCTCCAGCACGCGCCATTCGAATCCGACGCCCTCGGCCACCGGGCGGCGGCTCGCATCGCGCGCGACCGCATGCAGACTGCGTTGCGCGCCGACCGGTACCGTGCAGGCCGAAGGCGCGATGCGAACGCTGAATAGCGGTCCGGCAAACTCGAAGAACTGCCGCTGCGGAGAAACGGCATCGGCCTCGCTCGGCAGGGCGACGCCTGCGGTTTCGAAATCGGCAGCAGGGGGCTGTCCGGTCCCGGTGGAAGATGCCTGTCTTTTCGGCGCTTGGATGTCGAACCAGTCGTAGTCCTCCGCAGGCAGGGTCAGCATCGCCTCGCGAAACGCGCGCTGGATCGACTTCAGGGTGTCGCGCGAACTGCGTTCATCCTCGGCGCGCCGCCGCTCTTCGATCAGCGCGCACAAGCGCGCCTCGACTGGCGCCATCGCGTCGACAAGAGACTCCAGCGCCGCGTCATGTATGACTCCGGTGCGGGTCGCCGGCGTCAGATTTAGAAACGGCGCATCGACGATGCCCTGCAGGCAGCCGTCGGTCCAAGGCGCTCTCTGAAACGCTTCCAGCTGCGTCAGCGAGGCGACGATGCGTGTTCCGGATCGGTACAGACCCACCTGGTTGGCGGCGTCTGCAGTGTTCAGGTACAGCTCGACGTAGATCTCCCCTTGCCGCGCAGCGGGCGCCGGCAGATGGTGAAGAAGTTCGCCCGTGAACTGCCGCGGCTCGACGGCAAGATCCTTACGCGCCAGCCGATCGACGACACGAATGTGCGCGCCCGAATGGCGGATGCGCTCGCGCAGCTCGGAGGCGAGATAGCGTTGGATCTTCTCGCCCGACAACTGGCGCACGCCGGGCAACAGCGGCCGGATCTTCAGCCGCGTGCCGGACTCGGCCAGCAGCGATCCCCGGCGCACCACGCTGTAGCCGGGATCGTGCCGGCGCATGCGCATCTCATGGACGCGACCGTCGGCGCCGGCTGAGCTCATCGCCAGCTCCTCACCCACAGTCCAGAAGGAAAGCAACCCGATGCCGAACTCGCCCTGAATTCCGCGCGCGCCTTCGATCCTCAGGCGGCGCTTGAGCGAATCGCAGATGTGCGTGGCCACGTAGCGGAAGTCGGGCACGCCCTCGTCGTCTTTCGGCACGCCGCGTCCGTCATCGACGATCTCCAGATAGTGGTCGCCACGCTCACGCCCGCGCATGATCGTGATCGAGCGCGCGCCCGCGTCAATCGAGTTCTCGACGAACTCGGCGACGGCCTTCAGCGGATTGTCCTGCGACAATGCGATGATCGTGATCGCGTTCCAGTCGTCGCCGATGCGCAGGCGCCCGCCCGTCCCGGACCGCGATTTCGCGGAACGCTCTCGCACTCGGCCTGGCCCTGCGGTCGCCATGATCTTGCCTCGGAACTCGATCGACTTTATGGATTGGTCTGAAAGACTACTGCGGGTCTGGACCCCGCCGCAGCCGTATCCGGCGCCCAGCCGGCGAACGAGTTGGCGCGTGCTGGCTCTGTCCAGGGTTTGTCAACCTTGCACGTTCCGTCGGATTGCGAACTTCGCAAGTCAGGACACCACTCCAGCAGAGGCCGCTGTTCGGCCGATTCCTATGTCGTCGAATCACTGAGCGGCCACTGCTTTGCGTTTACGCACTCATCTTCAATTGGCGCAATCGCGCGGCGCTAACGCGCCGTCGTGCAATCGGTCCAGTCATGGAGCACGAATTTTACGTGTGATACACAACTGATACAGATACCCCGCTAAACCGCATGAACACTATATGATCGAAACAATCCATCATGGGCGCAACACAGAATCGCCACGGCGACATGGCCAGCTCGCTCACGCGCTCTGGCCCGGCGCAGACACCTGCGCGGCGCCGAACAGCGGAACATCGAACCAGAACTCGGCACCGCCTTCGGGCCGATTGCGAAAGCCGATGCGCCCGTGCATGCGCTCGACGAGTGATCGGGCAATTGCCAGACCGAGTCCAGAGCCACCCGTCGCGCGTCGATTGGAGGAATCCGCCTGCGAGAACTTCTGAAATATGCGGGTGCGGAATTCCTCCGGCACGCCCGGTCCGTTGTCCAGCACCGCGACCCGGCCCATGTTGCCCGCCTCGTGCACACGCACCGTGACCTGTGACTCGAGGGGCGAGTACTTCATCGCGTTCGAAAGCAGGTTGACGACCACTTGCTGCAGCCGCCCGTCATCTCCGAGCACGGTCACACTTTCGTCCGTGAATTCAAGCGCGACGCGCAACCGTCGATCCGCGGCATAACTCTGCGTCATCGCCACTGCCTGGCGCACCGCCTGGACCAGCTTCATCGGTACCAGATCGAACGACAGCAGTCCGACCTCGAGCCGCTCCATGTCGACAATGTCGCTGATCAGACGCACCAGCTGTTCGGCGTTGGAGTGCGCGATGTCGATCAGTTTCCGCACGTCGGCCGGCAGTTCTTCACTGGCCTCCTCATGCAGCAGCGCCAACGCACCGCGGATGCTGGTGACCGGCGTGCGCAACTCGTGGCTCACCGTCGACAGGAACTCGGATTTCATCGATTCGACGCGGCGACGTTCGGTGATGTCGCGCGCGACAAAAACCAGGTGCTGCTCCGCGCCGGTCACCACCACCGAGCGCGACACTTCGACGGGTATGCGGCGATCGCTGTCGCCGACCAGTTCAGTCTCGAACAACTCCTTGCTGGCGCCCGAATCAGACCCGGCGGCAAACGGCAGATCGCGGCCGATCCAATAAGGGGAACGGCCGCGCGCCGGGAGCGCGGCGTCAGCACGATGCAACTGCTGAAGCAGTTCGCCGGCAGCGGGATTCAGCGCCTCGATCACGCCGCGCGTATTGGTGATGAAAACCGCCACCGGCAGGTTCTCCATCACCGCGCGCAGGTAACGCTCCGATTCAGCGGCGCGCGACTGCACCGTGCGGCGCGTCTCCGCCGCCGCCATCAGTTCGCGGTTCATGCCCTCGATGCGCCGCGCAAGGCGCAGGGTCGACAGCAATCCGGCCAAGATCAGCACCAGCGTGAGCACGCTGGCACCGATCACGGTCTGGATGGTGCGCTGACGCAGCGCGGCCGCGCTCGCTTCCAGACCCACGAGGGCGACGGCGTGGCGATTCTGTATCTCGCGCAGCAGGGTCCGAATGGCCCCGCGCACGGCGGCACTGCCCTCTCGCAACGCGCTGACGTCCGCGGCATCCGGACGCACGCCGCCCCTCGTGACGCACCACGCCTGCATTGGCGAGAGATACCCGTCCTGCCAGCGGCGCCACAGCGCGTCGAGTCGCTGGATTTCCTCGCTGCTGACCGCGCGACCTTCGAGCAATTCCGTCAGACGGACGCGGCTCTTCACGTACAGCGCGTCGGGCTGGCTCTCGGCCAGGAAGCCCCGATCCCCGGTCAGCGCACAGTAGGAAAGACCGCGATCGTTGTCGAGCGCGGATTCAATCACCGCAAGTTCCGCGACGACCCGCTGAATGCTCAGGTTGGCCTGCTGCGCGTCGATCAGCTGCAGGGATCGCCAAGCCACGAGGCCGAGCGCCACGCCGCCAGTCGCAATCAGCGCGAGGGTCAGCGCAACGATCCGCGCGGGCAGCGAGCGCAGCATCATCGATCGGTGCCCGGACGTTCGACGCGGCTCGGCTGTTGCCAGGAGCCGCTGCGTTTCATTGCGCCCCACTGTCCGCGCTTACCGCGCAGCCAGCGCACCAGTCCGATCATCCGCCATACGCCGTTTAGCTGGCGGTAGCCAACGTTCTCTAACAGGATTGCCAGCATCAGGACGGCGATGTGGCGCGCGTACGGGTAGACGTGAAACGAGTTCTCCTCGAGCATCAGGGCGGCCGACGACAACAGCAGCCCGACGGCAAACGCCATGGCAAGAAACGCCAGGAAGGCGCCCAGCGAAAGCGCACCTGCCAGCCACGCAATCGTGAAGAGCGCGTAGCCGATCACCTCCATGACCGGCCCCAGCCCTTCGAACAGAAGCATCACCGGAAAAGCCAGCCAGCCGGGCGCGCCGCCGCGCGAGTGGAAAAGGAGCGTGCGGTTCAACCAGAGGCTTTCCATCAGTCCCTGCTGCCAGCGTCTTCGCTGGTTGCCGAGCGTGCGCAGATCCTCGGGCGCCTCGGTCCAGCAGATCGGGTCGGGGACGAACACGATTCGATACTTGCGGCGCGCCAACCGATGGATGCGATGCAGGCGAACCACGAGCTCCATGTCCTCGCCGATCGTCCCAAGGCGGTAGCCGCCTGCATCGATCACCGTATTGCGGCGGAACAGACCGAACGCGCCGGAGATGATCAGGATCGCGTTCAGCGGCGACCAGCCCATGCGACCGAACAGGAAGGCGCGCAGGTATTCGACGATCTGGATGCGCGCGAGCCAGTTCTTCGGCATGCCAATCGACTGCAGGAAGCCGTCGCTGACGCGGCAGCCATTGGCGAGCCGGACCGTGCCGCCGGCCGCGATGACTTCCGGCCCTTCCAGGAACGGCCGCACGACGCGCAGCAGGCTCAGCCGCTCGAGCACCGAGTCGGCGTCTACCGCACAGAAGAGCGGGTACTGCGCGGCATTGATGCCGGCATTCAGTGCGTCGGCCTTGCCGCCGTTGTGCTTGTCGAGGACGCGCAGGTTCGGGTGCCGGCGCGACACGTATTCAGCGCGCACCGGTTGCGTGCGCAACTGCGGCGGTGTCACGTCGGGCACCGGCTGCAGATCGAAAGCGTCGCGCAGCACCGTCAGAGTCGCGTCGCGCGAGCCGTCGTTGATGACAATGATCTCGTATTCCGGATAAATGAGCTGCAGCAGCGAACTGGTGGAGCCAACGATTGTCTCGGCCTCGTTGTACGCGGGTACGAGCATGCTGATCGGAGGCTCCAGTCCCGAGAAGCGGCTCGTCGCTTCCATCGCCCCGCGCGCGAGCGTCTCGCGCCGAATCACGCGCATTGACAGGACGTTGAGCCCAAGGTACACCGCGGACTGCAACAGGAAGTACGCTAGGAAGACCCACTGGAGGATCTCGATGACGTGCGCGAATCCAGCGTAGACGGACGCGATCATCCGGTGCGCCCTTCCGCAAGCACGTGCAGCAGCATCTGGCGTGCATCGTCGCTCGTGTGCGCGTGCGCCAGCCGCTCGATCTCTTCGCGCTCGATGCCCGGCGCGACCAGTAACGCCTGGGCCGCGCGCAGCCGTACCCACCAGCTTGAATCGCCGAGCATCGCCTCGATCAGCGCGCGGTCCTCCTTGGTGCCCAGACGGCCAAGCGCCTTGACCGCCTGCGTGCGCACGGGCCAGCGCCGATGCTTCAGCATCGCACGGATGCGCGGCAGCGCGGCCGGTTCGTCGACCACGCGCAGGCACACCGCCAGCACGTCCGTTTCCCGGGCAGTGCGCAGCAGACGCAACACCAGGTCGCTGGCCTGGGTGTCATATGCAGCCGGCAGCATCTGCAGCCCGCGCGCGAGCTTGTTGCGCGGCAACTTCCCGATCCACCCGAGCAGGCGCTCGGTGACCGCGTCGGGCCCGGCCTCCTGTAGCATGGCGAGGGCTGCGCTGGGCGGCCAGTCGGCACGGCGCGCATAACAGTCGAGGATCACCGGGACTGAACGAACTGGCTCGATGCGCATCAGCGCGCGCGCGGCGACCAGTGAAAGAAAGCTGCGCCGCACGTTGACGAAGCGCCGTACGCGGGGCCAGTCGTCGACCGCGCCCAGATGGCCCAGCACGCGCAGACTGGTCAGAATGCGCCGGACGCTGTGACCTCGGAGCCAGCGGCGGCACCTCTGGTCGAGTTTCAGCCGGATCAGCAGCGCATTCAGGCCCGCCTTAGCGTCGCCGCGCAGTGCTTCCTGCATCGCGCACCACATCTTCAGCAGTTCGCCGGTTTCCCCGAGCCCGATGCGAGGAAGCTCCGGCTGCTCGCCCGCCATCCAGTCAAGCAGCACATCGCGCCATCGTGCCTCGGCCTGGGCGCGCTGCACTTCGGCCAGCGCCAGCAAGACCCGGTGCACGGCGATCTGCAACACGAGGGCAGCGACGATCGCAACGGAGACGAGCGCCGTCAGCAGCGCAGCCGCAATCAGCGGATCAGAACTCGCGGCGAAGTCCAACGCGTATGCCGGTGCGCCGGTAGAGCTCGCCCTGTTCGTGCCAGCCGAGTTCCCACGCCACCGCCCACTGCAAATTGATCCAGTGCGACCCTGCCAAGGCGATCGACTTCACATCCGCAGCGATCACGCCGCCGCTGCCATCATTCTCCAGTTCACGGCCACGTGCGCCGGACAATCCGAGGCGCGACCGGTCGGCATAGAAGAAATCGAAGGCAAAGCGCTGACTGCCTGCCCTGGCGCCGTTGTTCAGCTGCGCGGCATACAGCGTCAAAGCGGCGCGGAAATTGTCCCAGTAGCGCTCACCGGTGATGCTTGCAAGCCAGGTGTCGTCGTGGCGGTATTCGGTTCGCTTGAGCCCGATGCCAAGCACGTACCCCCCGTCGAATGCGCACGCGGCGTTCACGCCAAGGCTGCCACGCGGCAGCACGCGGTAGGTGTCCGACATCGTGCCATCGACGCCCAGCGTCCAGCAGGACGCTGCAGCTACGCTCACGCCGAGGCCGACTTCGTTGTCGTGCTGATCGAAACGCGACGTCCGGCGCAGCAGGCCTGTCACGGCCGTTCGATCAGGCCGTCGATGAAACAATTCGACGTACACGCTTTCCCAATCGGCGCGGTTGCCACTCAGCGCTTCGTGTGTATAGCCGGCCTCGGCCTGAGTCGTTGCGATGCCCTGGGCCTGCGCGATGCCCGATGCGCACAGGGCCAACAGCGCCGCGACAGTTTTCATCGCCTCATCGCCAGCATCCGCTGCACACGGGCGACCAGTTCGCGAGGCTGAAACGGCTTGAGCACGTAGTCGTTGGCCCCGGAGGACAGCGCCCGCACGATGTCCTTCTCCTGCGACTTGGCGCTGAGCATCAGCACTGGGACTTCCTTCCATCCCTGTTGCGCGCGGATCATCGACAGCAGTTCGAAGCCATCGTGAAAAGGCAACATTACGTCAAGCAGCACCAGATCTGGCGCCGCCGCGCCGCGAATTCGCTCTGCCGCCGCGCGACCGTCCTCAGAAACGTCGACCACGTAGCCCTGCCGCTTAAGCGTGAACTCAAGGATGTGCGCGATGTTCGGATCGTCTTCGACGACGAGAATTGAGTGGGACACGGGCTGGGCCTCGGGGTTGAATTACGCGCCGTCAGGCGATCGCCAAGTCTACTGATGACGGCCAGCATCTAATTTTCTCAGAGCGCCTCTTTCACCGGACCATAGCGCGACCCTGGTCGAGTGGCACGGCTGAACGCCTTCACAGTGGCCGACGCGACGCGCAGTCGCGTGTTGGCGTGGTCAACGAGGTGACTTGGCGCGCGCAGTGCAGCTAGACTCCTTCGTGGCGTGATGTAAAGCAACCGATCCCTGCGCCAGATTGTGCCAACGCACGACCAACGGTCAACCAATGATCCAGCATTCGAAGCGGTCGCGGCCTGCGGTAGCCGACATGGCCACAGACGTCGGTGCGCGTTTTGCGCCCGTTGGCCGACATGGCGCAACGTCGCGCTCCGCGTTGCGGGATAGCGCATTCTTCCTGCGGGGGTTCCTTCGTCATCCCGAGCAGGTCGGCTCGGTCATTCCGAGCTCGCGCTTCCTGGAGCGCAGGATCGTGCAGTGCGCGAACGCTCATGCGACGCGCATTGTGGTCGAGCTTGGACCCGGAACCGGTGGCACAACGCGCGCATTGCTGAATTCGATGCGTGCCGACGCGCGGCTGCTGGCCATCGATTTGAGTCGCGCTTTCTGCGGGCGGCTGGCGACGACGATTCAGGATTCGCGGCTCGCGATTCAATGTGGCAGTGCTGAACACGTCGAAGCGTTCATGCAGGGACTGCGTCTGCCCCACGCCGACGCGATCGTGTCCGGTATTCCGTTCTCGACGATGCCGCCCGCCGTGGCCGATCGGATCGCCCGTGTAATCGCAAAAGCACTCGCACCGGGTGGGCACTTCGTCGCCTATCAGGTGCGGCCGAATGTTGCCGACTACATGGCACCGTATCTCGGCACCCCCCGCTGCGAATGGGAGTTATTCAATGTGCCCCCGATGCGCGTGTTCACCTGGGTGCGGGCGGAATGATTCGGCGCGCCGTCCGCTTCTCCGGTGCTACTTGATCCCAAGCACCCACTGAATCACCTGCTTCATCAGGTAACCGAAAACCCCGAACGCGAGCACGAAGAACAGGATGAAGGTGCCGAACCGTCCTGCTTTCGACTCCCTGGCAACGTTCCAGATGATGAAGAGCATGAGCGCGATGAACGCGCCGACGCCCCAGGTCAGGCCGAACTCGGAAATCTGCTGCTCGGTCAGGCCAAAGACCGTTTGATCCATCGTCGCTTTACGGCCGGGGCGGCACGGTGTCCGTGTCGACCAGATCTCGATATGCATGCCACGTGGCATGCCCGATGACCGGCACCGCGAAGACGAAACCGATCATCATCGTTGCCATCGACAGCAGCGACAGGCCCATGATGATCGCGGCCCACAGTGCCATGGGAAGCGGGTTCTCGCCCACCGCGCGCACGCTGGTCAGCAGCGCACGCCGCACGTTGATCGTGCGATCGAGCAGCAGAGGCGCGGATACCACCGTCAACGCGAAGACGAACGCGGCCCCGAGTCCGCCGGCGATCACCCACAGCCAGAACAGCAGTGCCCCCTGGTCCGCGGCGGCATAGCGCAGGAAATCGAGCGGCGAGGCGATGCGCGCGCTGACAAACAGCTTGAACAGCACGGCCGAAGCCACCACCCAGCCCGTCGCCGCGCAGAACAGCAGCAGGCCCAGCAGCACCAGCGGTCGGGTGCCGCGGCGCCATGCCGCGGCAGCATGCGCGAGTCGAGGCCGCTCGCCCGCGGCGCGCCGCCGGCTGAGCTCGTAAAGGCCGGTCGCCAGGATCGGACCGATCAGCAAGAAGCCGCTCAGCGCACCGGGCATCAGCAGCCAAGCGCGCAGCGTCAGCGTCAGGATCGCGAGACCGCCAAGTGCGATCACCAGGCCGTGCAGCAGGCTCGCACCAGGTGCCGCCAGCAGATCCCGATACCCGTGCTGCAACCAGGCGAACGGCCGGTCGATGCCGATGCGCCGCACGGGCAGCGGTGAACGGGCATGCGTCGGGATTGAACTCACGTGACGTACGGCAGCGAAATGGCAACGATCGAAGCTTAATTGACGCACGTCCGAAGGGACTACGTTGGCCAGCGGAACTGACGCCGGGCGCTGCGTGTGCGAGCATCGTGGCTGCAACGCCGGACCATGCCCAGCGTAGATCTGTCTTTCCAGCGAGCGACCCGGAAGAATACGACTCGGACCGTGAACGAGCGCTTTCCGACACCACATAGCCCATTCGATCTCGCGCAGGCGTCGCAGCGATTGCGGGTCGAGACGGACCTGCTGAGCGCGGTCGAAGCGCGTGGCGGGCTGTCGCGGCATGCGCCCGCCGCGAGCGTCGCGGTCGAAGCCTGGTTGATCGATGGCACCGGCCGCCCGGCGCATCAGAACCAGGCGTTCATGGCGACACTTCAATCCTCCGCCGTTGCAGCAGGCCCCGCGCGGTTCCAGATCGTGTTGCGCACCGCATCGCATGCAGTCGCGGGCGAAGGAATCACGAGCCTGATGCGTGACCTGCAGTCGATCTGGGTCCGCTGCCAGGAAGTCGCGCAGTCGATGGGGCTGCGGATGCTGGCGATCGGCATGCTGCCAACCACCGACGACGCCGATCTCGCGCTGTCAAACATGTCAGCAGATGCCGGGCAGTCGCCGACCCGTGCGCTCACCCGAATCGAAATCGACAGTGCCCGCGAGCGTCTGCGCAGCGAGCATCTGGGCATCGTTCCTGCGGCCGCGGTCACATCGCTGCGTGCACACCTGCAGGTGGCGCCCGAAGTCGCGGCGCGCTTCTACAACGCGTCGATGATTGCCACTTCCGCGACGGTGGGGCTGGCCGCCAACGCGCCCTATCTGTTTGGGGTCGAGCTGTGGGAAGACACGCGCGTAGCGTTGCTGGAGCAAATACACGGAGACTCGTCGGCCGACGCAACGCACGCCGCCCTGGCGACTGAATTCTGCGGTTCGCCGGAGGAGTACTTCCGCGCCAACGTCGCACAACCGACCCAGGTCGTTGCGGGCGCCGAAGCGCCGCAACGCTTTGCGCAACTGCGTCGTCACAATGAAACTCTATGGCGCTGGAATCGTTTGCAGGTCGATTTCAGCGAAGACGGAACACCGCACCTGCGCATCGAACAGCATGCGATGTCACCCGGCCCGACGCCGGCCGACATCATGGCTAACGTCTGTTTTCACTATGGGCTGACCGCCTCGCTGGCCACCGAGCCGGAGCCACCGGAGCTTCGCATCGGTGCGGCCATGGCACACGCCAATCTGCTGACGGTCGCGCGCGGCGGACTGGGCGCCGAAGTCGCCTGGCTCGACAAGGAACGAATGCCGCTGCGTTCGCTGCTCATCGTCGAACTGATCGAGCGGGCACACGACGGGCTGCACCAGCTCGGCGTCGACGACGAAGTCGCACAACGCCATTTGTCGCTGATCGAACGTCGAGTCGCCGGCGGTCAGACTGGCGCGGCATGGCAGCGTCGCTTTGTTCACGCGCACGGTCGCAATTTCGCGCTGCTTGCGCGCGAATACGCGGCACGCCAACTCGGCGGCGCACCCGTTCACGAGTGGAATGTCCGGCGGCTGACTTAGGCCGGCGCGCGCTGTGAATCAGCGCTTCGCAGGCGCAGCACTTCGTTGCCGATCAACGCGGCGAGCACGATCGTGCCGCCGTACAACGTCGAGGCGGCGGGCGTCTCGCCGGCGCCGAGCCACGCCCACAGGGGCCCCAGCACGACTTCGAGCAGTGCCAGCAGGGAAACCTCGGGCGCCGAAAGGCGCCTTGACGCCACCACCATCAGCATGCAGGGCACGCCGAGCTGGAATACGCCCAGCAATGCAAGCAGGAGTACGTCGAGCGGGGCCGCGCGCAAGGGAAACGAAAAGGGAAGCATCAGGAGCGCCGAGATCACACCGCCCAGCAGCACCGCCGGGACGAGATCAACGTGGGCACGCGTCTTCTGCAGCGTGACCAGATTGATCGCCGATGCGAGCGGCACCGAGAACGCAATCAGCATTCCGAGCAGATGATTTCCGGTCGGCCCAACGTCCGCGCTGTGCGAAAACATCCATCCCATGCCGATCATTGCGGCGAGGATCGCGAACCAGGTGCGCCCCGGAACCGGCGCACGCAAGACGATCCACGCGAGAATGGCCGTAACGAGTGGTCCAATACTCAGCACCAGCAATGTGTTCGCGGTCGTCGTCAGCGTCAGAGCCAGCATGAAGGCACTGAACATCACCGCCCACATCACTCCCGAGATCAGGCCGGGAACACCGGCCTCGGCGACCGGCCGGAAACCCTCGCGGCGAATGAAAACCAGATAGGCAGCGACCGACAGTGCGGCGAACAGGCTACGCCAGAACGTGATCTCGAACCGTCCCTCGGCCTGCAACTGCGGCGTCAGATGCCGCGTCACCACGCCGGCGATCGACCACATCGTGGCCACGCAGATCATGAGCACTATCGCGCGCCGGTGGTCGCGCACGCGAGGTTCAACAGTCACGCGACTTCTTTCTCGCGCTCGGCGCGCTTGCGTTCGTGCTCTTTGAGGTAACGCTTGCGCAAGCGGATGCTTTGCGGTGTGACTTCGACCAGTTCATCGTCCGCGATGAACTCGACCGCATACTCAAGCGTGAGCCTGATCGGCGGCACCAGATCGATGTGCTCATCCTTGCCGGATGCGCGCACATTGGTCAGTTTCTTCTCACGGATTGGGTTGATCACCAGGTCGTTGTCGCGCGAGTGGATACCGACGATCATGCCTTCGTACAGCTTGTCGCCCGGACTGACGAACATGCGGCCGCGCTCCTGCAGTTTCCAGAGCGCGTACGCGACCGCTTCACCATCATCCTGCGAAATCAGCACACCGTTGCGACGCGCGCCCACGTCGCCCGACTTCACCGGCGCGTAGTCATCGAAGACGTGGCTCATCAGGCCGGTGCCGCGCGTCATCGTCATGAAGTCGCCCTGGAAGCCGATCAGCCCGCGCGCTGGAATCCGGTACTCCAGCCGCACGCGGCCGCGACCATCGGACTGCATGTCCTGCAGATCGCCCTTGCGACTGCCAAGCTCTTCCATCACCGCGCCCTGATGCTGCTCCTCGATATCAACCGTCAGCAGCTCGTACGGCTCGTGCTTGACCCCGTCGACGTCCTTCAACAGCACGCGCGGCCGCGACACGGCAAGCTCATAGCCTTCGCGCCGCATGTTCTCGATCAGGATCGTCAGATGCAGTTCCCCGCGGCCGGCGACTTCCCACACGGTCTCATCACTGGTTTCCTTCATCCGCATCGCCACGTTGGACTTGAGCTCCCGATCGAGCCGCTCGCGCAGCTGGCGGCTGGTCACGTACTTGCCTTCGCGCCCCGCCAGCGGCGAGGTGTTGACGCAGAAGTTCATCATCAGGGTCGGCTCGTCGACCTTGAGCAGCGGCAGCGCCTCGGGCGCATCGACCGGACACAGCGTGGAGCCGATCCAGATCTCGTCGATGCCATTGATGAGAACGATATCGCCCGCTTCGGCTTCGTTGACCAGTTCGCGCTCCAGGCCCCGGAACTTCAGCACCTGGTTGACGCGGCCCTTGATCGGGGTTGAGCCCGGGCCGTTCATCACCGCAACTTCCTGTCCCGAGCGGATGCGACCGCGCGTGATGCGCCCGATGCCGATCTTGCCGACGTAGCTCGAGTAGTCCAGCGAGCAGATCTGCAATTGCAGCGGGCCGAGCGGATCGTCCTCGCGCATCGGCACGAACTGGATCACGGCGTCGAAGAGCGCCCGCATGTCGCCGCTGCGCACATCCGGCCGGGTACCGGCGTAGCCATTGAGCGCCGAGGCGTAGATCACGGGGAAATCGAGCTGCTCTTCGGTCGCACCGAGCTTGTCGAACAGATCAAAAGTCGCGTTGACGACGTAGTCCGGACGCGCGCCGGGACGGTCGATCTTGTTGACAACCACGATCGGCTTGAGTCCCAGTGCCAGCGCCTTGCGCGTGACGAAGCGCGTCTGCGGCATCGGTCCTTCGACCGCATCGACCAGCAGCAGCACGCCGTCGACCATCGACAGCACGCGCTCGACCTCGCCGCCGAAGTCGGCGTGGCCTGGCGTGTCGACGATGTTGATGTGCGTGCCGGCGTATTCGACCGCGCAGTTCTTGG
>DAITAC010000169.1:0-5558 GCA_036824465.1 Burkholderiaceae bacterium
GGAACACCGCGCAGAAGCCTTCGCAGTAGCGGCAGGCATTGCAGATCTGCAGCACGCGCGCGACCTCCGTCTCGTTCGCGCGCAGGTGCAGCGTGGCTGCTGCCAGTGCGCTGGCTTCGCGCGTCAGCGCCTCAAGCGGCGGCACGCTGGGCTCCGCGCAACGCCGAAGCGGCCGCCGATGCGCCGGCGATGCGGCCGAACACCGTGCCGAGCGTCATTCCCACGCCGGCGGTGTAACCCTTGCCGAGCACATTTCCGGCCATCACTTCGCCGGCGGCGAAAAGATTGGCGCTGGCCCTGCCGCCAAAGTGAATCGCCGCGCACTCGTCGACCTTGACGCCGAGATAGGTGAACGTGATGCCGGGCCGCAGCGCATAACCGCAGTACGGCGGCACATCGATCGGCAGTGCCCAGTTGCTCTTGCGCGGGGCGAGCCCTTGCGTGCTGTTGCCATCGAGCACCGCATGGTCGAATTCCTTCGGCGCACAGGCGCGGTTGTATTGCTGCACCGTCGCGGTGAGCTTCGCGGCATCCAGCCCCAGGCCGCGTGCGAGTTCGGCCAGCGTATCGGCCTTCACGCCCGGGAACACCGGCGGCATGAAGCGGCCGATCGCCTTGGCGTCGATGATCGAATAGGCGATCTGCCCCGGCTGCTGCGCGACGAGGCGCCCCCAGATCGCGTAGCGCTTGGGCCAGAAGTCCTCGCCCTCGTCGTAGAAGCGCTCGCCGTCGCGATTGATGACGATGCCGAGCGACACGCAGTCCACCCGCGTGCAGATGCCGCCGTCGTATTCGGGTGCACGCGCATCGATCGCTACCGCATGGCATTGCGTCGGATCGCCGATCTGATCCGCGCCTTTCGCCAGCAGCGCCTTGAGCAGCACGCCTTGGTTAAAACGTGTGCCGCGGATCAGGAAGTGGTCGGCCGCCCATTCGCCCCGCTCGTTGCGACCCCATGCCTCCCGCAGCCACGCGCGGTTCGATTCGAAGCCGCCGCTCGCCACCACGCAGGCTTTTGCTTCGATGCGTTGCGTGCCTTGCCGCGTCGTGACCAGCGCCGCGTAGAACACGCCGTCGCGCACGTCGAGTTCAACCACTTCATGCTCATAACGGATCTCGATGCCGAGTGCCTCGGCGCTGCGGTAGTACGCGTTGACGAGCGCCTTGCCGCCGCCCATGAAGAACGCGTTGGTGCGCGAAAGATGCAACGTGCCCGACAGCGACGGCTGGAAATGCACGCCGTGCCGGCGCATCCAGTCACGACAATGCGCGGATTCGCGGATCGCCCGCCGCGCCAGCGATTCATCGGTAAGTCCGCCGGTGACTTTCAACAGGTCCTGCCAGTACTCCTCTTCCGGATAGGCACCGGTCAGCACATCCTGCGGCGCGTCGTGCATGCAACGCAGGTTGCGGGTGTGGCTCGAATTGCCGCCGCGCCATTCGCGTGGCGCCGACTCGAGCAGCAGGACGCGCGCGCCGGCTTCACGCGCCGTCAACGCCGCACATAACGCCGCGTTGCCGCCGCCGATCACGATCACATCAAACATCGATCAGGTTTCCTGATTGCGCGTTGGTCGCGATGTTCGCATGCGCCCGCATCCAGTGCCGGTCACGCTCGTCTGTTGCAAAAAACATCCTTCCCAAACGCAAGCCGCCCCCGTTCTTGACCCGCGGCACGATTCCGGAGGGCTGCTCGTCGAGAATTTTGCTCGGAGACACGCACCAGGAAGCCCTACCAAACCAGTTTGTTTTTCTTTCACTTGCCAACGGAGGTCACTATGGCAAATGCGCTCACCACAAGTGGCGCGCCCGCCGCCGGGACCCCGGCCACCCAGAAGGTGGACCACGGGTTCAGCTGGAAAGCGCTGGCGCCGGTTCTCGTCGCCGTCGCGATTGCAATCATCCCCGCGCCTGAAGGACTCGCGCCGCATGCGTGGTACTTCTTCGCGCTGTTTGCCGGCGTCATCGTCGGCCTGATGCTCGAACCGCTGCCTGGTGCGGCGATCGGCCTGATTGGCGTGGTGCTCGTCACCCTGCTCGCGCCGTATGTGCTGTTCGCGCCGGCCGAACTGGCCAAGCCCGGCTTCAAGGCAGCCAACGCATCGCTCACCTGGGCGCTGTCGGGATTCGCCAATTCGACGGTATGGCTGATCTTCGCCGCGTTCATGTTTGCGTTGGGTTATGAGAAGACCGGTCTCGGTCGTCGCATTGCGCTGGCGCTCGTCCAATGGATGGGCAAACGTACGCTGACGCTCGGCTACGCGGTCACGATTGCGGACCTGCTGCTGGCGCCGTTCACGCCGTCAAATACGGCGCGCAGCGCGGGCACGGTGTTCCCGGTGATCCGCAACCTGCCGGCGTTGTATCAGAGCGAGCCCAATGATCCTTCGTCGCGCCGCATCGGCGGCTACCTGATGTGGGTGGCGATCGCCGCAACCTCCATCACGAGCTCGATGTTCGTCACTGCGCTGGCACCCAACCTGCTGGCGATCGAAATGGCGAACAAGACCGCGAAGGTGGCCATCAGCTGGACCGACTGGTTTGTTGCGTTCGCGCCGGTCGGCATCGTGCTGCTGCTGGTGCTGCCACTGGTCGCGTACTTCGTCTATCCGCCGCAGGTGAAAAGCGGTGAGGAAGTGCCGAAGTGGGCCAAAGTCGAACTCGGCAAGCTTGGCGGCCTGACGACGCGTGAGATAGAGCTCGCGATGCTGGTGCTGCTGGCGCTGGCGCTGTGGATCTTCGGCGGCGACTACATCAATGCCACCACCGTGGCGATAGCCGTCATCACACTGATGGTGATCCTGCGCGTGGTGAGCTGGGACGACATCCTCGCCAACAAACAGGCGTGGAACACGTTGGTGTGGTTCGCCACCCTGGTCGCGCTGGCCGACGGGCTGAATCGAGTCGGCTTCGTCAAATGGTTTGCCGATACAGCCGGCGCGCACATGACCGGTTTCTCGCCGATGATGGCGATGCTGCTGCTGGTGGCGGTGTTCTTCTTCACGCACTATCTCTTCGCCAGCATCACCGCGCACGTGACCGCGATGTTGCCGGTCATGCTCGCGGTCGGGATGGGCGTCCCGGGAATGGACGTGCGCCTGTTCGCGATGCTGCTGATGTTCACGCTCGGCATCATGGGCATCCTCACCCCCTACGCCACCGGCCCGAGCCCCGTCTACTACGGCAGCGGCTACATCCCCGGCAAGGACTACTGGCGGCTGGGCGCGATCTTCGGCGTGCTGTTCATCGTCGCACTGCTCGCGATCGGCGTGCCGTGGATGATGATGTAAGGCATTGCCTGTGATCGAAGAGCGGGGCGTCTGGACGCCCCGCTTTGTCTTCGTGCGTTGCTGCGGCACAACCGGCAAACCCGCGTAGCCCCGGCGGTCCAATTGGATTCGGAACTCGCACGCCGAAACTGGTGGTTCATCGAGACAGAATTCAGGCATCCGAAGGCGACCTGCTGAAACATCCGGGCTAAGCTGCACGCCCAGTCCGGTCACAGAGTACGCCATGGAAGTCCTCTTTCTGCTCGCGCTGATCCTGCTCAACGGCGCCTTTGCGATGGCCGAGATCTCGCTCGTCACCGCACGTAGGACGCGCCTGCAGGCGCTGGTCGACGACGGCGACGCCAACGCCGCGGTCGCGCTCGCGCTCAACGAGCATCCGACGCGCGTGCTGTCGACCGTGCAGGTCGGCATCACGTCGATCGGCATCCTGTCGGGCATCGTCGGCGAGGCGGCATTCGCCGCGCCGTTGACCGAGTGGCTCGTCGGAATGCGGATCGAGCGTGAAATCGCGTACTGGGTCGCCGCCGGGTTCGTGGTCTTGATCGTGACCTACTTCTCGATCGTGCTAGGCGAACTGGTTCCCAAGCGCATCGGGCAGATCAATCCCGAAAACATCGCGCGGCAGGTCGCACGCCCGATCCGCTTGCTGGCTGCGCTCGCCGGGCCGTTCGTGAGACTGTTGTCGAATTCGACCGACCTGATCCTGCGGCTGATCGGAGTCCGGCACTCGGACGCCAGCGCAGTGACCGAAGAAGATATCCACGCGCTGATCAAGGAAGGCTCCGAGTCGGGCGTGATCGACGCGCAGGAGCGCACGATGGTGCGCAACGTGTTCCGGCTCGACGACCGCCAGGTCGCGTCGCTGATGACGCAGCGCTCCGACATCGTCTTTCTCGATCTCGAAGAGCCGCTGGAGGTCAACCTGCAGAAGGTCGCCGAGAGCGAGCACGCGCGCTTTCCGGTGTGCCGCGGCGACGTGCGCGACGTGGTCGGCGTGGTCAGCGCCCGCAGCTTGCTGCAGCAGTCGGTGCAGACGGGGAAGATCGACCTGCAGGCGGCGCTGAAGCCGCCCGTGTTCGTTCCCGAATCACTGACCGGGATGGAACTGCTCGAGAACTTCCGCGCCTCGCCGACGAGCCTGGCACTGGTGGTCGACGAATACGGGGAAGTGCAGGGAATCGTCACGCCGCAGGACGTTTTCGAGGCGATCGCCGGCGAGTTCAAGACGCCGCGGCTCGAGGATGCGTGGGCGGTGCCGCGCAAAGACGGCTCATGGCTGCTCGACGGCCTGATCCCGATTCCCGAACTGAAGGACCGGCTTGAGCTGGACGCCGTGCCGGACGAGGACCTCGGCCGCTACAACACCCTATCCGGCATGATGATGTTGCTGCTCGGCCGCGTACCGCGCGCCGGCGATCACGCGGAGTGGGAGGGCTGGCGCTTCGAGATCGTGGACATGGACGGCCATCGCATTGACAAGGTGCTGGCGGCACGCGAGCCGGTCACGGAGGCCGGCGCGTCGTCCGGAAAGTCGCTGCCGTGACCAATCGTTCCGTCGAGTTCTTCGACCGTCAGTTTGATCAGCAGGCGCGTGCCCGCGTATTCGAGCTCAATCCATTCGAGACGCTCTCGCTCGAGTTCGCGCGCGGCGACGTGCTCGACTTCGGCTGCGGCCTCGGCAACCTCGCGGTAACCGCCGCGCGCCGCGGGTGCCGGGTGGAGGCACTCGATGCAAGCCCGCACGCAATCGAAAGCCTGCGCGAACGCGCGACCGTCGAGCAGTTGCCGATCGATGCGCAGCTCGCCGATGCGACGGCCTGGCGGCCGCATCAGGAATTCGACACCATCGTCTGCATTGGCCTGCTGATGTTCATTGACTGCGACACGGCCGAAGCCCTGCTGCGGCGGTTGCAGGGCGCGCTGCGGGCCGGCGGCACCATGATCGTCAACGTGCTGGTGCGCGGCACGACGTTCATGGACATGTTCGATCCCGACGCGTATTGCCTGTTCGAGCCGGAGCGGCTCACCGCGCTGTTCGCGGGCTGGGACATCGTCCGCTGCGACGACGAGCGTTTTCCGGCACCGCACGAGACGGTCAAGGTCTTCCGTACCGTGGTGGCGCGCCGGCCGGCGGCGGTCTCCTAGCCCGGCTTCGTCTTCGACGTCAGCACGCCGAACGTCGCGGGGATGTCGGCATAGAACAGATCGACGCCTTCCTGCGCGAGCAGGTCGAGCAGCTTCTGTTTCTCCGCGGCGTTCACGATGAAC
>DAITAC010000170.1:0-5524 GCA_036824465.1 Burkholderiaceae bacterium
CAAATGTCGGCGCCAGACGTACGCCACCGTACAGACAATCTCAACCGGCGGGCGAATCATTGTCGATACCGTGCACGGCGGACGGGCGGTCAAGCCCGGCGCCGATGTCGCCGTGATCGCGCGCCAATTGTCTCGACCGGAACCAACGATGAACATGACTTTGAGTTTCGCCCCGCTTGTTTCGCTCCTCGCCGGAATACTGATCCTCGTCATGCCGCGGCTGCTGAACTACATCGTCGCCATCTATCTGATCCTCATCGGGCTGCTCGGACTGTTCGGCGCCGGAAGTTTTCATCTCAGATGATTGCGCGCTGGCACTTCGATCCGCTCAGGCCCGCGGCGCGCGCGAGGGCTCACGCGCACGCTCCCGGGACGGTTGCCGCAGCTTCGACTGCGCGCCCGCGTTCAACGCGGCTGATCCTCCTCGGCGTTGCCCTGGTGTCGCTGCTGGCAGGTTGCGCATCGCTGCCGCCGGGCTCGGATTATCAAAAAACGCCATCGATCGCACTGACTCGACCGGAACAGACCCGTATTGGAAGGCAATTAGCTGATGCGAAGGCCGAGCACCCGGGCACGTCCGGCTTCAAGCTGCTCCCCGTCGGCATCGACAGTTTCCTGCTGCGGATGCAAATGGCGGCGGTCGCGGAGCGGACGCTGGATGTCCAGTACTTTCTTATTCAAAGCGACGACACGGGCCGGTTGCTGATCGAAGCGCTGCTCAAGGCCGCCGATCGCGGGGTGCGGGTTCGCGTGCTGCTCGACGACGCCGGCTCGTTCGGTCGCGACGCACCGATCAGGGTTCTCGCGGGCTATCCGAACGTCGAGTTGCGGCTATTCAATCCGTTCGCCTATCGCGGAAAGGTCGGGCTGCTTCACTACGCGGAATACCTGGGCGATGCGGCGAGGCTCAACTATCGGATGCATAACAAGCTCTTCGTGGTCGATAACGAGATCGGCATCGTTGGAGGGCGCAACATCGGGGACGAATATTTCCAGGGCGGTCTTGATTTCGAATTCGGCGATTACGACGTCATCGCGGCCGGCCCGATTGTCAGTCAGATCTCGAACAGTTTCGACGCCTTCTGGAGCAGTCCGATGGCGATCCCGATCGCGGCGTTTCCTGGCGACAAGCCTTCTGCACAAGACCTCGATAACTATCGCAGCGCACTCGCCGCGCATCACGACTACATGGTCGAAACCAATGCCCCGTACATGCGCACATTGGCTGCCGGCGAACCACTTGCGGCCATGCTCAGCGGAAAGACATCGCTGGTGTGGGCCAAGGCGGAAGTCATCTACGACAGTCCGGAAAAGGCAAAGGTTCAAAACGGCGAGCAGGGCGGTCGGTTGCTGCGGAATCGTCTCGGCGAGGTGTCGAGCCGAGTCGAATCGGAGTTGATCATTGTGTCTCCTTACCTTGTGCCAGGGCCGGCAGGGATGAAGTTCTTCGAGGAGTTGCGCGAGCGCAATGTCAACGTGCGGATACTCACCAATTCGCTTGCATCGTCCGACATGCCTATCGTTCACTCGGGTTATCAGGCGGTCCGGGCGCCGCTGCTGGGACAAGGTGTCGAGCTGTATGAAGTGCGGCCGGCGCTTGGCCAACCGGTTGTACGGGGTGGCCACTTGAAATCGTCAAGCTCGGGGCGGTATGCGTTGCACGCGAAGGTTTTTGTGTTCGACCGCAAGCGCGTGTTCATCGGCTCGATGAACCTCGATCAGCGATCCATGCACCTCAATACCGAAATCGGACTGATCATCGAAAGCCCCGCGCTTGCCCGCCAGATTGCCCTGCGCTTTGCGGACATCGCGCAACCGGCCAACAGCTACGTCCTGATGCTCAGCGAGGCCGACGCGATTGATCAACGCCATCTCGTCTGGCGCACGCTGGAGGACGGCAAGCCGGTGGACTACGACCAGGAACCGGCGGTGACATCCTGGCAGAGGTTCCAGGTCAAAGTGTTTTCGATCCTGCCGATCGACGGGCTGCTGTAAATGGTTGCAACGCGCGCGCCCATGTATCGCAAGTGGTTGGAATTCAGGTTCCTGATCGCTCTTGCGCTGGCTGTACTGCCACTGTCCGCCTGGTCGTTGAGCACGGATCAGGACATCGTGGTCCACGTTCAGAAGCACGGACAGGATATAGCGGTGGAGGTCGACTGTCCGGTGGACGCGCCCTGGTCGGTCGTGTGGGAAGTTCTTACCGATTACGATCACATGGCGCAATTCATATCAAACCTTGATTACAGCGGCATCAAGGAACGCGTGGACAACGTGTTGCGCGTGCACCAGAAAGGGAAGGCATCCAGAGGGCCCCTGACGCTTAAGTTCGACAACGTCCGCGAGATCGAGCTTGTGCCGTACCGCGAGATCCGCTCGACATTGATCAGTGGCGATATGAAGGCATCTTCGTTTGTTACTCGAATCGAGGAAGTGGCAGCACGCGTCCACATCTTCAACAGCGGCCGCTACACGCCGAATCTGTGGGTTCCCCCGCTGATCGGCCCGGCGTTGATCGAGGCCGAAACGCAAAGACAGTTCGGCGAAATCAGAACCGAGATCCTGCGCCGAGCGGCGGTGCTCCGCGCACAGAAGTGACCGCGCAGTGAATCGCTCGCCGTGCGCGGCGCAGACCTGGGTTCAGCGACGATCGCGGGCCGGAAATTCGCCATACCGTCCTGCTTCACAACTGCCTAATCCGCGGAAACTTCGTGCCTGTGTACGCGAGCGAACAGACGAGGTTCGTGATCGCCGATAGCCTTGTCATCTGTCCGGCCCATGGCGGGACCGCTTCAGACAAGAGGAACAGCATGACAAACATCACTCGCAGATTCGCCGCCATCGCAAGCGCGCTGCTCATGGCCACCGCACTGGGCTGCGCCTCGACGGCGAAACACGAAGGCACCGGCGAATATGTGGACGACACGGTGATCACCACCAAGGTCAAGACGGCCATCTTCAGGGAACCGACACTGAAGTCGGCTGAGATCAACGTCGAGACGTTCAAGGGCGTGGTTCAGCTGAGCGGATTTGTCAGCTCGACTGCGGCTGAGGACACGGCAATCGCAGTGGCGCGCAGTGTCGAGGGCGTCAAATCGGTCAAGCACGCCATGCGACTGAAGTAACAAGGAAACCTGTCGGAAGGCGAACCAATAAGACCACGGCTTACCCGTCCGGCATCTCCAGCCCTTTGCGGGGCCGGCACTTTCGATCAGCATCATTCACAGAAATGGAAACCACGCCATGCCAAAGAACTCTTCTGTTACCGACATCCAGACCTTGCGCAAGCGCGCCCGGCAGAATATCGATGAGGGCTCAGTCACTGCGGGCTATTCCGCCGACCGCGAAATCGTGCTCAAGCTGCTGAACGAATCCCTCGCGACCGAACTCGTGTGTGTGCTGCGCTACCGGCGCCATCACTTCATGGCGCGGGGTATTCATTCGCAAAGCGTGGCCCAGGAGTTCCTCGACCATTCAAACGAAGAACAGGGACATGCCGACCAGATCGCGGAGCGCATCGTGCAGTTGGGCGGTGCGCCCGATTTCGCCCCCGAGGGACTGGTGAAACGCAGTCACGCCGAGTATGTCGAAGGCGATTCGCTGGCGAGCATGATCAAGGAAGACCTGGTGGCGGAACGAATCGCCATCGACAGTTACCGCGACATCATCCAGTACCTTGGCGACCAGGACCCGACCACGCGCCGCATGATGGAGTCCATCCTTGCCGTCGAAGAGGAACACGCCGACGAGCTGGCCGACCTGCTGGTGGCTTTCCCCGAAGATTCGGAGGGAAAGGGGCGCTCCGCAAAATCAAAGTGAGCGCGCGCGCCGCGAGCGCGCAGAAGAAGCGCCCGCCGATGTCGCTGTTCGTCTGTGCGCCATGAACACCACCGTCGCTCCAGCCTCCATCGGCACGGTCGAACCGGCGCGCGCCGTGGAGCAACTCGACCCTGCCGTCGACGCGTCGCTCGTCACCCTTCCCGAAACGCGGATGTCGGTCGATGCCCGCGGCCTCGCGCTGGGAATACTGGCGGCGCTCGCGTCGATCTTCGCCCTGTCGTGGGCGCAGGGCTTCGTGGTGCCGCTGTTGCTTGGCATCGTCCTCTCCTACACGCTCAGTCCGCTCGTCGCCTGGCTTGAGGCGATCAGGATTCCGCGCATTGTCGGCACCATCGTCGTGATGGCAAGCGTGATCGGTGCGGTCGTTCTCGGCACGTATTCGTTGCGCGGACAAATGCAGACCATCATCGAACAGCTGCCCCAAGCGGCGACCAAGTTCGCCAGCGGGCTTGCGCGCCTGCGAATCGGCGAGACCGGCAATCTGCAGAAAATTCAAGATGCAGCGACCGCGGTGGAAAGGGCGACGACCCAGGCGGCCGGCGGCTCCGCAGCGCCGCGTCAGCCTGCCACTCGCGTCACCTTGGACCCACCCGCGTTCAAGCTCGGTAGCTTCCTCTGGGACACTTCGATGGGCGCCCTCGGAGCCGTGGTCCAGGCGACGATGGTCGTTTTCCTGATCTTCTTCCTGCTGCTCGGTGGCGATACCTTCAAACGGAAGCTGGTGCGGCTGACGGGGCCGTCGCTGTCGAAAAGAAAGATCACGGTCCACATTCTCGACGACATCAACGGTTCGATCCAGAAATACATGTTCATGCTGCTGGCGACGAACCTTCTGGTCGCGTTGCTCTGCTGGATCGCGTTTCGCTGGATCGGCCTCGAAAACGCGGGAGCCTGGGCCGTCGCTGCAGGACTGCTGCACATCGTTCCCTACCTGGGCCCCGGCGTCACGGCCGTCGCAACGGGAATGGCGGCCTTCATGCAGTTCGAATCGTTTCCAATGGCCCTGCTGGTTGCTGGCGCATCGCTGGCGATCGCCACCGTCGTCGGAACGTTCATCACCACCTGGATGACCGGACGAATCGCCCACATGAACGCGGCGGCCGTGTTCATTTCGCTGCTGTTCTGGGGGTGGCTGTGGGGCGTCTGGGGAATGCTGCTCAGCATTCCGATCATCGTCATCATCAAAGTCGTGTCGCAGCACGTGGAGCAGTTGCACCCAATGGCCGAGATGCTGGGGGATTGATACGTCCGGCGGCGGGCATTGCCGCTTTGGCGAGGTCGCGAATTGACCGGCCTGGCAAGGCAGGATCGTCCGCGCCACCAGCGGAGCCAGCGGCCCGTCGAGGCGTCGGACTTTCCGAACGTCACCCCCCGGTACGGGTGCCGATACAGAACAAAGCCACGGACCGCCGAGTCATCACAAGCAGGCTTGTCGCGACGAGATGCAGATCACACTGCGACTTCGTAGGGAATTGGTGGCTGCGCGTTTTCGAGTTCTTCAACCGAATCGGCCAAGAGCAGTTCTCGATGCCTCACCGCAAAGCGGACGTTATCGACGATTGGTCGCATGCCGCCAGGCGGCGACGGACTTAAGCATGGGCAGAGAGACTGGCGATCACCTGCGCTTGTCCTGCCCCTCTGCGCTCTTGACGGCACGCGTGTTCGCGTCGCACGCGATGCCGAG
>DAITAC010000171.1:0-5517 GCA_036824465.1 Burkholderiaceae bacterium
CAATCGTCCCCACATTCACGTGCGGCTTGGTGCGCTCAAATTTGCCTTTTGCCATTTTCAGTTCCCCAAAGAACAGTTACGTGTTCAGCCCTATTTTGTCTTCGCAGAAATCACCGCCTCGGCGACATTCTTCGGCGCCTCGGCGTAATGCTTGAATTCCATCGTGTACGTCGCGCGGCCCTGCGTCAGCGAGCGCAACGTGGTCGAGTAGCCAAACATCTCGGCCAATGGAACCTCCGCCTTGATTGCCTTGCCGCCACCGCCAGCAATATCGTCCATGCCCTGGATCACGCCGCGGCGGGACGACAAGTCTCCCATCACGTCACCCATCTTCTCCTCTGGCATCTCGACCTCGACCGCCATGATCGGTTCCAGCAGGACCGGAGCCGCGGCGCGCATGCCGTCCTTGAAGCCCATTGACGCGGCCATCTTGAACGCGTTCTCGTTCGAGTCGACCTCGTGGTACGAGCCGAAATGCAGCGTGACCTTGACGTCCACCACCGGATAGCCGGCAAGAACGCCCGCCTTCAGCGTTTCGACCACACCCTTCTGGACCGCCGGGATGTACTCGCGCGGCACCACGCCCCCCTTGATGGCGTCGACAAATTCAAACCCCTTGCCTGGCGGCTGCGGCTCGAGCTTCAGGATGACGTGGCCATACTGCCCGCGGCCGCCTGACTGCTTGATGAACTTGCCTTCGGCGTTGTCGATCGTCCGGCGGATCGTCTCCCGATACGCGACCTGGGGCTTGCCGACCGTTGCCTCGACGCTGAACTCGCGTTTCATTCGGTCGACCAGGATCTCGAGGTGCAACTCGCCCATGCCGGAGATGATGGTCTGGCCGGACTCCTCGTCAGTGTGGACGCGGAACGACGGGTCTTCCTGCGCCAGCCGGCCAAGCGCGATGCCCATCTTCTCCTGGTCGGCCTTGGTCTTGGGCTCGACCGCCTGCGAAATCACAGGCTCCGGAAACTCCATGCGCTCAAGCGTGATGATCCGGTGCGGATCACACAGCGTGTCGCCGGTCGTGACGTCTTTCAAGCCCACGGCTGCGGCGATATCACCCGCACGAACCTCCTTGATTTCCGCGCGCTCGTTCGCATGCATCTGCAACAGGCGACCGATACGGTCTTTGCGATCCTTGATCGGGTTGTAAATCGTGTCGCCCGAATTCAGAACGCCCGAATACACGCGCAGGAATGTCAACTGACCGACATAGGGGTCGGTCATGATCTTGAACGCCAGCGCGGAAAACTTCTCGTCGTCATCGGCCCTGCGTTGGACCGGCTTATCGGAATCGTCCATGCCCGTCACCGGCGGAATGTCGACCGGCGACGGCATGTACTCGACCACCGCGTCGAGCATCGCCTGCACGCCCTTGTTCTTGAACGCCGAGCCGCACAGCATCGGCGTGATCTCATTGGCGATCGTGCGGGTCCGCAGCGCCAGCTTGATCTCGGCCTCGCTCAACTCGCCGGTCTCGAGGTACTTGTTCATCAGTTCCTCGTTCGCCTCGGCGGCGGCCTCAAGCATCTTCTCGCGCCATTCCTTGCTCAGGTCGATGAGTTCGGCCGGAATCTCGCGGTACTCGAACTTCATGCCCTGGCTGGCTTCGTCCCAGAAGATGGCCTTCATCTTCACGAGATCGACCACGCCCTTGAAGCTCTCTTCGGCACCGATCGGCACCTGGATCGGAATCGGATTCGCCTTCAGGCGCGCGCGCATCTGCTCGTACACCTTGAAGAAATTGGCACCGGTGCGGTCCATCTTGTTGACGAACGCCAGCCGCGGCACCTTGTACTTGTTGGCCTGTCGCCAGACGGTTTCCGACTGCGGTTGCACGCCGCCCACCGCGCAATACACCATGCACGCGCCGTCGAGCACGCGCATGGAACGCTCGACCTCAATGGTGAAATCGACGTGCCCCGGGGTATCGATGATATTGATGCGATGCTCGGGGAACGACAGGTCCATCCCCTTCCAGAACGTCGTGGTTGCGGCCGATGTGATTGTGATGCCGCGCTCCTGCTCCTGCTCCATCCAGTCCATCGTCGCGGCGCCGTCGTGCACCTCGCCGATCTTGTGATTGACGCCGGTATAGAAAAGAATGCGCTCCGTCGTCGTCGTCTTGCCGGCGTCGATGTGTGCAGAGATACCGATGTTCCGATATCTTTCAATGGGCGTCTTGCGTGGCATAAAGCCTTCCTGAAACTAGAAGTGCGAGGTGCGCTCAGCGCGCCTCGCTTGTCCATCTAAAACCTGAAGTGCGCGAAAGCCTTGTTGGCCTCGGCCATGCGGTGCACTTCCTCGCGCTTCTTCATTGCGCCACCGCGGCCCTCGGCCGCCTCGAGCAGCTCTCCCGCCAGCCGCTGCGGCATCGATTTTTCGCCACGCTTCTTGGCCGCTTCCCGCAGCCAGCGCATTGCGAGAGCCATCCGCCGAACCGGGCGGACTTCGACCGGGACCTGGTAGTTGGCGCCACCGACCCGCCGGCTTTTCACCTCGACCATCGGCTTGACGTTGTTCAGCGCCAGCGTGAACACCTCGATTGCATTCTTGCCCGCTTTCTGCTCGATCTGCGACAGCGCGCCGTAAACGATGCGCTCGGCTACGGCCTTCTTGCCGTCGAGCATGATCACGTTGACGAACTTGGTGAGGTCCGTGCTTTGAAATTTCGGATCCGGCAGGATCTCGCGCTTGGGTACTTCACGACGACGGGGCATGGGACTTCCTCTCTGGCTTCAGTCATGAGCCGTCCGCGGGCGGGCGGCGGAGGCGGCCCCATCAAGCCGGGCCGCGACTTACTCGGCTGCGCACAAAGTCGCAACCGCGAACTTCGATCAGGTTGCCTTCGGACGCTTGGCGCCGTACTTGGAGCGGCTCTGCTTGCGGTCTTTCACACCCTGGGTATCGAGCGACCCGCGAACAATGTGGTAGCGCACGCCCGGCAGATCCTTTACCCGACCGCCGCGAATCAGCACGACCGAGTGCTCCTGCAGGTTGTGGCCTTCGCCGCCGATGTAGGAGATCACCTCGTGGCCGTTGACCAGTCGCACCTTCGCCACCTTGCGCAGCGCGGAGTTGGGCTTCTTCGGCGTCGTCGTGTAGACCTTGGTGCACACGCCGCGCTTCTGCGGGCTCATCTTGAGCGCCGGGCTCTTGCTTTTCGCATGCGCGGATTCACGCGGCTTGCGCACCAGTTGATTGATCGTCGGCATCTTCTTTCGTCCGCCTGGGTTTCGTTAACAGGGATTCCGTGTAACAGCACTGGAACGTTGCCGCGCCAGCGCCGACTGGGTCTTGCACGGAGGGGTGGCACCGGGAAATGGCGCCCTGAACGATCGAACGCGCGGTCGCGTCGAGACGAAAAGAACGCCGAGCCCGGGCGGGCTCCGGAAAGCCTTGGATTTTCCCCTGTTCAGTGCACTAGTGTCAAGGCGAGGAGTTCCTCGAAAAAGAAGCGGCCGGCACATGGCCAGCCGCCACTTTGGTCCATGGCCAGTTTTGATCAGGGCTCGGACACCTCCGTTGAGTCTTCGCCACCCTCAAGCGCCTCGACCGGCGTCGTGGACGCCTCCAGTGCCGCCAGGGCTTCTCGTTCTGCGGCTTCGGCTTCTTCCTTTTCCTTGCGTGCGCGGTGATAAGCCAGGCCAGTGCCCGCCGGGATCAGTCGGCCGACGATCACATTCTCCTTCAATCCTCGCAGGCCGTCGGTCTTGCCCATGATCGCCGCCTCTGTAAGGACGCGCGTCGTCTCCTGGAACGATGCGGCAGAAATGAAGGAGTCGGTCGACAGCGACGCCTTGGTGATTCCGAGCAGAATGTTCTCGAACAACGCCGGACGGCCACCCTTGGCGACCGCCTTGTCGTTTTCGTCCAGCAGTTCCGAGCGCTCCACCTGTTCACCGGTGATGAACGGCGCGTCGCCCGGATCGGTCACCTGCACTCGGCGCAGCATCTGCCGCACGATGACTTCGATGTGCTTGTCGTTGATCTTCACACCCTGCAGACGGTAAACGTCCTGGACCTCGTCGACGATGTAGCGCGCCAGCGCTTCGACACCGATCAGGCGCAGGATGTCATGCGGATCCGCCGGCCCGTCGACGATCGACTCGCCTTTGTTCACCACCTGGCCGTCGTGTACCAGCACGTGCTTGTCCTTCGGGATCAGGAACTCGTGCTCCTTCCCGTCGAGATCGGTGATGATCAAGCGCTGCTTGCCCTTGGTGTCCTTGCCGAACGACACGGTGCCGGTGACTTCGGCGAGTGTGCCGGCATCCTTCGGGGAACGCGCCTCGAACAGTTCCGCCACACGCGGCAGACCGCCGGTAATGTCGCGCGTCTTCTGCGACTCCTGCGGAATGCGCGCCAGCACTTCGCCTACCGCCACTGGCTGGCCGTCGCGCACGACAATCAAGGCGCCAACCGGGAAGCTGATCGTGACCGCGTGATCGGTGCTGGCGATCTTGACCTCTTCACCCGATTCGTTGATCAGTTTCACCTGCGGACGCACGCCGCGCGTGGTCGATCCACGTCGCTTGGCGTCGATCACGACCAGGGTGGAAAGTCCCGTCACCTCATCGATCTGCTTGGCAACCGTGACGCCCTCTTCGATGTTCTCGAATTTCACCGTGCCGGCGTACTCAGTAATGATCGGTCGCGTCAGGGGATCCCAGCTGGCAAGCTGCGCACCCGCCTTGACCGCCTTGCCGTCAGTCACGAGCAATGTGGCGCCATACGGCACCTTGTGGCGCTCGCGCTCACGGCCGTTGTCGTCGACGATGATGACCTCGCCCGAACGCGAGATCACCACCTGCTCGCTCTTGGCGTTGGTGACATAGCGCATGGTCGCCGTGAAGCGGACCGTGCCGTTGCTCTTGGCCTCTACACTGCTCGCAACCGCTGCGCGCGACGCGGCGCCGCCGATGTGGAATGTCCGCATCGTCAGCTGCGTGCCGGGTTCGCCGATTGATTGCGCGGCAATCACACCGACCGCTTCGCCTGCGTTCACGAGGACACCACGACCCAAGTCGCGGCCGTAGCACTTGGCACAGATGCCGTAGCGCGTGTCGCATGACAGCGGCGTGCGCACCTTGACTTCATCAAGTCCGACCTGCTCGATCCGGTCAACCGCGTCCTCGTCCAGCAGCGTTCCGGCCGCTAACACGACTCCTTGCGTGTCGGGATTGATCAGGTCGAGCGCGGCGACGCGTCCAAGAATTCGATCGCGCAGCGATTCAATCACCTCGCCACCCTCCACCAGCGCGCGCATTGCAACGCCGTTGGTGGTGCCGCAATCGTCCTCGGTCACAACCAGATCCTGTGTCACGTCGACCAGACGACGTGTGAGATAGCCAGAGTTAGCGGTCTTCAATGCCGTGTCCGCCAGGCCCTTGCGCGCGCCGTGGGTCGAAATGAAGTACTGCAGAACGTTCAGGCCCTCACGGAAATTCGCCGTGATCGGCGTCTCGATGATCGAGCCGTCCGGCTTGGCCATCAGGCCGCGCATGCCGGCCA
>DAITAC010000172.1:0-5448 GCA_036824465.1 Burkholderiaceae bacterium
AGGTTGCGTGCGAAGGTGAATAGCCAAAGGCGCCCGGCCGACTGCGCCTTCGCCCATTCGAGCAGCTTCGAGCCGATGCCACTGCGCTGAAACCCAACGCGAACGTAGAGCTGCGCGACCGACTCATGCGACGCTGCCACAAACCCGACAAGAGCAGCTTCGAGGATGGCGAGGCGAACCGCATTGCGCGGGAGGACTTCGGTCAGGAAATACTGCCGTTGCTCGGAAAGCGGGTGGGGATCTTTGATGCCGACCCCAGCCTCGAAGCTCGCGCGCCACATCGGGACAAGCTCATCGAGACATTCGTCGCGGAATTCAGCCAGGGTGACAAGTTCGCGATAGTTCACTGCGACTTAACGTTTGAGGAGAGGCGCCCACAACGGCGCAGGGCCGTGAGGCCGCGGGTAGACAACCACGCCTTGCGGCACCACGCCGTTGTGAGTCGCCTCGACGACGGGTTAGGCACCTGATTGACGAAGGCGTTGCAGAACGCGTTTGACTTCCGGAATGTCTGGCGCGTCGAGTTCGGCACGCGCTACTGCGCACCACGGATACGGAAGCGCCTGAACCCAGTTCATGACGCGGCCAAGTGCCGCAGCAGGCAGCACTTCCATGGCAGAGATCGTGATGGCCAGGGAATCGACGCGACTGTCGGTTGACGAGAACGACCAGTCATAGCGCCCGCAGCCGACGCGGACCGCGCCCGCTTGCTTCTCTGACATGGCGACCAGCCACCCGCAGCTTAGTGCACGATCTCCTTGCAGGGGGCGCGCACAGAGGCAGAAGGTATAGATGTTCTCGTAGGTTTGACCGAAGCGCCGGACGAGCGTATCGGCCACTGCTTCGCGCCCGATCACCGATGGCGGAAAGGTGATGGCGTCAGTTTGCACGTTCATGTTGAGGCTTACATCCTTCGTGAACGCGCGCTCCAGCAGGTGTGGACGGTTGCTGTCCTTTGCGCTGATGTAGTTCGCGATTGAGTCGGCGGGGCTGTTCACTTCCGGTGCACCTTCGCTCGGGGAATCTCAGGCGCCCGGCAATCGAGTCGAAGTGGGGCCAGCAGATCGGCGCCGCTGTTCATTGACCAACCGGCGGTTCCCACAGCTCGACCTTGTTTCCCTCGGGATCCATGACCCAGGCGAATTTCCCATACTCGGACTCCTCGATCTTCTCGAGCACATTGCAGCCTTCCGCCTTGAGGGCCGCAACGAGCGCATGAACGTCGGCGACGCGATAGTTGACCATGAAGGATGCCGTGCTCGGCGCAAAGTAATTGCCTTTGGCGTCGCCGATCGTCCAGATGGTTGTTCCCGTAGTCGGCTTGCCTTCTGCGTCTGTCCAGGTGAACGCAGCGCCTCCCCACTCCTGCACGTCGATGCCCAGGTGCTTCTGGTACCAGGATCGCAGGGTTACAGGGTCGCGCGCGTTGAAGAATATTCCGCCGATGCCAGTGACTCTTTTCATTTACGCCTCCGCAGCAGGGGTGAGGTCAAAGGTGCATTCTTATCTATGCTTTCCTGCCAAATCGAGAGTTTCAGAGTGCAGTTTGCGATGCGATCAGTGCTCCAGTGACTCGCCGCTGGCACTTCCTGACTGCAATGAATCACCAGGATGTGTTTCAGTTCATGCGCTGGAAAAGATCAAGGTAAGCATTGCTGAAGAACACGCGATCAAACCGCTCCGATTGGAAGTTGATTTCATGATGTTTCTCAAGCATTTCCCTATTCCAGGACATCCAGTAGTTGGACATGCCAACCCAACTGAGCCGGACAGGAGGTTTCTCCTTATGAATAAACGTAATCTCAAGAGTGCGCGAGGGTTGATGGCGCTGCCGACCTATGTTGAAGTGGTCCTGCAGGATGATCTCTCTCAATCCTGAGCAGATGAAAATGATTGTCTTCTGATCTCTTATCGTTCCTTTCTTCTCGCTTTTTCCATCCGTCAACTTCAGATCGATACGAACGATCGATCCAGCAGGTACAAGCAGATTTGGAACATTCTGCTTGATCCGCAATTTCGCCGCCGCATCACCGTCGTTGGCCCACGCGACCGCAAGAAGAGAAAGGACAAATTCCGATAGCAGCAAAAACAGAAGCGGTCCTCGCAATTGGTTCACCTTCATCCGGCGTAGCGCAGGACGGCAAGCGGTGCGAGGACATTGACCACCACGGCAAGACATGGAAGCCAGAAGGGTGTTTCCCGGCGCACACAGGCGATGACTCCGAGGGTCAGGCCGACAACGACCAGACACAACCCGATTGCTCCATAGAATCCGAGCATGAGTAACGCACCGAGCGTGTAGTAGCGCGCAAACAGCTGTTCGTTGAAAGCACGGCCTTGCGGTGTCTCCAGGAAGAAGATCATGCCAACAAGCAGTACTGGGCAGCAGATGGCAATTACGCTGCGCATCGTGCGCTTCCGGTGACCTTCCACGGATACGTCGACTGGCTCGAGCATCGGTTCAGCGACCCTTTGGACGCCTGGCGTTTGACATGAGCGTACCGCAACGCATGTCCTCGCCAGCCGTCGTCGGTCCGCGCGACGCAAGGCTTAACCGTCATGAGCGAGCACTTCCGACACCCGGGTTCGCAGGACGGGAATGAGTTCCGCCTCGAACCATGAATTGCGCTTGAGCCAGGGATGGTTGCGTGGGCTCGGATGAGACAGGGGAACCGTGTGGGGCCAGTTCCTTCGCCATGAATGAACCGCATCGGTGAGTGACGCACCGTCGTTCGGAAGGTGATACGCCAGCGCGTACTGGCCGATGACAAGCGTCAGTCGTAGGTTCTTCAGGCGTGACAGCAATGCGGCTCGCCATGCCGGCGCGCACGCCGGCCGCGGAGGCCGGTCGCCGGATCTGCCAGTTCCGGGGAAGCAGAAACCCATGGGCAGGATGGCCACTTTCTTGGCGTCGTAGAAGACTTCGCGCGAGATTCCCAGCCAGGCGCGCAGCCTGTCGCCGCTCGCGTCGTTGAACGGCATGCCCGTTTCGTGAACCTTTCTGCCTGGCGCTTGACCCGCAATCAGGATGCGAGCCGACGGATGCACTTGAACGATCGGGCGCGGGCCAAGCGGCAGGTATTCAGCGCAAAGCACGCAGGCGCGGACTTCGGTGAGCAGCGCCGCGATTGAAGTCATGGGGGAGCGATTCCGACGGCTGACGCCTGACTTCAGCGGCGACCGTAGGCTGCGTTTCGATAACGAAGCCTCCGCCGTTCCTGTCGAACTGAAACGAGAGCAAGTCGATTCCCTCTTTGACAAGTCGACGGAATTTCGGAAATGAACCGTTGAGCGATGCGGCTCGCAACTGCGGCACAAAAACGGACTTCAGCTCTGCCTCCATCGACTCGCGCAATGCGGACATGGCGTGCCTGGCGTATTCGCTCAGCCGCGTGCGCAGACCGCAGGCCGTGGCACGTCGGCCGGAGCGAAGGGTCACGCGCCACATCTTTCCTAATGGGGTTGAAATACTCGATCCAAGATCAATTCGTGCGGGAACGCGGCGCCGGGATCCACCTTGCGCCGCTGCGTTCTGTCGCACGGCAGTAGCGCGTGGTCGAGTTCGGAATGACGCCTGATGCCATCGCGCGTGATGCCACGGCGCTGCTTGATGTCGCGGAGCAACTTCACCAACGACGTCAGTTGCGCGTCGGGAAATGGGTCGAGGCCGTCCCCATCGTTAATGAGTTCGATGGCGATGGAGCGACCGCTGAGGCGAAAGACGTGATGTGCCACCTGGTCTTCCGGCACGCTGGCGCGCAACGCCCCGTCCCGGTCGATCATGTAGTGGATGCCGAGTTTGGGATGGGCTTCAATCTGTCGAATGCTTTCTTCGAGAGTGCCGGCTCGCACCCAGATGGGCCTGCCTGTCCTGGCATCGCAGGTAGGGCCGCCCGTCGAATGGATTACGACCATGTCGATCACTTCCCTGCGAACGTTGCCGGTGCGACGCGCTTCGGTATCACTGGCCGTAACGGCGAGCGCCGTGAAAACCAACCCGATCATGGCCGATTTTCTATTCATGTTGCCGACTGTGCGCCCTTCCGCGCAACTGTCGGCACTCTGTGGCGCCTGACGTCTTCCATCAGCGGCGCTGACCAGTGCGGTCCGCTGCGTGCCCGTGTCGGGCGGCAGCGTGACCTGCATTGATTGAGCACAACGCGCCTCGCGACGGATCGATGCCGGTGTCCCGCAGCCTGGCGATCATGGGCGCCGGCCGTTCAAGCTAACTCGGCCCGCGCGGTTGGAAGAGTTCGACGGGATTGCCCGATGGATCCTCGACGAGCACTTGCTGGCCTCCTGGTCCCTTGATGGGCTTGCTTCGGAAGACCGCACCTTGGGCGGTAAGTTCGACGACCGTGGCTTCGATGTCCCGGACCTCGACCACGAGTCGATTCCAGCCCCCGGGTTCTGGTGTGGCCCCATTCTTCAGCTTCTTCCTTGCTGACGTGCCGGGTCCGCTGAGCCAAAGAGAAAGACCTTTGCGTTTGAGGATGGCGAAGGGTGGGCCCCATCGGTCCGTAAGCCTGAAGCCCAACGCTCTATAGAACGGTAGCGCTGCATCGACATCATTGACCAAGTAGCGGACGGCCGGCATGTGGCGCTCCTCTTCGGCGACTGTTCCTGGCGCTTCACTTTGCGCTGCGAGTTTTTAGACGATTGCCTTGTAAGGCCCAACGTTTGTGCTCAGCGCCCGGAGCGGCCAGCCGGTGGAGATGCACTTGAGCGAAGCCCGCATTGTCTGTTCCGCGGCCCATGCCGTTGCGGGTCGGCTCGAGCGACAGGTCAGGCGCCACCTGTTAACCCGGGATTTCGGCCTCTACGAGCCTGGCAAGTAGCGCGAGGGACTCTTGCCACCCGAGATAGCACGTTTCGAGGGGAATGACGTCGGGTATTCCCTCCTGCACGACGTTCAATTCGGTTCCGCAAGGCACCTTCCTGAAGGACACGGTGACCTGCAACGTGCCGGGCAAGTTGGGGTCGTCGAACCTGTCCGTGTGACGGATGCGTTCATGTGGCACCAGTTCAAGGTCCTCCCCGCCGAAGGAGTGGCTGTTGCCTGTCGTGAAGTTCGTGAATGACATCCTGAAAGTGCCGCCGACTTTGGCGTCCAAGTGGTGGACCTTCCCGGTGAAGCCATTCGGCGGAAGCCACTTGACCATGGCGTCAGCGTCGAGGAACGCGCGATAGACCCTTTCTGGGGGCGCACGAAGCACGCGATGAATCCGGACTGTGTTGGCGGGCATGACGGCTGCGCCTTTCATTACTGGTTGGTCAACGATGGACGAGTTGGGACGCCTGACGTCCGGCTTCGGACACGTGCCGCTTGCGACACGTCGCAATGCAAGCCGTTCCTGGGTGGCACGAACCCTGACTCGCAGTGCGATTCCATCCGAGCAGCATGTTTCACCTCAATCCAGGGCATGTCGCTGGCGCCTTGAAGCTAGT
>DAITAC010000082.1:0-17578 GCA_036824465.1 Burkholderiaceae bacterium
TGTAAGGCATGCCGCCAGCGTTCAATCTGAGCCAGGATCAAACTCTTCAGTTCAAATCCTTCGCACACGTTACCGTGCACGTTCGCTCACTCGCGGAATTGAAGGAAATCTTGAAAGACTTCCTACTTACTTCCGTGTGAGACACAAGATGTATTGAGCTTCGCCACGATCGCAGGTGTGAGGCCCGCGAAAGTGGTTGCGCCGTCATCAAGCGCCCACACTTATCGGCTGTTTCGATTGTTAAAGAGCGTGCCGGCCTGTCGGTTTGTGCACTGCGCACGTCCGCAAGCAGCGAAGAGGGGAGATTATGAAGACAGGGGAAATTCGTGTCAAGTTGAGAGGAGCGCCAAAGTTAGAGGCGCGCCTCCGTGGCCGTTAAGTCATTGTTCCGAAAGACCCAATCAGCGGTGCCTGAAGTTCGCGGCGCGCTTCTCGACGAAGGCCGACATGCCTTCCTTCTGATCGCTGGTCGCAAAGAGCGAATGGAACAGGCGTCGTTCGAACAGAAGTCCCTCGGCAAGCGGCATCTCGTAGGCGCGATTGATGCACTCCTTGGCCATCATCACTGCCGGCAGCGAGAACTGGGCGATTGCCGCGGCCACCGCGAGCGCCTCTTCCATGAGTTTGTCGTCGGCCACCACGCGCGACACCAGGCCGGCGCGCTCTGCTTCGGCCGCATCCATCATGCGCGCCGTGAGGGCCAGGTCCATGGCCTTGGCCTTGCCGACCGCACGCGGCAGGCGCTGCGTGCCACCGGCGCCGGGGATGATGCCGAGCCTGATCTCAGGCTGACCGAAACGTGCGCTTTCAGCGGCAATGATGATGTCGCACATCATGGCGAGTTCACACCCACCGCCGAGCGCGTAACCGGCGACCGCTGCGATTACGGGCTTGCGCACGCGTCTGATGGCCTCCCAGTTGCGGGTGATGTATTCGCTCTTGAATACGTCCATGTACGACCACTCGCGCATGGCTCCGATATCGGCGCCAGCCGCGAAGGCCTTGGCCGATCCGGTCACGATGATCGCCCCGATTGCATCGTCCGCGTCGAAGGCAAGCATCGCGGCGCCAAGCTCGTCCATCAACGCATCGTTCAGCGCGTTGAGAGCCTTTGCTCGGTTCAGGGTGATCAGACCGACTCGGTCGCGTGTCTCGACAAGGATGTTTTCGTAGGTCATATGCAGCGCCTGCAGTCTGTTCCGATCAGCTTTGCCCGGACGGGAGCGCGGCGGCGTCTCCGGGTCCGAACTCGATGTACTCGAGAATGGTCTGAGGTGGCAGCGCGCGCGAGTAGTAAAAACCCTGCGCATACTCGCAGCCGATATTGCGCAGGTACTCGACCTGCTCTGGCGTTTCAATACCCTCGGCTACGACCTTGAGCTTGAAATGGCGCGCGACCGCCAGCATCGCGTGCACAATCGCACAGCTGTCAGCGTCGTTCGGCACTCCCTCGACGAATGACTGATCGATCTTCAATGCCTGAATTGGCATCCGCTTGAGGTACGCGAGCATCGAATAACCGGTTCCGAAATCGTCGAGGACCAGACCCACGCCAAGCGTCGCGAGTTCATTCATCACATCGTTGTTGACTTCGCTTTCCTTCACCAAGGTCCTCTCAGTGATTTCCAGCGTGATCATGTGCGGTTCGATCGCATGCTTGGCAAGCGCCGTGCGCACAATGATCGGCAGGCTGGCCGATCCCATTTCCCGGCCCGCCACGTTGATCGAAATCGGAATATCGAAGCCCGACTGCTTCGCGCGCCAGCGCACGATCTGCGCACACACCTCGTTGACCAGCCAGCGCGTGATGCGCTCCGACAATCCACTGACCTCGGCCACGCCGATGAAGCGGTCGGGCGTCAGTCGGCCATAGGTCGGATGCTGCCAGCGGATCAGCGCCTCGAGGCCGACCACGCGGCCGGTGTTCATCTGCACCTGGGGCTGGTACTCAAGCACAAACTGCGGCTGCTCGGACTGCAGCGCCTTGAGCATCTGAATCCCAAGCTGAACCTCTCGCGCCGCAGTTTCGTAGCGAATCGGGTTGAAGAAACTGAACTGGTTACGGCCGTCGCGCTTGGCCTGATACATGCCGGCGTCGGCGTTCTTGAGAAGCGTGCTCATCTCGCGGCCGTGCTCGGGAAAGAGCGCGATGCCGATCGACGCCGAAACCTGCGTGTCGACGTTTGGCACCAGGTCGGTTCGATGCAATGACTGCGCGATCCGCGCCGCAAACAGTGCGACTTCCTGGCGATGCTCGAAATCATTCAGGACCACGACAAACTCGTCGCCGCCCAGCCGCGCGACCACACCACGCTCCGCGACAATGTCCTTGATGATCTGCGCGGCGGACTTGATCAATGAATCGCCGACCAGATGCCCGAGCGTGTCGTTGACATCCTTGAACCGGTCCAGGTCAATCAGCATGACCGCGATGCGCCGGCGCCGATTGGCCGCCGTCATGATCATGTCGCGCATCGTTTCGCGCAGAAGATTGCGGTTTGGCAGCCCGGTCAGCGAGTCGTACCAGGCCAGCTGCTCGATCCGCGTCTCGGCCTCCTGACGCTGCGAGGCTTCCATCGCCAGCGCGATCAGCAGCGCACCGGTGGCAACGAAGTTGATTTCATCCTCGTCCCAGCTGCGGGGCTCCGCGTTCTGCACCCGCAGCACCCCGTGGACCTCGCCGTCGAGCAGCACCGGTGCATCCAGTGTCGCCTTCAACTCGGCCCAGCGCGGATCTGCCGCCAGAGGTGCCAGCAGCAGCGAAGTGCCGATGTCCGCGACGACTACCGGCTGGCGATCGCGCAACTGGCCAAAGTAGTCCGCGAAAACGGCGGCCGGGAATTCGGTGCCGACCCAGTCGCGGACAAACCGATCATGTCGCGCATCAAAGTACGATTCGCAGCGAAGCGCCGGGGGCGACTGCTCATGCACCCAGAAACTCGCGCTGCTCGCCCGAACTGTTTCCGCGACCACGCGCAACGCCCGCGACAGCGAGTGTGAAAAGTCGGCCCGCGTCTGGATCGCAAGCTCCAGCAGGCGTTCGCGATATTCGAGTCGCCGCGCCTGTCGCCCGGCCTCCGTTCCGCGCGTCAACGCCGCCCCGGTCACGTTGCGCGCGGTGAGCAGAAGGCCGCCGATCGTCGCATCCGACATCAGATTGCGGACCGAGATCCAAAGCCGTTGCACGGTGCCGTCGGTGGCTGCGAAGCGCACCAGGCAACTGTGCGTTCGCTTGGTTGACCCGTCACGTGCGGCGGCGCTGATCACGTCGCGCAAGGCGGGTTGATCCTCTTCCATCACGAGTGAGATGCCCGGCTTGCCAATCGTTGAGTCCGGCGTAACCCCCAACGACTTCTGGATCGCGGCCGACTGATAACGAATCACGCCCTCTGCATCGAGCACCATCAACGCATCGGCCGCGTGCTCCGCAAAAGAGCGCAGCCGTCGCTCCAGCAGACGCATCCTGCGTTTGGTCTCGCGCGCCTCGGTCACATCGCGCGCGCAAACGACGAAGGCCTGCACCATCGGGTCATGCAGCCGGTTGGTCAGCGTGCCGAGCATCCAGCGTCCGCCCTCCTGCCCGGACAGGCGCAGTCGCCATTCAAATCGCAGCGGCGGTACGTCTTCTTCAGCCGTCATGCGCTCGACCGCACGCGCGAACTCGGTCGCCGCGTTGTCGTCGAGCAGGTATTCAAAGGGAACACCGATCGCATCGGCCGGCGGCACGCCAGTGGCGGTCTGGGCAGCGGTACTGATCGAAATCACGCGGCGATCGGCACCAATCAGGATGCCGATTTCCCCGGACGCTTGCGCCACTGCAGCAGCGCGCGCCAGTTCGCGTCGCCGTGCACGCTCCAGCGCGCGCCGTTCGGTGATGTCCTTCAGCGTAACCGCGGCAACCGTCTCTTGTTCAAAGCGCAGCAACTCGGCATCAACCTGCAGTGCAACGCAACGACCATCGGCCAGCGGCAGTTTGGTGTGCCCGGAGGCACGGCCGTTGCGTTCGACCTCACTCCAGAAACGAAGCCAGCGCCGCGTGGCATCGCGGTAGCGCGGAAACGCGAGCACTTCAGCCAGGTGCCGACCGATCACGATATCGACCGGTTTGCCGATCAATGCCGCCGCCGCCGCGTTCGCGGTCAGAATCTGCGCTGATGCATTGAAGCAGATCGTCGGCAGTGCAAGGTGGTCGAACGCCGCCTGCTTGAGCGACGATTCAACAGAGGACTGCCGAAGCGGAATGACGGTTGACACCCGGTGCGGTCTCCTGCGCGGGCAGCGTAGCGCGCGCGATCGCGCGGGTCACGCCGAACTGCGACGGCCACGATTGTGCCACGCGCGGCCCTGCCATGACCGACGGAAGTATGGCGAGCAGCTGGCGATGCACTCGTCATCGCTACACTGGTCTTTCCACATGAAGTGCTCGACCCATGTCGACGGTCATCCACGGTCGCATTGCCACGTTGCTCGGGAACTTTGGTTTGCTGCCCTTCTTCGCGCTTGCGGGGGCGGCCTGGGTTCCGTTCGAGGGCGGCAGTCTCCAGGTTCAGCGAATGATCGGCACTGCCCTTGTCGGCTACAGCGCGGTGGTGCTGTCGTTCCTCGGCGCCGTGCACTGGGGCATGGTCCTTCGAACGCCGCAGGTCACGCGCACGCAGGCCTGGAACGCGCTGGGCTGGGGTGTGGTGCCAGCGCTGCTCGGCTGGCTCGCCCTGCTGCTTGCAGCAGCCGGCGTCAAGATGTGGGTGGTGCTGACCTTCCTGATCGGCGACCTCGTGCTCTGTCGCCTGATGGACAGCAACCTGCTGCGGATGTATCCCGATGTCCCATCCTGGTTTCCGTCCCTGCGCGCGCGCCTGACGCTCGGCGCGATCGCGGCGCTTCTTTTCGCGCTGTTTTCATTTCACTGAGGCTCGCATGTTCAAAGCAATCTTGCTCAGCAAGGAAGACGATCAGTTCAGCGCCGCCGTGCGTGAACTTGCGGACGAGGCGCTCGACGCTGCCGCCGGCGCAGACGTGACCATAGCGGTCGACTACTCGACCATCAACTACAAGGACGGACTGGCGTTGACCAACAAAGCGCCCGTCGTGCGCAAGTGGCCGATGATCCCCGGCATCGATGCGGCAGGCACGGTGATCGCAAGCAGTCATCCGCTGTGGCGGATCGGCGACCGTGCCGTGTTGAACGGCTGGGGTGTCGGCGAATCACACTGGGGCGGCCTGGCGCAGAAGGCGAAGTTCAAAGGCGAGTGGCTGGTCGCGCTGCCCGACGCGCTCTCCACGCGTCAGGCGATGGCGATCGGCACCGCCGGCTACACCGCGATGCTGAGCTGCATGGCCTTGGAAGAGCAAGGGATCGCCAAGGCGAGCGGCGATGTTCTCGTCACCGGCGCCTCGGGCGGAGTCGGTTCGATCGCCATCGCGATTCTCGCCGGCTGGGGCTACCGCATCGTCGCGTCGACGGGCAAGCTCGCGGAGTCGGATTTCCTGAAATCGCTGGGTGCCGCCGACGTGATCGATCGCGCCGAACTGTCGAGTCCCGGCAAGCCGCTGCAAAAGGAACGCTGGGCCGCGGTGGTCGATGCGGTCGGGTCACATACGCTCGCCAATGCCTGCGCGCAGACGCGCTACGGCGGCGTGGTCACTGCCTGCGGTCTGGCGCAGGGGATGGACCTCCCCGCGACCGTTGCACCCTTCATCCTGCGTGCGGTGAAATTGATCGGTGTCGACTCGGTCATGTGCCCGACCGCCCGTCGAGTCAAGGCATGGCAGAGACTCGCCACCGATCTGGGCCGCGACAAGCTCGATGCGATCACGCGCGAAGTGTCGCTGGCGGCCAGCTTCGATGTCGCGCGCGACATTCTTGCCGGCAAGATTCGCGGCCGTGTCGTGGTTAACGTGAATACGTGAACGACAGGTGTTTCCCGTCCGCTAGCCTGAACCCCATGCTGCGATCCCGGTCCCATCGCATGCGCGCACGTTGGCTTTCCTGCGATCTTCTCCCTGGAGTCTTTTCGCGATGATTCAACTGAACGTCAACGGCCGCGCCGTCAGCGTCGACGCGGATCCCAATACGCCACTGCTGTGGGCATTGCGTGACAACCTGGGCCTGACCGGTACGAAGTTCGGCTGCGGCATGGCTCTGTGCGGCGCCTGCACCGTACACATGAACGGCCAGCCGACGCGCGCCTGTGTCACGCCGATTTCCGCCGCGGCCAATGCGCAGATCACAACGATCGAAGCGATTGACACCGACCGCATCGGTCGCGCGGTACAGGACGCATGGGTGCGCAACGATGTCGTGCAGTGCGGCTACTGCCAGTCGGGCCAGGTGATGGCCGCCACCGCGCTGCTGAAGGCCAAGCGCAATCCGACCGACAAGGATATCGACGAGGCGATGTCCGGCAACGTGTGCCGCTGCGGCACCTATGCGCGCGTTCGGACTGCGATCAAGGACGCCGCCAAGGCGATCGGCTAGGAGAACGCCATGAACAGACTCATGCATGCGCTGGCTGGCGTCGACGTGGCCGCGTTGCTGAACGCCGACGCGCCGATCAAGCTCGATCGGCGCGCATTTCTCAGGGCCACCGGTTTGACCGGTGGCGGACTGATGCTCGCGATCGGATTACCGGGTGCCAGCCTGCGGCGCACGCACGCGCAACAGCCGGGCGAGAAGTTCGTTTACCCGCCCGCGGCGTTCATTCGGATCGCGCCTGACGACACGGTCACGGCTCTGATCAACAAGCTCGAATTCGGCCAGGGTGTTTTCACGTCGATGGCGATGCTGATCGCCGAAGAACTCGATTGCGACTGGAACAAGGTGCGCGCCGAACACGCGCCGGCCGCGCAGATCTATGCGCACCCGGGCTTCGGCATCCAGATGACCGGCGGATCGCAGTCGATCAACTCGAGCTGGCAGCAATATCGACAGATCGGCGCCACCGCGCGCCTGATGTTGCTTCAGGCCGCTGCGCAGCGGTGGGGCGCGCCGATCGAGAAGCTTGACACCAAAGACTCGGTCGTCTTGGAACTTGGCGGGCAGAAACGGCGCGCGAGCTATGGTTCGCTGGCTGAAGCGGCGATGAAGCTACCAGTGCCAGCGCGCGTCGGCATCAAGGCCGATCCGCGAGACTTCCGACTGATCGGCAAACCAACGCGCCGCATCGACTCGCGTGAAAAAGTCAACGGCAGCGCGAAGTTCGGCATCGACCAGAGCCTGCCCAATATGCGCGTCGCCCTCGTCGCCCGACCCCCGGTCTTTGGCGGCAAGGTGGCGAAATTCAATGCCGACAAGGCCAGGGCGATCAAGGGCATCGAAGCGGTGGTCCAGGTGCCGGTCGATCGCGGGGGCGCCGGCGTCGCCGTGATCGCCAATGGCTACTGGCCCGCGAAGCAGGGGCGCGATGCGCTCGAGATCGAATGGACGCTGCCGGCCGGTCCGACCTCCGCGGATCAACTCGCGCAGTACAGGCAGCTCGCGCAACAGCCCGGACTGCCGGCGCGGGTCGAGGGCGACGCGGACGCGATGAAGAGCGCGGCGAGAACCATCACTACGGAATTCGAGTTCCCCTATCTCGCCCACGCACCGATGGAACCCTTGAACAGCGTGATCGATTTGAAGGCCGACAAGATGACGGTCTGGTGCGGCTCGCAGTTCCAGACCATCGATCAGGTGCTCACCGCGCAGGCGGCCGGACTGAAACCAGAGCAGGTCGAACTTGTCACGATGCTCGCCGGCGGCGGATTCGGCCGTCGCGCCAACCCGACCTCTGACTACCTGGTCGAGGCGGTTCAGGTCGCGAAGGCGATGAAGACCGCCGGTATCGATGCGCCGGTCAAGGTCATCTGGTCACGCGAGGACGACATCAAGGGCGGTTACTACCGTCCCGCGCACGTGCATCGCGTCGTCGTCGGCACCGATGCCAAGGGCATGCCGAGCGCCTGGCAGCACACGATTGTTGGTCAGTCGATCCTCAAGGGCACCGCGTTCGAGAAGTTCCTGGTCAAGGATGGTGTCGACTCCGTGACCACTGAAGGCGTGGTCGACACGCCGTACCGGCTGCCGAGTTTTCACGTCAGCGTTCATCACCCCGACGTCAACGTGCCTGTGCTGTGGTGGCGCTCCGTCGGCAATACGCACACCGCGTATGTGATGGAAACGCTGATCGACGAACTGGCGGTCACCGCGAAGCAGGACCCGATTGCCTATCGCCTGGCGCTGCTTGACGCCAAGCACGCCCGCCATCGCGCGGTGCTGAACCTGGTACGTGACAAATCCGGCTGGGGAAAGCCGCCGGCCAAGGGTCGCGCGCGCGGCGTGGCCATACATGAGAGCTTCGGTTCTGTGGTCGCGCACGTGGTGGAGGTATCCGTCGACAAGAACGAGATCCACGTGCACCGCGTCACGTCGGCAATCGACTGCGGCACGGCGGTCAACCCGCTCGGCGTTGAGGCGCAGGTGCAGTCGGCGATGGTCTACGGGCTGACCGCTGCGCTGTACGGCAAGGTCACGTTGAAGAACGGGCAGGTGGAACAGGGTAATTTCCACGACTACCCGATGCTGAGAATCAACGAAATGCCCGAGATAGCGGTGCATATCGTGCCCAGCAGCGCCGCGCCGACCGGTGTTGGCGAACCGGGGACGCCACCGATCGCGCCGGCCGTCGCAAATGCCTTATTCGCGCTTACTGGCAAACGGCTGCGCAAGCTGCCGTTCGATCTCGCCAGCGCGTGAATTGCGGCAGAATCGCGCACTGACCCAATTGGAGGAGCCACTCATGTCCATGCAGATTCGCTTGACCCACGTTGCCGCCGCCGCGGCCATGCTTGTGCTGGCCACCAGCGTCGCCGCGCAGGCCAAGTCCCGCGCCGATTGCGAACGCGACTACAAACCGCAGGTCGGCCAGAGCGGTAAGGATGTGGTGTGGGTACCGACGCCAGACGAGTTGGTCACGCGCATGCTGCGCATGGCGCAGACGACGGCGCAGGACTATGTAATCGATCTGGGCGCGGGCGACGGCAAGATCGCGATCGCTGCCGCCAAGCAGTTCGGCGCCACTTCGCTCGGCATCGAATACAACCCGGACATGGTCAAGCTCGCGCAGTGCATGGTGCAGGTCGAGGGCGTGGGGAACAAGACCAAGATCATCCAGGGCGACGTGTTCAAGGAGGATTTCTCCAAGGCAACCGTCGTCACCATGTACCTGCTGCCGGAGCTGAACCTGCGGTTGCGTCCAATCATCCTCAACATGAAACCCGGGACACGGGTGACGTCGCACCAGTTCACGATGGGTGATTGGGAACCCGAAGAAACCGCGGAGATTGAATATCGCAGCGCGTACCTGTGGATCGTGCCGGCCAAGGTCGAAGGCAACTGGTCCTTCCGCGAGACGGGCGGCAGCACGCAGTTCAGCGTCAGCCTGAACCAGAAGTACCAGAAGATCAGCGGCGATGCATCGATGGGATCCAACAAGCAGCCGATCGTGGGCGCCACGCTGCGCGGTGATGACATCAAGTTCGCGTTCAATGATGACAAGGGCGTCACGCGCACACTGGCCGGCAAGGTCCGCGGCGGTGAATTCACCGGCACGCTGAAAGCCGCAGGCGGCGGCGAGATCAAGATCGCCGGCTCCCGCAAGTAGCCGGTTGACCAGGGAATGATCATCAAGCCCCGCCGCGCGGGGCTTTTTTCTTCGGAAGAACGAGATGAACGCCGCCGCACCGAAACCCGCGTTGTCGATCTTCGACGCCGTGATGATCATCACCGGTATCGTGATCGGCGGCGGCATCTTTGCGTTTCCGCCGCTCGTCGCTGGGATGACGGGATCGGTGCAATGGATGTTCGGCGCCTGGTTGTTCGGAGCCGCGCTCGCGTTGATCGGCGCGCTGTGTTATGCCGAACTCGCCACCACCTTTCCCCATGCCGGCGGCGACTATCACTTCCTCACGCGCGCGTACGGCAAGGACCTGTCGTTCTTTTTCGCCTGGGCGCGCGTGATGGTGATCACGACCGGCGCGATCGCGCTGCTGGCCTTCGTGTTCGGCGACTACATGACGCGCGTGTATTCACTCGGTGCACAGTCGTCGACGATCTACGCGGTGCTGGTCGTCCTGGCCCTGACCGCCGTCAACATCGTCGGATTGAAGGAATCGGCGCGTACCCAGAACGTGATGTCGGTCCTGCTCGTGACCGGCATGCTGCTGGTCGTGATCGCCGGATTCAGCGCACCCGCGCAATCCGCGGTTGCATCCGCGCCGGCTGCCGGCATGCCAGCACTGTTCGGCACGGCGTTGCTCTTCGTTCTGTTCACCTTCGGCGGCTGGAACGAAGCGGCCTACATTTCGGCCGAGGTCAAGGGTGGCAATCGCGCGATCGTCAAGGTGCTGGTGCTGTCGCTTGGCCTGGTCACACTGGTGTACCTGCTGTTCATCGCGGCACTGTTGGCTGGCCTGGGATTCGACGGACTGAAGGCGAGCCAGCAGGTCGCGGCCGACGTGATGAAGAAGGGCTTCGGCACCTTCGGTGAGAAGACCATCGGCGCGGTGGTCGCACTGGCCGCGCTGACCTCGATCAACGCCACCATGATCGTCGCTGCACGCACGAACTACTCGGTCGGCAACGACTGGCCAGCGTTTGCGTTCATGGGCAAGTGGAGCGGCGAGCGGGACGCTCCGGTGGCCGCGTTTGTCGTCACCGGCTTGATCTCCGTCGCGTTGGTGCTGGTCGCCGCCTACAACCAGTCCGGCGTCAAGTTCATGGTCGATTTCACCGCGCCCGTGTTCTGGTTCTTCTTCCTGCTGACCGGCGTGGCGCTGTTCGTGCTGCGCTTCAAGGAGCCGCGCATCACACGTCCATTTTCCGTGCCGATGTATCCGATCCTGCCCATCGTGTTTGTCGGCACCTGCGCATTCCTGCTCTACCGCAGCCTGCTGTTCACGCTGGAGAACAAGGCGATCCAGATCGCCATCTACGTGATGGCAGCCGGCATCGCGGCGTGGCTATACGCGCGCCTGCGGCAAAGGACGTAGCCATGCGCATCCGGCTCGAGGTCTTCGGCGAGCGGATGGATGCGGAGTTCGCCGCGGAGCGCTGGACCTTGTACCGGATCGGCAGCGACGGCAAACGCAGCGACAGCGGCCTCGCGATTCCGGCGTTCATTGCGGCGGAGGAGTTCGAGCAGTTCCTGTTCGATCTGCTGCATGAAGGGGCAAAGCCGTCGGACTCAACGATTCGCCGTCTACCTGACCTATGAGTTTTGTCGGACTTCTGCTTGCTGCCGGAATCGGACAGCGGTTCGATCCGACCGGCGCGCGGCTGAAGCTGCTCGAGCCATCGCCGATCGGCGCGCATGCAGGTGCGCCGATCGCGGTCGCCGCGGCGCGCGCCCTGCGCAGCGTGATGGCGGACGTTCATGCCGTGGTCCGTCCGGCCACGACGCCACCACAGCAGCAACTGCACGCGCTGCTAACGGCGGAAGGATTTCAGCCGATCGTCTGCGAAGACGCGCACGAGGGCATGGGCACGTCGCTCGCGTGCGGCGTGCGCGCCACCGCTCGTGCGTCGGGCTGGATCGTCGCACTTGCCGACATGCCGGCCGTTCGCACTTCCACGATCGCTGCGGTGCTCGCCGCATTGAACGCCGGCGCCGTGACTGCGGCACCCCGCTTCGAAGGTCAGCGCGGCCATCCCGTGGGTCTCTCGCGCGCCTGTTTCGAAGAGCTGGTGGCGCTACAGGCCGACCAAGGTGCGCGCAGCATCTTGCGCAACCATCCGCCCGTAATGATCGACGTCGACGATCCCGGCTGCCTGTACGACGTCGATACGCCCGCACCGTGAATGCGCGGCTGCGATCACAGCCCGCCCGGAGCTACGCTGGCACCTCAGATGATAGAAGGAAGTCGAAATGCCGCGCGTCGATCTCATCGGGCCAAACAAGCTCGGCGGCCACGAGGCTGGCGACTTCGATCTGAACCCGTATGCCTTGCGGCTTCTGGCCGAGGGCGACTCCTGGTTCTCGCTCGGATCAATCCCGGCGCACAACCTGCTGATGGAGCTTCGGTTCGAAAAAAGCGTCGTGGTGCTGGACCTCGCCTATCCGGGCGATCAAGTGCGCGAGATGTTTCGCCGCATGTGGGACTACGGCGCCGAGTTCGCCAACTGGATGGCGATGCGCAGCACGTGGCGCTGGGACGCCATTCTGATGTCCGGCGGCGGGAACGATCTGATCGCGGCCTTTCCGCATCTGCTGCGCGCCGATATCGATCCGGCGAACGTCGCTCCCGCGCGCCCGCAAGACCTCGTCAATCCGGTCGCGCTCGCGCAACTCGACCGCTACCTGATCGAGAGCTACATCGGCTTTGTCAACTGCCGTGATCGGCCGGACAGTCCCAACGCCGGCGTGCCGATGATCATCCACACCTACGACTACCCGACGCCGATCAACGCACCGTCACTCGCCTTCGGTCTGCGCACCGGCGGTCCCTGGATCTTCCCGCAACTGAACGGCCGCATTCCGCGCGAGGCCTGGGTGCCGTTGACCGATTACCTGCTCGATCACGTCGCTGAAACCCTTCTCACGCTGCCGGGACGCTTGCCGGAGTTCTTCGTGGTCGACACGCGTGGCACCCTGACGCGCGCCGCGCTGGGCGCAACCGGCGAGTCAAATGACTGGGAAAACGAAATTCACCCGAACCCGGGCGGCTACCGCAAGCTGGCCGCACGAATCGCTGCCGAGGTCCAGAGGCGCGTACCGAGGTAGCCCACCGGCGCGGCGACGCCATGTCCTTCGTTCTGTCCGAGCCCGGCGCGGTAATGCGCGCCTTCCTTCTGTACTGCGTGATCGGCGCCATTGTCGGTGGGTTACTGGCGGCCGCGTACTGGCTGTGGTCACGCCGGCCCGACATGCCGCAGGGTTTCTTCCGTCATCCGCCGTCGCGTGCGACCGCTGCGGTGATCGCTGCGGCGAGCTTGCTCGCATTCATCGTGATCGGTGCGCGCGCGGAGCTGCTGACATTCCATCGGATTGAGATCGTCAACACCCACGTTCGGCTGCATTTTGCGTTTCCAGAGCGATCGGTGGCACTGCCGCGCAGCGAGATCGAACACATATCGCTTGGCATCGGCGGCGAGAAGGGGTCGACCGTCCGGCTTGTCGTGTACACGCGCCACGGCCAGCGCTACGAAAGCACGCCAACGCCGCGCGCACGCTTCGACGAAGCGCGCGCCGCCTTGGGCGCAAGATCCGGCCAGTAAACTCGCGCGTCTCGATCAGCGAGCACGCGATGACTGTCCGCTACGCAATCCGCCCGGCCCATCCGGGCGCGCACCTCTTTCATGTCACCGTCACGCTCGATGATCCCGATCCGGCGGGGCAGCGTTTCCTGCTGCCGGCGTGGATTCCAGGCAGCTACATGATCCGCGAGTTCGCACGGCACATTGTGCGGTTGACGGCCCTGGCCTCAGACCGCAAGGTCCGTGTCGACAAGCTCGACAAGCACACCTGGCGCTGCGCTCGCGTCGATGGGCCGCTGACGGTCGCCTATGAGGTCTATGCGTGGGACCTGTCGGTGCGCGCTGCGCACCTGGACGACACACACGGTTTCTTCAATGGCACCTGCGTATTCCTGCTGCCGCTCGGCAGAGCGACTGAGCGCTGCGAGGTCGACATCCTCCCGCCCGCCGGCCGCAAGTACGCTGCCTGGAAGGTGATCACGGGACTCGCCCCGGCCCGCCAGACAAAGCGCGGCGCCTTTGGCACCTACGTCGCGCATGACTACGACGAATTGATCGATTGCCCCGTTGAGATGGGCACGTTCGCACTTGCAGAGTTCAACGTGCTCGGCACGCGGCACGAGATCGCGATCACCGGTCGCGTGCCGAAACTCGACCTCAAACGCCTGACCGTTGACCTCGCAAAGGTGTGCGAAGCGCAGATCCGCCTGTTCGAGCCACGCACGAAGAAAGCACCCTTCGAGCATTACGCGTTTCTCACGCTCGCGCTCGGCGAAGGGCGCAGCGGGCTCGAGCATCGCAACTCGACCGCGCTTTTGTGCAAGCGCGATGGCCTGCCGTTCACAGGGATGAAGGACTCGACCGAGGCCTATCGGGCTTTTCTCGGGCTCGCAAGCCATGAGTACTTCCACAGCTGGAACGTCAAGCGCATCCGGCCGGCCGCGTTCGTTCCCTATGACCTGACCCAGGAGAACTACACGCGTCTGCTGTGGGCGTTCGAGGGATTCACGTCCTACTACGACGACCTGCTGCTGGCGCGCGCCGGGCTGCTCACCGACGCGCAGTACTTCGATGCGCTGGCGCAGACAATGACGACAGTGATGCAGCATTCGGGCCGCCTGAAGCAAAGCCTGGCCGACAGCTCATTCGACGCCTGGATCAAGTACTACCGCCAGGACGAAAACTCGCCCAACAGCGTGGTGAGCTACTACCAGAAGGGCGCGCTGGTCGCGCTGGCCATCGACCTGACGATCCGTTCATCGACGAAGGGGCGCAAGTCGCTCGACGACGTAATGCGCCTCCTGTGGACGCGCTGGCGGAATTCGCCCGCCGCCTACCCCGGCGTCGACGAAGACGAGATCATCGAGGCCGCCGAAACCGCGACGAGTCTCAAACTCGCACGCGCGATCCGCGAGTGGACTGAAGGCACACGCGACCCCGATTTCGCCGCGCTGCTGGCGCCATTCGGCATCATCTGCGAGCGTCGCGCGGCGCTCGAGCAGCCGCACTTTGCGCTGCTCGGCATCAAGGCGGCGGGGCGCACCGAATGCAGGGTCACGAACGTGTATGACGGCAGCGCTGCGCAGGATGCCGGCATCTCCGGCGGCGACGTGCTGGTGGCATTGAACGGACTGCGCATCACACCAGGCTCGCTCGACGCTCTGCTCACCCGCTATCAACCCGGCGACACGGTCGAACTGCTCGCATTTCGCCGTGACGAACTGATGTGCTTCGAGGTCAAGCTCGGCGCGCAACCGCCACCGAAATTCGCGGTCAGGCCCGTTCCCAAGGCGGCGAAATCGGTGCTGGCATTGCGCCAAGGCTGGCTGCGAGGTTAAGCGCTGCATGGCTGAACCCGCCGTACCCAACAGTGCCCGCATCGTCGTCATCGGCGGCGGCATCATCGGCTGCTCGGTCGCCTATCACCTTGCGCACATGGGCTGCACGGACGTGGTGCTGCTCGAACGCGACCGGCTGACCTCGGGCACTACGTGGCATGCCGCCGGGCTGATCGTGACGTTCGGCTCGACGTCCGAGACGTCGACCGAGATGCGCAAGTACTCGCGCGACCTGTATGCGCGGCTCGAGGCCGAGACCGGCCAGGGGACGGGATTTCGTCCGGTCGGTTTCATCGAGGCCGCGACCGACGCCGATCGGCTCGAAGAGTATCGCCGCGTGTCAGCGTTCAACCGCTACTGCGGCATCGACGTGCACGAAATCTCGGCGCGCGAGGTGCAGGACCTGTTTCCACTCGCGCGCACCGACGACATGCTGGCCGGCTTCTACGTGAAGGAAGACGGCCGCGCCGATCCGGTCGATGTGACGATGGCGCTCGCCAAGGGCGCAAGGCTCAAGGGCGCAAAGATCATCGAAGGAGTGTCGGTGACGGACGTGCTGCAGTCACGCGGCGCGGTCACCGGTGTGCGGACGTCGCACGGCACGATCCGGTGCGAAACGGTCGTGAACTGCGCCGGCATGTGGGCGCGCGAACTGGGCGCACTCAGTGGCGTCAACATTCCGTTGCAGGCTGCCGAGCACTACTACCTGATCACTGGCAAGTTGCCCGGCATTGATCGCGCGTGGCCGGTGCTGGAAGATCCGGGCTCGTATAGCTACTTCCGCGAAGAAGGTGGCGGTTTGATGATTGGCCTCTTCGAAACCATCTGCGCGCCGTGGAAAGTCGACGGTGTGCCGAAGGATTTCTCGTTCGGCGAGATCGAACCCGACTGGGATCGGATGACGCCCTATCTCGAGAAAGCCATGGCCCGCGTACCAGCATCGCAAGCCGCGGGAATCAAGAAGTTCTTCTGCGGCCCGGAGAGCTTCACGCCCGACCTGAAGCCGATCGTCGGCGAAGCGCCGGAGCTCGCGAACTACTTCGTCGCCGCGGGACTGAATTCGATCGGCATCCTCACCGGCGGCGGCATCGGTCGCATGCTGGCGCACTGGATCCTCACCGGCGCACCTGATGTCGATATCACCGGCATCAACATCGACCGGCTGCATCCTTATCAGTCGAACCCGGACTACCGCCGCACGCGTACCGTCGAGTCACTCGGCATGGTGTATCAGTGCCACTATCCGACGCGCTCGATGATGACCGCGCGGAACGCCAAACGCTCGCCGCTGCACGACCGTCTGGTTGCGCGCGGCGCGTATTTCAAGGATGTGAGCGGCTGGGAAGGCGCTGACTGGTACGCACCGCCCGGGGTTGAACCCAGGGTCGAACGGTTGTCATGGGGCCGGCAGAGCTGGTTTGCGTATTGGCGCGCCGAGCACGAGGCCTGCCGTAACGGTGTGATCCTGATGGACATGTCGTTCATGTCGAAGTTTCTCGTTCAGGGACGCGACGCGGGCCGCGTGCTGAACCATCTATCGGCGAACAATGTCGATGGCGAGCCCGGCCGAATCACCTACACACAGTGGCTCAACGAGGGCGGCACGATCGAGGCGGATCTGACCGTCACCAAGCACAACGATCAGCACTACATGGTGGTCGCGTCCGACACCGCGCACCGCCACGTGCTGGCGCGCCTGCGCCGCCATTGCGCCGACGCGCACGCGTTCGCGACGGATATCAGTGCTGCCTACGCACAGATCAACATCCAGGGGCCGCGCTCGCGCGAGCTGCTGCAGACGGTGACCAGCGCGGATCTCTCGAACGAAGCGTTTCCGTTTCGCTGCGCGAAGGAGATCGATCTCGGGCTCGCGCGGGTGCTGTGCGTTCGCATCACGTACCTGGGCGAGCTCGGCTATGAGCTGTATGTACCGACCGAGCAGGCCACGCACGTCTACGACCAGCTGGTGCAGGCGGGCGATTCAGTCGGGCTCCGACACGCAGGGCTGAAGGCGCTGGCGAGCCTGCGGATGGAAAAGGGTTACCGCGACTATGGTCACGACATCGACAACACCGACTCGGTGCTTGAAGCGGGACTCGGCTTCGCGGTCGATCTGAAGAAACCCGGTGGGTTCATCGGCCGCGACGCGGTGCTGGCAAAGAAATCGAGCGGCCCGCTGACGCGACGCCTGGCGCAGGTGCTGGTGCTCGACCCCGAACCAACGATGTTCCACGCCGAGGTCGTGCATCGCAATGGCAAGCCGGTCGGCTACGTGCGCGCGGCCTCGTATGGATTCACGCTCGGCGGCGCAGTCGGACTAGCGATGATCGAAGCCGGCGTGCCGATCGATCAGGCGTGGCTCGACGCGGGCAAATGGGAGATCGACATCGCTGGCAGGCGCTATCCGGCACGGACATCGTTGAAACCGATGTATGACCCGGAGATGAAGCGAATCAGGCAGTAGCCACCGCATGGGGTGACCTGGGCTGCTTATGACCGTGCTCGACCC
>DAITAC010000083.1:0-17547 GCA_036824465.1 Burkholderiaceae bacterium
CACCGAGCGCGAGCTGCAGCGCGTCGATCAGGATCGATTTGCCGGCGCCGGTTTCGCCCGTCAGAACGGTGAAGCCGGGTGCAAATTCCAGGTCGAGCGCATCGACGATGACGAAGTTGCGGACCGATAACCCCAGCAACATTTCTTCAGTTTCGGCCCTGCGCGTCCGCCGGCATGATGTTCCAGTGCAGCTTCTGCCGCAGCGTGGCGAAGTAGTTGTAGCCGACCGGATGCAGCAACGTGACCACATCGTCGCTTCTGCGCGCGCGGACGACGTCGCCGGGCGCAAGCGAGGTGAACGCCTGCATGTCGAAGTGCGCAGCGGCGTCGCGCACGTCGGTGATTTCGATCTCGATCACCACCGAATCCGGCAGTACGATCGGACGATTCGACAGCGTCTGCGGCGCCACCGGCACGAGGACCATGCCGGCGACGGACGGGTGCAGGATCGGGCCGCTCGCCGACAGCGCGTACGCGGTCGACCCGGTGGGCGTGGCGAGGATCACGCCGTCGGCACGCTGGTTGTACATCGTGACGCCATCGACGCGGACGGTGAATTCGACCATGCCGCCGGTCACGCCGCGCGACACCACGACGTCGTTGATCGCGCGTGCCCGGTAAACGACCGCGCCCGCCCGCCGCACCTCGGCGTCCAGCAGCGCACGCCGATCCGTCTCGAACCGGCCCGCCAGCATCGCCGCCAGCACCTCTGGCATCTGGCCGACCGCAATGTCGGTGATGAAGCCCAGCCGGCCATGGTTGATGCCGATCAGCGGGACACGAAACGGAGACAATTCGCGCGCGATGCCGAGCATCGTGCCGTCACCGCCGAGCACGACCGCGACGTCGGCGGTCTTGCCGATCGCCTGCAGCGCATAGCCGGGGAACTGATCGAGGCCGGCCGCGTCGCGCGTGGCGTCATCGAACATCACGGACTGGCCCGCCGCCTCGACAATGCGGGCGATTTCCAGCAGCGTCGACTGCAGCGCCGGCCGGCTGCCGTCGACCCGCGGCTTGCCGAAGATCGCAACGTGCTTGAAAGCGTGTGCCATGAGGACAATGTAGCAAGACTGAAGTGGCCGGTGCGCATGGTGCACCGACCTCATCGTAATATTCCCTCCATGTTGGACCAACGCGCCCGCCTGCTGCTCAAAACCCTGATCGAGCGCTATATCGCCGACGGGCAACCGGTTGGCTCGCGCTCGTTGTCGAAGATCTCCGGCCTTGAGCTGTCGCCGGCGACGATCCGCAACGTGATGGCGGATCTGGAGGACATGGGATTCGTCTCCAGCCCGCACACCTCGGCCGGCCGGGTGCCCACGCCGCGCGGCTATCGCCTTTTCGTCGACACGCTGCTGACCGTGCAGCCGCTTGAACAGCAGGAGGCTGACGCGATCCAAGGCCAGCTGCGCGTGGCCGAGCCGCAGCGTGCAATCCAGAACGCGGCGCAACTGCTGTCGAGCCTGTCGCATTTCGCCGGCGTCGTCGCGACCCCACGGCGGTCGTCGAGTTTTCGTCAGGTCGAATTCGTGCGCCTGGGCGAACGACGCGTGCTGCTGATCATCGTCACGCCCGAAGGCGACGTGCAGAACCGTATCCTGCTGACGAGCCATGCCTACACGCAGTCGCAACTGATCGAAGCCGCCAACTTTCTCAACGAGCACTTTGCCGGCCTGAGCTTTGACCAGGCGCGCATTCGCCTGCACGGCGATCTGGCGCAACTGAAACAGGAGATCGCGCAGTTGATGGAAGCCGCGGTGCAGGCGGGCAGCCAGGCGGCCGAGGACTCCGAGCCGGTCGTCGTCTCGGGCGAACGCAATCTGCTCGGGGTCGCCGATCTGGCATCCAACATGGATCAACTGCGGCGGCTGTTCGATCTTTTCGAGCACAAGACCCGGCTGATGCAGTTGCTGGATGTCTCGGGCCGCGCGCACGGGGTGCAGATCTTCATCGGCGGGGAGTCGAGCACCGTTCCGCTCGACGAAATGAGCCTCGTCGTTGCGCCCTACGAAGTCGACGGCCGCGTGGTCGGAACGCTCGGCGTGATCGGCCCGATGCGGATGGCCTATGAACGCGTGATTCCGATCGTCGACATCACCGCGCGCCTGCTGTCGAGCGCGTTGTCGCGCGAGTAGCGGCTCGGTGATGGCGTTCCTCCCGGAGGCACCGTACACGCACGACACCGCATCGCGCACCGCGGTGCTGCTGGTCAATCTCGGCACGCCCGACGCTCCCGAGCCGGCTGCCGTGCGCCGGTATCTGAAGGAATTCCTGTCCGATCCGCGCGTGGTCGAGATTCCGCGCGCGATCTGGCTGCCGATCCTGTACGGCATCATCCTTACCGTGCGTCCGCGGAAGTCGGCCGCCAAATACGCGGCCATCTGGACGCCAGCGGGCTCTCCGCTGCGCGTGCATTCCGAGCAGCAGGCGCTGCTGCTGCGCGGGTATCTCGGCAATCGCGGAGTCGATGTCGACGTGGTGCTGGCGATGCGTTATGGCCAGCCGTCGATTGCACAGGTGCTGGGCGAGCTGCGAGCGAAGCACGTCGAGCGCGTCCTGGTGCTGCCTCTGTATCCCCAGTATTCGGCCACGACGACCGCAACCGTGTTCGACGCCGTGCACGCGGTGCTGGCGCGTGCACGCAACGTCCCGGAGGTGCGCTGGGTCAAGCACTTCCACGATCAACCGCGCTACGTCGAGGCGCTGAAGTCGAACGTCCTCGCCTACTGGCAGAAGCACGGCCGCGCGCAGGATGTCGGCGGCAAACTGCTGATGAGCTTTCACGGCGTGCCGCGCCGCACGCTCGATCTGGGCGATCCTTATCACTGCGAATGCCACAAGACCGGAAGGTTGCTGGCCGAGGCGCTGCATCTGTCGAAAGATGAGTACGCGATCAGCTTTCAGTCGCGATTTGGCAAGGCCGAGTGGCTGAAGCCCTACACCGCGGCGACGTTGCACGAGCTTGGCAGCAAGGGCACGCAACGCGTCGACGTGGTTTGTCCCGGATTCGTGGCCGACTGCCTGGAGACGCTGGAAGAGATCGCGATCGAAGGCAAGCAGGAGTTCATGTCGGCGGGCGGCAAGGAGTATCACTACATCCCGTGCGTGAACGGCGCGCCGCCGTTCATCGAAGCGCTGGCCGACCTGGTTGAATCGCACGTGCAGGGATGGCCCGTGGCCAGCGCGGAGCGCATGCAACGCGAGCAGTCGGCGAAGTCCAGTGCAGCTCGAGCGCGATTGATGGGAGCAAGTCAGTGAGCGAAACGATCGATGTGCTCGACGAAGTCCCAGTCGACGCTATCCGTCGGCTGCTGGTTGACGCTCAGCTTCCGACCGCGGACATCGCGCCCGGGCCAACGCAGCGTTTTCTCGGCGTGCGCGCCAACGGCAACTGGTACGGCATCGTGGCGATCGAGCCGATGGGCGATGTCGCGCTGCTGCGTTCGCTTGCGGTCACCCCAGTCATGCGCTCACAGGGGGTGGGTCGAAGACTGGTCTATGCGGCTGAGGCGCTCGCACAGTCCTTGGGCGCGCGCGAGGTCTATTTGCTGACGACGGGTGCGGCGCCTTACTTCGTGCGCCTTGGATTTGCGCAGACGGCGCGTGACGACGTGCCGGCTCTCGTACGCGGGTCAACCCAGTTTGCCTCGGTCTGCCCTGCGTCGGCAATCGCGATGCGCAAGCCGCTTCCGCCGCTGCTACATCGTCCTTAGCGCACCGGCCGGCGCGTGAGTCGATGCGCAGGCAGGCACGATTCCGCTCGCTGGAAGGGGCGGTGCGTCCTGCAGTAGCGCTGGCATCAGTTTGAAATTCGACGCACTGGGTGCTCGCGACGTGGCGCTGGCGGACGCATCCGAAACCAGCGCAGTCGAATTCACGATCAGGATCGCGGCGATCGCGACAACTGCCAGCAGCACCGCTGGAAACTGCGAGCCGCCGCGGTGGCCTGATTCAAATTCAAAAGTGTCTTCGTCGCGCATCGCTTGCCCCGTTTCGATAGGCGAATTGTCGACGCCTCGCGCGAGGTGAGATATCCCATGTGGTCGCGCCTTCAAGCGATTCAAGGCTCGCGGCTTGCCGCGACGTCATTTGGGCTACCGCGCAGGAAAGCGGCCGCTCGAGGCGGCCGCAGCAGGGGGAACTGTGCGCTTGCTTACGTATTGCCACGCTCCGACGTGTACTGCTGCGCCGCGCGCGGCGTGATCAGTGCGCCGTCGGCAGCGCGAATCTGATCGCCGTCGATGCGGATGCGGTCGCCGGCCTTGACGCCCGGATCACTTGTTCGCGTCAGCGTACGCAGCGAGCCGTCTTCCATGCGGATGCTGACCTCGTAGCGGGTGGCCGCCCGCGCCTGTTTCTCAATCTGGTGCCCCGCGACTGCGCCGCCAATCGCACCCAGGATGCGCGTCGCGTCCTTGCCGTTGCCGCGCCCCAACTGGTTGCCGAGCACGCCGCCGAGAACACCGCCGGCGACCGCACCGATGCCACTGCCTTCGCCTGGCGTCTTCATCTCACGAACGGACGTCACCGTGCCGCAGTCGGCGCAGGCCGGATTTTGTGCAATCGCCGCGGGAAGAGGCGCAGGTCGCTCGCCTGTGGCCGGCGGCATCGGATACGTCGTCGCTGGCGCCTCGGCGATTGGCGGTGCGGGCGTATTTGCCGGTGATGCATTGCTGACCGGGGCGCGCGTGCGGCTTGCTGCCGACGCGGTCGACGCCGATCGAGGCGCACTTGTCATCCGTGCTGCGTTGGTCGGTGCCGTTGCAGATTGAGGCGATGCCGACTCCGTCGCCGCGATCGCGGGCAGCGCGGCAGCAACCGCAGCCTCGGGCGCCGCGACATGGCGCGCGGACACCTGATTCGTCACCAGCACGACCGCGCCAAGCACGCTGACCGCGGTGACGGCGATGGCGGCCGTCGCGATCAACGGATGAAGCCTGTTCGTGGGAGTGGCAGATTGCATTGATTCCTCCGAATGTCGACGCGGGAAAGGCGCCGTGCCTGCAACAACGGGTCACTCGCCGCTGGCGGCGACGCATCGTTCGTTTCGATTGTTACGAGATGTGTTTCTATTTCGCTCTGAAGTCGCCGGCATCGCCCACGTAGCGCTGAGCCTGCGCGAGCCACCTCTTCGCCTCGATGTCGCCGTTCAGGTAGGCGAGCCAGAAAGCCGTGGTCGTCGCCTTGGTCAAACGGACATGCGCCGCGTCGCGCGCGGGGTCGGCGGCACGGTCGCGCAGGCGCCCGCCGCCGTTGAAGATCATGTGATCGGCGCCGGTGAGATTGAGCAGGTACTTGTCGCCGGCCGGCATGCCCTCAAACGGCAGCAGCCGCTGCGCCGGCGCCACGCCGAGTCCCATGCCGACGGCGCCGTCTTCCGTGCCGGTCACGCTGAAGAAGGGCCGCTCAATCGTCGCGAACATGCGACTGCCAGTGCCTTCGCGCGCCGACGGACTGAACGCAATGAACGCGCGCGGCCTTGCATCGGTGAGCGCTTTTGCGCCTCCGGTGGCGCCGTAGGCCTGCCCCGCAATCGCCTGGGTCGTGATGGCGCCAAACGAGTGCCCCGACATGCCAATGCGTGTGAGATCCATCGTTGCCGTGAGCGGGTCGCCCGCACGTTGGCGGCGTGTCAGTTCATCGAGAACGAATTTCACATCCAGGATGCGATCGATGAACTGGTCGACTCCGGCGGCTCTGCGCATGGCGCGGCCCGGATTGACCGCTTCGCGCCACACCGATTCATCGCTGCCCGGATGCTGCAGGTGGATCACCACGAAACCGTGGCTCGCCCACTGCTCGCCCCAGAAGCGCCCGCCGTCGACCGAGCCGCCGAGCCCGTGCGAAAAGAGAATGACGCCCCGTGGGGCCGGCGCATCGGGCAGGCGCATACGTAACGGGAGCTCGCGGTTGCGCGCGGGGTCGATCCAGCGGACGTCCCGCACTTCGGCCCGATACGGCCCTGTTGCCTCGTACGCAACGAGCTGAGACTGAGGGGGATTTGCGAGCGCCGTCAACGCGAGCAGCAAGGTCCAACAAAGTCGATTCATGCGGCGGTCCGCTGTGAGTCGATGATTGCAGCGTAGCGGCCAGCGGGACACGCGGTGGTTGCACAGACGTCAAGCACGTAACGAGATTTCGATTTGCGGGCTTGAAATCGGTTTGTGCGCCCCAAGTTCAAATAAGTTCTTGATGCGGTTTGCTTTTCTTCGGAGGGAACATGGGGGCTCCGGAACAGGATCCGGGCAAGGGGAGCAGGGCGGCCAACGAGCCGAGTGCAGGGACACCCGCGCCGGTCGAGCCGGCCGCGCTCGAATCCGCGACGGTCGTCGACGTCGAACAGGAATTGCAGGCGGCACTGACCAAGGCCAACGAGCATTTCGACCTTTACCTGCGTGCCAAGGCGGAAGGGGAGAACATCCGCCGCCGGGCGCAGGATGACATCGCCAAGGCGCACAAGTTTGCGATCGAGTCGTTTGCCGAAGCGCTGGTCCCGGTGATGGACTCGCTGGAAAAGGCGCTCGAATCCGGCAACGCCACTTCGGAAGCAATGCGCGCGGGAGTGGAAATCACGCTGAGGCAGTTGCAAGCGGCTTTCGACAAAGGGCGACTGACCGTGGTCAACCCGGCCGGAGAGAAGTTCGACCCGCACCGGCATCAGGCGATCGCGACCGTTCCCGCGCCCGCAGGCGTCGCCCCGAATCACGTGGTCACGGTGCTGCAGAAGGGCTGGATGATTTCCGACCGGGTACTGCGGCCGGCGCTGGTGACGGTGGCGCAGTGATCTTGAATCCCTGTGGATAACCATCAACTACGGAACAGTTGAGTTCCGCAAGATTTTCTCGAATCAAGAGGGGAAGACATGGCAAAGATCATCGGCATCGACCTGGGAACGACCAATTCCTGCGTGGCCATCATGGAAGGTGGCCAGCCCAAGGTCATCGAAAACAGCGAAGGCGCGCGCACCACGCCGTCGATCGTCGCCTACATGGAAGACGGCGAGATCCTGTGTGGCGCGCCGGCCAAGCGGCAGGCCGTCACCAATCCGCGTAACACGCTGTACGCGGTCAAGCGGCTGATTGGCCGCCGCTTTGAGGAGAAAGAGGTCCAGAAGGACATCAACCTGATGCCGTACAAGATCGTCAAGGCGCCGAACAACGACGCCTGGGTCGAAGTACGTGGCAAGCAGATCGCGCCGCCGCAGGTCAGCGCCGAGGTGCTGCGCAAGATGAAGAAGACCGCCGAGGATTATCTCGGCGAGCCCGTTACCGAGGCGGTGATCACGGTGCCGGCGTATTTCAACGACTCGCAGCGCCAGGCCACCAAGGACGCCGGCCGCATTGCTGGGCTGGAAGTCAAACGCATCATCAACGAGCCAACCGCGGCCGCGCTCGCGTTCGGTCTCGACAAGAAGGGCGAGCGGGGCGACCGCAAGATCGCCGTGTATGACCTGGGCGGCGGCACATTCGATATCTCGATCATCGAGATCGCAGATGTCGAGGGAGAGAAGCAGTTCGAAGTGCTGTCGACCAATGGCGATACGTTCCTCGGCGGCGAGGACTTCGACCAGCGCATCATCGATTACGTCGTCACCGAGTTCAAGAAAGAGTCGGGTGCCGACCTGTCGAAGGACGTGCTCGCGCTGCAGCGGCTGAAGGACGCGGCGGAGAAAGCCAAGGTCGAGTTGAGTTCCGGCCAGCAGACCGAGATCAACCTGCCGTACATCACGGCCGATCAGTCGGGTCCGAAACACCTGAACATGAAACTCACGCGTTCCAAGCTCGAGGCGCTGGTGGAGGACCTGATCGAGCGCACGATCGAACCGTGCCGGATCGCGATCAAGGACGCCGGTGTCAAGATCAGCGACATTCACGACGTGATTCTGGTCGGTGGCCAGACGCGCATGCCGAAGGTGCAGGACAAGGTCAAGGAATTCTTCGGCCAGGAGCCGCGCAAGGATGTGAACCCCGACGAAGCGGTCGCGGTCGGCGCGGCGATCCAGGGCAGCGTGCTGTCGGGCGATCGCAAGGACGTGCTGCTGCTCGATGTGACGCCGCTGTCGCTCGGCATCGAAACGCTGGGCGGCGTGATGACCAAGATGATCCAGAAGAACACCACGATTCCGACCAAGTTCGCGCAGACCTTCTCGACGGCCGACGACAATCAGCCGGCAGTGACGATCAAGGTCTTCCAGGGCGAGCGCGAGATGGCCAGCGGCAACAAGCTGCTGGGCGAATTCAACCTGGAGGGCATTCCGCCGTCGCCGCGCGGCCTGCCGCAGATCGAGGTGGCGTTCGATATCGACGCCAACGGGATCCTGCATGTTGGTGCGAAGGACAAGGCCACCGGCAAGGAAAACAAGATCACGATCAAGGCCAACTCGGGCCTGACCGAGGACGAGATCAAGCGCATGGTGTCGGACGCCGAGGCCAACAAGGCCGAGGACCACAGGCGCTTCGAGATTGCGCAGGCGCGTAACACGGCCGACGCGAGCGTGCATCAGATCAGGAAGGCGCTCGCTGAACACGGGTCGGCGCTCGACGCTGGCGAGAAAGAGAAGATCGAAGCGGCGATCAAGGATGTCGAGGAAGCGTTGAAGGGCGACGACAAGGAAGCGCTCGAATCGAAGACGGCCGCGATGATGACCGCGTCGCAGAAGCTGGGCGAGAAGATGTATTCGTCAATGCAGGGCGCAGAGGCGGCTGCCGGGGCCGCGGCGGGCGCTGCCGGGGCCGGCGCGTCGGCGGGCGAAGCCAAGAGTGCGAAGAACGACGATGTGGTCGATGCGGACTACAAAGAGGTGAAGCGCGGCTGACGAAGTCATCCGCCTTACCTCTCGCCGAGTTCGAGCGGACGACTGCGTCGCCGCTCGACTCGGCGTTGTTGCGTGAGAGGGAACCGTGATCGATGGGCAAGACCCGACTCGAAGCCTTCAGCGACGGCGTGATTGCGATCATCATCACGATCATGGTGCTCGAGCTGAAGGCGCCGCACGGCAGCTCGCTCGCCGATCTCAAGCCCCTGGTGCCGGTGTTTCTGAGCTATGTACTGAGCTTCGCCAACGTCGGCATCTACTGGAACAATCATCATCACCTGCTGCACACGGTCAGGCAGGTGAGCGGGCCGATGCTGTGGGCCAACCTGCATCTGCTGTTCTGGCTGTCGCTGATGCCATTCACGACCGCGTGGATGGGCGAGAATCACTTCGAGTCGCTGCCGACGGCGCTGTACGGATTCGTGCTGCTGATGTGCGGTGTTTCGTACACGATCCTGCAACGGACGATCATTCAGAAGCACGGTCAGGAGTCGGAGTTGGCGCGGGCGCTGGGCCGCGACACGAAAGGCAAGGTTTCGCTGCTGGCTTACATTGCGGCGATTCCGCTCGCGTTCGTCAACGAATGGATTGCGGATGCGATCTTCGTCGCCGTGGCATTGATGTGGTTCGTCCCGGACCGGCGCATTGAAAAGGCAATTGCCGAATGAGCAAGCGTGACTACTACGACGTCCTCGGCGTCGCCAAGAACGCCTCGGAAGAGGAAATCAAGAAGGCGTATCGCAAGCTGGCGATGAAGCACCACCCCGACCGCAATCAGGGCAAGGAAGGCAAGAGCGCGAAGGAATCCGAGGACAAGTTCAAGGAGGTCAAGGAGGCCTACGAGATCCTGACCGACGCGAACAAGCGCGCTGCCTACGACCGCTTTGGCCATGCCGGCGTCGACCCGAACGCGGGAGGCGCCGGCGGCGGCCAGGGTTTCGGCAACTTTGCCGACGCATTCGGCGACATCTTCAGCGACATCTTTGGTGGTGCAATGGGGGGCGCGGGAGGCCGCGGCGGCCGCTCGGCCGCGTTCCGTGGCGCCGATCTTCGCTACAACATGGAGATCACGCTCGAGCAGGCGGCACGCGGCTTTTCCACCGACATCCGCGTGCCAAGCTGGGACGCGTGCGAAACCTGCAAGGGCAGCGGTGCGAAGCCGGGCACGTCGCCCAAGGCCTGCGGCACGTGTGGCGGCTCCGGCGCGGTGCGCATGACGCAGGGCTTTTTCTCGATCCAGCAGACCTGCCCGACCTGCCACGGCAGCGGCAAAGTGATTGCCGAGCCGTGCGTGGCTTGCCACGGCGAAGGCCGGATCAAGAAGAACAAGGTGCTCGAAGTCAACATCCCCGCCGGCATTGACGAGGGCCAGCGTATTCGACTGTCTGGCAAGGGAGAGCCCGGCATGAACGGCGGGCCGCCGGGCGACCTGTACGTCGAGATCCGGATCAAACCGCACGACGTGTTCCAGCGTGACGGCGACGACCTGCACTGCGAAGTGCCGGTATCGATCGCCACCGCCGCGCTCGGCGGCGATGTGGATGTGGCAACGCTCGAGGGCAAGGTGAGCCTCACCATTCCCGAGGGCACGCAAAGCGGCAAGACGTTCCGCCTGCGTGGCAAGGGCGTCAAGGGCGTGCGTTCGAGCTATCCGGGTGACCTGTACTGCCACATCACCGTCGAAACACCGGTGCGGCTGACCGAGAAGCAGAAGAAGCTGCTGCGCGAGTTCGACGCCTCGCTGCGTGACGGCGGCGCCAAGCACTCCCCCCAATCCAAAGGGTTTGTGGACAAGATGAAGGGGTTTTTCACTGCCGAGTGAAAAAGCCCTTCGTCTTGCGGCGCAGGCTCACTTCGGCGCAGCCGAAGTTAAGTCGCGCAGCGACGGCCGTAGTCACAAGATTTGCGCGCGGAGCGCGCCGGTTCACTGCCGAGTGAAAAAGCCCTTCGTCTTGCGGCGCAGGCTCACTTCGGCGCAGCCGAAGTTAAGTCGCGCAGCGACGGCCGAAGACACGTGCTGACATGAGTCGAACGCGCCGCTTCACCACAGGGTGAGGAAGTCCATCGGTCCCTCGGTCCAGACGACACAAACCGGTCCGCTCGAGGCGCACTTGCAGCGGAACTTCTGATTTCGGACGAATGATGTCTGCATGCGACGGAATTTGGGATGCGATCGTCATCGGTGCCGGCGCCGCCGGCATGATGTGCGCGGCCGTCGCGGGCCAGCGCGGCGCGCGCGTGCTGCTGATCGATCATGCAGAAAAGCTGGCGGAGAAGATCCGCATCTCCGGCGGCGGGCGCTGCAATTTCACCAACCTTCATGCGCGCCCGGAAAACTTCCTGTCCGCCAACCCGCATTTCTGCCGCGCGGCGCTGGCGCGCTACACACCGGCCGACTTCGTCGCATTGGTCAGGCGGCATCGCATCGCGTTCCACGAAAAGCACAAGGGACAGCTCTTCTGCGATGACTCGTCGGAGCAGATCATCGCCATGCTGCGCGCCGAGTGCGACGCCGGCGCAGTGCGCTGGAACATGCCGTGCAAGGTCCAGCAGATCACGAAAGAGGGCGACTCGTTCCTGCTTGCGACCGATGCAGGTTCATTGCGAACGCGCCGGGTCGTGATTGCGACCGGTGGATTGTCGATTCCGAAGATCGGCGCGACTGACTTCGGCTACCGGGTTGCGCGCCAGTTCGGCCTGCGGCTGATCGAACCGCAGCCGGCCCTGGTTCCGCTCACGTTCGCGGTTGAGCAGTGGCAACCTTTCGTGCCACTCGCCGGCGTCTCGATCGAGGTGCAGGTGCGATGCGGGCGCGGCGCGTTCGACGAGGATCTGCTGTTCACGCATCGCGGGCTTTCGGGTCCGGCGATCCTGCAGATATCGAGCTACTGGAATGAGGGCGGCGCGATCGCAGTCGATCTGGCACCGCAGTTCGCGGGCGACGAGCTTGCCGCCGCGCTGCTCGAACACAAACGCACGAGCCGGCAGCACCTGGCAAACACGCTTTCGGGTTTGCTGCCGCGACGGCTGGCCGAGGGCTGGCTCGCGGCGCAGGGACTCGCGGGCGATCAGCGCATTGCAGAGTTCGCGGACAAGACCTTGCGCGCGCTCGCAAGTTCTCTGAAGCGCTGGCAGCTTGTTCCGAGCGGCAGCGAGGGCTGGCGGAAGGCCGAGGTCACTCGCGGCGGCGTCGATACCGACGAGCTGTCGCAGAACACATTCGAGTCGAAGCGAGTTGCCGGGCTGCATTTCATCGGCGAAGTCGTCGACGTCACCGGCTGGCTCGGCGGCTATAACTTCCAGTGGGCGTGGGCGAGCGGATTTGCGTGCGGGCAGGCGATCACGGCCTGATCGCTATTGGGAGGCTGATTTTCCCAACGCCTTCCAAAGAAACGAGAATGTCTGCGCCCACATGCGTGCACTCTGCTCGTTGTCGGCCGCGCCGGGGTGACCGCCTTCGATGTTTTCGAAATACAGCACGTCGTGGCCGAGCTCCGTCATGCGCGCTGCCATTTTGCGCGCGTGGCCGGGGTGCACGCGATCGTCGCGCGTCGACGTGACGAGAAACAGGCGCGGATACTTCGCGTCCTTCTTCACGCCCTGGTACGGCGAATACCTGGCGATGTAGGCGCGCTCGTCGGCGACATCCGGGTCCCCGTACTCGGCCACCCACTGCGGGCCGGTCAGCAGCTTGTGATAGCGCAGCATGTCGGTGAGCGGCACCTGTGCCACGACGGCACCGAAGAGTTCCGGCCGCTGCACCATCGCCGTCGTGACGAGCAGACCGCCCTGACTGCCACCCATGATGCCGAGGTACTTCGGCGATGTGACGCCGCGCTTGACCAGGTCTTCGGCCACCGCAATGAAGTCGTCCCAGGTGCGCTGCTTGTTTTCCTTCTGTGCGGAGCGATGCCACTCAGGTCCGAATTCGCCGCCGCCACGCAGATTGGCCAGCACGAACACGCCGCCGGGTTCGAGCCAACCCTTGCCGAACACGCCTGAGTAAAAAGGCATCTGCGAATAGGCAAAACCGCCGTAGCCGTAGAGCAGCGTTGGATTGCGACCGTTCATCTCGATGCCACGTCGCATCACGATGAAGTAGGGGATCCGCGTTCCATCCCTGCTGACCACTTCAAACTGCTGTGTCTGCAATCCGTCCGCGTTGAAGAACTTCGGCAGGGATTTGATCGGCTGCGGTGCCGCGCCGCCCGCAGTGCGTGCGTACAACGTGGTCGGCGTGGTGAAGTCCTGGGCGGTGAGAAGGTACTCGTCGCTCGCCCAGTAGGCGTCTGCCACATTGACCTGCGCGTTCTCCGGTGTGGACACGCGCGTGCGCTGCCAGTTGCTGCCGTCATGCCGGAACTCCCACAAGCGCGAGCGCACGTTGTCAATCTCGCTCACCAGAACGGCCGAGCGCGTCGTCGCGACGCCGGCCAGGCTCGCGCGCGCGCCGGGCGTGTACAGCTCATCAAACGTCCGTGATCCCTTCAGGAACAAGTCAAAGCGAATCGCGAGCAATGTCCCGCCCGGATAGGTGCGGCCGCCGACCGTCCACGGCGTACGTGTTTCGATCAGCAGCCAATCGCGGAACACGTGCGGTTGCGCATCGGCAGGGATGTCGAGCCGGATCGGCTTGTCGTCGATCAGTACGTGATACTCACTGTCCCAGTATGCGATCTCGCGCACCCTCCAGTGGCGCGGCTTGCCTGACTCACGCTCGGTGAACGCATACACGCCAACGTCGCTCGGCTTGCCTTCGAACACGGTGGGGGACGTCGATGCGAGCGAGCCGCGTTTCCATTCGTTCACGATGCGCGAGTAGCCGGAGGTGGTCCGTTGTGCGGGGCTGAACGCCGATATCGCCCACACAGTGTCGTTGTCCTTCCAGGTGATGTCCTGCTTGTCTTCGCCGAGCACGAAGCTGTCGAAGCCGATCACCAGGCGCTGCTTTTCGAGATCGAACTCGCGCAGCACCACCGCATCGCCGCCGCCGCGCGACAGCGACAGGATGCAGCGACGATACGGTTCGTCTGATTTGTCGGGACGCAGGCATTCAGCGCCCTTCCAGACCCAGTTCTCGCCCTCATGGCCTGCGAGTGCATCCAGATCGAACAGCGTCTCCCAGCGTGGCCGACGGGAGTGGTAGTCGGCCAGCGTAGTCCGGCGCCATACGCCGCGCGAAGTGGGTCCGTCACGCCAGAAGTTGTAGTAGTGCTCGCCCATTCGCTTCACGAGCGGGATGCGCTCGCGCGAGGTCAGGATCGTCAACAGGCTGTCGCGCAGCGGCTCATAGCGTTGGTCGGCGCTGAACTCCTTTTCGGCCCGCGCGTTGCGCTCGCGCACCCAGTCGAGCGCGCGTTCGCCCTTGATCTCCTCGAGCCACAGATAAGGATCGTTCTGCGCAAGTACGGGCGCTGCGGCGAAGACGACCGCCGCGAGGATCAGGAAACGTCGCAGAAATCCCATCTCAAATGATCATTTTCAATGCAGCAATCAGCAGAACCACGGCGAGCGCACGACGCATCGCATCCAGGTTCAGCTTCTTCGCCCCAAGCCACGAGCCGATCAGCCCGCCAACGATGACCGCGATCACCCAATAGGGCAAGGCATCGGGCAGCGCTGGTTTCTTCGTCATCAGACCCGCGAGCCCGGCGATCGAATTGACGAGTATGAACGCGGCCGTGGGTGCCGCAGCCTGGCGCACGGTCGCCCATGCCATCAGCACGATGATCGGCGACAGGAATACACCGCCGCCGACACCGGTCAGCCCGGAGAGCAGGCCGATCGCGCCTCCAAGCAACCCGCAGGCCCAAAGCGGCGGCAACGGTCGCGCACCGCGGGCAGCGATTGCAGCCATTCGCGCCGGCATCGTTTCATAGAACAGTCGCCCGGCTGAATAAAGCAACACCACACCAACGATGATTGCATGCACGCGCGTCGGCAGATGAATCGTGCCGCCGAGGTAAGCCATCGGGATCGAGCCGATCGCAAACGGCCAGAACAGCCGCCAGTTGGTGCCACCGGTGGCGCGCCCCGCCTGCGCAAAACGCAGCAGCGATATCGTCGCGACCGCCACATTCATGACCAGCGCGGTCGGCCGCAGCAGTGGCGGCGGCACACCCATCAGGCCCATCGCCGCGAGATAACCGGACGCGCCGCCGTGGCCGACGGACGAATACAAGACGGCAGCGAGGAAGAACAGCGTGCCGAGCGCGACCGGGTGGATGTCGGGCTGCATCGACCGCGCGCAGCGTGTGCTTAGCTTGGCGTGTAGGCGAGCCGCACGTAGATCGGCGCGTAGGGCGCGGCCTGCGTGATCTCGATCAGGCATTCACGCGCGAGTTCGAGCAGTGCCAGGAAATGCACGATCACGACTGGCGCCCCGCGCGCCAGCGTGGTCGCGTCGAAAAGATCGCCAAACTCGACGAATCTGGCGCTCTGCAGGCGCTTGAGGATCAGGCTCATGTGTTCGCGAACCGATAACTCTTCGCGCGCGATTTGATGGTGCGCGTAGAGCCTGGCGCGCTTGAGCACCTCGGCCCAGGCCTGCTGCAGATCGACAGCGTGAACCTCCGGAAAGCGTTTCTCGAGCGACTGTTCGATGGTGACGACCGCGCGCGCGAAGTCGCGCCCGATGCGCGGCAGCTCGTCGATGTGCGCAGCCGCGAGCTTCATGCGTTCGTACTCGATCAGCCGGCGCACCAGCTCCGCGCGCGGATCTTCGACTTCGTCGCCGGTCTCGGCCTTCCTTACCGGCAGCAGCATGCGGCTCTTGATCTCGATCAGCATCGCCGCCATCAGCAGATACTCGCCGGCGAGCTCCAGATTGCTCTTGCGGATCTGCTCGATGTAGGTGAGGTACTGCTGCGTCAACGGCGCCATCGGGATGTCGAGCACGTTGAAGTTCTGCTTGCGGATCAGATACAGCAGCAGATCGAGCGGACCTTCGAACGCCTCGAGAAAGATCTCCAGTGCATCCGGCGGGATGTACAGATCCTCGGGCAGCTTGAACAGCGGCTCGCCATACAACCGCGCGAGCGCGATGCCGTCGACCACGTCGGGCGTGCTGTCGGTCTGAGGCGCATTCAGCGCCGCCGCAAGTGCGGGCGTATTCGACATCTAATCGGTCTTGTTCTGGTAGACGTATGCCTGCTGCGGCACGTTCGATGCCTGCCAGCGCTTGAGCTCATCGAGGTCGAGCTGCTTGTCCCAGAAGATCGCGCGGCCCTCGCGCTGCTTGCGCTCGAGGTCGGGTTTCTTGTCCTTCAGTTCGCGAATGAAACGGGTGATGTCGGATTCGTAGGCGGCCATGGGTGCTGCGCGGGATTGGATCGAAAACGCGAGGCGGCATTGTACGGCCGAGGAGGGGTCGATCTGCCGCGAAGCGGTCGCTGGCCGCGTTGTGTGCGCGCGATCGGCGCAGATTTGCACTTGCGCCTTGCCGAGCGGCTCGAACCAGTCCTGCGTCACCAAAGAGTACGCAACGTCGACAACCCTCGGTCGCAAGTCACCGAATAGATCTGGAGCGGTCTTGTTTCGCGCGTTAACGACGTCGCGCGCTTACGAATTGAAGGTTCGATCAGAAATGGCGGGAATCGGCCATCAGGAGTCATAGCGTCTATGTCGCCATAGCGGACACCCAGTCCCGAGACGACACGGCGATCATGAACCCGCATTGGGGCGTTGCGCCCCATATGCCGGTCCGCCAGCCCACCGACCCGCAGCGCGGAAGGTTCAGGCAAGTCGAGCCGATCAGTTCCGGGACGACGACCGAAACATCTCATGGTGCAAGCCCCAATGCTCGACGGCGGCGACGAGCACGATCGATTCGCCCTCTGCGACATGCGCGTCGGCTTCTGCAAGTTCGACGCACAAGCGCAGCAACTTCAGCCGCAGCGCGGGGTCTTGTATCTCGCCCATCAGGTCCGCCAGCGTGCGTTCGTCCACTGGGCAGACATCGGCCCATTTCAACTGGTCGCTCGAAAGCAAGTCTTCGCAGAAAGTGTCCAGCAGCGCATGCAGCTCAGGCCGCGCCAGTCCCAACTGCTCATGCACGGCGAGGCGGTCGAGCCACTCGATCTCCGCCACACCGATGTCGCCGTCGGCCACCACCGTCAGCGCGACGATGCGGGCGGCCGCTTGCGGGCTGTTCGTGGGATAGATGCGCATGATGGTGCCCCCTTTGGTGCTATCAGTCCTGGGTCAATCGAAGATGTTGCTAAGCCAGGACTTGTTGCGGCTGCCCTGCGGACCTCGACGGTGGTCGTAGTCGGAGTCCGCAAACTGGGGCTGTGATCGGGCGGCCGCGCTGCTGGCTGGGGCCGGTGCCATCGTGGCCGAGCGCTCGATCAGCTTGTCGAGTTCGCCGCGGTCCAGCCACACGCCCCGGCATTGCGGGCAGTAGTCGATCTCGACGCCCTGGCGATCGCTCATGACGAGTGCGGTGTCGGTGCAGGTGGGGCATTTCATGGTGTGCTCCTGGTGAGGGTTCATTCATCCGAGCTGCCGAAGCCGAACAGGCTCAGCAGACTCGTGAACAGGTTGAAGATCGAGACGTACAGCCCCACGGTAGCCAGCACATAGTTGGTTTCGCCGCCGTTGACGATGCGGCTGGTCTCGAACAGGATCAGGCCGGCCGACAGCAGCGCGACCATCGCGGCCACGGCCAGGCCCAGCGCAGGCATCTGCAGGAACACCGCGCCCAGGCCCGCGATCAGCGCGATGACCATGCC
>DAITAC010000173.1:0-5359 GCA_036824465.1 Burkholderiaceae bacterium
AATCGGACAGCAGATCGCAAAGGCCGGCGACAGCATCGAGGAAGCGGCCAGGGGCGAGAAGAAGTAATCGTTGCACCGAGACGTATCCGGCCGGGCACAATCGACGGTAATACGCCCGCCACCACTGCGTTTGTGGCCGACCGACAGGAGACTTGCCTTGTACGAATCACGCAAGCAGCCGCCGCTGCCTCGCGTTCACTTCTTCCGGCGTCTCGCGCTGCACGTCGCGGGCGCAATGGGCGTGCTGCTCGGTTCGCTTCTGATCGGAATGATCGGGTACGGTTGTTACGAAGATCTGGCCTGGCGTGATGCATTCCTGAACAGCGCCATGCTGCTCGGCGGCATGGGGCCGGTGGATGCGCCGAGGACGGACGGAGGAAAGCTCTTTGCCGGTCTCTATGCGTTGTACGCCGGCCTGGTCTTCATCGTGGTGGCCGGTCTCGTCTTCGTACCCGTGTTGCATCGTCTGTTGCACAAGTTTCATTGGGACGAGGACGAGTAGGCACTTCAAAGAGTATCGGAAAGCAGTCTCTGCGTATGAGCGCAGAACTGCCCGTCGAGCGGCGCCGATTAATGCAGCGGCCGAATCGGCGGAGGAAAGTGCCTCGCGGGGAGGGTGCCTTCCCAACCGCAGCGCGCTGACCGGCAACGATAGCGGTGTCGAAACTGGATCAGGCTGATCAGTCGATCGACAAACCGGCGCCGCACGCGCTCGAGATCCAAATACGAGTCCGAGCTACCGCAACGCGGGCATTCGATTGCGAGGGATTTTGCCAACGGTTCCATCCGGTCCACCAGTGAATTGCTTTGAATTATTCCCGTTCTCCTCGGGACGATCTGTTCGCTGACGTACAGATGGCAGACCTTCTTCGGCAACGTCGAACCTCAACCAGACGCGTCAGCTATGGGCGCCGTGCAAGTTCCCAACGGAATTTCGGTCGTCTTGCCGGCAGCCGAACGCAAACGCCTGTAGGCGCAAATGGTGTGCTCGCAGCTCAAACTCCACTTTGAACCTGTCCACTTGACGGGGAAGCTTGCGGACCCTCCAAGGTTGCTCAAGACGGGCTTCGACTGCCTTCAGTCCTGAGCCCGCAGAAGGGTCAGCCCCAACGGATCGCTCATGACTCCGCAACACGTCGCCTGTTGGATCACTCCTTATCAATCTCCGCCAGATCGTTGTTGGATGGCCCTTGAATCACTCTTCCTGTCGCATCGAAACGCGAGCCGTGGCAGGGACAGTCCCACGTGTTTTCCAGCGTGTTCCAGTTGACGATGCCGCCCAGATGCGGGCAGACGGCAGAGCGCTCATGGATCTCGCCTTTGGGATCTCGATATAACGCTACTTTGCGCAAACCTCGGGCAAGAACTGCGCCAGCGCCTGGCTTGATTTCTTCCGCCGACTTTGCGTCGCCGGCAAATACGAGATCCGTGTACTGCATGGCCACGTTCAAGTTCTCTCTGACAAATTTCGGCAAGGCGCGAAGCGTGATGCGCGATGGCTCGTAGATGGATTCCCAGGCGTTCTTGCGTTTCAAGATCAGATCGGTCAAAAGAATCCCGGCAATCGTTCCATGCGTCATTCCGTTGCCTGAATCGCCGGTTGCGATGTAGACGTTTTTCGCATCCGTAGGATTTCTTCCGATGAACGCGAGACCGTCCACCGGTTCCATCACTTCGCCCGACCAGCGATATGCAATACCCTCAATCATCGGGAAACGTCGGCGGGTCCATCGTTCCAGAGCGGCGAAGCGCTTGTTGCCGTCGTCCTGTTGACCCGTCTTGTGATCTTCGCCACCGACAATCAGCAGGTCATATGCCGCCGCTCCTTTACCGACAGTTTCAATTCGTAGGTAGTGATACGGGTCCGGCGTGTCCCAATAGAGCGCACGCGTCACTGAACCCTTCGGCACGCGGGCGCCTATCACGTATGTCTGATAGGAGGCCTGTTTGGTGTGGATGACGATCAAGTCATTGACAGGCGTATTGGTGGCTACGACAACCGAATCTGCAGTAACGACGCCGCCACCTCTGGTTTCAATTCGGGCCTTCTTGCCGCCTTGAATTGAGGTGGCGTGAGTTTGTGTATAGATTCGCCCACCTTTCGCTTTGATGGCCTCCGCGAGCCCGGCCAGATATTTGAGCGGATGAAACTGAGCCTGGCGGGGAAAACGCAAGGCAGGGCCGGTGTCGTACGAATCCCATGGTGCGCGCTCGACCTTTTCGATATCGGTCAAACCCGCCCGGTGAACAGCGGCCAATTCGTCGTCCAGTACCTTCGAGGATTTGCGAGGAGGTACAAACAAGAAACCATCAAGCCTTTCGAACTCACACTTGATCGCTTCCCGTTTGACGATCGCCTCGACTGTGTTGATGGCCGCGCTGTGGCTCTCAGCGGCCAGACGCGCCCCTTCTTTGCCGTGCAGGCGTTCCAGCTCGAAGTAACGATCATCGAGGGCGTTCACCAAATGCGCCGTCGTCCGTGCCGTCATCCCGCCACCGATTGGCCCATCATCGAGCACGACGACCGACTTGCCTTCGCGTGCGAGCATGTAAGCGGTGGACATGCCGGCAATTCCGGCGCCGACAATGCACACATCCGCGCTGACTTTCGCCGCCAGCGTCGATTCGAGCGGCAGCTCGGTCGTGTCCATCCATACGGATTGACTCTGTTCAGAACTCTTCTTCATTTGGGACGCTCTCCTGCTCGTTTGTTGGATGCATTACTGTGCCCTTGTGATTAGCTCCCAGACTTCTTAAGGGAGCGTCCGGTCCTGAAGTCGACGCAGTAGTGTTCTTTTTCGTTCGGCAATCGATCGTGAAGCGCAATGCTCCTGCGCGAAGTCACCTTTGTCTCTCAAATAAAGTCAGATGATTTACATGGAATCAGATTTGCTGGCAAAAGGCTGTGCGATATCGCACGTAACGGAATCGATGTCGGAGACGCGGCGATTCGGTGCCTGCGACTCGACGAGAAAGTTTTCGCATTGCTTCATTCAACCCGCGTGTTTCTTGGCGGGCGCTCGCCGGGGCATCGCTGACCGTCCTGCTCGCCATCTGGCATGTCGAGGAGTTCCACAGGCAAACACCGGCGGACCCTGCCAATGACCTGGTCGGGGTTGATCTCGAAGCCTTTTCTGAATGGCATTGAACGCCCGTGGGATAAGGTCACGAAAGAGGAGTCGTCATGAAAGGGTTTGTGCAAGACATCGAGGGTCTCGCCGTCGACAACGACGAGTTCCGCCGGGTGCTTTACACGGCAAAGAACTGCCAGCTCGTCGTCATGACGCTAAAGCCCAAGGAAGAGATCGGGGCGGAAGTCCACAAGCTCGATCAGTTTTTTCGCGTGGAGGAGGGGACCGGTGAAGCGGTTCTGGATGGCGTTCGGACGGCGATTCGAGCGGGCTTCGCAGTACTCGTTCCGGCTGGGACGAATCACAACATCATCAATACCGGCCGTGGTTCGCTGAAGCTCTACACGCTCTATGCACCGCCGAATCATCGGGACGGCGTCGTCCATCATTCCCGCGACGATGCGCAGGTCGACAACGAACACTTCGATGGAAAGACGACGGAGTAAAGAGTCGACTGGGCGGAGGGCGCGGGCTGATGGCCAATGCCCGGTCGGCACGAAGGGAAACCCCCGCCAGTTTTGGCACTCCGTCAAGGCAGGGAGATCAACCGTTCCTGGTCACTACCATCGCGTTGCAGGAATCCATGCGCCCGTTACAGGGCGCATGGACGATATGCAGCAAGCGCTGTTTGCCCGTCAAGGGACACGCCTGTCGCGGGAAATGACGGGCTGAAGTCAGGCGCCCTTCGCCGCGTCTTTCACGTCTTTCTTGACGTCGCCAAACTTGGCTTGAGCTTCGCCGAGAGTTTTTTGAATCTTGCCTTTTTGTTCCAAGGTCTCGTTGCCCACAATCTTGCCGGCGACTTCCTTGATCTTGCCTTTCGCTTCTTTGACTCGGCCTTTGATTTGGTCTTTGTTCATGCTCATGACTTGCTCCTGATAACGTACGCCGGAAAGCGGCCGGCACGCCGTAATGGAAGAGAGGGAACGCTGCCGTGTGACTGCATCGGTTTGCTCTCATTGGGACGCCGTCGACACGTCGATTCGCAAACCCATTACGTCAATGCGTGTGCGCAGCGCTGCGTTCCGAGACGATGTATAACCCGGCTCACCGGCTGGGTCTGTGCGCTGTCGCACGCTCGACCCTTCGAATCGCTCGGTTTGCCTAGCGCCATTTGCCATTCCGGAGATTGATTCCGGTCGCTGATCGCGGCGTCCGCATCGACGATGCGCGCGCTGCGGCAGGTACGGTTGTCGTGGAAGAACCTCCAGGCGAAGCGTCGAGCCGTCAGCAACGCGGTCGACGATTCAACGGGTCAGCGGCTCGAAACAAGGCTGATTTGCGCGACCAGCGGTGGTGAATCCACGGACGCACGTGTCTGCATGCATCATTGCAAATGCAATCGACGTGGATGTTGCCTGCCGTGCCTTTGTTTGCGCCTGCCTTGTCATACCGCTGTTCCGAACAGGGCCCCGACGCCTGCCGTCAACCCCATGGCAAGCGCGCCCCAGAACGTGACGCGCATTGCGCCCATCTTCACACTTGCGCCGCCTACGCGCGCAGCCAATCCGCCCAGGATCGCGAGGAACACAAGCGAGGTTCCCGAGACGACGGGAATCAGACTCGACTCGGAGACCATCACGACAGCCAACAGCGGCATGGCTGCGCCGACGGCGAAGCTGGCTGCTGATGTGAACGCAGCCTGGATCGGCCGCGCGCTGAGCGTCTCTGAGATGCCGAGTTCATCGCGGGCATGCGCGCCCAGCGCGTCATGGGACATCAGTTGCTCGGCGACCTGTTTTGCGAGCGCAGGTTCGACGCCGCGGCCGACATAGATCGCGGTCAGTTCCCGGCGCTCGCCGTGGACGTCGGCTTCGAGTTCCGTGCGTTCCAGGTCGAGCGCAGCCTCCTCGGAGTCCGCCTGCGAGCGGACCGACACATACTCACCCGCAGCCATCGACATGGCTCCCGCGACCAGGCCCGCAATCCCGGCGACCATCACGCTGCTGTGGGTCGCATGGGCGGCTGCGACTCCAAGAACGAGGCTCGCGGTCGAAACGATGCCGTCGTTGGCGCCCAGTACCGCCGCGCGCAGCCAGCCGATGCGGTCCGTGCGATGCCTTTCGCTGTGGCGCGCTGGCATTCTCGGGCGTCTCTTCGATGCGGGAACCGGTCGACTGTCAAACGGCTAACGTCAGGTCAGTGCAGAGCGGGCGGGGTGGTCTTCAGCGGCCTGTGCACTACTGGTAATAGATGATGCCCGGGGCAGCGTTGCGAATGGTGTTTTC
>DAITAC010000174.1:0-5340 GCA_036824465.1 Burkholderiaceae bacterium
GGTCTAAACGAGCGACTTCCCGCAACCACCGTGGTACAAATCGCCGTCAGCTCCCCCGTGCCCTGCAGGCTTCTTCTTGCATGCGGCCGGGCGCGGTGAACCGAACTTCAATGTTCAGAATCCAGGCTCTGGCGCCATGGCACGCGCTGTTGCGACCTGCGCCGAAGCCATCGATCCTCGGCCGACTGAATGGTCTGATGTACCGACGCTTTGACAGGATGGTCTGATGTCCAGAATCTTCGCGCTCAGGATCTGCGCAAGCGTAGTTCTCGCCGCGGTCGCTGGACTTGCCGGCTGCGGTCCCTCCGGTGCGCCGCAAGTGGCCTCGCAAGCGGCGCCGCAGGTCGGCGTGCTGACGGTGCAACCGCGCCAGGTCGCGATCAAAACCGTGCTGCCAGGCAGGACAGCGCCGGCCATGATTGCCGAAGTGCGGCCTCAGGTGACCGGGATCATCCAGTCGCGCAGCTTCCACGAAGGCGCTGAAGTGAAGGCGGGAACCATGCTGTACCAGATCGATGCCGCGACGTACCGGGCTGCCTACGAAAGCGCCCAGGCGGCCGTGGCCAAGGCCGAAGCATCCATGCAGATTGCGCGCCTGAAGGCCGAGCGGAACAAGGAGCTGGTGGCGATCAAGTTCGTGACCCAGCAAAGCTACGACGAGGCCGTGGAGACGCTGCGCCAGACCGAAGCTGACGTCGCGGTGTCAAAAGCCGCCGCTGACACCGCGCGCATCAATCTTGGCTACACAAAGGTCCTGGCGCCGATCTCCGGGCGCATCGGCAGGTCGGCCGTCACCCCCGGCGCACTCGTCACCGCCAACCAGCAGGCGGCGCTCGCCACCATCCAGCAACTGGACCCGATCTATGTCGACGTCACGCAATCGAGCACTGAAGTGCTGCGCCTGCAGCGTGCGCTGGCGAAGGGCGAACTGAAGAAAATCGCAGACAAGGCCGCGCGCGTGACCCTGCAGTTCGAGGATGGCACGGCATACGCGCAGGAAGGCGCGCTCCAGTTCTCCGATGTCACTGTCGATCCGGGTACGGGCGCGATCACGCTGCGCGCGCTGTTCCCGAACCCGCGCGGCGAGCTGCTGCCTGGCATGTATGTGCGCGCGGTCATCGAGGAAGGCGTGCGCGAAGGCGCGATCGTCGTGCCGCAGCAGGCGGTGACGCGCGACACCAAGGGCGCGGCCGTCGCGCTGGTCGTTGGCCCGGACGGCAAGGTGGAATCGCGCACGCTGCAGGTCGCGCGCACGCTCGGTAATGAATGGCTCATCGATGCTGGCCTGAAACCGGGCGACCGGGTGATCGTCGATGGCCTGCAGCGTGCACGTCCCGGTGCCATGGTGCAGGCCGTTGAACGCGGTGATCCCAATGCCGCGGGTGCTCCGGCCGCGACGGGCGCATCAACTCCGCAGACGACTGACAAACCGTCCGCGCCCGCATCGCCGGCCGGCGGGTCGCCGAAGTCCTGATCGAATCCACCGATCCCTTCAGGACGACACGATGTCGCACTTCTTCATTGAACGACCCATCTTTGCCTGGGTGATCGCGCTCGTCATCATGCTGGCCGGCCTGCTGTCGATCTTTCGCCTCCCGATCGCACAGTATCCGAGCATTGCACCGCCGACGATCACCATCACTGCCTCGTATCCCGGCGCATCGGCCAAGACGCTCGAGGACACGGTCACGCAGATCATCGAGCAGCGCATGTCCGGCCTCGACGGCCTGCGCTACATCGCCTCGGCCAGCGACAGCGCCGGTTCCGCGACCATCACCCTGACCTTCGAAGCCGGCACGAATCCGGACATCGCCCAGGTGCAGGTACAGAACAAGCTGAAGCTCGCCGAGGTGCTGCTGCCGCAGGAAGTGCAGCAGCAGGGCGTGACCGTCACCAAGTCGGTGCGCAACTTCATCATGGTCATCGGCTTCGTCTCCGAAGACGGCTCGATGACGCGCACTGATATCTCGGACTACGTGGCCGCCAACGTGCAGGACCCACTGAGCCGTGTGCCGGGCGTGGGCGAGATCACAGTCTTCGGCTCGCAATACGCAATGCGCATCTGGCTCGACCCGAACAAGCTCATCAACTACAAACTCACGCCGGCCGATGTCGCCTCTGCGGTCCGCGCGCAGAACGCGCAGATCTCGGCGGGGCAGCTCGGTGGGCTTCCTGCTGTGCGCGGCCAGCAATTGAATGCCACGATCACCGCGCAAAGCCGGCTGCAGACGCCGGAACAGTTCGAGGCCATCGTGCTGCGTACGGCCGAGAGCGGCGCCACGGTGTATTTGCGTGACGTGGCCCGTGTCGAGCTGGGTGGAGAGAACTACGGCACGGTCTCCTTCTATAACGGCCGGCCCTCATCCGGCGTCGCGGTACGCCTGGCCACCGGCGCCAACGCGCTTGATACGGGCGATGCGGTCAAGGCAAAGGTCAACGAACTGTCCCGCTTCTTCCCGCAAGGCATGAAGGCTGTGGTCGCCTACGACACCACGCCGTTCATCCGTCTATCGATCGAGGAGGTGGTCAAGACCCTGCTCGAGGCGTTCGTGCTGGTGTTCCTGGTGATGTACCTGTTCCTGCAGAACCTGCGGGCCACGCTGATCCCGTCCATCGCCGTGCCGGTGGTGCTGCTCGGCGCCTTCGGCGTGATGTCGGCGTTCGGCTTTTCGATCAACGTGCTGACCATGTTCGGTCTCGTGCTGGCGATCGGCCTGCTCGTCGACGACGCCATCGTCGTGGTCGAGAACGTCGAGCGCGTGATGAGCGAGGAGGGCCTCTCGCCCAAGGAGGCGACCAAGAAATCGATGGACCAGATCACCGGCGCGCTGGTGGGAATCGCACTCGTGCTCGCGTCCGTGTTCATCCCGATGGCGCTCTTCGGTGGCTCCACCGGCGTCATCTACCGGCAGTTCTCCCTGACGCTGGCCGCATCGATGCTGCTGTCGATCACGGTCGCGCTCATCCTTTCGCCGGCGCTGTGCGCCACGCTGTTGAAGCCCGTTCAGAAAGGCTCGCACGGCGCAACCACCGGATTCTTCGGGCGCTTCAACCGCGCTTTTGACAGCGGTCGATCCAACTTCCAGAGCACGGTGGCACGCATGCTTGCTTCAAGCGGCCGCTGGCTCGTGGCATTCGTGGCGATGGTGACGCTGGGGGTATTCCTCGCGATTCGCTTGCCGACGTCGTTCCTGCCGGACGAAGACCAGGGCATCCTCTTCACGCAGGTGCTGCTGCCCGCGGGCGCGACACAGGAGCGCACGCTGGCGGTGCTGCGCGAGATCGAGCGTCACTTCCTCGAGGACGAGAAGGGTGCCGTGCAGTCGCTCTTCACGGTGGCGGGCTTCTCGTTCTCCGGCAGCGGGCAGAACGCCGGCATCGGATTCGTCCGCATGAGGGACTGGAAGGAGCGGCCCGGCGCGCAGAACAGCGTGCAGGCCGTGGCACGACGTGCGATGACGGCGTTCTCCAAGCTGCGCGACGCGCTCGCGTTCGCCTTCGCGCCACCGGCAGTGCTGGAACTCGGTGTCGCCAACGGCTTTGACATGTATCTGCAGGACCGGGCGGGCGCGGGCCACGAGGCGCTGATGGCTGCGCGCAACCAACTTCTCGGGCTCGCGGCGAAGGAACCGGCCCTGACAGCGGTACGGCCGAACGGCCAGGAGGACACGCCGCAGTTCAACGTCGACATCGACACCGCGCGCGCCGGGGCGCTCGGGCTCTCGGTCGCCGATATCAACGCGACGCTTTCGGCGGCATGGGGCAGTGCCTACGTCAACGACTTCATCGACAAGGGCCGTGTGAAGAAGGTCTACATGCAGGCCGACGCGCCGTTCCGCATGGTCCCCGAGGATCTGGACAAGTGGTACGTGCGCAATGCGAAGGGAGAGATGGTGCCGTTTTCAATGTTTGCGCGGGGCAAGTGGACGTTCGGGTCGCCGCGACTGGAGCGCTTCAACGGCGCCTCCGCCGTGCAGATACAGGGCCAGGCCGCGCCCGGCCATAGTTCCGGTGAGGCGATGGCAACGATGGAACGGCTCGTCGCGCAGCTGCCGCCGGGCTTCGGGGTCGCGTGGACCGGCCTTTCCTTCGAGGAGCGTCTGTCGGGCGCGCAGGCGCCGCTGCTGTACGCACTGTCGGTACTCGTGGTGTTCCTGTGTCTTGCGGCGCTGTACGAGAGCTGGTCGATTCCGTTTGCCGTGCTGCTCGTTGTGCCGATCGGCGTGCTGGGGGCGCTGCTCGCGGCCACCGGCCGCGGACTGGCGAACGATGTGTACTTCCAGGTCGGGCTGCTGACGACCATTGGCCTGTCGGCGAAGAACGCGATCCTGATCATTCAGTTCGCGCTGGGGCAGATGGCGGTTGGCGTCGATCTGGTTCCGGCCACCCTCGAGGCCGCACGCCTGAGGCTGCGTCCGATCCTGATGACGTCGCTCGCCTTTGGCTGCGGCGTGTTGCCGCTCGCGCTCGCCACCGGCGCGGGCTCGGGCAGCCAGAACGCCATCGGCACCGGCGTGCTCGGCGGCATGATCGCGGCGACGTTCCTTGGGCTTCTCTTTGTGCCGCTGTTCTTCGTCGTCGTGAAGCGCGGCTTCAGGAAGAAACCCGCCACGACGCGCAGTGAAGCCGCGATTGAAAGTTCATGACCGGTCTCTTGCGCCGGGTCGGCTCGCTCAAGCGCCCAACGGAATCGATGCCGCGCACGCGCTGCGCGATCGCGTCGACTTCTGAGCGCGATCGGCGCGGCGTGACGGCTACCTACAATTCAAGGACGACCTCGCCCGACACCGGATCGGTCACGCCGAGACCGCCACCCAGGTCTTCGAGGGTGTCGCGGAACGTGTCGAGCATCGCGATCATCTTTGGCCGCGCCGCGACGAGACTTTGTTGGCTGTCCCATTCGCCAATGACGCAGTAGGTCCGGTCACCCGTCTTCATCAGCGAGAATCGCTTGAAGCCGACGTAGTCGCGATGGCCCTTGCGGTGCGCCGCGATGAACTCCGCTTCGCGTCCGGGCTTGACCCGGAATCGCACGACGTTAAATGCGGTCATCGCGCTTACTCCTCGTCATTGGTTCGCGCGCCGACATCAGGTTCAAGGTCGCCAGACGCGCGGGATTCAGGGGAACCGCATGATGCCGCCGCGACCCCGGGCGTTGCAACCTTTTCCCCAATGGGCGGTACGGGCGACTCGTCGTTGAAGCGGCGAGCGAATCCTGCCACGCAGCGAGCACAGTGCCCCGCCGGACCGTTGGAAGAGCGATCGGCCGCGTCGGCATTCTTACTTGCGTGATCGAATAGCCTCTTAACTCGTGTCGCCGCGACGGGCGGGAGTCGACCC
>DAITAC010000084.1:0-17257 GCA_036824465.1 Burkholderiaceae bacterium
TCCTGGCCGCCGAGCAGCGCGAACGCGGCCGAAAAAATCGAGCTGCCGACGAACAGCCAACACACCATCGCGCTGGTCTTCGCCGTCAGGAACGAGGAGTCTTTGGCGATGACCCCGAGTTCCTTGATCGTGCGCAGCAGCGGACCGCTGGCGGACGCGGCTTTTGCGTGCGCGATGAATCGATAGACCGCCGCCAGAATGAAGCCTCCAAGGGCTCCGATCGCCGCCGCCTCGGTCGGCGTGGACAGTCCGAAGACGATCGACCCGAGTACCGCGAGGATCAGCAGCGCCAGCGGAAAGAACGAGGTCAGCAGCATCTTGAACACTTCGTGCCGTTGCCAGTTCCATGCATAGATCAGCAACGCCATGAGCGCCACGCCGCAGCCGAGTACCGCCCAGAACCACGTCGGCACCGGCAGCCGCTCAGCGGCAGGCTGCTCGGCCGGAGCTTTTTCAGCCGCCTTTTCGGCTTTCGCCGGCTCGGGCGCGGCCTCTTTCTTTTCCTCACCGCCGGCGCTGGGCGGCTCCTGCACTCCCGAGTCTTCCTCTTTGGGCTCCGCCAATCCGCCGACCAGGCCGCTCGGCTCTTCCTTGACGTCGGCGGCGACCTCGCCTCCAGCCTGCACCAGCCCCTCGGTGCTGGCAACCACCTCAGGCGCGGTTGCGAACTGATAGGTCACGGCGAGAATCCCTGCTACTGCCAGTATCGGAAGCACAGACACGAACAACTGACCAAGCGCGGTGCCCGAAGCAACGCCGGCCCGACCGCCGATGGCTCGCATCAAGCCCGTCAGTGCGTTGGTGCCACGCGCCGACAGCGTCTGCGCAAAGGCCGGCAGCACTACATGGCGCTCAGCCGCCGACAATGGCGGCATCAAGCGCGGCTTGAACTTCGCCAGCACGATCACGTAGCCGACATAGAGTGCAGCCAGCATGAATCCGGGGAAAAAGGCGCCCGCATACAACTGCACGACCGAGACGCCCGCCGTGGCGCCATAGACGATCAACAGCACCGACGGCGGAATCAGGATGCCGAGACATCCTCCGGCCGTGATTGCGCCTGCTGAAACCTTGACGTCATAGCCGGCGCGAATCATCGCCGGATACGCGAGCAAGCCCATCAGCGTCACGACCGCGCCGACGATGCCGGTCGCGGTAGCGAAAATCGCGCAGGTGACGATGGTCGCCACCGCGAGCGATCCCGGCACGCGCGCGAGAGCCAGATGCAGACTCTTGAACAGGCGATCGATCAGCGCCGCACGCTCGACCAGATAGCCCATGAACACGAAGAGCGGAATCGCGATCAGCACATCGTTGGACATCACCGAGTACGCGCGCTGCACCATCAGGTCGAGTACCTGTCGGACGGCCAGATCCGGATTCACGCTGCGATAGGCAAGCCAGGCGAAAAACACTCCCATGCCCATCAGCGTGAACGCGGTCGGAAAGCCCAGCATGATCGCCACCACGACAAGCGAGAGCATCAGCAGGCCGAGGTGCCCAAGGTCCGCCCTGGACAGGTGTCCATCGAGCAGGTTGCCCCACGGCGTGAAGATCGCCGTGGCGGCGAGAAGCACTCCCATCAGCGAGAAGCCGAACCACAGTTCCTTGCGGATCTTCATTTGGCCGACTCCTTGTGCACGACAAGTTCATCGAGCTTGGCGATGTCCTCATCCTTGACGTGCACCATCTCCTTCAGCTTGTCGACATCGACTTCCTCGACGTCCTCCTCGCGCGACGGCCATTCCCCCTGCCTGATGCAGATCACGCAGCGGATGATCTCGACAATGCCCTGCACCAGCAGGAAGGCGCCGGCCAGCGGGATGACGGTCTTGAAAGGGTAGATCGGCGGTCCCTCGGCCGTGATATTCGAGTGCTCGTTGATCGCCCACGACTCCGCCGCGTAGTAATAGCCAGCGTAGGTCAGCGCGATCACGCCGGGAATGAAGAACACGATGTAGAGGATCAGATCGATGGTCGCCTGTGTGCGCGGCTCGAAGAACCCATACAGCACGTCGCCGCGCACATGGCCGGCTTTGGCCAGCGTGTAGGCGCCGGCCATCATGAACAGCGTCCCGTACATCATGATCATCGCGTCAAACGCCCACGCGCGCGGGTTGTTGAGCACGTAGCGCGAGAACACTTCCCATGAGACATGCAGCGTGAGCGCCACGATCAACCACGAGAAGACGTGGCCGACGAAGGTACTAATCTTGTCAACGAACAGCAGTAGCTTCTGCATTTGCGCCTTCCCCGTCAGAAACCATGGCGATCGAACTGCCCCAGAACAAAAACAGCCATCCGGCTTGCGCCGGATGGCCGATTGTGCACTCCCCCGCGACCTTAGGTCTTCTTCGCCGCCGCTTTCGGTGCGAAGTAGTGGTTGTAGGCCATGCGGCGGTTGACGTTCGTGTCCAGATCCCACCGTACCGCGCGTTCCGCAAAGGCGCGCTGTGATTCGGCGATCTCCTTGAACAGCGCGTTCTCTCCGGCCTTCTTCGCCGCCGCGGCGTCGTAGGCGTCGAGCTGTTGTTGCAGCAGGGCATCCGGCGTCTTGTAGAACTTGACGCCCTGTTTCTGCTGCATCTCGATGTAGTCCTTGGAGTAGCGGTCGACCGCCTTCCAGGACATGTCGGCCGAGGCGGCTTCAACCGCGTTGGAGATGATTGCTTTCATCTTGTCCGGCAGCGCGTCGTACTTGGTCTTGTTGAAGGTGATCTCGAACTGCTCGGCGTTCTGATGGTAGCTCTGCAGCATGCAGACCTTGGAGACATCCGGGAAGCCGAGCAGGCGGTCGGAGGAGGCATTGTTGAACTCGGCCGCATCGAGAAGACCGCGGTCCATCGCCGGAACGATTTCGCCGCCGGGCAGCGCATTGACCGCCGCCCCCATTCCGGTGAACACATCGATCGAGATGCCGACCGTGCGATATTTCAGACCTTTGAAGTCCGCAGCCTTGGTGATCGGCTTCTTGAACCAGCCAAGCGGCTGCGTCGGCATCGGGCCATATGGGAACGACACCACGTTGGCGCCGATCGACGCATACAGCTTGGTCAGCAGGTCCTTCCCGCCGCCGTACTTATGCCAGGCGAGCAGCATGTTGGCATCCATCCCAAACGCCGGACCTGAACCCCACAGCGCAAGCGCATTCTGCTTGCCGTAGTGATAGACCAGCACGCCGTGACCGCCATCGAGCGTGCCCTTGGACACCGCATCAAGCAGGCCAAACGCGGGAACGACTGCGCCCGCTGGTAACACCTCGATCTTCAGCTCACCGCCGGTCATGTCATTGACCTTCTTGGCGAAATCGAGCGCGTACTCGTGGAAGATGTCCTTCGACGGCCACGTGCTCTGCCAGCGCATCGAGATCGGCCCGGCCTGGCCTTTGGCAATCATCGGCACGCCGAGTGCGACCGCGGTTGCTCCGCCGATGAAACTGCGGCGCGCAGCGGTCGCGCCCTTGGGTTTGAGAAATTCCATGAAGTCTCCTGGAGTTGAATCGCACTGGCCCACGCTCTTTACGATTCCTTGCGTGCTTGCGCACGCGTGCGGCTGCGGGCCACTTGTTAAAGCCGCTTTATGTCTAATTCTAGAAGAAGCAGCGATGCCCGTCAGCATTCGCCCGGTGTAAGGGTTTCCTGCCTTTGCCGACCAACCCTCCGGACCGCGACGCTGCAAGGTTGTCAGAACCAATGCCAGCGCCCCGGTTTGGCGCAAGCCTTGCGTTGCGCTGGTCATAACACCAACCTGATAGGAGAGATTCCATGAATCTGCGAATGCTGGCCGCTTCGGCCGTGACCCTTGCCACCCTGATGTCGACGGCGCCCGCCTACGCCCAAGGGCCGATGGAGTTCAAGTGGGACCAGTTCTTGACCATGGCGGACAAGAACAAGGACCACATGGTGACGAAGAAGGAATTCCTCGACGCGATGGGCCAGATGTACGACAAGGCCATGACGAAGATGAAGTCGGATCCGAAGATGGTCAAGGGCGACATGATGACCATGGACGGGGTCAAGGCGCTGCTGGCGGAAATCTACAAGGGCGCCTAACCCACCTCGAGCCGCGATTCATCCGCATTTGGCGCTCGATTGCGCGCCACGGGCGCGAATGACACGACGAGCACGCCTCCGGGCTCGGCAATGACTGCATGCCCTTCCGGCACCGCGGTCCAGTTGCCGAAGTCCCGGTCGAGCGGTTCGGACACAATCAGCAGCGATTCGTCGTCGTCGCCATCGACGCAGCGGCGGCCTTCGCCGTCACGCACGCCGCCCGCCCCACCATAAAAGAGCGACGGCGATGCGCGGTCCGACGAATAACGGACCGCAAACACCCGCTCGCCGTCGGTGAGCGCGGCGGTCAAACGCAGCGGTTCGACGATACTGTTGCGACGCATCACGCCTTCGACAAATCCCGCTGTGAGAGCAAGCGCCGCGATCGGGTCGGTTTCGAGGCCGAAGGTCAGCGCCAGGTAGAAGAACGTCTCGCTGTCGGTCGATCCCAGCCGCGAGCGGTACAGCGCCGGATCGAGCGCGAAATCGAGTTCACGGGCGATCGCGTCGAAACCGCCAATCTGTCCGTTGTGCATGAAGAGCCAGCGCCCGTGCTGAAACGGGTGGCAATTGGCGCGGCTGGTCGTCGTGCCGGTGGATGCGCGCACGTGGGCAAAGAATAGCCGCGCCTGGATCTGCTCTGCCATGCTGCGCAGGTTCTCGTCATTCCAGGCGGGGCGATAGTCCCGATACAGCCCGGGTTCGGGCCGCGTCGCATACCAGCCGACGCCGAAACCATCGCCGTTGGTGGCGACCTGGCTCTTGTGCGCGCGCAGCGACTGATTGATCAGTGAACGCTCCGGCTTGAACAGCAGCTGATCGAGATAGACCGGGCGACCGGAGTAGGCGAGCCAGCGACACATGTGATTCGAACCTCGTGCCGATGCCGATCAGAAGAACCCGACGCCGACGGAAAAAAGCTTCTCGATGCGCGGGATCATCCGCTTGTTGGCGACAAACACAATCAGGTGATCGTCCGGCTCGATCACCGTGTCGTGATGGGCAATCAGCACACGCGCGCTTTCACCCTCCCCGCGGACGACTGCGCCGATGGTCGCGCCCTTGGGCAGATCAACGTTCTCGATCTTGCGTCCGACCACTCGCGAACTTCTGGCGTCCCCGTGCGCAATGATCTCCAGCGCCTCGGCCGCGCCGCGCCGCAGGCTGTGCGCCGCCACCACGTCACCGCGTCGCACGTGCTTGAGCAGCGCCGACAGCGTCGCGTGGCTCGGTGAGATCGCGATGTCGATCTGGCCACCCTGCATCAGCTCGCCGTAGCTCTTGCGATTGATCAGCGCGATCGTGCGGCGCGCGCCCAGCCGCTTCGCCAGCAGCGCGCTCATGATGTTGTTTTCGTCGTCGTTGGTCAGCGCCACGAACAGGTCCGTTTCGGCGACCCCTTCCTCCTGCAGCAGATCCTCGTCGGTGGCATCGCCATTGAGCACCAGCACCCGCGACGACAGCTCGCTGGCCAGGTAATCGCAGCGCTGTTTGTTGAACTCGATCAGCTTGACGTTGAAACCCGCAGCTCCGCCGATTCCTTCGCCGGTATCGAGCGCGCGCGCCATGCGCAGGCCGATGTTGCCACCGCCCGCAATCAGCACGCGCTTGACGGGCTTGTCCATGCGCCGCAGTTCGCCCATCACTTTGCGAATATCCCGGGCCGAGGAAAGAAAGAACACCTCGTCGCCGGGCTGGATCATGGTCGCGCCCTCGCACTGGATCGCCCGATCGTTGCGAAAGATGGCCACGATGCGCGTGTCGACGTTCGGCACATGTCGGCGCAGGTCCTGGATCGGGTGCGACACGAGCGGACCGCCTGCCACGGCGCGTACCGCGATTAACGACACCAGCCCGTCGGCGAACTCCAGCACCTGCAGCGCCTCGGGGAATTCGATCAGCTTCAGAATGTAGTCGGTGACGCTTTGCTCCGGCCAGATGATGTGGGTCGCACGAAAACCCTGCTCGCCGGTCAGTTGCGGGTGTTTCTGCAACTCGACGTTGCGAACGCGCGCGATGCGCGTCGGCACGTTGTACAGATCGGCCGCGACCTTGCAGGCGACCAGGTTGGTTTCGTCGGTCGAAGTGACCGCGATCAGCATGTCGGCATCGGCGGCGCCCGCTTCGCGCAGCGTTGAGGGCAGCGTGGCGTTGCCGACCAGTCCGCGCAGATCGAAACGGTCCTGCAGTTCGGCCACGCGCGCACCGTCAGTATCGATCACCGTGATGTCATTTGCCTCTGACACGAGGCTTTCAGCGACCGAACTGCCGACGCGCCCAGCTCCCAGGATGATGATCTTCACAATGCGCCGCGCCCGAACCGAAGCGCGAGATCAGCCCAGTTCACGGTCGGGCGTCGCGGTCTCGGACGGCTCGGCGGCGTCGTTCGGCTCATTGACTGCGACTACGGCGGCGGCTGGGCGCTCGCCACGCCGCCCACTGCGCGCAAGCTCGATACCGAGCTGCTTGAGCTTGCGGTACAGGTGCGTGCGCTCCAGGCCCGCCCGATCGGCCACACGCGTCATGCTGTAGTGCTCTCGCTCCAGGTGGTACTCGAAGTACACGCGCTCGAAGTGGTCGCGCGCCTCGCGCAGCGGCTGGTCAAGGCTCACCGCTGGCGTGGTGGGCACCGCGCTGCTTGATGCCATACCCATGGTGCGAACCTGTCCGCGATCAACCGCGCCGCCGGCCACGGCGGGAATCACCTCGGCGGGCTTCTCAACCGGCACCGGCGCCGGCACCGTGGCAGCGCGCAAGTTGCGCATCAGGCGGCCGCGTTCCAGGCCGGTCTTGACCGCCGACAGCAAACGCGTCAGCGCGATCGGTTTTTCAAGAAAATCAAGCGCGCCAAAACGAGTCGCCTCCACCGCGGTGTCGATCGTCGCGTGGCCCGACATCATGATCACCGGCATCGTCAACTGTCCACCCGAGGCCCATTCCTTCAGCAGCGTGACGCCATCGGTGTCGGGCATCCAGATATCGAGCAACACCAGATCGAGCGGTTCAGCCAGGCGCAGCGCGCGTGCGACCGAAGCGTTCTCGGCGGTGAACACGACGTGTCCTTCATCGGAAAGAATCTCCGACAGCAGTTCGCGGATGCCGACTTCATCGTCGACGACGAGAATGTTGGCCATAACGCTATGCGCCCGGCATGTACGCAGCCCTGCGTGCCTCAAGTGCAGGCAGTCGGTTCAAGTTAGCACCCTGCCCTCCGGCCGGCCGCTCCCAAGGCGCGAAGCAGATGAGCATGGATGGCGAATTCCTCATGACTCGTGTTGTCCCGAAAGCGCGTCAAGCCACGCGCCGCGGCGCGGCGGAGCCAGCGGACGTCGCCAGGCGGCGGAAGACGATGATCACCGAAGCGCCGGCGTTCTTGCCGGTGCGATTGACGATCTCGATGCGGGCACTGTGTTCATCCACGATTTTCTTCACCATCGCCAGTCCGAGCCCCGTACCGCTCGGCTTGCTGGTCACATAGGGTTCGAAGGCGCGCTTAAGTATATGCGCCGCGAATCCCGGTCCGTTGTCTTCGACCGCCAGCCGCACCGCAGGTGAAGGTGCCGCACCCGGTTCGCGCACTGTCACCACCTCGGTGCGCACAACGATACGCGGCGCGCCCTCGACCGGCGCGGCGAGCGCCAGCGCATCCTGCGCATTGACGATCAGGTTGTGAATGATCTGGCGCACCTGCGTGGCGTCGCCTTCGATCAATGGCAGTTCGCGTGCCAGCTGCAGTTCGATTGCGTCGTCGACATTCGCGGCGCGATCGGCCCCGTACAGCTGCGCGACTTCCTCGATCAGCGCATTCAGATCGAGCGCGGTCAACTCCGCCGGCGGAACGCGCGCGTACTTGCGGAAGTCATCGACCATGCGCTTCATCGCCGCGACCTGGCTCACGATCGTGGCCGCACCGCGGACCAGAATGCTTGCCTGCTCGGGCGGCAACTTGTCGGCGAGCTTCATCTGCAGACGCTCGGCCGCGAGCTGAATCGGCGTCAGCGGATTCTTGATCTCGTGCGCGAGCCGACGCGCCACTTCGCCCCACGCGACTGCCCTCTGTGCCGAGATCACCTGCGTCATATCGTCGAACACGACCACGTAGCCGGGACCGTCGTCGAGCGGCAGTCGCGAGCCGCGCGCGACCAGTACCAGCAGATCGCGATCACCGTCGCTGTCCGCGCGCGGAATTTCAATCTGTCTTTGCCAGGATTCGTTCGGCGCGGCGGCAACTGCCTGTTCGCCAAACGCCGCCGCCACCTGTTCCGCGAGCCGCGGCGCGAGCGCATCGAAGCGCTCTCTGATGCGCGTCGTCAAGGGCATCCCGAGGATGCGGCCCGCCCCGTGGTTGGCGGTGACGAGACGAAAGTCCTGGTCGAGCACGAGCACCCCGGCCGACAGGTTGGTCAATACTCGCTCGAGGAATGCGCGCGCGTTCTCAAGCTCGCGCGAGCGGGTTTCCACTGCGTTGCGTGCTTCGGTGAGCTGCCGTGTCATGGCATTGAACGACTGTGTCAGCAGGTTCAACTCGTCATTACCGGCAAATTCACGCACAGGACGAAAGTCGCCTTCGGCGACCGCCTTGGTCCCTTCGGCCACCTGCAATAACGGCGCAGTCATCGAGCTGGCCAGCAGCACGCCCGAGGCCATCGCGGCAAACATGGCCAGCAGCAACGTCAGCGTCAGGGTGACCGTGTAGATGCGCTGCAGTCCGGCACGTGCAAGCGACAGCTCCTGATAGTCGCGATACCCGCTTTGCAGCGCCTCGGCATTGGCCGCAACATTGGCCGGAACGCGCTGCACCAGTTGCAGAAATCGCTGCTCACCGGCACGCTGCAGCAGCGAACGCGTCACGGGCTCCGCCGATGATGCGGAACCCAGCGAAAAATTCGGCGCGCGCGACGACTGTGGCCCGGTCGACGGAATCGGCACGATCACCCGTGTGCGCAGTCCGGCACGGGGTTCAGTGGCCAGCGGATCGCCTTCGATCACCGCAAAGCTGCGCTGCACGCGCGCCTGTCGCACCTGCGCCGCCGACGGCAGTTCCGGCGCAAGTTCGGTCGGCACGCCGCCCGCGGTGCCGAGCACCTGGCCGCTCGCAGAAATCAGCAGCGCCTCCTGGATGCCGGCGCGCTCGCGCGCGCGATCGAGCACAGCGAGCTGCGCCGCTTCGGACGCATCGGCCAGCTCGAGCGCGATCACCCGTGCCTTGGCCGTCAGGTCGGCGAGCTGTGCCTCCAGCGCTGCGCGACCGAGCGACAGGCCCGACTCCAGCGCCCGATCGACGCGCACGTCGAACCATGACTCGACCGTGCGCGATAGAAACTGGACGGACACGACGTAGATCAGAACGCCGGGCAGCACACCCATCAACGCAAACGCCAGCGCAAAGCGCGCCATCAGCCGTGCGCCAAATCGGCGCGCGCGGAAACGCCGGACCAGTCGGAGTATCAGTGCGATGACGAACAGGAACAGCAGCACCGCGACTGCGCCGTTGATCGCCAGCAGCAACGGATAGTGCCGCTCGAACGCCTGTACGTTGCTGCTGGCCGAGGCGAGCAGGAACAGCAGCACGCCGCCAAGCGCCAGCGCGCCGATGAAACCGTACCTTATAGCGCGAGACATGGTTCAGTGTGCACAGCGAGTTTTGCCCGCAACGACGACGGGCTACCGCCCGAGGTCCGCGGTGACACCGACATTGCGCCAATCCGACGCCAGCGTCCAGTCGCGCTGGGTCAGCGCATTGATCTGGAACGGTCGCGGAAGCTGCGAGGTATCGAGCCGCATCCGCACCTGCGCCCGATAGTCTTCGTCGGATCTGATCGCGCCCCGATCGATCACCTTCCAGTTGCGCAGACTGCGCAGCGTCGCGGTCGCCTCGGCGAGCGTTTCGAATGGCTGCGCCAGCGCGCCGCGCGACAACCGGTACTGGCGGGTCAAGGGGCTGTAAGTCAGGCGATAGGTCAGCGACTGCGAGACAAGCTTGCGATCGAACCAGTACCACCGCTCGCGGTACAGCTCGAAATCGATCACGAAGTAAAGCGCGATGCCGCGATTGACCGCATCCTCGAGCACCGGCGGCAGCTCGAAATCGAACTGAACGTTCAGCGCAACCCCGCCCTCGCCTTCGGCGATGGGCTGCAGCTCGGCGCCAGTGACAGCGATGCGATCGGAAGCAACGCCAGGCGAGACCCAGGCAAACAGGGCAACCGTTGCGGCGAGCAGCAGCGTACGGACGGACGCGCGCACTGCTGCGATCCGCGTCGCCGCGGCGCAGTCATCGTTACGACAGGCCGCGCGGATCATTCTGGAGGTCAGCTCTTTTCGAACAGCGCGAAGAAAAAACCGTCGTGCACCGTTGGCAGCCCGCCGCGGTACGGCTGCGCGGCGGCCGTTTCTCCGGGCAACAACTGCACGGACGCTTTCATGCCCGATGTCAGCGGCACCGCGCGCGCATCAGTCCACTGCGCAGCAAAGCGCTCGACCTGACGCTCGCCTTCCTCTGGAAACACCGAGCAGACGACGTAAAGCAATCTACCAGCGGGCGCGAGCACCGGCCACAAAGCATCGGCCAAACGCGCCTGCAGCGTTGCTAATTGCGCAACATCAGCCGGTCGGCGTAGCCAGGGAATGTCGGGGTGACGCCGGACGATGCCCGACGCGGTACATGGCGCATCAAGCAGGATGCGGTCGTAGCCCGCCTTGGGGGCAAACGACTGTGGTTTAGCCACATCATCCACGATCACGCAAATGCGGGCATGCGCGCGCGCCGACGTGCGTGCCAGATTGGACTCGATCCGTGCGGCGCGCTGGGAATCAATCTCGACCGCATCGACTTGGACGTTCGCGATTTCCGCCAGTTGCGCAGTCTTGCCGCCCGGCGCGGCGCAGGCGTCGAGCACGCGCATCCCGTCGCGCACGCCAAGCCACTCGGCCGCCAGCTGCGCGCCGGCGTCCTGCACCGAGACGTCGCCGTCGCCAAATCCGGGAACTGCGTCGACCGGTCGCGGCGTGTGCAGCCAAACCGCGTACGCACCAACTTGTGAGGCATCGATGCCTTCGCGCGCGAGCCGGTCAAGATACGCGGCCACTGTCGTGCGCCGGCGGTTGACCCGCAGCACCAGTGGCGGTGCCGCGCGCTGAACGCGGAAAATTCCGTCCGCGTCGTGCGGATACGCCGCGCGAATGCAGTCGATCCACCACCTTGGAGCGTTGAACCGCACGCTGTCGTCGCGCTCAAATTCGGGCAGCAACGTGTCGCGTTCTCGCAGCCAGCGCCGCAACAGCGCATTGATGAATCCGCTTGCCGCGCGCGTATCGGCGTTGGCCTTGGCAGCGCGCACGGCCTGATCGACGATCACGTAGTCGGCGCGCCGCGACACCAGCAACTGGCCAAGCGCGACCGCAACCAGTGCACCCACCGGCACGTCCGGCGTGCGCGTCGAAAGTCGGCCAATCACCGCGTCGATCAGCGCGAGATGCCGCGTGGCGGTGTAGGCAACGTCCATCGCGGCCGCGGCCAGGCGCGGGTGCGCCGGCGCCAGTGCGGCCGGGTGCGCGAGTTCAAGCGCTCGATCCAGCGACGTGCCGGCGCGCAGTCGCGCCCAGGCAAATGCCGCCACGCGCAGCACGTCGGCCAGCGGCGGGGCGCTCGCCACGTCGTTCACGCCGATCCAGGCGCGCTGAACATGTCACCCACTGCAAGCGGCATTCCAGCGAGGAATTCAGCGGCACGCAGGCGCCGCCCGCCGGGTCGCTGCAACTCCGTGATGACCAGCGTCCCTGTTCCGCACGCCACGCGGACCGCACGGGCTTCGACCGCGATCACCGTGCCTGGTGGTGAATGACTTGCGCCATCCAGCGCATCGGCATGCCACAGCCTGAGCGTGGTGCCTCGCACCTGTCCGCAGGCCACCGGAAACGGATCGAACGCGCGCACCCGTCGCGCCAGCTCGACCGCGGGTCGCGACCAGTCGAGCCACGCCTCGCGTTTGTCGAGCTTGGGGGCGTAGGTGACGCCGGCGGCAGGTTGCGGCTGCGCGTGCAACGCAGCGCGGGCGGCAGCGCGCAGCGCGGCGACGATCAGCCGCGCACCCAGCGCTGCAAGCTTCGTTGTCAGCGTGCCACTGGTGTCGCTCGGGTCGATCGCGATGCCTTCGGAAATCAGCATCGGTCCGGTGTCCAGGCCGGCGTCCATCTGCATGATGGTGATACCGGTCTCGGTGTCGCCGGCCTCGATCGCGCGCGTGATCGGCGCGGCGCCGCGCCAGCGCGGCAGCAATGAGGCATGAATGTTGATCGCGCGGATAGGCCCCGCGCCGGCATCGGGCAGGCCGCTCGGAATGTCAAGCACGGCTTGCGGAAGAATGAGTCCGTACGCAGCGACGATCATCACATCCACGTTGACCGCACGCAGTTGCGCATGCACCGCGGCGGCGGCATCACCCCCCTTCTTTAGGCTGAGCGTGAGCGGCGTGGCCACTTCGATCCGATGGTCGAGCGCCAGTTGCTTGACAGGACTCGGCGCGAGCCTCATCCCGCGGCCCGATGGCCGATCTGGTTGCGTCAGCACCAGTGGAACCTGCCAGCGCTCAGCGGGCGCGGCAGCGACGATCGCTGAAAGCGCAGCGGCTGCAAACTCGGGCGTTCCGGCGAAGGCGATGCGCATGCGTCGATTCTATCGACGCCGCCACTCACATCTGCCGGAACAGGTGCACGTACTGCCTTGCGACCGGCAACTCGCGTGCGTGATCGCGGATGCGCACGTACAGTTTGCCGGCCAGATCGCGGCGCGTTCCCGACACCGTATTCATGTTGACGATCACTGAACGATGAATCTGCTGAAACGCGTCGGGATCAAGCTGCTCCAGGAGCTCGGACAAGGCAACCCGAATCAGCCATTCGCGGGTCGTGGCGCCGTGGCGCGCGATCACACACGTGTATTTGTCGTCGGCCTGGAAGTACAGCACGTCGTCGACAGCGATCTGTTCGGTGGTCTCGCCGTCGGCGCCGCGCCGGCTCGCACGGATCCAGCGCAGCTGCTTTCTGGATTGCGCGCTCAGGTGTCGCGACAGTTCGGCCAGCAACGTCGTGACATCGGGAGTTGGCGCTCCATCGCCTATCGTGCGCTTGAGCCTTTCGACCGTGCGCGCCAGTCGCTCGTCAGTCACGGGCTTCAGAAGATAGTCGAGCGCATCGGCGCCAAAAGCATCCAGCGCATACTGATCGTAGGCAGTGACAAACACCACCCGTGGGCGAACTGCGGGGCCGCGCTGCAGCGCTTGGGCGACCTCCAGTCCGGTCGCACCCGGCATCCTGATGTCGAGAAACGCCACATCGGGCTGATGACGGGCAATGGCCGCGGCGGCATCGGGGCCGTTGGACGCGACCGCGCTGATCACGAGTTGCGGCCATGCCACCGCCAGCCGCGCGCGCAGATAGTCGACCAGATGCGGTTCGTCGTCGGCAATGATCGCGGTCGGCATTATCGAAACCTCGGAATGCTGATGCGTGCACGCGTGCCCGGCGCGGCATCTTCGATTGTGAGTCGGGCGCCCGACCCGTACAGCGCCACGAGTCGCTCGCGCAGATTCGACAGGCCCACGCCGCTCGACGTGGTCGCGGCAAATCCCAGGCCATCATCCGCGACTTCGATGTGCACGCAATCACCATCGACGCGCGCAGACACCTCGACCCGGCCGCCGGCAAGCTTCGGCTCCAGACCGTGCCGGATTGCATTCTCAACCAGCGGCTGCACCAGCAATGGTGGCAATGCCGCCGAGCGCAGGTCCCCCGACGCGTCGATGCTGAATGTGAGTCGTTCGCCCATGCGCAGCGCAAGGATGTCGAGATACGCGCGAAGCAGATCGAACTCCTGGCCCAGGGTGCTCGCCGGCGCGCGACTGGCACGCAGCGATCCGCGTAGCAGTTCGATCAGTCGTTCCAGCATTCGCCGCGCATCGGCCGGCCGGCTCTCGATCAGGCTGGACACATTGGCGAGCGTGTTGAACAGGAAGTGCGGCTCGATCTGCGCCTGCAGGCCGCGCAGCTGTGCATCAAGCGCCTGCTTTTCCGCCTGCAACGCGCGCGCTTCTTCGTGTTGATGGGCCGCCTCGGCTTCTGCCAGCCGTGCCTTGTTGGCCATGTAGCGGTACCAGAAAGCGGTCATCAGCAGCGAGATCAGCAATACCGACAACAGGATGCGCGGCGATTCGAGCAGGCGCAGCACGTTGTATCCCAGCAGTGCCAGCCCGATGCCGTAGCCGATGAACACGCTGACAATCGGAATGCCAGCCCAGAAAGCGACGCGACCGAATGGCCCGAGCGCGTCGAGACGCCGCGCGCCAAGCATGGTCGCCCCGACGCGGAACAGCGTGTAGATCGTGAACCCGATGCTTTGCGACACAACGAAAGTGCCGACGAAGAAGTCGACGAAATCACTCCGCCGCGCAAAGCTCCAGATCACCAGCGTCAGCCCGGCCGCGATCGCCGTGTTGAATACGAAAGTCCAGACGATCTGCAACCACTCCGGATAACGAGTGCGGTCGACGTACCAGCGCGGTGACCACCACACCCGCCACGAATCGCGCAGCAACGCGAGATCGATCTTCATGGTCGCTCGCCGACTTGTCAGCCGCCGCCGAGCTGCCGCTCGATCTGGCATCGCTCCCGCGCAGGCCCAAAGAGACGATGGACGACCGACAGCCCGATCGCAGAGGTTGCGATCGCCAGCGCGACCCAGAAAAACCACCAGCGATGCGGGCTCGTCATCCAGCTGATCGGAAAGGTCAACGCGCAGATCAAGGCGGCGGCAACGATGAGGGCGTGAAAGTCGCGCAGCTTGCGTGCGTGAGGGCGCGCATCGACGTGGTCGGAGCCGATGGCGACACTGTCTTCAAGCATGGCTGCTCCCGAGCGCAATGAGTGCACTCTAGTAGCACTCACATTCGCATGCCAGCGATACGCCGCGAATCGACATCAGCGCGTCGCCAACCGACGCTTTGAGTCGCCAAATTGATGGGTCAACGGCGCGCCAACTCTGCTTGTCGCGAACGGTTGCGGAGGGGTCGTCTATCCTCGCGATGCAAGTGTGGGCAAAAGCCGTTATGCCGCCTCGCGCGCCTTGCGTTTCTTCATCTTCGTCTTGATCCGTTCTTGCTTCAGCCCGGACAGGTACTCGACAAAGACCTTGCCGGTCAGGTGGTCCATTTCGTGCTGGACGCACACGGCAAGCATGCCGTCGCACTCAAGCTTGAAGGCCTCTCCGTGCTCGTTCTGCGCCTTGACGCCGACGCGCGCCGGGCGGCGCACTTCTTCGTAGACGCCGGGCACCGACAGACAACCTTCCTCGCACAGATCGGTCTCCTCCGATGCCCACAAGATCACCGGATTGATGAACACACGGAGCTGATCTTTGGTCTCGGACACGTCGATCACGATCACCCGCTCGTGAACGTCGACCTGGGTTGCCGCCAGTCCGATGCCGGGCGCGGCATACATGGTTTCGGCCATGTCGGCGACCAGTTGCCGCACGCGCGCATCGAACACATGGACCGGCCGCGCGACCTTCTTGAGGCGCGGATCGGGATACTCGAGGATGTTCAGCTTGGCCACGATCGATTTCCGGTCAGGGTAGGAGCTTCGCTTGTCAATCGAAACAACGGGTGGCTGGTGCATGCATTTTGATGACGGTGTTTCAGTATTGCGTCAATCGATTGGCTTCGCCACATCCGGCTCATCCCTTCAGCCGATAACCGTTGCGATATCAAGGCATTAGGGGCAGAATTTTAAGCACCTTGTTATCTTATTGCGACGACTCGCGGCGCCGTAGCGCCGTCCACACCGGGGCAAGGGTGAGGAAAGGAAAACGAAGATGATGCAATCCCGAAGCCTCGAGGCCCGCCGCTCGCGCGTCCGCGTTGCGATCTCAGGCGCGCTGCTCGCGGTGATCGCCGCTTGGGTGAGCCAACACGCCCGTGCCGTCGAGCCAGCAAGCGTTCGCTGGCCGGTCACTGAGCAGCAACGCAGTGTGGCCACCCAGGTCGCGCAAGCCGGCGTGCCGCTTTCGGAACTGGCCCCCAATGCACCGGATACGTACACGGTCAAGTCAGGCGACACGCTGTGGGGCATTTCGAGCATCTTTCTTACCACGCCATGGCGCTGGCCCGAGCTGTGGGGCATGAACAAGGAGCAGATCCGCAATCCGCACCTGATTTATCCGGGCCAGCACCTACGGCTGGTCAAGGTCGATGGTCGCGCGCGACTCGAGGTCGCGGGCGAAGCGCCGGGTGCGCCCGGTGACGTGGTCAAGCTGTCCCCGCGCGTGCGCGACCTAGGCACCGACAAGCAGGCGATTACCAGCATTCCGGCCAAGGAAATCGAGCCGTTCCTGTCGCGCCCGCTGATCGTGACCGCGAACGAACTGGACAAGTACGCGCGCATTGTCGCGACGCAGGAAGGGCGGGTCTTTCTCGGTCGCGGCGACACCGCCTATGCGCGCGGCGTCACCGATGACAAGGTGCGTGACTACCACGTGTTCCGCCCCGCCAAGCCGCTGTTTGATCCCGACGACGAGAACCGCAAGAACCCGATCGCATACGAAGCCTTCTACCTTGGCGTCGCGCGCGTGGCCAAGGGCGGGGAAGTCACGACGCTGCGGGTCGAAGAGAGCAAGGAAGAAATCGGCGTCGGTGACCGCCTCGTACCGATCACGGCTCAGCCGCTGGTCGCCTACGTGCCGCACCGTCCCGAGCGCACGCTCAACGGCCGCATCGTGTCGGTGTACAGCGGCGTCAATCAGGCCGGCACACAGAGCATCGTGGCGCTGAATCGCGGCGCGCGCGATGGCCTTGAAGTTGGTCATGTGCTGGCGCTGCTGGAGACCGGCGCGACCGTGCGCGACCGCACCGTCGAGCGCAAGGAATTCGTCAAGCTGCCCGACGAGAGAATCGGCGAGATGTTCGTGTTCCGCGTCGCGGAGACGATTTCCTATGGCCTGGTGATGCGCGTCACGAAGCCGGTCAAGGTCGGTGATCGATTCACCGACCCCGATTCTTCGGATGCCGACGCGGCGCCCATGGCGAGTGGCGCATCAACGCCGCCGAGCGCGTCCACCACGACGACGCAGCGCCGTTGGTACAACCCGTTCAGCTGGTTCTGAACCGGATCGACGCTTTCACTTCGCGCCGGCAGTGCCGGCGCTTTTGTTT
>DAITAC010000085.1:0-12912 GCA_036824465.1 Burkholderiaceae bacterium
ATTCGCACTCCGCTTCATTGGTCCATCGGGGCCGCGCCTGCGCGCGCAGCCACGCCCAGCTTTTCACGAATCTTGTTTTCAATCTCCAGTGCCATTTCGGGATGTTCACGAAGGAAGTCGCGCGCGTTGTCTTTTCCCTGGCCGATGCGTTCGCCGTTGTAGCTATACCAGGCGCCGGATTTCTCGACGATGTTGTGCGCGGCGCCGAGATCGACGACTTCACCCTCACGCGAAATGCCCTCACCGTACAGGATGTCGAATTCCGCCTGCTTGAAAGGCGGCGCCACCTTGTTCTTGACCACCTTGACCTTGGTCTCGGAGCCGATCACTTCTTCACCCTTCTTGATCGACCCGATGCGGCGGATATCGAGACGTACCGATGCGTAGAACTTCAATGCATTGCCGCCGGTGGTGGTTTCCGGGTTACCGAACATCACGCCGATCTTCATCCGGATCTGGTTGATGAAGATAACCAGGCAATTGGTGCGCTTGATGGTTGCGGTCAGTTTGCGCAGCGCCTGAGACATCAGCCGCGCCTGCAGGCCGGGCAGCGAATCGCCCATTTCACCTTCGATCTCCGCCTTCGGCGTCAACGCAGCGACCGAGTCGATCACGATCAGATCGACCGAACCGGACCGCACCAGCGCATCGGCGATCTCGAGCGCCTGCTCGCCGGTGTCCGGCTGCGAAATCAGGAGCTCCTGCAAATTGATGCCGAGCTTCTGCGCGTACTGTGCGTCGAGCGCGTGCTCCGCATCAATGAATGCGCAGGTTCCGCCGATCTTCTGCATTTCGGCGATCACCTGCAGCGTCAGCGTCGTCTTGCCGGACGATTCAGGACCGTAGATTTCAACGACGCGCCCGCGCGGCAAACCGCCGATGCCGAGCGCGATGTCCAGCCCCAGCGAACCCGTTGACACCACATCGATGTCCTCGGCCACCTCACCGTCGGCCAGGCGCATGATCGAGCCCTTGCCGAACTGTTTCTCAATTTGTGCGAGCGCGGCCGCCAGGGCCTTCTGCCGCTCTTTGCTGTCCGCCACCAATGCGCTCCTTCCGTCATCCATCGCCGCCTCCTGTCGCTCCCGTGATGAAAATCGGCACGGCTGTTTCCGAATGGCCAACAGCCGCGACACTGAATCAAATTACAGTATCACTGTAAATTCATTCAGTAGCCAGGTCAAGCCTCACATCGGCCGGAAGTGGCAACATCGAAATCGCTTCTTGCGATCCGAGAGGTGGCGGCACTAGACTGGCCACACAGGGAAGACAGGTTCGCACTGTGAAGTCGCACTAACCGGCAAACGCCGGACCTTCGCGCCCTCCGCAGGCGATACGAGCATAACAAGTGCGCATTCTTATCGCCGAAGACGATCCGGTACTGGCTGACGGCCTGTCGCGTTCTTTGCGCGCCGGCGGATACGCTGTGGACGTGGTCGCCGATGGCGAAGCTGCCGATACCGCGCTGTCTGCACAGTCATTTGATCTGTTGATCCTCGACCTCGGCCTGCCCAGGCTCGCCGGCTTGGAGGTGCTGCGCCGCCTGCGCGCACGCCAGACGCGGACACCGGTACTGATCCTGACGGCCGCCGACAGTGTCGAGCAGCGTGTGAAGGGACTTGATCTCGGGGCAGATGACTACATGGCGAAGCCGTTTGCGTTGTCCGAACTGGAGGCGCGCGCACGCGCGCTGACGAGGCGCGCGATGGGCGGGGCGCAGACACTGCTGCGGCACGGCGCGCTGACGCTTGACCAGGTCGGCCGTGTCGCGTCGCTCAACGACCAGCCGCTTGAGTTGTCCGGCCGCGAAATCGGTTTGCTCGAGATCCTTCTGTCGCGACCGGGTCGCCTGGTCAGCAAAGAACAGCTCGTTGATCACCTGTGCGAATGGGGTGAGGAAGTCAGTAACAACGCGATCGAGGTCTATGTGCACCGGCTGCGCAAGAAGATCGAGGCCGGCGGAGTACGCATCGTGACGGTTCGCGGCCTGGGTTATTGCCTGGAGCGTTCCATTGGCGACAGCGCTGAGGTCAACGGCCGCGGCCAGAGCCCGCGCATGAGCTGAGGTCGATCACTCCGGGCGATTGATTGCGGTTGTGCCTAGCGCGCCGATCAGGCGGCCGCGCTAAAGTGCTCGCCATGCCCGACGAAAATCGCCCAGCGATCATTTCCAGTCCGCCCGGTCAGGTCGTGACTGCACGCCGTGCCGGGCTGCTTGCGATGGCGTCGGTCATCCTGCGCGGCGGCCGCCGGGCCGCGTCGGCGAGTGAGTCCAGCCCTGCACCCGAACGATCGCCGCCAGCACCGAACCAATTCAATCCGTGGCGCCAAGGTGACGAGCAGGGGTCCCTGTTCGGTGAGATTCTGGACTGGATGCTTGCGCCGCTGCTGCTGCTTTGGCCGATGAGCGTGACCATTACCTACCTGGTGGCGCAGTCGATTGCCAATGCGCCGTACGACCGCGCCCTGTCGGAGAACGTCGATCTACTGTCCGACTACGTCAAGGAATTCCGCGGCCAGGTCTCGCTGCAGCTACCCATTCCTGCCCGCGACCTGCTACGGCGCGAGCCGGGCGACAGTGCCGCCTACATGGTGCTGGGACTGCGGGGTGAGTTTGTCGCCGGTGAGCGCGAGATTCCGCTGCCCGCGGAGGACGAAAAACCTGTGCCCGGACTGATCAAATTTCGCTTTGATCATATGCGTGGTACCGAAGTGCGCGTGGCATACACGTGGGTCGCCTTTCCGCGCATCAACGGCGCGCAGCCGGCATTGGTCCAGGTCGCCGAAACGCTGGACGAACGTTCGCAACTGGCCAACGACATCATCCGCGGCGTCATCGTTCCCCAGTTCATTGTGCTTCCGGTCGCCGTCGCGTTGGTCTGGTTTGGCCTGTCACGCGGACTGGCGCCGCTGAACGCACTGCAAGCGCGCATTCGAGCCCGCCGCCCGGACGATCTTTCACCGATCGACCCGAAAGCGGCGCCCGAGGAAATGAGTCCGCTGGTCAACTCATTCAACGAGATGCTCGAGCGGTTGAAGCGTTCGATGCAGACGCAGCAGCGCTTCCTGGCCGATGCGGCCCATCAGATGAAAACGCCATTGGCCGGATTAAGAACGCAGGCGGAACTGGCCTTGCGCGAAACCGATCCACAGCAACTGCGCCGCAGCCTGCGACAGATCGCCGAATCAAGCGAGCGTGCCACCCACCTGATCAACCAGTTGCTGGCGCTGGCGCGCACGGAACACCAGGCATCCGACCTCGGCGCGTTTGAACTGGTCGAACTCGGCCGGCTGGCGCGCGAACTGGTACAGGAGTGGGTGCCGCAAGCTCTGGCGCGCTCGATCGATCTCGGCTTCGAGGGCCTTGAAACGGACACGCTCTCGGCCCGCATCATCGGTGCGCCCATGGCGCTGCGTGAGATGCTGAAGAACCTCGTCGACAATGCGCTGCGCTATACGCCCAGCGGCGGAACGGTCACGGTCCGGGTTGAGGTAACCCCGGGAGCCGTTCGACTTGAGGTCGAAGACACCGGCCCCGGAATTCCCGAGACCGAACGGGCGCTCGTCTTCGAGCGCTTTTATCGCGTCCTCGGCAGCAATGTGGATGGCAGTGGCCTCGGACTGGCGATTGTCCGCGAGATTGTCGAACAGCACGACGCTATCCTGCGGGTCAGTACGAACCCCAACAGCCGTTCCGCCGACCTCCCCGGAACGCGGATGAGCATCGAGTTCACCCACATCGCCGCCGCACCTCCCACGGTGCGGCTCGATCAATGAGCCAATGCACCGATTTGACCCGGCCGCGGTGAATGCAGATAATCCGCGCCTCACTTTGCCTCGCAAACTTCTGCCGCGAGGCTGTTTCAGACATGGCGGATTAGCTCAGCTGGTTAGAGCAGAGGAATCATAATCCTTGTGTCCGGGGTTCGAGTCCCTGATCCGCCACCACCTCTTTTGGTCAGTGCGCCATGACAAGACTCTTCGCCGCTGTCGCTGGACTGTGTGCCTGCATGAGCGTGGCAGCGCAGGTGTCACTGCGCACAATCCCCGCGGACACACAGCGCGGCAAGATCGTGGCGATCGAAATGGGTGCCGTCAGGATTGACAGCAAGGTTTTCAGAATGGCACCCGGCGCGCGCATTCTGGGTGCGAGCAACATGACCGTCACGCCGAACCAGGTCGCTGCCAACACGGTCGTGCGCTACCAGCTCGACGGCCAGGGACAGATCCGCACGATCTGGATCCTGACTCCCGAAGAAGCCAGGCGCCGCTGACGTTTCTCGCGTCTACACTTCCCGCTGCACCTTCTCGCCCCCGGCTCTAAACCGGCTCCGCGAACATGACAATCAAGAAGCTCTATATCCGCACCTTCGGCTGCCAGATGAACGAGTACGACTCGGCGAAGATGGCCGACGTACTCAATGCGGCGAACGGCCTGCAGCCGACCGACAATCCGGACGAGGCGGATGTCATCCTGTTCAACACCTGCTCAGTGCGCGAAAAGGCGCAGGAGAAGGTGTTCTCCGATCTGGGCCGCGTCAAGCATTTGAAGCGGCGCAATCCCGACCTGGTCATTGGCGTGGGCGGCTGCGTGGCGAGCCAGGAAGGTGCGGCCATCGTCGCGCGTGCGCCCTACGTCGACGTCGTGTTCGGACCACAGACACTGCATCGGCTGCCGCATTTGATAGCCAAGCGCCGGGCCACTGGACGGCCACAGGTCGACATCTCGTTCCCTGAGATCGAGAAGTTCGATCACCTGCCGCCGGCGCGCGTTGAAGGTGCGAGCGCCTTCGTATCCATCATGGAAGGCTGCAGCAAGTACTGCAGCTTCTGCGTAGTGCCGTACACGCGCGGCGAGGAAGTGTCGCGCCCGTTCGATGACGTGCTGGCCGAGGTGGCGGATCTTGCCGATCAGGGCGTGAAGGAGATCAACCTGCTCGGGCAGAACGTGAATGCATACCTTGGGAGGATGTCCGACGGACAGACCGCGGACTTTGCGCTGCTGCTGGAGTATGTACATGAGGTCCCCGGCGTCGAACGCATCCGCTACACGACCTCGCATCCGAAGGAGTTCACGCAGCGCCTGATCGATGTCTACGCGCGGCTGCCGAAGCTGGTCGATCACGTTCATCTGCCGGTGCAGGCGGGGTCCGATCGCGTGCTGGCCGCGATGAAACGCGGCTACACCGTGCTGGAGTACAAGTCGATCATTCGCCGTCTGCGCGCCGTGCGGCCACGCATCTGCATCTCGTCCGACTTCATCGTCGGCTTTCCAGGCGAAACCGAAGAGGACTTCGAGCGCACGCTGAAGCTGGTCGCCGGCGTTGGTTTCGACGCGAGTTTCAGTTTCGTGTACAGCCGGCGTCCCGGCACACCGGCGGCAGATCTGATCGACGACACCCAACCGGAAGTCAAGCTCGAGCGCCTGCATCGATTGCAGGCGCTGTTGAATGAGCAGCAACGGCGGATCAGCGCGTCGATGGTCGACACCATGCAACAAATCCTGGTTGAAGGACCGTCCAGAAGGAGCGACCGTGCTGACGTTGGCCCGCAACTCATGGGTCGCACCGAAAACAACCGGATCGTCAATTTCCACGCCGGGCCGGACACATCCCGGCTGGTCGGCCGGATGATCGACGTGCGCGTGAGCCACGCCTACCCGCACTCGCTGCGCGGCGAAGTCGTCACGCGCGATTCGCTGTTGCCCGCCTGACATCGTGGCTCGGCGCGCTCCGGCGAAAAAGGTGCTGGCCTACTCGGCAGATGCCGACAATTCACAGCTGTCGAATCTGACCGGGGCGCTTGACGGCAACCTGCGCCAGATCGAGACCGAACTCGATGTCACGATCAAGCGGCGCGGGCACCAGTTTCGCATCGAAGGTGCGCAGGGACCTGCGCAGCAGGCGGTGGTCGTACTGGAGCACTTTCTTGCCCGCGCGCAGCGCCCGATCAGCGTCGACGACATCCAGTTGTACTTCGTCGAACTGCGCGGCCGTAGCCGCCGCGAAGAGCCGGCCACGGAAGGCGAACTGCTGCCGGAACTGCACACACGTCGCCGCGACCTGCACGGTCGCACGCCGCGCCAGCGCGAGTACATCGAAGCAATCCTTGCGCACGACATCAGCTTCTCGATCGGTCCGGCCGGCACTGGCAAGACGTACCTGGCGGTGGCGTGCGCGGTCGATGCGCTTGAGCGCGATGTCGTCAAGCGCATCGTTCTTACGCGGCCTGCGGTCGAGGCGGGCGAGCGGCTCGGCTTTCTTCCCGGCGACCTGGCGCAGAAGGTAGACCCCTACCTGCGTCCGCTGTACGACGCGCTGTTCGACCTGCTCGGCTTCGAGAAGACGCAGCGCATGCTCGAGAAGCAGACGATCGAGATCGCGCCACTCGCCTACATGCGTGGCCGCACGCTCAATCAGGCATTCGTGATCCTCGACGAGGCGCAGAACACCACACCCGAGCAGATGAAGATGTTCCTCACCCGCATCGGCTTCGGCTCCAAGGCGGTCGTCACCGGCGACGTCACGCAGATTGATCTGCCGCGCGGAAATTCGTCGGGGTTGATCGAGTCACAGCACATCCTGCGCGGCGTGCGCGGCATCGCGTTCACTTATTTCACCGCTGCCGACGTAGTGCGGCATCCGCTGGTTGCACGCATCGTCGAGGCCTATGAACGGGCCGAGAAAGCCAACCCACCGCCGCCGCGTGGCCGTCACCGCGAGCCGCCGGCGGAATGATCCGACTTGCACTGTCGGTCCAGGGCGCGGACGCGTTCACCGGTCTGCCGGCCCGCAGCACACTGCGCCGCTGGACCACTGCGGCTTTGGCGTGCGACGCGCAACTGACGTTGCGTTTCGTTGACGCGCGCGAAGGTCGTCGCCTGAACCGCAAGTTTCGCGGCAGGGATTACGCAACCAACGTTCTGACTTTCGACTATGCGCAGCAACCGAATGCGGTTGCCGACATCGTGATCTGCGTCCCGGTGGTCCGGCGCGAGGCGCGCACGCAACGCAGGACGCTGCGCGCCCATCTTGCGCATCTGGTCATCCACGGTACCCTGCATGCGCAGGGCTTCGACCATCTGCGCGCGGCCGATGCGCGACGGATGGAGCAGCGCGAAATCGAGTTGCTTGACGCGCTCGGCATCCCAAATCCATACGACGCAGGTTAGCGGACGCTTACCGGCGAACCCTTGCCGGTCCGCGTCACGCATGACACCCCGCAAAGCCGCCGGCTCGCCGCCATGGGCGACGCCGCGCGCTTCCGATATGCTGGATGCAACTCAACTGCCGGGTCGGCACCGCATCAACGCTGCCCGACATCCATGCCCGAACCCGCTCCGGGTCGACCTTCGACCCATCAGAAACACAAGTCTCTGCTCGAACGCCTGACCGCGTTCATCTTTCGCGAACCCGAGAACCGCGAGGAGCTGCTCGAGGCACTGCACGATGCGCACGAGCGCAATCTGCTCGACGCCGACGCGCTGTCGATGATCGAAGGCGTGCTTCAGGTCTCCGAACTGCGCGCGCGCGACCTGATGGTGCCGCGCTCGCAGATGGATATCGTCGACATCGAGGAGTCGCTGGAGAAGTGGATTCCGCGCGTGATCGAAACCGCGCATTCACGCTTTCCCGTCATCGAGGGCGGCCGCGATCACGTGATCGGCATCCTGCTGGCGAAGGACCTGCTGCGCTACTACCACGAAGAAGATTTCGACGTGCGCGCGATGCTGCGCCCCGCGGTGTTCATTCCGGAGGCCAAGCCGCTGAACGTGTTGTTGCGCGATTTTCGCGCCAATCGCAACCATATGGCGATCGTCGTCGATGAATACGGTGGGGTGGCCGGTCTGATCACCATCGAAGATGTGCTGGAACAGATCGTCGGCGACATCGAGGACGAATACGATTTTGACGAGGAAGCCGACGCCATCGTTGCCGAAACTGACGGCCGCTATCGCGTCAAGGCGCTCGCCGAAATCGCGGCGATCAACACCACGTTCGGCACGGCCTTGTCGGAGACGGAGTTCGACACGATCGGCGGACTGATCACCGATCAACTGGGGCGAGTGCCCAAGCGCGGCGACGTGCTCGAAATCGATGGCCTGCGCTTCGAAGTCCTGCGCGCGGACGCCCGCCAGGTGCACCTTTTCCAGGTCGCGCGACTGCCGAAGACGGTCGCCCGCGAGTTCGAAGAACTCGATGCGAGGCAGGGGACATGAGAGAGCCCATCACCATGAAGTTTCACGCGCTGACCGTCTTGATCCTGCTGGCGGCGCTGGCCTGTTATGGCGCGAGCCTCGACGGCGCGGGACTGGCGCTATTCTTCGCCGGCGCCGTGCTCGAGCTATGGTTCTGGATACGCGCGATCCAGGGTCCGCCGCGCGCGCACGGCCGCACCGCGATCACACGATCCCACCGCTAGACTGCGCGCCGAGTCCATCGTCGGCGCGCGCTTGCCCTCTTCCGCCTTTCGTTTCCCGCTGTTGATCGGCGCTGCCGCCGCGCTCGGCGCCGCGCATGCGGCCGCGTTCGCACCCTGGAATCTGCCTTGGTTGCAGGTCGCCGCACTGGCCGCTCTATTCGTTGCCGCAGAGTTGGCCGGCAGTGCACGCCGCGCCGCGCTGCTGGGGTGGGTCTTCGGACTCGGCTGGTTTGGCATCGGTGTGTCTTGGGTCTACATCAGCATGCACGTGTACGGCCAGATGCCGGCAGGGCTCGCGTTTGCGGCGACCGCAGCGTTCGCCGCGTTCCTGGCGCTTTATCCATCATTGGTGCTCGGATTCGCGCATCGTTTTGTGTCTGCCCCCGGCCCTCGGCTGCTGCTCGGCCTGCCGGCCGCATGGGCGCTCAGCGAATGGCTGCGTGGCGTGTTGCTGACCGGGTTCCCCTGGCTGGCGAGCGGTTATGCGCACAGCGATGGGCCGCTGGCAGGTTATGCGCCGGTGATCGGGGTTTACGGTGTGGCGCTGATTGCCGCGTTCGCAGCCGGCATGATTGCGCATCTCCTTCGCTCGCAACCGCGATTGCTTCGCTCAGCCGCCCACACGGTGGGTTTGGCGCTTCTGTTGCTCGTGGGACAAGAACTGCGCGGCATCGAATGGACGCAACCTGCCGGCGCTGCGATCAGGGTCCGCCTGGTTCAGGGCAACGTGCCGCAGAACGAGAAGTTCGCCGATGGCGGACTGCAGCGTGCGATCGACACCTTTGCACCGCTGATCTATCGCGCAGGCAAGGCGGACCTGGTTGTCCTGCCGGAATCCATCTTCCCGGTGCCATTGAACTACCTGCCGGACGAGGTCGTGCAGTCACTGCGCAGGTTCTCGCGCGAAAGCGGTGCCGCCCTTGTGTTCGGCGTGTTCATCGAGCAGCCGCGCGGCCAGTATTTCAACAGCGCGGTCGGCCTGCGACCCGATGACAGCCCGCCGCTGCAGCGTTACAGCAAGCGGCACCTGGTGCCCTTTGGCGAATTCATCCCATGGGGGTTCCGCTGGTTCGTGGATCGGATGCAGATTCCTATCGGCGACCAGCAACGCGGCGCGCCATATCAGGGGCCGATGGATCTGGCCGGGCAGCGAATCGCCGTCAATATCTGCTACGAAGACCTCTTTGGCGCCGAGATCATCTCAGCCTGGCAGGTGCCCGAGCGCGCACCGACCATGCTGCTGAACATATCCAACCTCGCCTGGTTCGATGATTCGATCGCGCTTCCGCAGCACCTGCAGATTTCAAGATTGCGCGCACTCGAGACGGGGCGCCCAATGCTGCGCGCGACCAATACGGGCGCCACTGCGATCATCGATGCGCACGGAAACGTGACCGCGCAACTGCCGTTTCAGAGGGCCGGCATGCTTGACGGCGTCGTGCAGGGCCAATCAGGTACCACGCCCTATGTCGCCACGGGCAACGCGCCTGCGCTGGGACTGATCGGCACCCTGCTGATGGCGGCCTTGTTCGTCCCACGAAGGTTGTTCCCACGCCCGTAGAATCGCGGCGACGCCGCATTTTGCGATTCCTCGAATGATCACCTTTCAAGAAGCCATCCTGCGCCTGCAGTCGTACTGGAACGATCAAGGTTGCGCACTATTGCAACCGATCGACATGGAAGTTGGCGCCGGCACTTCGCACACGGCGACTTTCCTGCGCGCGATCGGACCGGAGCCATGGCGTGCTGCCTATGTGCAGCCGTCGCGTCGACCCAAGGACGCCAGGTACGGTGAAAACCCGAACCGCTTGCACCAGCATCATCAGTTCCAGGTGGTGCTGAAGCCCTCGCCGCCCGACATCCTCGAGATCTACCTCGACTCGCTGCGCGCGCTCGGCATCGACACGCTGAAGAACGACATCCGCTTCGTCGAGGACAACTGGGAGAACCCAACGCTGGGCGCGTGGGGTCTCGGCTGGGAAGTCTGGATGAACGGCATGGAGATCACGCAGTTCACCTACTTCCAGCAGGTCGGCGGGCTCGAATGCAGGCCGATCACCGGCGAAATCACCTACGGCCTCGAGCGGCTGACGATGTACCTGCAGAACGTCGATAACGTGTTCGACCTCGTCTACACACGCTGGCGCGATCGCGGCGTCGAGAAGACCCTGCGCTACGGCGATGTCTTTCACCAGAACGAAGTCGAACAGAGCAAATTCAACTTCGAGGCATCCGATCCTCAGGTACTGCTCGGCCAGTTCAACCTGTTCGAAACCGAAGCCAGGCGGCTGATGGATGCGCAACTCGCGCTGCCCGCCTACGAAATGGTGCTGAAGGCCGGACACACGTTCAACCTGCTCGACGCGCGCGGCGCGATCAGCGTGACTGAACGCGCGGCCTACATAGGCCGCATTCGCAACCTCGCGCGGGCCGTGGCGCAGAGCTACTACGAATCGCGTGAGCGGCTCGGCTTTCCGATGCTGACCGATGCCGTAACGCAAGAGGCTGCGTAATGGCAAGCGCGTCACTGCTGGTTGAGCTGCACACCGAAGAGCTGCCGCCCAAGGCGCTCAAGACACTTTCGCAGGCGTTTGCGGCCGGCATCGAAAAGGGACTGCGATCGCGTGACTTCCTTGCCGCCGACAGTCAGACCACCGCGTTCGGCGCGCCGCGCCGTCTCGGTGTGCATATCACGCACGTTGCAGCGAAATCGGCCGATCAACCATTCAAGCAGAAGCTGATGCCGCTGTCGGTCGCGCAGGACAAGGCCAAGAACTGGACCGCGGCATTCATCAAGAAGCTTGAAGCGCTCGGGCGGGGACATCTGGCGAAGCTGACCCCGGGAACCCGGGAGGGACCCGATACGCTGTCAGTCGAGAGCGATGGCAAGGCAGAGTCCGTGTTCCTGAATGGCGTCGCGGCGGGGCAACCGCTGCTGATCGCACTGCAGGCGGCATTGGACGAGGCCATTCAGCAGCTGCCTATCCCCAAGGTCATGAGCTATCAACTGGCCGACGGCATGACCACGGTGCAGTTTGCGCGGCCAGCGCATCGTCTGGTCGCGTTGCATGGACATGCGCCGCTTCCGGTGCAAGTGCTCGGCTTGATCGGTGGCACCAAGACGTTCGGGCATCGCTTTCTGTCGGAGGGCGAGATCGTCGTGCATTCGGCAGATGCCTACGCCGAACAACTGGAACGCGAAGGCAAGGTCATCGCATCGTTCGAGAGGCGCCGCGCGCGCATCATCGACCTGCTGCGCAAGGCGGCGGCCGCAATCGACGCGCATCCGCTCATGCCGGAGGCGCTGCTCGACGAGGTGACCGCGCTCGTCGAGTGGCCGGTCGTGCTGCAATCCAGCTTCGACAGCGAGTTTCTCGCCGTGCCGCACGAGTGCCTGATCCTGACCATGCAGCAGAATCAGAAGTATTTCGCGCTGCAGGATGTCCATGGGAAGCTGCTCAACCGTTTCCTGCTGGTGACGCACCTCGAGGCCAATGATCCAACCGCAATCATCGAAGGCAATGCGCGCGTGGTGCGGGCACGGCTGGCGGACGCCAAGTTCTTCTACGACCAGGATCGCAAGCAGACACTCGAATCGCGCGTCGAAGGACTGACCGATGTGGTCTATCACAACAAGCTCGGATCGCAGCTTGAGCGCGTCGAGCGCGTGACACGCATTGCAGTCGAGATCGCCAAGGCGCTCGGTGTCGATGAGACGCACGTCGGCCGCGCCGCGCACCTGGCAAAAGCCGACTTGCGCACACTGATGGTGAGCGAATTCCCCGAGCTGCAGGGCATCATGGGCACGTACTACGCGCGCCATGACGGCGAGGCGAAAGACGTGGCCGATGCGATCGAAGAGCACTACCACCCACGCTTTGCCGGCGATACGTTACCTACCTCGAAAGTCGGCACCTGCGTTGCGCTAGCGGACAAGCTCGAAACACTGGTCGGTCTGTTCGGAATTGGCGAAAAGCCCACTGGCGAGAAGGACCCATACGGGCTGCGTCGCCACGCAATCGGAGTTCTGCGGATTCTTATTGAGAAGCAGCTCAGTATCGATCTCCACGAGCTTTTGGAGCGCACTGTCCACTGGTTTGAGTCGACTCAACCGCAGACAATCGCAGGAGAAGCTCTAAAGCAACTGGCGACCAAGCGCGGCGAGCCAGTCGGAGCGATGCTGATCGGCAAGAACTCATTTCCTCACGATGCACGAGGCGAACTTTGGAGTTTTGTCTTTGAGCGGTTGCGCGGACTTCTGAGAGAACAGGGTTATTCAGCAAACGAAGTTGAAGCCGTTTTGACGCTACAACCTCACGTCTTAGCTGAGTTGCCGATGAAACTTGCGGCGGTGCGCGCATTCATGCAACTTCCCGAAGCTGAAAGCCTGGCCGCCGCCAACAAGCGCATCAGCAACATCTTGAAGAAGGCGGGCCCGGTTCCGAGCGAATTCGAACCTACGCTGCTCTTCGAGCCCGCCGAAAAGTTGCT
>DAITAC010000085.1:13012-17180 GCA_036824465.1 Burkholderiaceae bacterium
CGGTTCCGAGCGAATTCGAACCTACGCTGCTCTTCGAGCCCGCCGAAAAGTTGCTGGCCGAAGCCTTTGGCCGCACCGCGATGCAATCGGATGCGCGCTTCGCCGCCGGCGACTATTCGGGCGCGCTCTCGGCGCTGGCGCCGCTGAAGCTGCCGGTCGACAGGTTCTTCGACGACGTGATGGTCAACGTCGAGGATCCGAAGCTGCGCGGCAATCGCCTTGCACTGCTCGCGCGCCTGCGCGCGCAGATGAACCGCGTGGCCGACCTGTCGATGCTGGCCGCGGGCTGATCGGTGCGGTTCGCGAACTGGCTGCGCTCGGGTTTGCACCTGGCGCTGCTCACTGTCACCGTGGTGCCCTGGGCATTGGTTGTGCTCGCCGCAATCGTCACGACGCAGCCGATCCGCTACTGGCTGTGCTGCCGCTGGACGTGGTTTGCGATCTGGACCGCACGCAGGGTGTGCGGCATCACCTGGCGCGTCGAAGGCTGGGAGAACCTACCCGACGGACCCGCAATCCTGCTGCCCAAGCATCAATCGACGTGGGAGACGTTCTGGCTGCCCTCGTACATGCCGCGGCAACTGACTTTCGTTTACAAGCGCGAACTGCACTGGGTGCCCTTCTTCGGTTGGGCGATGAAGTCGCTGAACATGATCAACATCGATCGCAGCAAGGGACAGGACGCGTTCGAGCAGGTCGTCACGCAGGGAACGCAACACCTGCGCGAGCGCTGGTGGATCGTGATTTTCCCCGAAGGCACGCGCACGCTGCCCGGCTCGACTCGGCGTTACAAGACCGGCGGCGTGCGGCTGGCGGCACGCACCGGCACGCCGGTGGTGCCGATCGCCGTCAACAGTGGCGAGTGCTGGCCGCGCAAGGCATTGCTCAAGACGCCGGGCGAGATCACGGTGGTCATCGGCAAACCGATCTCGCCGGAAGGAAGAACGGCCGACGAACTGGGCGCGCTCGTAGAATCGTGGATCGAATCCGAAATGCGGCGCCTGGCGCCGCATCGTTATAGCGGACCGTACGTCGCTGAACGTGCGCGCCCTGCCGAGTCGAACGCGAACGCTTGAAACGCAAAGCAACACTGGACGCGCAACAACTTCCGCTGGTTTTCGATGCGCCGGCATTTCCGCCGCCCCAGCCCGGGGCGCCGCGCGGCAGAACGCGCGGCGATGGTCGCCGTCGCATCGCGCTGGGTCAGGAGTTGTTCGACTACCGGCTGCGGCGGGCGCGCCGCCGCTCGATCGGATTCCAGATCGATGATGGCGGACTGACGGTGAGCGCACCGCGCTGGGTCACGCTCGCCGAGATCGAGGCTGCAATTGTCGAGAAACAGCGCTGGATCCGCGCCAAGGTTGCCGAATGGCATGACTGGCGACGCAAGAGACGGCTGCACGAAGTCCGCTGGGCCTCGGGCGGCGTGCTGCCCTTTCTCGGCACCCACCTCACATTGCATCTGCGCACCGATGCGCCGTTGACGAGCCTGCATGCAAAGGCCGACTCGCGCGAGTTGCACGTGGCACTTCCCGCGCACGCGAGTGAGCAGCAGGTGCGCGACGCTGTCCAGGCATGGCTGCAAGCGCAGGCGCGGCGCGTGTTCGGCGAACGTATCGCCTTGCTGGCTGCTCCCATGACAACCCGATTGCGTGGCTGGACGCTTTCGTCAGCGCGTTCGCAGTGGGGGTCGTGCACGCACGATGGCCGTATCCGGTTGAACTGGCGGCTGATTCACTTCTCCTTGGCAGTGATCGATTACGTCATCGCACACGAACTTGCCCATCTGAGTGAGATGAATCACGGCATGCGATTCTGGAAGACGGTCGGGGCGATCCTGCCTGGATTCGAATCGGCACGCGATGAGATCAAGGGCGTTGATATCTCTGCATTACAGTTGTAGCTTGTGATCTGCGACTGCGACGCCAGCGCGTGAAGCGCTGAATTTCTCCTAGAATCAGGTCACGTTTGACGGACCACGAAATCCCATGCGAATCCTCCACACCATGCTGCGTGTCGGCGACCTGCAGCGATCGATCGATTTCTATACCAAGGTGATGGGCATGCAGCTGCTGCGCACCACCGATCGGCCGGAGCAGAAATACACGCTCGCCTTTGTCGGTTACGGCGGTGAAGACCAGCACGCGGTGCTGGAGCTGACGTACAACTACGGCGTCGACAGGTACGATCTCGGCAACGCGTACGGCCACATCGCGATCGCCGTGCCCGACGCCTACAAGGCGTGCGAGGCAATTCGCGCCGGCGGCGGCAACGTCACGCGCGAAGCGGGGCCGGTCAAGGGTGGCACCACCGTGATCGCGTTCGTCACCGACCCGGACGGCTACAAGATCGAACTGATCCAGGAGCGCCCCCGCTGAGTCAGGTGGCGAGCATTCGAGCCAAGGCGGCGAATGCGCTGCCGTCGAGCGCTTCTGCGCGCACGCCGGGATCGATGCCGGCAGCGCGAATCTGGACTTCCCCCAGCAGATCACCCAGTGCGTTACGCAACGTCTTGCGGCGCTGGCCGAACGCGGCGGTAACGACGCGCGCAAACGCATCGGCATCGACTTTCGGCAACTCCTGCGCTGGGATCGGAACCAGTCGCACGATCGCTGATTGCACCTTGGGAACCGGACTGAACGCGCCGGCCGGCACGACGAACAGGCGTGCTGCGCGATAACGAAACTGCAGCATCACCGACAGGCGTCCGTAGTCCCTCGATCCCGGCGCGGCGACCATGCGATCAACGACTTCCTTCTGCAGCATGAAGTACTGCGCGTGCACCTGCGGCGCGACAGGCAGCAGCGCGAACAGCAGCGGCGTGGAGATGTGGTAGGGCAGATTGCCGACGATCTTCAGCGGGCGCGGATCGGACGCCGCAAGCTCCTGCCAGTTCAGCTTCAGCGCATCGCCTTCGAGCACGGTCAGCTGAGCGGTGGTAAATCGCCCGCGCAGCCGGGCGCTCAGGTCGTGATCGATCTCGACACAGGTGAGGTGTCCTGCGCGCGTGATCAGTGGCGCCGTCAGCGCGCCAAGGCCGGGGCCGATTTCGATGATCCGGTCGCCGGGACGTGGATCAATCGCATCGACAATGCGCTCGACGTAGTGCGCGTCGTGCAGGAAATTCTGCGAGAACCGCTTGCGTGCCCGGTGGCCCTGCATGTCATCGCCGCGCCAGCTGCGCGGCGAGTTCCAGCGCCGCGATCATGCTGCCCGCATCGGCGGTGCCGGTACCAGCCAGATCAAGTGCCGTGCCATGGTCGACACTGGTGCGCACAAATGGCAATCCCAGCGTGACGTTGACGCCGTGGCCGAAGCTCGCATGCTTCAGGACCGGCAGCCCCTGGTCGTGATACATCGCCAGCACTGCGTCGAAGCGCGCCAGTTGATTTGGCACGAACACGGTGTCGGCCGGCAGCGGTCCAATCGCGTCGATGCCGCGCGCGCGCGCCGCGGCAATCGCGGGTGCGATCACATCGATCTCTTCGCGCCCCAGATGCCCGCCCTCGCCGGCGTGCGGATTCAGCCCGGTCACGGCGATGCGTGGCGCGGTGATGCCGAAGCGAGCACGCAGGTCGTGCTGCATCACGTCGAGCGTCGCGCTGAGCGATTCCTGCGTGATCGCCTTCGGCACATCGGCCAGCGGCAGGTGCGTCGTTGCGAGGGCGACCCGCAGTGGCGCCGATCCTGTGCCACTGACCAGCAGCATCACGACATGCGGGGTGCGGGTCTTCACTGCGAGATATTCGGTATGCCCGGTGAACGGGAAACCGGCGTCGTTGATCACGCTCTTCTGCACGGGTGCCGTCACGATCGAGGCCGCCTCACCGTCCATGCAGGCGTCGATCGCGCGATCGAGCAGTGCGAGCACGTAACCGGCATTGCGTTGGTCGAGTTTGCCCGGTACTGCCGGCACTGCGATCGGCACATGCTCAATCGTCAGATGTGCCGGCGGCGGCCAGGCAATGCCCATTTCCTGCGCGCACGCCTGCAGCAGCGCGGCGTCGCCTAGCAGCACGCAGCGGGCCTCGATCGCGTGCGCGGCACGCAGCGAAATCTCCGGCCCAATGCCGGCCGGCTCGCCGGTGGTGATGAAAGTCGGTGCGTTCATTTGGCTGCCGCGTCGCTGCGCGCCAGGGATTCGCGCTTGGGACGGCCCGGCGCGCTC
>DAITAC010000086.1:0-5271 GCA_036824465.1 Burkholderiaceae bacterium
TTGAACACGCGCCCGAGCAAGCCGGGGCCGACACCGAATTCGATCGGTGCACCGAGAAATCGCACCACCGTTTCGCCTAGGCCCAGCCCCGCGCTCGGTTCCAGCAGTTCGATCGTGACCAGCTGTTCGTCCAGTGCCGCCACCCGGCCGAGCCGCGCGTGACCGCGCGCATCGATCACCTCGACTGCCTCATTCAAGCCGATCTCGAGCGTGCGCCGCAGGAACAGCAGCGGCCCGTCGATCTTGACGGCGGCCTCATGCACGGTGACTCTAGACCGCATCGGTCGCCTCCGCCTGTCGAGCCAGCGCACCGAACGCCTGTTCCATGCGCGCTTCCAGCGCGGCGAACTTGTCCCGGTCGCGCTCGCCGATGTCTTCGCTCATCCGCGTCAGCGGTCGCATCACATCGAGTGCGGTGATCGTCTCCGGGCTGACGCCTTGCGCCGCGGCGTTCTGCGCGAGTTCGATGAAGCGTGCCAGCAGTCGCATCAAGCAGGCCTGGCGCGTCGGACTGCAGGTGCGGTCAATGGGTGAGAACGCCGACTGGCGCAGGAATGCCTCATTGACGAGTTCGGCGCAGGCGAGCGTCAGACGTTGTCGTGGCGGTAGCGCATCCTTGCCGATGATGCGCGCCATGCGCTCAAGACGCGCCTGCTCGTCGAGCAATGTCAGGAACTTGCGGCGCAGTTCGAGCCATTCGTTTTCGCCCGATGCGGCGCGCGCGCGCGCGGTGGGGACACCCGAGTACACCTTCTGCCACCACACCGCCATGTCGAGCGAGTCTTCCGAATACGACTGCAGCGGATTCACCGCGGGATAGAAACGCGCCTGCGCGCGCTTCGCGTCGAGCGCCCAGAAGCTGCGCACATAGCGCTTGGTGTGGCTCGTGACCGGCTCGGAAAAATCGCCCGATGGCGGCGAGATCGATCCGAGCAGTGTGACCGAACCGATGTCGCCGCCGAGCGTTCTGACCTTGGCCGCGCGCTCATAGAAATCCGCCAGCCGCGACGAAAGGTAATTTGGATAGCCGCCTTCGCCGGGCAATTCGCCGAAGCGTCCGGATACTTCGCGCAGTGCCTCGGCCCAGCGCGAAGTCGAGTCCGCCATCAACGCGACGTGCAGTCCCTGATCGCGGAAGTACTCGGCCACGGTGACCCCCGAGTAGATGCTCGCCTCGCGCGCCGCCACCGGCATGTTCGATGTGTTGGCGATGATGACCGTGCGTTCCATCAGCGGTCGGCCAGATCTGGGGTCTTCGAGCTGCGGAAACTCCTCGAGCACACCCGCCATCTCGTTGCCGCGTTCGCCGCAACCGAGGTACACGATCACGTCGGCGCTGCAGCCCTTTGCGAGCGCTTCGAGCAGGATCGTCTTGCCGGTGCCGAAGCCACCGGGAATCGCGCCGCGGCCGCCGAGCGCAATCGGAAACAGCGAATCGAGGACGCGCTGGCCCGTGACCAGCGGCTCGTCGGACGGCATGCGCTCGACGACCGGCCGCGGTGTGCGCACCGGCCACACGTGGCTCAACGCGATCGCACGCGTGGCGCCGTCGGATCGCAGCGTCATCACGGTTTCCGTATCCGTGTAATTCCCGGCAGCGGCGATCTGCTCGACCGTGCCCGCGGCATCCGGCGGCAGCAGCACGCGCTGCTCGCCGGCGGCCGGGTTTGAGACTGCGCCGAACACGGCGCCGGCCGGCAGCGCGTCACCGGCCTGCACGCGCGGCTGGAAATCGAAACGAGCGTCGGTGTCCGCGGTCGTTGCAGCAATGCCGGGCAGGATGTGCCGGGGCGCGATGCGTGTGCCGTCACTCGCGGTGCGCGCGAGCGGGCGCAGCAGACCGTCGAAGATGTTGCCGAGCAGATGCGGCCCCACGCGAATCGACAGCAGCGCCCCGGTGCCTTCGACCTCGATGCCGGGGCGCAATCCGGTCGTGTCCTCGTAGACCTGCGCGACGATCTCGCCTTCACTGACGCGAATCACTTCGCCCAGCAGCGCCTGCGGACCGACACGGATCGCTTCGCGCAGCCGGAAGTTGCCCGAGGTCTTCGCGCGCAGCACAGGCCCGCTGATCCAGGTGATGGTTGCACGACTTGTTGCAATCCTGTTCATGTTTCGACTTCGCTCAGCAACTGCAGCAGGCGTCCTTCGATCGCCGCGCGATCCGCGAGCAGGCCGTCAAGCGTGACGTCAAGCGCGTTGTTGCCGGCGATCACGCGCACACCGGCGTCGATCGTGGCGTCTGCGACGAAGCGAGCAGTGATCGCGCGCGCCGCCAAACGTGCTGCGACATTTTCGGCCTCGGCGGCCGGCCAGTCGCGCGGATGGTGAATCTGCCACTGCGTGTGCGACAGCGCGCGCAGTGCGCGATCCAAATGCGAATCGATCCAGCGCAGGCGCGTGGCCGGCGTCTGCCAGCGCGCGTGCAGCGCGGTGCGCAGTTGCGTCCATGCCTGCGCCAGCGTGGCGGCGGCGCGCCGTTGCACCAGCAGGCGCCGCTCGGTGGCGAGCCGCGCTTCGGCCGCGCTGATCTCGGTTGCCATCCGTTTGCGCTGCTCCTCGATCGCGGTGTGCACACGTTGACGTGCAGCCGCGAGCGCGCTGCGGCGAATCTCGCGCGCCTGCTGGCCGGCGGGTTCCAGCAGTTCGGCACAACGGCGGGTGCGATAGGACTCGACCACTTCCAGCAGGGCGGCGGTGCGCTGCTGCAGGTTCATTGCATATCCAGTCCGAGCTGTCGCGCCACGCGGGTGGCTGGGTCGAGCGGGTGCGGCGGCTCATCGGTGGCGGGCGCGATCAGTACCAGCGGACGCGCGAGCGCGAGCGCGGCTTCGAGCCGTGCCGGCGCGATCTGGGTGGCGCAGCGCGCGGACACGATCACGACCTGCGACGACGCAAGCGCTTGCGCAAACGCGGCCGGCACATCTTCCATGGCCGGCGCCAGCGCGTGCGCGCCGGCGAGGCGGAATCCGGCGGCTTCGGCCGCCTCGCCGATGTACGCCACCGCGCTCCTGACTTCGCTCATCGGGCTTACCTTGTCGCTTTGCGCAAGGGATTCGTGCTTGGGACGGCCCGGCGCGCTCATCGGGTTTACCTTGTCGCTTCGCGCAAGGGATTCGCGCTTGGGACGCCCCGGCGCGCTCATGTCAGCCGATTCAGGATCAGGATCGAAATGATTACGCCGTAGATCGCAATTCCCTCTGCAAGGCCGACGAGGATCAGCAGGCGGCCGAACAGTTCGGGCTTCTCTGCCAGCGCACCGACCGCGGCCGCACCGAGTCGCGCCACGGCCAGCCCGCCCGCAAGCGAAGACAGACCCGTGGCGATTGCCGCGGCCATCAATCCCCACGCCCAGGCCTCGGGTGGCAACGTGCCGCGCGCGCCCTGCGCAGCGGCCGTGGGCACGAATGCGATCAGCGTGAGGCCAAGTGCCAGCAGCGCGGCAATCGCGATCGACATGACGGCCAACGGAATGCGTTTCATCTAGGACTCCTCAAGAGTGACCGGCGGCGGCGCCAGCGGGCGGAATTCGCGCCCCTGCGCCTGGAAGAAGCGGGTGAAGAACTCGAACAGCACGAGACGCGTGGTCTGAATCGACACCACGAGGCCTTCGAGCACGAGGATCAGCACATTGCCGAGCGCGAACACCACGGCGCGCACCGCGAGGTTGTCGCTTGCGGCGGCCAGTGCGATCACGGCCGACGCGAGCCCCGCATGCGCCAGTGCAAACGCACCGACCCGGGCAAACGACAGCGTGTTGATCAGGATCTGCAGCGTCTTCTCGACCAGTTCGCCAAGCGCCGCAAGCATGCCGCGCACTGTGTGCGTGGCGCCTAAGATCGCCCACAGCACGCCGAGCGCAGCGAGCCCCCAGCCGGCCGGGTGCACGAAACCCACCAGCACGCCGAGATAGGTCGCCAGCAGCGCACCGTCCTCGCGCAGCCAGTGCGCACCCAGCCCTTGCCACCACGCTTCGAGCGCGCCGATCGCGAGGCCCAGCATCAGCAGCATTGCACCGCCCACGAGCGGTGCGAGCAGGATCGGCAAAGGATGATCCATCGGTGACACCCACAGCGGATGAATCCAACCCTCGATGCAGAACACGCTGCCGAAGACGAAACCGAACACGACCGCCGCGAGGCCGCCCGGGATCAGCAGCCGCAGCACCGGCAGGCGGTGACGCAGCAGATAGCCGGCGAGCGCGAGCACGACACCATGCCCGATGTCGCCGAACATGTAGCCGAACATCAGCGGCACCGCAAACGCAAGCAGCGTGCTGGGATCAGCCGCGCCGGCGCCGGGCATGCCGACCAGGCGCGGAAAGACCTCGAAGGGACGCACCCACCAGGGGTTGCGCAGCGTGAGCGGCGGATGGGCACCGCGCGGCCAATCGGCGGGCGGCGGCCAGCGCACGATCGCGCGCGCGCCGCTCTTCTCGATCGCCGCGATCAATGCGGGCTGGTTGTCGGTCCAGCCCGTGATGCGCGCGAACACGTCGCCGTCGCCGATTGCGCCGCCGTGTTCGACGCACCACGTCGCGCGCGCGATTTCGCCCAGTGCACGCGCCACGCCGTGGCGTTCGGCCAGATCCGCAATGTGCGCGCGGCGTTGGGTGATCGCATCGTCGAGTTGTTTGCTTCGCTGCGCGACCAGCGCCAGGTTGGCCTCGGCGGTGGGCTGCAGCCAGTCGGGGAAGCGGGCCCGCCGGCCGTTGACCTCGGTGGCGGCGCGCGCCATCGACTCGATCGATGCATTCGGTCCGATTGCGAGCACGAGGCGCTCATTCGGCAGCACCGCCTCGCGCGTCAGCACATCCTGGGGTGTAGGCAGCACCGCGCGCGGCGGCAGCGCGAACACGCTCGCGATCACGCCGTGGCTCGCCTGCGCCAACAGCGAGAAGTCGATGCGCGCCTCGGTCATGGCGCGCAGCGCGTCTTCGGTGAGCCGCAGCTCGCGTTGTTGCGCTTCGGCGCGCTGCACCTCGCCGATCGCCGCCTCAGCCGCTGCGCTCCACTGTGCGAGCGTCTGCAATGCCGCATCCATCGCGTCCAGCGGCGCGCGCCGTTCGGCTGACAGGCGCGTGACGGCGGCCGGCCAGTACGGTCGATACCTGCGCGCGAGCTCGGCGAAGTCCTTCAGCAGCTCGGCGCTGCGCAGCGGGTCGGCGGCGGCAGTGGAGGGATGCCATTCGATTTCGACGCAGCCAGCCGCCGCGAGCGCTTCGAGCGCGATGAACGCGTCGTCGCGTGCGACCAGGATTTCGAACCAGCG
>DAITAC010000086.1:5371-17048 GCA_036824465.1 Burkholderiaceae bacterium
GCGCTTCGAGCGCGATGAACGCGTCGTCGCGTGCGACCAGGATTTCGAACCAGCGCGTCGGCAACGGCCGCATCATGTGCGTGCCTGCGCAAAGAGAGAACGCAGCGCGAATTTGCCGCGCAGGCGTTCGAGATCGGTTGCCGCCACAATCAGGTAACCAAACAGCGCAACGGGTTGCGCCGGATTGCGACGCATGTATCGCAGCGCGCGTGTAGAGAGCGCAGTGCGCACGTCCGTGGTCTGGTCAGTCGGCACCGTAGCGAAGCGAGTCAGGTGCGTGACGGCGTCACGTTCCAGCGCCTCGAGCTGCAGGCGATCGTCGGCCGAACAGCGCGGCCAGCGCCGGCGCCACTGCAGGCGCCACGCGTTCAGCGCGGCGTGCAATGCGGTTGGTGCCGCGTCGGTGAGCAGGGCGTCGAGCGCGCGCACGATCGGCGCCAGTTCGCCACCCAGCAGGATCGCGCGACGCTCGGACAGCGACGCGCTGCCGATACCGGCCAGCGCGGGATCGGTGGAAATCCACTTCGCGGGCGACTCCTTGCCGAGCAGTTGCACGAGCGCCGGCAGATCGACGAGGTGCCGCGTCCACAGCACGGCGGCACGCCACTCCTGCGGCGCCCAGCGCGCGACATCCATGATCCGTTGCCGCAACTGCTGGCGAAACGCGCGTTCGATGTCATCGGGGCTGGCGCGGGAATCGATCCCCGACACAGCCGGCGCCGCAGGCGATGCACGCATCGCCTCCAGCAGCGCCGCCACCGTGCGCGCGGACCGGATCTGCGGCCACACGCGATCGTCGGGCCGCTGCGCCAGCCGGGCGCTGGCCCGCGCGTGCGCGTAATCGAGCGGGAGGCCGTCGATCATGGTGGCTCCGTGGTCAGTTCGGCTGCAAGTTGCTCGATCACCCCGCGCAGGCGATCGGGCGTAGCGACCAGGGCGGGCGTGGACTGGTCGAGCGCTGCGCGTGCCTGCTCGATTTCAGCCAGCCGTGTCAGCAGGCTTTCCTGTGCGAGGGCGTGCACGCGTGCAATCCGGCGTGCCGCGCGCTCGGCAATCGCGCGCGCCTCGTCGCGCGCCGTCTGTACGCGCTGGTCGGCGTCGGCGGCGCACCGTGCAACGGCGGCGCGGGCGGCCTCTTCAGCCTGCAAAACGCGGGCGATGGCGGCGTCGGTCGCCATCACGTCAACCGGCGCGTCTGCATTGGGCATCCCGTTCTCCGGCGTGCGCGGGCATCCAGTGGGGGTTTAAGCTGACATGTTGAGGCGGGAGCCTGCGCAATGCTTGATCACAGTCAATGCGACGAACGCCAGTCAACGCAGGATTGCCCCGCGCGTTGAGGTATGTAGCGGTGCGGCGCTGCCTGTACTGCCCTTAAACTGAATTTTTCGCTGACCGAAAGGGGAGACTCTGTGAAACATCTGATGACTACGATGGTTGTGGCTGGCGCGCTGGCACTCGCGTCCGGTGTGGCCAACGCTGAGAGCAAGGGCGAGGCGCTCGTCAAGGAAAATGGCTGCCTGGTGTGCCATGACGTGGCGAAGAAGAAAATGGGTCCCGCATACAAGGACGCCGCGGCGAACTTCAAGAAAGCCGGCACCAAGAAGGACGGCGTGGTCGCGGCGATCAAGGCCAAGCACGCGACCGTGAAGGCCAGCGACGCTGCGCTCGGTGAAATCGCCGAGTGGCTGCTGGCGATGTAACGGTTTCCGTAACAGCTCTGCCAAAAGGCCGGCTCTGCCGGCCTTTTTTTTAGTGCAGCCGGCCATCACGGCCGGACGAACAAACGGTGTCGAAGCATCGATCCATGTGTAACTATCACCGTGCCAGCAGCAGCTGTGTCGCAGGAAGGCGACACGAACCCATCTCTTTCTCCACAATGGACCTGCAGACACGTGTTCTCGACGTTACGATCGCCGCGATCGAAAAGTGGCGATGCCGCGCGAGTGAGAGAACGCGAGACTTGGCCTCATAGGTGTCGCCAGAGAAGCCGGCGCTACGCAATACCGCGAAATGAGGAAGGCCTCTTCTTTCGAGCGGGCAAGCATCGACTGTTTGCTTTTTGTCAAGATGAACGCACTGGTTGGCGATCACGCTTGCGTTAATGATTTTGGGCGGTCTGATGACAATTTGCTCGTGGTGTATTTGTGTTTGCTCCGCGCTTCGTCAAGGCGCTGAGAGAGCTTTTTGGGCGAAGTTAGCGTGATTCAAGTGGTGTATCGGTTCTGGACTTGGAGGAGCATATGAATATCTCGTTAGTTCGATTGGCTGCGGCCGCGATCTGCGGTCTTGCCCTCGCGGGCTGTGGAGGAGGCGATGATGGAGCGCCTGGCCCGGCCGGCCCGGCCGGCCCGGCCGGTCCTGCTGGCCCTCCAGGGCCGAACGCGGTCGTTCTGACGGCGGCCACTTCGCCGGACACGTTCGCGGCGCTGAAGTTAACGGCCAAGGTCACTTCGGTCTCGATCGCGAGCGCGCCGGTCGTGAATTTCTCGCTGGCTGATCCCGAGGGCAAACCGGTCATCGGCTTCGGCAGCAAGTCGAAGTCCTCGACCGCGACCGTGGCCAGCTATCCGAACCTCGCCTTCTCGCTCGCCAAACTGGTGCCGGGGGCGAATGGCAGCCCGAGCAAGTGGGTCAGCTACATCGTGACCACGGTTCCGACGACGACGGCAGCCGCCGCGCCGACGCGGCCCAGCACGGATAGCACCGGTACGCTGGTCGACAACGGCGACGGCACCTACAAGTACACCTTCTATCGTGACGTCGCCAAAATCAAGGCCGACGTTGCCGCGATGACGGTGACTGCGCCCAACAACAAGGATGATCTGGGCGACCTGACCTACGATGCCAGCCTGACCCATCGCCTGACGATCCAGATTTCGGGCAACGCGCCGGGAACCGGGACCAACACGCCGGACGGCGTGCAGGTGACCGCCGGCGTTCCGATGAAGAACGCGGTCGACGTGATCTACGACTTCATCCCGGCCACCGGCAAGCCCGTGGCGGCCACGGATGCAAGCCGCAATGTCGTCGCCAATGAAAACTGCAATTCCTGCCACAGCACATTGGGTGGCATTCCCGGCGATAGCCCCGAGAGTTCCGGCGCCGGTTTCCACGGCGGCAGCCGCAACAATGTCCAGTACTGCGTCGTTTGCCACACCGATCAGCGCAAGTACGGCCGGACGGAAGCTACGATCAACACCGCCACCAACACGTTTACGAGCCAAACATACCTCGTCGACGGTCGTGCGGCCGGTAACCTGCCCAACCTCATCCACAAGACGCATCTGGGTGGAATCCTGGCGAAGAAGAACTACAACTACGCAGACGTCAGGTTCAACGAAGTCGGCTATCCGCAGGACATTCGCAACTGCACCAAGTGCCACGACGGAACGTCCGGAGCGTCAGGGTCCGTCAAGACCGCACAGGGCGATAACTGGAAGAACGTGCCCAGCCGACTGGCCTGCGGCGCGTGCCATGACGGCATCAATTTCGCGACCGGCAAGGGGGTTACCCTGGCCGACGCGGCGAAGGGCCTGACCACGAGCGCAAACGGTCACGTCGGCGGCGCGCAGTCCGATGACTCGACCTGCGCCTTGTGCCACAAAGCGGCCAACATCGACGTCTATCACACGCCAGTCACGCCGCCGAACACGGGCAGCGCCCTACACGTGACGGGCGGCAATAGCAACACGAACGCTTCGTGGATTGCCTCGAATTCCTCGCGGCTGCCGGAAGGCGCGATCAAGGTTTCGTACGACATCAAGAGCGTGTCGCGCAATGCCAGCAAGCAGCCGGTGATGGTGTTCCGGATGCTGCAAAACGGTGCCCGCAAGGACTTCAACGTCTTCGCGACTGCAACCGTCAACCCGGCCAGCGGGCAGAAGGAGATCTGGGACAACTTCATGGGCTCGCCGAGCGTGTACTTCACGTTCGCGGTCCCGCAGGACGGCGTCACCAAGCCGGCGGACTTCAACGCGAAAGCCTATGGTTGGCTGAGGGATCTGTGGGCAGGCACCACAGTTGCGGTCGGTACCGAGCGGAACGGGGGGACGCTGACGGGTCCGGACGCGGATGGTTACTACACCGCCACGGTGAACGCCATCGTTCCCGACAACGCGGTAATGCTGACCGGTGGCCTTGGCTATACGTACAGCGTGGCTAGCACGTTGCCACTCACCCAGACCAACCTGGCGGGCTATCCGGTACCGGATGGATCGGGGCTGGTGAATACGAGCGCAGCCTTCAAGACGGGCGGCTTGATCGTCATCGCGCCGAACGCGCAGAAGGTCGCGACCGGCTATACCGGCCGACGCGCGATCGTCGAGGATGCGCGCTGCAACGCGTGCCACCAGGAACTGGGCACGTTCACGGAAGACGCCTTCCATGCCGGGCAGCGTAACGACGGCACGACGTGCTCATGGTGCCACCGTCCGAATCAGACGAGCGGCGGCTGGTCGGCAGACTCCACCCACTTCGTGCACGCGATCCACGCGGGCGCCAAGCGGAGCGTGCCGTTTACCTGGGACGCCACCTCTGCGACGGAGGGGTTCTTTGACATCAAATATCCTGGAGTTCTGGCCCGTTGCGAAGAGTGCCACTTGCCCGGCACGCAGTACTTCGGTACGACGGCGCAGGCCAATGCCGTAGGTTTGGGCACGAATACCGAAACCGTGCTCGACAACGAGGTGGACAAACGCCTGTTCAGGACGGTGGCGACCGGGACACTCGCAAGTAGCGCTGCCAACGCCTTCACGTTCTCGCCGTACATCACCAAGGACCTCGCCTATGGGTCGGGCTTCACCTTCAACGCGGGTACGGGTGTCACGACACCGGCAGCGGGTACGACGCTGGTGCTGTCGCCGACGGCGACCGTGTGCTCGGCCTGCCACGACTCGAGCCTCGCGCGGAGCCACATGACGGTGAACGGCGGCCAGCTGTACACGCCGCGCAGCACAATCGGCAGCACGACCGAGCAGTGTTTCGTCTGCCACGCCGACGGCAAACTGGCGAGCATCAAGGAGGTCCATGCCAGGTAGTTTGAAAAGCCGACTCCTGCAGTAAGCGGCAGTACTGGAGCGCGGTGCGCTCCGGTCGCCGCGACAACCAACCCGGGAGCCTCAACGCTTCCGGGTTGCTTTTTTTGGGTTGTTCATGGAGCATCAGCCCATCGTTTCGATGGCGTGGGACGCGCTCCGTGCGAAGGTTCGAGATGACGAAGCAGACACACGCGTCGGCGCAGAGCCGCGTGATCGGCGCCGCGCTGTTTGCGCTGGCCGTGATCGCGTGCGCGAGCGCGTCGATCGCCGCGGAAAGCAAGGCGACAGCGCAGCGACCGGCGGATCACCCGCCGGCCGCCGCGAAGAAGGCCGCTCCCGCGACTCTGGCCAAACTGCTCGACATCAACAGCGCCAGCCGCGAACAACTGAAGACACTGCCGGGCATCGGCGATGCCGAGGCCGCCAAGATCATTGCGGGGCGTCCCTACCTGAGCAAGGCCGATCTCGCCACCAACAATGTGCTTCCGACCGGCGTCTATATCTCCCTGAAGAAGCTGATCGTCGCGAAGCCGACCGGCAAACCCGTTCCCAAGAAGTGACGAAGCAGGAGTAACGAATGAAGTGCTCGAAGATCTTGTGGGGGTCAACGGCCCTGGTACTCGCAACGCTGGCCGGCTGCGGCGACAATGGGTCGTCGACTTCGCCACCGCCAACGACGTCGGTCGGGCAGGCGATCGTCGCTGCCGCGGCGATCGCGTCGAACGACACGTCGACCAATTCCTCGTCGGCCTTTAAGGTCCTTCAGGACGCCGGCGTGCCGGCGGTGACCGTCAACAGCCCGCCCAAGGTGAACTTCACCGTCTTTTCCGACGGCGCGGTCAAGACGGGCCTGACCAATACGAACGTGCGTTTCGCCGTTGCGAAGCTGGTCCCGGGTACCAATGGTGAGATCGATAAGTGGACCAGCTACATCTATCGCACCGAGTCAACTGCCACTGCTCCCAATAACGTGGGCTCCGGCCCGAACGGCACGCCCGCGCTGGGGAGCGCCAAGCAGGCCACCACCGACGCCAATACCGCCGCCAGCCTCGTCTACAACGCGGACGGCTACTACACCTACACGTTCACCACGGATATCAAGGATCCGACCAAGACCAATGGCGTGACTTTCGAGCCCAATCGAACGCATCGCATTGCCATTCAGTTGAGTTACACGAATGCGGCGGGTGAGACCGTGCTAGTCAATCCCTATTTCGACATTACCTTCGATGCCAACGGTAATTCCGTGCCGGTCACCGATCCGACCAAGACCCGCGTGATGGCCGACGTGGGTTCCTGCAACAGCTGCCACGACAAGCTGGCGCTGCATGGCGGTGGACGGGTGGACGTGCAGTTCTGCGTGATGTGCCACAACCCCGGCACGACGGACGCCAACAGCGGCAACGTGCTCACGATGCAGACCATGGTCCACAAGATTCACGCCGGCAAGTTGCTCGCCAGCGCGACCGGTGGCGAGGACTACACGATCTGGGGTTTCGGGAGCAGCAAGCACGATTATGCCGATGTGGGCTTCCCACAGGACTTGCGCAACTGCACTAAGTGCCACTCGGGCGCCAATCCGAAGACGCCACAAGGGGACAACTGGAAGTCGCGGCCGAGCAAGGAGTCCTGCCTGACCTGCCACGCCAACAATCCCGGATCCGATTTCTATGTCCGGCACGCGCTCTTCACCGGCGTGGCCGATCCGCGGACGCTGCCTAACAGCGGGTGCGTCGATTGCCACAGACCTGGCACCGCACTGGCGCCGGAGCGAGTGCACTGGAACCAGAACGAGGAGAACGCCACCAAGTACAAGATGAACATCGAGAGCGCGACCTACGATGCCTCCACCCGCAAGGTGACAGTGAAGTACTTCCTCTCCGATCCAACCAACAAGGACGCGGCCTATAACCTCGTGACGCCGGACTGCACCGGGTCCGGTGCCAGCCTGACGTGCGCCAACACGACCAAGTTCGGCAACCTGCGCTTCTATCTTGCCTACCAGAACCTGGTTGGCCAGTCGACTACGGTCACCGAATTCACCGCGTACAACAACGGCGGCAGCAGTGCCAATGCGTATGCGTACAAGGGCACCAATGACGGAGCCAATCATTACGCGGTGCAGATCGACGTCCCCGCCGATACCGCGACTGCCGTTGCGGCAGGAACGGCTCGCGTCGTCAGCATCGGTCAGATCAAGGAGCACAAACTGGAGGTCAAGTCGGCGGCGGATCCGCGACCGGAGGTCGTGCCGACCGTGCTGATCAACACGGTCGTGCAACACACGTACCAGGAACTTGCGCTCACCGGTGCGCTGAACCCGCGCCGGCAGATCGTCTCCAATGAGAAGTGCAATGCCTGCCATGGCGCGCTGGGGACCACGTCGGGCTCCAATACGCTGGCCGAGGCCTTCCACAGCGGTGCGCGCAACACCGTCGAGGCCTGCGTTGTGTGCCACGACGCCAATCGGATGTCGTCGACGAAGATGACGAATGGCCTGGACCTGAACGAGTCGTACCAGTTCAAGCGCATGATCCACGGCATCCACGGCAACTCGAAGCGGTTCTATCCGTTCACGCACGGCAATACGGTGGTCGGGGCCTTCTGTAACCCCGCCAACACCAGTGCGGCCGCAGCGGCGGCGTGCAACCCCAACCTGAAACTGGCTGCCGACGTTCTGAACTACGGTGCCGAAGTTGCTTACCCGGGAGTCGGGCTCAACTGCAATGCCTGCCACGTGAACAATTCCTACAAGGTCGACCAGGGACCAATGGGTGCCGTGATCTCCAAACCGGTTGGGGTGACCGACCCGCTGCTCTGGAATGTGATCTCGCCGAAAGCGGCGAGCTGCACCGCCTGCCATGATTCGAGCATAGCGATCGGACACGTGACCAGCTTCGGCTTTGCATCGTTCGGCAACCGGACGCAGACCCAGTCGCTGCAGACCCAGGAGATCTGTGCGGACTGCCACGCGTCCGGTTTGTTCAAGGGTGTGGACATCGTCCACGGCCTGAGGTAGTCGCGACAACGGCAGCATGAATGGGGGCCATCGTTAGCGGCCCTCCCATATTTCTTTCCGGAGGGTTGGATCTGCACGGCGGTGGCGAGAGTTGTCTCATCTCAACCACCATGGATTGCGAAAGGCGGAAGCCCCGTTTCTTGGTTGACTGCTTTAACGAGCTCATTCAAAGTCAGAACGATGATTGCTATTAGCAGGACATCCTAGGCGCGGTGAGTGATATGGCGCTGTTGAGGTTTGCTTCTGGGGGGATTCGAATGCGAATCAAAAGTGCGCTGGCTGTGCTCGGCGTTGGCCTGTTCGGGCTGCTGGGAACTGCCTGGGCGTCGGTCGATGCCGATGCATCGGCAAAATGCCTGACGTGCCACGAAGCGCAAATGGAGAGCATGAACAAGACCGCGCACGCGGTCGCTGCCGATGCACAAACGCCGACGTGCGTTTCTTGCCATGGCGCGAGCGAGAAGCACGCCAGCAATCCGACCGAAGTTGAGCCGACGCGGGAGTTCCATGGCAAATCCGCGCCATCGGCGGGCGACGCCAGCGGTGTCTGCCTCGCGTGTCATCAGAAGGATTCAAGGCGAGCGCTCTGGGCTGGCAGCGCACATCCCGCTGCGGATGTCGCCTGCAACAACTGCCACAAGATCCATGTCAACCAGGACAAGTTGCTGAGCAAGCGCACGCAACCGGAGGTGTGCTTCGCGTGCCACAAGGAGCAGCGCACGCTGATGAGCCGGCCGTCGCGCCATCCGCTCGCGGAAGGAAAGATGACCTGCTCGGATTGCCACAACGTGCATGGATCGACGGGTGCGAAACTCGTGAAGCGCGACAGCACCAACGACACCTGCTACACATGTCACGCCGAGAAGCGGGGCCCGTTCGTCCATAACCACGAACCAGTGCAGGAAGACTGCGCGACCTGCCACAATCCGCATGGCAGCACGATCTCGGGGATGCTCAAGGCGCGGCCGCCAATTCTTTGCCAGCAGTGCCACACCCCGCACGTGGCCGGAGGCGTCGGCGCCCTTGGCGGACAGCCGGGCGTGTTCCCTCCGGCGGTGCCAGGTCAGGCCACATCGGAGATCAACGTGATCTCGAACGGCAAGAATGTCGTGAACATCTGGCAGGGCCGCAGTTGCCTGAACTGTCATACGCAGGTTCATGGCTCGAACAACCCGTCCACCACGAACCCAACGCCACAGCTGATGTTCCGCTGAATGTTGGAGACAAGGATGGAGCCAAAGATGAAAGCTTTCGTGCAGCAAATCGGCGGGCGTCAATCGATCCTTGCCATCGCGGTGCTGGCGGCCATCGGTCCGGCGTATGCGCAGACCGGCGAGATGGAAGCCTCGGTCAGCGCGGGCGTCGGCGGTGTCACCGGCGATAAGGCGGATCGTGCCCTGTTCGGCCAGTACAACGGGCTGCGCAAAGACGACGCCTATGGACTGCTCGACGTGTACTATAGCCGGCGCAACGCGGCGACCGGATCGCTGGTGGAGTTCGAGGGTCTGAATCTCGGCCTCGACACGCGCGAACTGAACTTCCTGTGGAAGAAACAGGGCGACTGGAAATTCTCGGCCAACTACGGTGAACTGGTCCGTTACGATCCATACACGATCAACACGGGCCTGCTCGGCGCCGGCTCGACGACGCCGCACGTGGTGCATCTGGGCGCAACAGGGACCGGTTCGGATCTGGAGCTCAGGACCAAGCGCACCAGCCTCGGGGTTGCCTTCTCCAAATGGTTCGCCTCAGGGCTGCAGGTCGAGGCAAGCCTGAAGAGCGAGAAGAAGGAAGGCTCACGCCTGTTTGGAATTGGGATGAACTGCCCTTCGGCGTTTGCGCTCGGGTGTGGCCCCACGACCGGTGCCAGCGCCGGTTCGGCGGTAATGCTGCTGCCGGAGCCGATCGACGCGAATCACGGACAGGTGGAGGCTCGGCTCAACTATGCGGACGGGAAACTGCAACTCAGCGCTGGCTACTACGGCTCGTTCTACGACAATTCGAACGGACCCATGAACCAACGCGTACCCGGCAGTCTGAACGGTCCGCTCGGCAACCTGCTGCCCTTGAGTACCGGCCTGCAGTCGATCCTCAACCTGCCAGTCGCATTGCCACCCGACAATCAGGCGCATCACTTCGATCTCAGCGGCAACTACGCGTTCACTCCGACCACGCGTGCGAACTTCAAGCTCGCCTATGCGCAGGCAACGCAGAAGCAGGACTTCGCCGGTGGCCTGACCGGTGCGCCTGCGGGCGTTGCCAACCTCGATGGCCGGGTGGACACGACCCTGGCACAGGTCGGAATCAGCTCGCGCCCGTTGCCCAAGCTGACGCTGCTCGCCGAAGCTCGCTACGAGGACCGGGACGACAAGACGCCGATCGCGCCGTACAACCAGGTCAACGACGCGCAGGGCAACCCCGTCTTCACGTTCACGAACCGCAACCTTCCGTACACGAAGACCCGCGGCAAGCTGCAGGCGACGTATCAGTTCACGAACGAATATCAGGGCAGCGTGGGTGCCGCTTACGAGAAGATCGATCGCGGAACCTTCACGCCGACCAGCGCGGTGTCGGGCATCAGCGCGTTGCGGTCGGAGACGGAGGAGACGGGTTTCCACGTAGAACTGCGGCGGCGGATGACCGAGACCTTCAGTGGCTCGATCAGACTGGAGACGAGCGATCGCGACGGGTCGAACTGGCTGGTGCCCAACAGCGGTCTGGGCGTGACGGAAGTCACGGGACCTACGGTCACATTCAACAGCGCCACTGCGATCCTGTTGCCGACGCTGGCGGATCGGCGCCGCGACAAGGCGAAACTGCTCGCATCATGGCAGCCGGCCGAAGCGTTGTCGCTGCAGTTCAGCGCCGAAGGCGGCGAGGACAAATACAAAGGCAGCGACCAGGGTCTCCACAGCACGCGGATGAACCTGTTCAGCGTCGACTTCAACTACGCCTTCTCCGACGCTTGGAGCCTCAACGGCTATGCCTCGACGGGAACGCAAAGGCTCAATCAGTCGCGACCCGCCGGCTACATCCTCGCGTTCGACAACACGAGCACGAACTTTGGCCTCGGGGTCATCGGCAAGCCGAACGAGAAGATCGATCTCGGTGCTGGCCTGTCGTTCGTCGATGACAAGAGCGTGTATGCGCAGACGCTAGATGCGACCGCGAATGCGGGCAGCGTCGCGCTGCTGGCGGCCACTGGCGGGCTGCCCGATATCGTGTTCCGCAGCGCCGAACTGAAGCTCTTCGGCAAGTACGCGCTGTCTAAGGAATCTGCATTGCGCCTCGACGCGACCTACCAGCGCGCGAAGTGGAATGACTGGGCCTATGGCTACAACGGCGTGCCGTTCAGATTCAGCGACAACACGACAGTGACCCTGAGGCCGGAGCAGGATGTCACCTACGTCGGCGTCACCTATATCTACGCTTGGCGGTGAACGACGGCGGGAGACGACATCGGCCGGTAAGCGCCTGAACGCGAGGACGCGTTCGGCGACAACCGTTGTTTCAAGGCAAAAGAATGGAGCCGCGCGCTATGGACGCGGCTCTCTTTCTTTGCGCGGCTTGCCCGCGCCGGCCTCCCGTATCATCCGCCCGCGGTTGCACGCCTGACCCGCAC
>DAITAC010000175.1:0-5250 GCA_036824465.1 Burkholderiaceae bacterium
TGCCGCTGCTGGCGGAAATTGGCGTCGGGGCAAACTGGGACGAGGCGCATTGACAAGTAGCGTGCATGCCACGAGCGGTCTGGCGACCACGAACATCAGGAACGCCCCGGGCCGCAAGCCTAAACCTGCGCGACGTCACCAGCCGGCGGCTTGCGTACGGAGCCCTCGAGATCGAGCGCTGGCAACGTATCGAGCGCGAATTCGACGCGCCTGCACCAGCCGAGCGCGCGCGATAATGCGCACGAAGGCGCCCGCCTGATAACAAGCTCGATTCACCCGAACGCGGCAACCGTCCGCGCGGTCAGAGGAGGAGATCATCGTGCAACGTCATCGATATTCCATCGGGCTCCAGGCGCTTGCCGTGCTGGCGGCGGCCGTACTGACCGTCTCTGTCGCCGCGGAAGAGATCGTCGTGTCGAACTACGGCGTGTCGGCCAACGGCATGCCGTTCGCGATCGCGATGGAAAAGGGCTACTTCAAGGACGAGGGCATCAACGTCACCGGCATCATCACTTCCGCCGGTGGCGGCACGACGCTGCGCAACATGCTGGCCGGCAACGCGCCCTATGGCGAGGTCAATCCGGTTGTCGTCGTGTCCGCGCTGCAGCAGGGAGCGGACCTGCGCATCATCAGCGACAACGTCTCCACGGTCGCCGAGTTTGTTTGGGCCGTGAAGCCCGACTCGCCGATCAAGTCGCTCAAGGACGTCAAGGGCAAGAAGTTCGGCTACACCAACCCGCGATCCACCAGCCAGGCGCTCGCCAACCTGCTGCTGCAAAGCGTGGGTCTGAAGCCCGAGGACGTCGAACTCGTCAAGACCGGCGGTTTTGGCGAAGGTGTGGCTGCGCTCGACCAGGGCCTCGTCGACATAACGCCGGTTCCTGAGCCGTTGTGGTCGAAGTACAAGGGAAAGTACCGCGCCGTCGTGGTGGCGAGCACGGCGCTGCCGCCGCTGGGTAACGTCGTTGGCGTCACAACGGCGGAAACCGCCACGAAGAAGGGCGACTTCATCCGTGCGGTGATCCGCGCCCGTCGCAAGGCAGTGCAGTTCATGAAAGCGAATCCGGACGAGGCCGGCGACATCGTCGCCAAGGCGTACAACCTCGAGCGCGACGTCGCGCGCAGCGCCGTGCGCTCGCTGACGACCAGCGTGACCCAGGGCGTGCCGTACTGGGGCGAGGGCCAGGTTCATCTCGAGGGGCTGAAGCGCATGATCGACGCGCAGAGGGCCGTGGGGGCGATCAGCGGTGAGGTTGACTGGGCGAAACTCATCGATACGCAGTTTCTGCCCAACGACCTGAAGGCCATCAAGTAGCGTCGCCGCGGCCGCCCGTGTCCGAACGGCACGTGACCTTGCGTCAGGTGCGCAAGGTATTCGCGAGCATCGATCGCGTCGCACCCGTCGAGGCGCTGGGGCCGCTCGATCTCGATCTCGCGCGCGGCGAGTTCTTCGCGGTCGTCGGGCCGTCCGGCTGCGGCAAGTCCACGCTGCTCGAAGTGATCGCCGGATTGACCGCCGTGACCGAGGGCACGGTCGAATTCGAGGGTCGGCCGATCCGCGGCGAGGTCGCCGACGGTGTGGGCGTCGTGTTCCAGGACGACGCATCGATGCCGTGGCTCGACGTCGCAGCCAACATCGCGTTCGGACTGCGTCACGCCGGCCTCCCGGCTGCCGAGAAAGCGGACCGCGTGCGCCGCGCGCTGGAACTGATGGGGCTCGTCGATTTCGCGACCAGCTATCCCGCGCAGCTGTCCGGGGGCATGCGCCAGCGCGTGTGCATTGCGCGCACGCTCGTCATGAAGCCGCGGCTCATTCTCCTCGACGAGCCCTTCGGCGCGCTCGACCAGCAGACGCGGCTGCTGATGGGTGACGAGATCCTGCGCCTGTGGCGCCAGACCGGCGCGACCGTGTTCCTGATCACACACGCGCTCGACGAGGCAGCGATGCTCGCTGATCGCATCGGCGTGATGTCGGCGCGCCCGGGCCGGCTGATCGACGTCGTCACCACCGGATGGCCGCGCGAACGCGACAGCCGCATCGTCGAGAACGAGGCGTTCGGCGCGATCACCGCGCGGCTGTGGAAGACGCTTCGCGCGGAGTCCCTGAAGGCGCTTGGCGTGCACGCTCCGTCACCGTGAAGCGGCAAAACGTCTACCGTCTGCTGATCATCGCGGCGGCGATCGGGTTGCTCGAAGCCCTCTGCCTCACCGGCGTGATCGATCGCATCACCATGCAACCGCCGCACCAGATCGCGCGCGACCTCGTTCGACTGTTTGCATCCGGCAAGATGAACGGCGCGATCCGCAAGACGTTCAGCAACGCGGCGCTCGCCTTCGTGTTGGCGCTCTTTGTTGGCGTGACATTCGCCACGCTTTTGCACGGCCTGCGCACGCTGCGCGCCACGCTCGATCCGCTGTTCGCGACCTACTACGCGGTGCCGGTTTTCGCCTTCTACCCGTTCCTGATCGTCGTGTTCGGGTTGGGCGATCTGCCGCAGGTGCTGATCGGCTTCATGCTGGGCGTGGTGGCCGTGATCGTGAACACGTTGAACGGACTGGACCGTGTGCCGCGCGTGCTGCTCAAAACGGCGCGCATCCTGCGGCTTTCGCGCGCGCGCACCGCGCTCGCGGTCACGCTGCCGTTCGCCGCGCCGCACATCCTGACGGGAGTCAAGCTCGCGGTCGCCTATTCGCTGATCGGTGTCGTCGGCTCCGAGTTCATCATGTCGCGCGGCGGCGTCGGCTACGAGATCAGCTTTGCCTACAACAACTTCGACAACGCGACGATGTACCCGCTGATTGTGCTGATCCTCGCGCTGTCGATCACCGTGAACAGCCTGCTGACAGCGTGGGAGAAGCGGTTGCTGGTACGGAGAGGGCGATGAGCGCAGATCTGTCCGCCATCGTTGAGGCCGGCTCATCGCGCCAGTCATCGTTGCGCGACGCCATCATCCTTATCGTGGCGCTGGTCGCGATCTGGCAAGGGCTGTTCATGTGGATCGGCGAGAGTGCGCTCGCCTCTCCGGCGGCCACACTGCGCTACGCCGCCAGGCTCGTCACGAGCGACACGTTCTGGCCGCACCTGCGCGACACCATGCGCGCGTTCGTCCTCGGCTATGCGCTTGCGGTCGTACTGGGACTCGCGATCGGATTCTGGCTCGGCTTCCACCGCTTCTCGGGCGAAGTGATGGAGCCGATGGTCGTTGCCGTGTACTCGCTGCCGAAGGTGACGCTCTACCCGGTCCTGCTGCTTGCGTTCGGCCTGGGGATCTCCGCCAAGATCGCATTCGGCACGCTGCATGGGGTGATCCCGATCATCCTGTTCACGCTGTCGGCCGTTCGCAACGTGCGGCCGATCCTCATCAAGACGGGACGCGTGATGAAGCTGACGCCGCCGCAGATGGTGACCTCGATCCTGTTCCCCGCCGCACTGCCGGAGATCTTTACCGGACTGCGCGTGGGCTTCTCGCTCACACTGATCGGCACGCTGCTCGCGGAAATGTTCGCCTCGCAGCGCGGCCTGGGATTCCTGCTGATGAACGGAATCGGCCTGCACAACGTCGAGCTGATCATGGCGATCACCCTGATGATCGTCTTGTTCGCGGCGAGTGTCAGCACGCTGCTGCTGCACCTCGATCACAGGCTGCACAGGCGGGGGTAGGCTGGTCAGACGCATCAGCTTGGGCGGTGTACAAAGAAACGAATTGATTAAGGACCGGCTCAGATCGCCTTTGCCGCGAGCTGATAGCCACCGCTTCCAGTGGTGGTTTCCCAGATTGCGAAAGTAGCAACCGACCCATTGCGGGCATGTGCATCTGAGAATCGATCACCTTTGAGCGGGCGCTGCACGTTTCTTCTGAACCGAAAACTGCATACATCACGCTAACGCAAAGGTCGTCCAGGAACTTCATGGAGTGCTCAACTGCGCGCGACTCACAAGAGTCGTGCATGGACGACCTTCATGTCTTCGAACGACCCGGCAGCGTAGGCCCATAGGCAGGCCCGGTGAGTTTGCCGGACCGCACTATCGATCGCATTAATAAAACCAATTTCTTCGCTTGGTGCTCAAAGCCTAGACTGGGCAGATGAGTAAATTGCAGACAGCGAATGGAGAGAACCTTGTCAACCGAATCCAAATGCCCCTTCTCGGGCGCCGCAGTCAACCCCGCAGTGAGCGGGGGAGCCCAAACGAACGCCGACTGGTGGCCCAATCAGCTGAGGCTGTGCATCCTGCACCAGCACTCCTCCAGGTCCGACCCGATGGGCGAGGCGTTCAACTACGCCGAGGAGTTCAAGAGCCTTGACCTGAGTGCCGTGGTCAAGGATCTCCATGCCCTGATGACGGATTCGCAGGCGTGGTGGCCCGCTGACTGGGGTCATTACGGCGGCTTGATGATCCGTATGGCATGGCACAGCGCCGGCACGTACCGCACCGCCGACGGTCGCGGCGGCGCAGGGGCAGGCAACCAGCGCTTTGCGCCCCTCAACAGCTGGCCGGACAACGGCAACCTCGACAAGGCGCGCCGCCTGCTATGGCCGATCAAGCAGAAGTACGGCCGCAAGATCTCCTGGGCCGACCTGATGATTCTCGCGGGCAACGTCGCGCTGGAATCAATGGGATTCAAGACCTTCGGTTTCGCCGGCGGGCGTGAGGACGTCTGGGAGCCGGAAGAGGACATCTACTGGGGCTCCGAGAACACGTGGTTGGGTGACAAACGCTATTCCGGCGACCGTCAGCTTGAGAATCCTCTTGCCGCCGTGCAAATGGGTTTGATCTACGTGAACCCGGAAGGTCCGAATGGCAACCCGGATCCGGTAGCCTCGGGCCGTGATGTTCGCGAAACCTTTGCGCGCATGGCTATGAACGACGAAGAGACCGTGGCGCTGGTTGCTGGCGGCCACACTTTCGGCAAGGCCCACGGCGCAGGCGACCCCAAGCTGGTTGGCCCCGCGCCCGAAGGAGCTCCGATCGAAGAGCAGGGCTTGGGCTGGAAGAACAGCTTCGGCACGGGCAAGGGCATTCACACCACCACCAGTGGCATCGAAGGCGCCTGGAAGCCGAATCCCACCAAATGGGACAACGGCTATTTCGACATGCTATTCGGCTACGAGTGGGAGCTGACCAGGAGTCCGGCCGGCGCCCATCAGTGGGTGGCAAAGAACGTCAAGCCGGAGCACATGATTCCGGACGCGCACGATCCGTCGAAGAAGCATCCGCCGATGATGACCACGGCCGACCTGTCGCTGCGC
>DAITAC010000176.1:0-5237 GCA_036824465.1 Burkholderiaceae bacterium
ACGATGGGCATGCTCGATCCGGAGGCATTGGTGCAGTGGGTGGCCACGCTGGACGAGCGGTCCGACGACATCACGGCCCAGATCTCCGGTCGGGGCGAAGGGAAGGAATCGGTTTCGTTCGAAAGCGTCGGCAATGCGGATCTGCTGTTGCCGACGGCGCGATGCCGGTTTGCGGACGATGCAAGGGCGCACCACGTTGCGGACGCACTGGCGAAGATCCTGGTGCGGCCCGCCGGCTGGGTGTCGCGTGAAGAGCCGTCGAAGGTGGTTGATATTCGATCGGCGATTTCGTCTTCGACCTCGGGTTGGCGTTTCCGAGTCAGGGAATTGCCGCGGCCGAAGCGCTACAAGCTGGCGTTGCTGTTCGACTGCTCCGGTTCGATGAACGGGACGCCTCTGTCCGAAGGGAAGATCCTCGTTGCGGCGTTGTCGTATCTGGCGCAGCGAGGGGCACTGAGTGGCTATCTCGCGCTCAGCGCGATTTCGGGAAGAAGATCGATGTGGCAGCGCCTCGCGTTTCCGGTGCCGGTCGACGTCATTGAACGGCTCCAGGCGTTTGGCGATGCGGAAGGGCTGCAACAGGCGCTGCTGGCGAATGCGATGCCGTTCGGTGAGGCCGATCAGGTGCTGGTCTACACCGATGCGGACATCTGCGATACGCCGCTCGACCGCGGCGAGCTTGCGCGCAAGCGCATCCGACCCATCGGGCTGTATGTTGGCGACGCGGAGCATGCGACAGAGATGCCGCGGCACTTTGCGGAATATCTCGTTCGGCCGAACATCGAAGCGCTGGCCGAGGCAATGGTCGCGCGCTTCAAAGTGCGCGGCCGATAAAGTGCGATGTCGTTTTCTTCTTGCCGCCGGGTGTTTCACCTGGCGGCTTTTTTTTGCGCTCGCAAGGCGGCGCTACTAGGCCGGCCGCGCGCGCACGAACATTCAGTTTTCGTCCTCGCCCGACAACGTCCGCGTCGACCTACTTCGGCAGCAGTGTCCTGACGATTTCCGTCAGCGACTGCTCGGTGAGTGGCTTTTGGAAAACACTGATGTTGGGAACCGCTTTCAGACGCGGATGGTCTGGCTGGGCCGTAACGATCACGGCGTTAGCCAACGGGTATCGCTGGCGCAGCGTGAATAGAAACCCGTCGCTGAAATCGCCCTGCAAGACGAAATCCAGGACAAAGAGGTCTGGAAGGCTGCCATTGAAGACCGCGTAGAGCATATCGATTGTGTTTTGCGCCGTGATCACGGACGCGCCGTATCTTTCGAACAGGGTCCGTGTCCAGTAGAGCGTGTCACGGTTGTCATCCAGAACTGCAACCAGCTTGCCTTTCAGAACGCTCGCGAGGTCGGGCTTGAGTCGCGGTTTCCGCAACTCGATTTCCAGCGGCCCCTCAAACCAAATCCGAAAAACCGTTCCCCGCCCCGGAGTGGACTTGACGCTTAGCTTCACACCCAGAATCGCGGCCAGGGAGGATGCAATCCACAGCCCCAGACCGGTGCCTGTCGCACTTGAAACGCCGCGCCAACCACGCGCAAAGACCAAAGGCAGTGCTTCACTGTCGATGCCGCGGCCGTTATCGTGCACTTCAACCCGGCAGCCCTCGCCCCGGCGCCGCACGCCGAGCGTGATTCGCGTCGCGCCGCTGTGCGTGATCGCATTGCCGACGATGTTGCCAATGATCTGGCTGAGCAGACTACGGTCCGCCAGGACCTGCACGCGCGAGGGAACGACCCGAAGGTCGATGCCATTCGCCGAAGCGGCGAGTTTGCGAGCCGCATGCACCGCCGTGAGAAGGTCGGTCAGGGACACATAGCGCACGCGCGTCTTGACGTTATCCAGGCCGATCGACAGCATCGCGACCGACTTCTCGCCCAAGTCCACGATCTCCTCGCTGGCCGCCACAAGGGCGTTCGCATACGACAGGGCCAGATCGAGTTCCTTCTCGTGTTCTTCGCGCTGCCGTGCGAGTAGCTCACGCAGGGCACGGATGCCCGCTCTGCGTCCGGGCTTCAACGCGTCGGCGAGCCGATCGAACTCCACGCCGCGCCGCGCATCTCTGAGTTGATCGGTCAGGCTGCGTGATGCTCCGTCGCGGTGTACGACGAGGTTTCTCAGGTCGTGGCGAAGCCCCGAGACGATCTGGTCGCGCTGATCGATTTCCATCGCCTGGCTGCGGTCCACCAACGCGAAGACTTCGCGCCTGTCATGTACCGGCGCCGCTGCTGCCTCCTTCCCACTGGCAGAGGGATAATCAGGCGGTATGTCGTTCGTGCTCATCGTCGAGGATCATGCATTCGTTCGCAACCAACTGATGCGCGACGTTACCCGCCTTGTGCCAGGCACGACAACCGACTCCTGCGGCACGCTTGCTGAAGCCCTGACCAAGCTGACCCACGGCGCGATCACCCATGTCGTCCTTGACCTTGGCCTGCCGGACAGTGTCGGATTAGATGCGCTGAGCCGAGTCAAGCAGGTTGCGCCACGTGTCAGGGTTGCCGTCCTATCCGGCAGCACCGATGGGAAGACGATCGATGATGCGCTCGCGCTGGGAGCCGATGAATTCATCGAGAAAGGCACTTCGATGCAGATGATCGACGACATGCTTCGAATGTTCGTGACCTCGTTCTAGCAAAACTGCGCACCAGACTATCGACACAATTCGAATGCGTCTCGAAAAGCTTAAGCGTCAGCCGGTCGATCGCTCCAAGCAGCGCTGACTCTGGCGCACTCGCGGCTAGGTGCGAATCCAGATCCGCTTGCTCGGCTGCAGGTTGTCGATCAGCAGCGGTAGCTCGCGCACAGTGTTCGAATCGAGCTGCCTGCCACGATACGAAGCGTGTCGATGGTCGAGGCGGTTGGCCCGCCGGCATGGGCGGTCATGCATGCGCGAATCAAAAGCGTCGGCGTCGATCCCGCGGCGACCGGAACAAGCGGGCGATCTATGCGCGAAAGCCGTGAATCCCGCGTCCGCCCCCTGAAGGGCGGACGCGAAGGTGATGCACGCTGAATTTCGGGCGGACCAGAGACAGTCCCCGTCGCTGCAAGCGCGACGGTCCGCGCGGCGAATCAAAGCAGAGGAAGTTGGGCCTGTGTCGGACCCTGCCGCGCGAAGATGTCGTGGATCCGCTTCTGCGTGCGGGGCACGAAAGCCTTCTCGGCGTCCCGCGCCAGATACTCGTCGAGATCGGGATAGGATTTCTGCAGACTCCGGACCAGGTCGATGAACAGCATCACGAGATGCGGCTCGAACTGCCGACCTGAAAGCGACACGATTTCCTGCAGTGCCTCATCGACCGGCCACGCGCGCTTATATGGCCGCTCGTGCGTCAGTGCGTCGAACACGTCCGCCAACGCAGTCATCCTTGCCGCCAGCGGGATCGCGTTCTCGGCGACGCCATGTGGATAACCGTCGCCGTTCCACCATTCGTGATGAAAGCGCGCGATGTCCTCCGCCATGCGCACGTCGGGCACAGAACTGCGGGCAAGCAGGTCCGCACCTTCCGTCGTATGCAACCGCATCTTCTCCATCTCGCTTTCGCTGAGCTTGCCCGGCTTCAGCAGGATCGCGTCTGGAATGCCGATCTTGCCGATGTCGTGCAACCGCGCGGCCAGATCCAGCATCTTGCAGGTCACCGTGTCCAGCCCATAGGCATTGCCAAGCAGGCTCGCGAGCCGGCCCACCCGATAGGAGTGGTTCCCCGTAGAGTCGTCGCGCAACTCGGCGAAGGCCGCCATCCGTTCGAGCAGCTCGATGCGCTCTGCAAAAATCACGGGCTTCGCCGCGAAATCTGTCAGCGCACGCTCATCGAGCAGGTCAGGGGTGTCGACACCGGCCTTCGCCGCGCCCGACTCCTCGATCCCGAGTCGCCGGATATGGTCGTTGTGATGTCGGAGCGCGGCATCACGGTTGGTGCGAGAGACATGTAGGTTGAGCTCGCGCTGATACTTGATGGCGCGGTCGAAGTCGCTGGTAACGCGGCAGGCCTCCACCAGCGAGGCAAGTGCATCCCGCAGCATCAGCGGCACTTGCTGCCGGGCCATTTCCAGGGCCTGGGTCAATCGCGACAACCCAATATCGAATTGCCGCGAATCGACTTCCACGAGGCCCTCGGCAATCAGGGCGGGCACCTTGCTCTGCGGTGACGTGGCTCGATCGGCCAACGAACGCGCCACCTTGGCATGCACCGCAGCCTCGCTGACGTTATTCGTCCGAAGCAACAGCCGCGTGTAGGTGCACTCCACCACGATCCGGTCGTGCAGGTCCTCGGCGGCGACGCCGTCGCCTAGCAGGACGACAGCGCTGCTGGCCGCGTCCAGCCCTGGGCCATAATCACACAGGTGCAGATAACAGTAGGCCTTGTTGATGAACGACTTGGCACGCCAGGCACGCGTCTCCGGCGCGCTGCCTCCCACCTGCAGGCACCGGTCGAAGCAGCGCAACGCATCGGCATAAAGCCCGGACTCCATCAGCGCGGCGCCCAGATTGTTCCAGAGGCCACAGACAGCCGCGGGACCTTCCTCCAGTGCAGTCGCGATTTCCAGCGCCGTTACGAAGCAGTCGACGGCCCCGCTCGGGTTTCCGGTCGTGCTCAGCAGAATGCCCCGAACGGTGTTGGCGCGCCGTGCCGCAAATCGATCCTGATGCTGCTCGGCGAACTTCACCGCCGAGGCGGCCAGATCCAACGCGTACGACTGGTCATGGAATCGGAACCATGCTCCCCACGCCGCGTCGAGAAATACCTCGACTTGCTCGCGAACCGTGCCGCGGCTCCTCGATACCTGGCTGAGGATGCGATCCATTTCGGTGCGGACGTCGCTTCCGCGAACCGAGCCGACGGCACGCATTTGAGCGCGCAAATCGCTCGCGGACGGCGGCACCGAGGACAAGAGCTGATGCGTGGCCGCATCAGTCGCGTTGGTCGGGACTTTCTCCGAGATCACGCTCATAGGGGACTCTATCCCTCGTTTCCGGGTGCTTTACTCAAACGCGGTAGTTCGCAATCGCCGCGCGTTGCACAAAATCGGTCCCGAACCATACCTCAAGTGTGGCGATGAAGTAAATGGACAGCAACCAGGTTTTGAAGGGAGACCGCCATGTTCTCGACCGATATCACCGCCCCCGTGGCCGCCACGACCGAGCCAACGACCGAGCTTCAAGCCGTGCCGGCGGCGCGCCCGCTCGATGACACCGAGCTGAAGTTCATCGGCGGCGGCATGGCCGTCTTCGCCAACTGCT
>DAITAC010000013.1:0-9302 GCA_036824465.1 Burkholderiaceae bacterium
GCGCGGCCAAGATTGGTGTGGATGACCGTGCCGGTGAGGTTGAACACCGGTCGCAGGCGGGGCGCGACGGCGTCGTTTACGCGCCTTCCTATGTCGGCAAGCAGTGCATCTTCGGCGGGCAGTGCGCCGTCGCGTCGAATCGCTTCGCGCGCAGCGGCAAGCGCGGCTTGCACCGCGCGCTTGACCGGCAGCTGGCCGTGCCACGCGATCAGCGCCGCTACCGACGCTTGATTCAGAATTCGATCGACCGAGGGCAACTGTGACAGCGACGCGGCGAGTTCCTTGCGTCGGCTTGCCTCGCCCGAACCGGGCAGAGTCAAGTGGCTCATTTCGGCCTAGGTGGGTTGAGCGAGCGGCTGCTCGTACGCAATCAGATTGTCATCGGGGTCCTTGACGACAAACCAGCGCGTGCCCCAGTGCGTTTCTTCAGGACGGACAACGATCTCGGCGCCGTCCGGTATTTGCGCGAAGCGCTGGTCGAGGTCCGCGACCCGCAGATGCAATGTTGGCCGGCGCCCGTTGATGCCATGCGACCACGACCGGTCATCGGCGGCGTGTTGCTCGGCGATTACGACGCGCACCGCACCGCCATTGAGACGCGCGCCGCGCGGCTCGCCCCCGCCACCCCAGCTGAAATCGACCCGCCAGCCGAGTGCATCGCGATAGAAAGCAAGCGTCCGCTCGAAGTTCGCCGGCGCAACAAAGAAGTGATCGAAGTTGTCTGACATGTGCAGTCGGCAAATCAACTCGAACCGGGGTGAAACAGCAGGTTCGGCCCGGAACGCGCGAAGCCCTGCTCATCGACCAAGACGTCGAGCGCAAGCGTGGCCAGATCATCCGCATATGGCTCGACTTGCGGGTCCTTTTCCTGGTTGAAGATCTTCAGATATGTCTTGCACTCGTCGCAGGCTTCGGCGCGCGTGACCGCATCGGTCGGCCGACCTTCGCTTTCGAGGTTCAGGTAGTGCACGCCCTTGTCGTCTTCGCATGCGGTGCATTTGACGCGCACCACGTTCCATTCCGTGCCGCACAGAGCGCAATGCGCGTAGCGCAGGCTTTGCCGGCCCCCGATGCGAATCACGCTGGCCACAGGCCGGGTCGCGCACACCGGACATACTGTCGCGACATCGCATTGCTCCACATCTGTGGCATTCAACGACGCGGCCAGACGCGTGAAATAGACCTGCAGTGCCGCGCCGACAAAAGGGACAAACGCGGCGTCGGCGTCGAGCGTGGTGCCCGCCAGTACACGATCAGCCAGCGCTTCGAGCATCGTCTCGTCGAACGCCGCCAGCGCAGCAAGATTCCGCGCCAGTATCTGTCTTGCATCGGCGCGCGCCGCCGCGATGATCTGCCGCAGATCGTCGCGCCACTGCGATGCGCGTGAAAGCGACTGCGCCGACAACGGCGGCATGCCGAACTGTCGGCTCTGTTCCAGGGACGCCGAGTCGACAGCCGGCGCAGCACGTTCGTCGAAAGCGTTTCCCTGCGCCTGCGCGATGCACGCCATCAGTTGCAGGTAGTCACCCATCGGGTGCCCTGCCGCGAGCTGTGCAAAGCGCGCGGCGCGATCAGCGAACAACTGCACGCCGGACGGAAGAATGACCCGCGGTGCATGTTCCACGCGACCGATCGACCCGTCTTCGACAATCCGCAGACTCAAGATGGCTCCCTGCAATCACAGACGAAAACGGCGGCCACAGCCGCCGTCTTTGCACACCCGAAGAAGATCACTTCGCGTTGCCGGTCATGCGACGGTACCACAGCGGATGATGATGCTTGGCCCATGCGTGCGTCACCGTCCCGCGCGTCATCGCTCGCAGGCTGCCGCGGACCCAGAAGATGCCCGCGTAGATGTGCACGATGATGCCGAGCATCAGCACGAACGCCGACAGCGCGTGGACGAGCGCTGCGATGCGGATCGCCGGGATCGGGAACAGCGGCGCGAAATAGGGCCGCCACAGCAGGACGCCCGTGACCAGCAACAGCACCATCGTCACGATCATGGTCCAGAACAGTTGTTTCTGCCCGATGTTGTATTTGTCGATTTCGGGCAAACCATGGTCGCGATTGTTGATGACGTCGGACATGCGCTTGTTCCACTCGCGGTCATACGACTGGATCTTGTTGTCGTTCCAGTAGCGCATCGCCATGAACGCGAAGAAGACGAACATCACCACACCGATGAAGGGATGGAGCGTTTTCGCCCACGGCCCGCCGCCGAGCACGCTGGTAAGGAACCAGAACGCCGGGTGGAAGAACGCCAGACCGGAAGCCGCCAGCAGCAGGAACGTCAATGCGACGATCCAGTGCGTGACGCGCTCATTGGAACTGTAGCGCGCGACATCGCCGCTCTTAATGGCTACGTGGCTCATGCTTTGCCTCCCGGTTCCTCTTCTTTCGGACCGCGCGTGAAGTAGTGGAAGAACGCGCCCAGCACCGCCAGCCCAAGACCGATCGACATCAGCGGCTTGGTCACCCCTTTCCAGAGGCTCACCCACGGGCTGATCTTCGGATCACTCGGCAGGCCGTTGTACAACTCGGGCTGGTCGCCATGCTGCAGTACATACATCACATGCGTGCCGCCGACACCCTGCGGGTCGTACAACCCCGCCTTCTGGTAGCCGCGCTCCTGCAGATCGCGCACGCGCTTCTGGCCATACGTGACCATTTCCTCCTTGGCGCCGAAGTGGATTGCGCCGGTGGGACAGGTCTTCACGCATGCTGGCTCAAGACCCACCGCGACGCGGTCCGAGCACAACGTGCACTTGTACGCCTTGTTGTCGCGCTGGCTGATGCGCGGGATGTTGAACGGGCAACCGGCCACGCAATAGCCGCAGCCGATGCAGTTCTCCGACACGAAGTCGACGATGCCGTTGGTGTACTTGACGATCGCCCCCGGCGCCGGGCAGGCCTTCAGGCAGCCCGGGTCCTCGCAGTGCAGGCAGCCGTCCTTGCGGATCAGCCACTCGAGGCGGCCGTCGGGATTGGTGACCTCGGCGAATCGCATCACCGTCCACGACTGATCGGTCAGGTCGACCGGGTTGTCGTAGATGCCGGTGGTGGTCCCGATGTCGTCGCGCAGATCGTTCCATTGCATGCACGCGACCTGGCAGGCCTTGCAGCCAATGCACTTCGAAATATCGATCAGCTTGGCAACGGGCTCGGCCGCATGGCGCGCGGACGGCGGCGTGGTGGTCGTCGCAGAGCGGCGGGTGACGTCTTGTGATTGCATCGATGCCATGTTGTCCTCCTAGGCCTTGTCGATGTTCACAAGGAACGCCTTGAATTCCGGCGTCTGCGAATTGGCGTCCGCGACGTAGGGCGTCAGCGTGTTGGCGAGGAAGCCGTCCTTGGCGACTCCCACGAACCCCCAGTGGATCGGTATGCCCACGGTGTGTACCTTCTTGCCGCCACAGTCGAGCATCTTGATGCGCTTGGTGACCACGCACGCGGCCTTGATCTCGCCGCGATTGCTGCGCACCTTGACCATGTCGCCGTTCTTGATGCCCTTCTCTTTCGCCAGCTCTTCGCCGATCTCGACGAACGGGGACGGCTGGACGATGGCGCTGGACTCGACGTTCTTGGTCCAGAAGTGGAAGTGCTCGGTCAGGCGATAGGTGGTGGCGGCATATGGGAACTCATCGGCTTTGCCGAATTGCGCCATGTCACCCTTGTAGACGCGTGCCGCCGGGTTGCTGACCACCTTCTTGTTGCCCGGATGCAGCGGGTTGTCGCCGATCGGCGTTTCGAACGGCTCATAGTGTTCGGGGAACGGCCCTTCGGCCATGCCGCCGAGCGAGAACAGACGGGCAACGCCTTCTGCGGTCATGATGAACGGCCCCGCGCCCGAATCCGGCCCAAGGTCGGGTCGGATATCCGGAACGTCGACGCCTGCCCAGGCTGTACCGGTCCAGCGGATACCAGCGCGGCGTGCGTCCCACGGTTTGCCCGCCGGATCGCTGCCGGCGCGGTTGTACAAGACGCGCCGGTTGGCAGGCCATGAGAAACCCCACAGCAGGTTGTTGCCAAGCCCCCCCGGGTCCGACGTGTCACGCCGCGCACTGTTGTTGCCCGCCTGCGACCACACGCCCGAGTAGATCCAGTTGCCGCACGACGTGGAGCCGTCGTCCTGCAGCTGTCCGAAGCCGGCCAGCTGCTGCCCCGCAGCCACCAGCACCTTGGTCTTGTCTTTCGGATCGACCACATCCGCGATCGCGCGGCCGTTGATTTCGCGCAGCAGTTCTTCCGGCGATGGATGCACCGGATTGCCGTACGTCCATGTGACGTTCAGCACCGGTTCGGTGAACTTGCCGCCGTCCTTCTGGTACGCGGCGCGGATGCGCGTGAAGATGTTGCCGATGATCTCGCGGTCGTACTTGGCCTCACCTGGCGGCTCCGTTGCACCCCAATGCCACTGAATCACGCGGCCGGAACTGGTGAACGTGCCCGGGTCTTCTGCGAAGCACGATGCTGGCAGCCGGAAGACTTCGGTCTGGATCTCCGCCGGCTTGACGTTGTTCTTGTCGCCGAAATTCTTCCAGAACTCGGAGGACTCCGTCTTCAGCGGATCGATGATGACGAGGTACTTCAGCTTTGACATCGCCGTGCCGACCTTCTGCTTGTTCGGCAGCGCCGCCAACGGGTTGAAGCCCTGCATGATGAAACCGTTGACCTTGCCCTGGAACATGCGCTCGAAGATCGCCAGCACGTCATAGGCCGTGTCGCGTTTGGGCAACCAGTCGTAGCAGAAGTCGTTTTCCTTGGTCGCGGCATTCCCGTACCACGCCTTCATCAAGCTGGTGTGCCACTTGGGGAAGTTCTGCGCGAAATTCATCTGGTTCGGTCGCAGCGGCTTGGGCGTGCGCGCCGTCAGGTACTTCTCGCGCGTGTCATCCGCGTCCGTCGGTGCCGACAGATAACCCGGCAGCACCTCTGAATAAGCGCACATGTCGGTGATGCCCTGCACATTGGCGTGCCCACGCAACGCGTTGACGCCGCCGCCGGCTCGACCCATGTTGCCCAGCAGCAACTGGATCATCGCCATGGTGCGGATCATCTGCGAGCCGACCGTGTGCTGGGTCCAGCCAAGCGCGTAGCAGATCGTCATCACGCGGTCCGGAGTACTGGTGGAGCCGATCATCTCGGCGACCTTCAGGAACTGGTCCTTCGGCGTGCCGGTGATCTTGCTCACCATCTCTGGCGTGTAGCGGCTGTAGTGCTTCTTCATCAGCTGGAACACGCAACGCGGGTTCTGCAGCGTCTCGTCAACGACCGCGAAACCGTCCTTGCCGAGCTCGTAGGCCCACGTGGTGCGGTCGTAGCTGCGCTTCTCGTCGCTGTAGCCCGAGAACAACCCGTCCTTGAAGTCGAAGTCCTCACGGATCAGGAACGGGGCGTTGGTGTACGCCTTCACATAGTCCGCGTGAATCTTGTCGTTCGACAGCAGGTAGTTGATGACACCGCCAAGGAAGGCGATATCGGTGCCGACGCGGATCGGTGCGTAATAGTCGGAAACTGCGGCCGAACGAGTAAAGCGCGGATCGACGACGACGAGCTTGGCCTTGCGATTTTCCATCGCTTCGACCACCCATTTGAATCCGCATGGATGTGCTTCGGCGGCGTTGCCGCCCATGATCAGCACCAGATCGGCATTCTTGATGTCGACCCAGTGGTTCGTCATCGCTCCTCGCCCAAACGTCGGGGCCAGACTGGCCACCGTCGGGGCGTGTCAAATACGTGCCTGGGTATCGAGCGCGACCATCCCCAGCGAGCGCGCCATCTTCACGGCCAGGTAACCCGACTCGTTGGCCGACGCGCTCGACACGAGCAGTCCGGTTGTGTTCCAGCGGTTGACGGTGACACCCTTGTCGTTCTTCTCGACGAAGTTGGCGTCGCGATCCGCCTTCATGTGCTTGGCGATGCGCGTGAACGCGTCATCCCAGGAGATACGCTTCCACTCGCTGGAGCCCGGCTCGCGCACCTCGGGATGCTTCAAGCGGTTGGGCGAGTGCACCATGTCAAGCAGGCCGGCGCCCTTCGGGCACAAAGTGCCGCGGTTGACCGGATGATCCGGGTCGCCTTCGATGTGGATGATGCGGCTCTTGACGTTCTTGGCCTTGTCGCCAAGGCTGTACATGATGACTCCGCAACTGACCGAGCAATACGGGCAAGTGCCGCGCGTCTCGGTGGTTCGGGCCAGTTTGAAGGCTCGCACTTCGGCCAGCGCGGTACCCGGCGACATGCCGAGTCCGACCACCGAGGACGAGCCCATTCCCGCAGCGCAGATCCTGAAGAACTGCCTGCGACTCATGGGTGCGTTCATTGAGTCGTCTCCAACTTTTTGAGGGCCACCGGCGCAAACCGGCGGATAAGACCGCGGACTGCTGCACAATCTTGCGCCGTCTTGTTCGTCGAACGCGCGGCTTCTTGAAGCATCGTATTGACACAGGTTAACGATCACAATTTGCGCCGCAGCAAAACCCTACGATTCATAAGTGGGTTGGCGGCTTTGGTGGTAAATCACACACAAGCTCGCTTTGGAGAATGAGATGAAGAACACCGTGCAGCGGTATCGACTGGAGGGCGGCTCCGTCAAGCTGAAGCGCTTCGATCCCGGCGCACGGCCGTGCTCCGCAAGTAATAACCGGGAAGAGGACCGGACGCGCACGGCCGAGCTGGCGCGTGAGATCGCGACGTTCCAGGACAACTTCTACGCCCTGCGCAAAGAGAAGGTGCTCATTGTTCTGCAAGGCATGGATACCAGCGGCAAGGACGGCACGATACGGTCCGTGTTCCAGGCCGTTGATCCGCTGGGAGTTCGCGCGGTGTCGTATCGGGCGCCGACCGACCCGGAAAAGCAGCGCGATTTTCTCTGGCGGCACCATCGCGACGTACCGGGAATCGGCGAAATCGTGATCTTCAATCGGTCCCATTACGAAGCAGTTCTGATCGAGTACGTGCACGGCTGGATCGATCGGGACGAGCGCAAACGCCGGCTAAAGCACATCAACACCTTCGAGCGCTTGCTGCAGGACACCGGCACCACGATCGTGAAGTTCTTTCTTCACATCAGCAAGGACGAGCAGCGAAGGCGTCTGCAGGAGCGCATCGACGAGCCGGACAAGAACTGGAAATTCAACCTGCAGGACCTTGAGGAGCGCAAGCTGTGGGATGCCTATCAGCGGGCGTACGAGATCGTCCTGGAGCAGACGAGTACGCGCTTCGCCCCGTGGCACATCGTGCCGTCCGACAGCAAGACGCATCGCAACCTGATGGTGTCGACGATCCTGCTCGAGACGCTGAAACGGCTGGCGCCGAAGCCACCGCCAGCGGTCAAGAGCCTGGCCGGCCTGAAGGTCAAGTGAGTCCGGGGCTAAAGAAACTTCGCCGATCTGAGTTCGTTGTTGATCACGAACCCCTTGCGATCGGTGAAGCGAACGCGCACCGGCAGGCTGCATAGCGCCGGCGCGAGCCACACTTCCAATCGATCATCGTCGGCGTCCATAGGCCGCTCCAGCTTGAGCGTCTGAAAACGTCCCGCCGGCGTCTCAACGGTCTCGGCGCCACGCACCTCGAAGCGATAGATAGACGATCCGCGCACACCCGCCACCGGAAGTTCGAAGGTTGTGGACCGGGCGCGCTGCGTCCAACCCAGCTGCAGCAGGAGGCTCAACCGGTCCTGCATGAGCGGTTGCGTCGGCACAATCTTGTCCGTCGCTGAGAAGGTCACCCGCTCGCCGTTCCAATCGAGCTGTGTGCTCATCAGCGGTTTGTTGCCGTTGCGTTCGGTGTATTCGGCGGGCAAGACCCCTGACGCGTCGATCTGGCCATGTGATGTCTGGCGCGCACTGAACCACACGCCGGCCGACGTTTCCGACACCAGTGAATAGCCGTCCGACTCGCGCGAAAGAACCAGCGTGTTGTCACCGCTCAAGCTGAGAAACGCGCGCGTGGCTTTCACGTCGTATTCGAACCGAAAAGGCGGAGGCCACGAATGCCCGCTCGGACATGCCGGGGCAGCGAGCGTGGGCTGCGCCAGTGCAGAGATCAGCAGCAGGATCGTCGCAACTCTCATCGCGTCATTGCGCCGGAATCACAATTTCAGATAAAGAGTTTTCCGTGACCTGATCACGCCGGTCGGTGAACCGCAGCTTGACCGGCAGCCACGCCGCATCGGGCGCGAGCCAGACTTCGATACGCGAGTCGCGGCCATCGGCGCTCTTCGGGCGCTCGAGCTTCATGGTCTCGAATTCGCCCGCGGCGGTCTGCAGACGTTCACTGCCGATGATGTCGAAGCGATAGGCGGAAGTATCATCGCGACCGCCCACCGCCAGAAGAATCGATCCGCCTGGGCGAAATCTGCTTGGCAGGCGTTGCCCGAGGGCCATTAACTGAAACTGGAACGACAGGCGATCCTGGATCCCCTCACGCAATTCGCGTTCATGATTCTTCGCGCTGAACGTCAAGCGCCGCTTCGACCAGTCGAAATTGGTCGCCCATTCGGATCGGCCGACGGTCTTTTCCGTATAGCGGTCCGGCGCGAGCCCAAACCGCTGCACATGCCCCTGTGAATTCAGCTCGAGAACGGTGAGGCCGAAAACGGTTGTGACCAGAGTGGCCGCGTAACTGCGATCTTCTTCAAAGCGCCAGTGCACGGTCGTCGTACCCGTGACCGCGGAGAAACGCGTATCGGTTGTCTGATAGACATAGCGCGCCGATACCGGCAAGGCTGCTCGCTGGAGCGGCGGGCGCTCGACCTCTTCCAGCAGCGTGCCCCCGCTGGCATCGAATTCGCCGACGGTCGCCTCCGCTTGCGGCGGCAAGCGTTCGGAATCTGCACTGGACACTGGCGCTGCCTCGACGGGAACTGCAGGCGGTTGCGCTTCTGCCGGCGCGGATTCGGGCGACGGGCCCGGTACCGACTCCGCAACCGGCGGTGGCGGCGCCTCGCGTTGCGTGGGCGGCGCTTTTGCAATGCGGCGCGGGGGCGGAGTTGCTTTCGGCTCAGCGGCAGGTTCCGCAACCGCCTGCCGTTGCAGGGTCACTTCGATCAAACCGCGATGACCGTACTCCATTGTTGGAATCTGCAGCGTTTTGTGTCCGACAACGAGCACAGTAGCGTGTACTGCCAGGGACAGACCGAGCACAAACAACGCGCGGCCAAGCCATGCCCTTGTGCCGGCCGCGGCCGGAGCGAGGACAGAAGCTGAATGCGAACCCATCGGCATTGGATAACGATTGAACTGACCTGCGCGCCGACGCTAGCACGCGACGCTAAGATAGCCTTGGCTTGGACCGAA
>DAITAC010000013.1:9402-16836 GCA_036824465.1 Burkholderiaceae bacterium
ACGGACGAATGAAGCTTGCCACCCTGCGCGACGGTTCGCGCGATGGACAACTGGTCGTTGTGTCGCGCGACCTGACGACGGCGCACTTCGCCAGCGGGATTGCCGGGCGCCTGCAGATATTGCTCGATGACTGGTCGTTTCATGCACCCCAGCTTGACGAGCTGTACCAGGCGCTGAATGAGGGTCGCGCGCGACACGCATTCGCCTTCGATCCCGCCCGGTGCATGGCGCCGCTGCCGCGTGCCTATCAGTGGGCCGATGGATCGGCGTACGTCAACCACGTCGAACTCGTGCGCAAGGCGCGCGGCGCGGAGATGCCGGCATCGTTCTGGACCGATCCCCTGATGTATCAGGGCGGCTCCGACGATCTGCTCGGCGCACGCGATGCGATCGTCTGCGCTTCGGAAGACTTCGGAATCGATTTCGAGGCGGAAGTGGCGGTGGTCACCGACGATGTGCCCATGGGCACGCCGGCCGCGCAGTGCGCCGGCCACATCAAATTGCTGATGCTGGTCAATGATGTCAGCCTCCGTAACTTGATTCCACCCGAACTGGCAAAGGGCTTCGGCTTCTTCCAGAGCAAGCCGGCGACCGGGTTTTCACCGGCGGCGGTCACGCCGGATGAACTCGGGGGCGCGTGGAGTGAGGGCAAGGTGCATCTGCCGCTCGTCGTGCACTGGAACGGCATGCAGGTCGGCGCGGCTGACGCCGGCGAGGACATGACGTTCAGTTTTCCGCAACTGATCGCGCACATCGCCAAAACCCGCAATGTCGGCGCGGGCAGCATCGTCGGTTCGGGCACCGTGTCCAACATCGACCGCAGCCGGGGTTACTGCTGCATCGCTGAAAAGCGTAGTCTGGAATTGATGGCCGAAGGCAAACCCAGCACACCATTCATGAAGTTTGGTGATACGGTACGAATCGAGATGTTCGATTCGGCGGGGCAGTCGATATTTGGCGCAATTGAGCAACGCGTGGCGTCGCTGCAGCGGGGCGCGCCGCGCAATGAAAAGGGGGGGCGATGAGCAAGAAGCACACGCTCGGCATTGGCGGACTGCCATTCGCGGGCACCGTCAGCGACAGTCTCGACATGGTCCGGAAGATCTGGGGAGTGTCCGGGCTACCGACTTTGCCGACGCCGTCGAGCATGGTGCAGTTCGCCCAGAATCTGCCGCAGACATTGCCGTCGATGATCGCGCCGACACTCGATGTGGAGGAAATCGACCGGCGTATTGCGGACCTGCGCGCGGTCGAGCAATGGCTGAACCTAAACGTCAACATGCTGCGCACGACAATTCAGAGTCTGGAAGTCCAGCGCAATACGATCGCCACGCTGCGTTCATTTGGCGGTGCCATGCTATCGACGATGTCAAAGCCGGGAGAGCAGCCCGCCGTTGCGGCCGGCAGCGCCACACAGGCGGCCGCACCCACCGCCACGCCGACACCGGCACGGCAGCGCTCGAAGCAGTCGCACAAATCGTCGGCCCCCGCGCCGGCGGGAACCCTTCCGCTGAACCCCGCTGCGTGGTGGAGCACGCTGCAGGAGCAGTTCACCAAGGTCGCGGCGGCCGCCGCAGCACCGCCTGAAAAGAAAAAAGTCGACAAACCTCCGGCGTCCAAATCGAAACGCCGCAGGCGATCGCCGGACTGACAAACTGATGCAGTTTCGTCACGCTCACGCCGCGCACACCGATTGGGCCGAAGCAACGCGCCAATGCCTGGCGCAGCTTGAGGCGCAGGCCGCGAGTGGCGACTACGAGCGTCATGCCAACCTCGGTTTTCTCTACGTCACCGAGCCACTGCAGCCGAATCTTGACGAGATTCTCGCCACTCTGAAGTCGCGCACCGGCATTCCGAACTGGGTCGGCTCAAGCGGCGTTGGCATCTGCGCCATCGGCGTCGAGTACATCGATGAGCCGGCGCTGTCAGTGATGCTGGGACACTTCACGCCTGGAAGTGTCAATGTGTTTTCGGGGACACAGCGGCCGCCGACGCTGGGAACGCGTACGGACAGCGGCGCGCAGGCCGCGTTCACCGCGCTCGTGCACGCCGATCCAGCTACGCTCGATGTGCCCGAGCTGGTGCTCGACATGGCGGGCAAGCTGGAAAGCGAGTATCTGTTCGGTGGATTGTCGAGCGGCCGCCAAGGCACAAGACAGATCGCCGATCGCGCGTTGAGCGGCGGACTGTCGGGTGCGGTCTTTTCATCGGAAGTTCAACTGGTCTCGCGTGTTTCCCAGGGGGCGCATCCTTTGCCCGGTGCGCGCCGGCACGAGGTCACAAAAGCGAGCGCCAACGTGATCCAGGAGCTCGATGGCCGGCCCGCGTTCGACGTGTTGCTGGAAGATGCGGGTATCCGCGAGCGTGCCGCGATGCTATCGGGAGACGACGTTCCACGCGAGGATTTTGCGCGGATCCGGCAGCAGTTGCTGGCGCTCGGTCGCCGCGGCCTGTTCGTCGGGATCGAACCCGACGGCGCCGGCGGATATCACGAACGCACCCCACGAATTGACTATGTGATCCGCCACGTGGTCGCATTGGACCCGGGAAAGGGAACGATCGCGGTGGGCGCCGCCATGGAAGAAGGCCAGCAGCTGCGTTTCTGTACGCGCGACGAAAGCGCTGCACGCAAGGATCTCATCCGGATCTGTTCCGAGATCCGCGATCACATCGATGAACACCACAACCCCGAAACCCGGAGCAGGGCGAAGGGTGCGGTCTACGTGTCCTGCGTCGGCCGCGGCAGCCACATGTTCGGCGAACAGTCAGAGGAGCTCAGGGTCATCAGGCACCACCTCGGCGACGTCCCATTGGTCGGCTTCTACGCCAGCGGCGAGATCGGCGGCCGCAACTTATACGGCTACACCGGCGTGCTCACGGTGTTCTACTGACCCCGGCGTCTACATCACGTAGTTCAGTCCCAGGCGGCCGCCGTCCGGATATACGGTGGTGCCGGTGAGGTACGAAGCATCATCGCTGGCAAGAAAGACCGCGACCCGCGCGACCTCGTCGGGTTCACCGAGCCGGCCGAGCGGCGTGCGGGACAGAATGCGTTGCCTTGCAGTCTCGTTGGTCAGCACCGCCGTTTTAAGCATCTCGGTCGCGATCGAACCCGGGCCGATCCCCATCACGCGAATCCCGTGCGGCGCCAAGCCGATGGCCATCACCTTGGTCAACTGGTTCAGCGCGCCTTTGCTGACGGTGTATGGCACCTGATTGGCGATCGCGAGCACGGCATTCACACTCGACATGTTGATGATTGCGCCACGCGCTGCCGCGCCGCCGCGCAAAGCGCGTGTGTCCTGCTTGAGCATCTGTCGGGCCGCCGCCTGACCGCATAGAAATGGGCCCTTCAGGTTCACGCGCAACACGCGGTCGAAGTCCTCTTCGGCCAGATCAGCGAAATCGGCCGCATGCACGATTCCGGCGTTGCTGACGCAAACGTCGAGCCGGCCGAAGTGATCCACAGCGAACTTGACCAGTCGCTCGACGTCGACGCGCACCGCGACATCAGCGCGGCAGAAGAGCGCAGTGCCCCCTTGCGCCGCAACATCCTTGACCAGTGCAGTGCCGCCGATTTCGTTGATGTCGGAGGCAACGACCTTCGCACCTTCCGCAGCAAAGGCCCGTACGCACGCCGCACCGATTCCCTGCGCGGCACCGGTAATGATGGCAACCCGATCCTGCAACTTCATCGCTTTCTCCTTGCTCGAGCTGGTTCAGCATTGTCGAGCAAATCGCTGGCGACCTGACCGAGTCCGCCAATCAGGATGAATGCGCTTCCCGCCACGCGACAAGCGCCGGCGCAATTTCGGCAAGTCCGGCGAGCGTCAGCACACCCGCCGGAGGTCTGCGATACAGGATCGGGCAGGCACCGCCGGCCCAGATTGCCGTGGTGGGCGCGAGCCGCGCGCGCAGTTGGGCCAGCCCATCGACAACCTGGTTCGGATTGAGGCTCGACGAAAACGACAGCGCAACGATGTCGGCACTTTGGGTCTGTGCCGCCAGCACGATGTCCGGGAGCGGGGTCTGCACTCCCAGCGAAATGCAGCACGCACCCTCGAGCGCGAACATCGTCTGCGCCATCAGCACGCCAAGTCCATGCGGCTCCTGTGAAAGCGTCGTCAGCAAAACGCGCGGTTTTGTGGGCGGCTGGCGCACCGAATTGGTCGCGTTGCGCAACAAGCTCTGGATCAACTCCGTATAAAGGTGCTCCTCAAAGATCTCGAGCTGCCCGCGCGCCCACGCATCACCAACCAGTTCATTCATCGGCGCGACCACATCCGTGACAAATCGCGCCAGGCCGATGCGCAGGATTGATTGCGAGAGACGATCGCGCAGGTCCTCGATCTGGTGCGCCGTTACGAGTTCGAGATAGCCGCGCAACGCATCCTTCGGCTCGGCGATCTCCGTCTTGCGCGTGACCTTCTCAAGGGTCTGCTGCGCCAGCGCGTGCAGTTCCTCAAGAGGAAGTGCGATGATCTTGCCGGGACGATGCCCAAGGTCGAGCAGACGCTTGATCGCACGCAGCCGATTCACCTGATCGACCGGGTACACGCGCTCGTCGAATTCGTCGCGCGTCGGCGCCGGGAAACCGTATCGCCGTTCCCACACGCGCAGTGTGTCTTTCGATAGGCCGCAGTCGCGTTCGACGGCGGCGATGGGCAAGGTGCCTGAGTGAGCGGAGACGTCAGTCACTGGGAGAATCGCCAAGTCAGCAGAACTCTTTCAACGTTGCGCGTCGACACCCAAAAGGAGCGCCACAGCCGAGCGACAGGTGAAGTATACATTTTGTCCTGGACAATATGGCATTTCCTCTGCTTTGTTGGCATAATCTGCACAGCCTTGCTGAAGCGGATAGAGGGCCTAGTAAGTCGCCAAGTAATCTTAGGCAAAGACTGACTGGAAGAGTGACTTCTTTCAGATATTGACGGGAAATGAGCGCAATGAGAGCAAGTACTCGCACACGTTGTGGCCTCAGAGAGGCTCCAGCGATTGCATTCCGTTTAACGGGACGCCGCCAATTCGTTGGCGTGCTGGCATTGCTCGGCTTTGTCCCAGTCAATTCCATGTCTGCAGAGCCTGCATGCGCGCCGCTGCTTGCTCATGTCGTACCGCGACTGCAGGACGACGCACCGCAGGACCTGTGCCAGTTTTCGGGGCGGGTGCTGTTAGTGGTCAACACGGCAAGCTACTGCGGCTATACGCCGCAGTACGAAGGCATGGAACAACTGCATGCCCGCTTTTCCGGTCGTGGCTTTGCCGTGCTGGGTTTCCCGTCCAACGACTTCAATCAGGAACCGAAGGACAACAAGTCGATTGCCACTTTCTGCTTCAATACCTATGGGGTGAAATTCCCGATGTTTGCGAAGACCTCGGTGGCCGGGCAGACTGCCAGCCCCTTCTTCGCCGCGCTGTCCCGCGCGGGTGGCCAGGCGCCGAAGTGGAACTTCCACAAGTATCTGATCGACCGCAACGGGCAGGTAGTAGCCGTTTTCCCAAGTGACGTGGAGCCGCTGGACCGACGAATCACGGGCCGCATCGAGCAACTGCTATCGAGCCGATGAGCATGCGGTGCCGCCGGCCAGGCCGACGGAGGCTGGATCGAATTGGGCGACAATCCGGATTGATTGAATGAACGCTCCCGAGAAAATGTTCCTTCCCGACGTGCAGTCGAGTACCGACGGCCGCAACGTGCCGATTCAGCACGTTGGGATCAAGAGCCTGACGCACCCGATCTCGATCGCCACGCCGCGCGGCCCGCAGCCATCGGTAGCGACGGTGGACATGTACGTCGCCCTGCCGCCGGCGCAGAAGGGCACCCACATGTCGCGCTTCATCGAAGTGCTGCGCGACCACCCGGCGCCGCTGTCTCCATCCGCGCTGCAACTCATGCTGAAGTCGATGCTCGAGCGGCTCGAAGCGACCGAAGGGTCGATCGCACTTCGGTTTCCTTACTTCCTCATGAAGTCGGCGCCGATTTCGGGCGTTGAAGGCCTGATGGACTATCGGGTGACGATGCGCGCCGACCAGTATCGGGGGCGAACCACCCTGCGCCAGACCGTGACCGCGCCGGTGACGAGCCTGTGCCCGTGCAGCAAGAAGGTCGCCAACTACGGCGCCCACAACCAGCGCTCGGACCTGACGATCGAGGTCGAACTGACCGGCGAAATGACGATCGACGAACAGATTCGCATTGCGGAGCAGGCCGCGTCGGCCGAACTTTGGGGCCTGCTCAAGCGGCCGGACGAGAAGTACGTGACGGAACTGGCCTACGACAATCCGAAGTTTGTCGAGGACATGGTGCGCGACATCGCGGTCACACTGAATCGCGATACGCGCGTCGTTGCGTACCGGATCGAAGCGGAGAACTTTGAATCGATCCACAACCACTCAGCCTACGCGCTGATCGAGCATGACAAGCGCGCGGCGCAGGCAAGACCAGACGTTTAGACACCGGCGCAAAGTACGCCGGTCGTTGTAAAAGCCAGTCCCGGAGAGGACTCGTCGAGCAGGCAATCCGACGGGCCGGGCTGGTCGTATACGGGAGGGAACCGTCGGTCGCACCGCGACCATCTTGATTGGGGCCCTGCCACTTATGAAGATTGCAGTCATTGGCGCCGGCATTGCCGGACTCGGCTGTGCGCATGCGCTGACGCGAGATGCGTCGTCATCGTGCGCCCTCACGCTATTCGAATCCGCGCCACGCCTGGGCGGCCACACCAACACGGTCGATGTCACGCTCGACGGCGTGACGTACCCGGTCGACACCGGCTTTCTCGTTTTTAACGAGCGCACCTATCCCCATCTGATCGGACTCTTCGACGAGTTGAAGATCCCGATCGCTTCCAGCGACATGTCGTTCTCGGTCAGCGTCGCCGAGCGCGGCCATGCGCGCCGCCTCGAATGGGCCGGCACCAGCCTCGCCAGTGTCTTCGCGCAACGACGCAACCTCGTGTCACCGCGCTTCATCGGCATGCTGGTCGATCTGCGGCGCTTCAACGCGCAAGCGACGCGCATCGCCGAGGGCAAGGAGGACGCCAGCGGGTTGACGCTGCGCGAGTTTCTCGATCGCCATCGATACAGCGAGGAGTTCCGCCACTGGTACCTGCTGCCAATGGCCGCTGCGATCTGGTCATGCCCGATGGCCACGATGCTTGCTTATCCGGTTGCCACCTTTGTGCGCTTCTGCCACAACCACGGCCTGCTGCAGGTCAGCGATCGACCGCGCTGGTTCACGGTTCAAGGCGGCGCGCGCCAGTATGTCGAGCGGATCGCCAGGCACCTTGCGGACGTACGCCTCGGTGATCCCGTGCAGAGAATCTCTCGCAGCCCAAGCGGCAAGGTGATTGTTTCGAGCCTGCGCTCGCGCGAAACGTTCGATCAGGTCGTGCTCGCCTGCCACAGCGACCAGGCGCTGCGCATGCTGGTCGA
>DAITAC010000013.1:16936-55704 GCA_036824465.1 Burkholderiaceae bacterium
GAGTCGGTGATTGCCGAGTTCGACTACGCGCATCCGATCTTCGATGAAGTTGCCGTCGCTGCGCAGCGTCGCCTGCCAGATCTGCAGGGCCGGCGCGGTGTCTGGTTTGCAGGTGCGTGGACTGGCTATGGATTCCATGAGGACGGCCTGAAATCGGGTCTCGCCGTCGCCGCGGCACTGCGGGCGCGAATTCCCGCTTCACTTCTGCTGGCCGCGTAATCCGGATGAGCGCGGCGCCCATTGCCTGGCTCGGCTCCGGTTCGATCCGGCATGCACGGCTGCGTCCGGCGAGCAATCGCTTTGCGTATGCGGGATGGTTCCTGCGGCTGCCGCTGCGGGCATTGGCGCAGCAGTCACAGCCCTGCAAATGGCTGCGGCGCAATCAGCGCGGACTGTTTGCGCTGAACGATGACGATCATGGCGACGGCCGCCCGTTGCTCGAGTGGATCGACGAATTGCTGCGCGGAGAAGGCATTGTCGACGCAACCGGTGAGGTCTGGCTACACACCCTGCCACGGGTGCTGGGAATCGTTTTCAACCCGGTCAACTTCTGGTTCTGCGAGCGCACCGATGGCGGCCTGCGTGCGGTCGTGTGCGAGGTCAACAACACCTTCGGCGAACGTCACTGCTACCTGCTCGCTCATGCCGACGGCCGCGCCATCCGCTGGGGCGAAGAACTCTCGGCGCGCAAGGTATTCCACGTGTCGCCCTTCTGTCATATCGAAGGTCGCTACCGATTTCGCTTCCTGTTGACGCGCTCCGATGCCGCTGCGCCCCCGCGTTTCGTTGCGCGCATCGACTATGACGATGCCGGCGGGCCGCTGCTGCAGACCTCGATCGAAGGCGAGCTCGCGCCGCTCACCGACGCGCGGCTTCTGCGCACGCTGATCACCCATCCCGCATTCACGATCGGCGTGATCGTGCGCATCCACTGGCAGGCGCTGCGACTGTGGCTCAAGCGCGTGCCTTTCATTTCCAAACCGCGTCCGCCAGAGCAGGGCGTCACGCGCTCCCACATTGATCCGTCTTCATCCGCATCAGCATGAACGAATTTGCCCTCATATCGCCACCGCGCAGCGGTGCCGCGCTCGACACCTCCGGATTCCCCGCTCAGATGCGCTGGGTACTGCGGCTGCTGGCGCGCATCGAGCATGGCTCGATCTTCATTCGCTTCCCGGATGGGCAGCAGGCGACCTTCGGGTCGGGTCAGCCGCACGCGGACATCGCGCTTGCGAACTGGAACGTCGTCGGCGCGGCGCTCAAGAGCGGTGACATCGGCTTTGCCGAGACCCACATCGCAGGCGACTGGTCGACATCCGACTTGACTCGCTTGCTGACATTCTTCATCCGCAATCGTGCTGCTGCCGAACAGGTCTTCTACGGCACCGCGCTGGGCCGGCTCGTGTACCGACTGAAGCATCTGCTGAATCGAAATACCAGGGCGCAGGCGAAGAAGAATGTCCATGCGCACTACGACCTCGGCAATGATTTCTACGCGCTGTGGCTGGATCCATCGATGACGTACTCCAGCGCACTGTTCGGCGCAACGGTAGATACGCATGCGCCAACGACCGCAGCCGCACTCGAATCCGCGCAGTACGCTAAATACGAGCGCCTGCTGCGCGAGCTCGCCCTTGCGCCGGGCGCGCGCATTCTCGAGATCGGCTGTGGCTGGGGCGGGTTTGCGCAGACCGCAGCCATGGCGGGTCATGCCGTGACCGGCCTGACGTTATCGCCGTCGCAACTGGCGTACGCCCGCGACCGACTGGCGCACCACGATCTGCGCGCCGAGCTGAAGCTGCAGGATTACCGGGATGAACGCGGACGCTACGATGCAATCGCCTCCATCGAGATGTTCGAGGCGGTCGGCGAAGCATACTGGCCGTCGTATTTCGAAACGCTCAAGCGCTGCCTGGTGCCGGGCGGCCGCGCATGCATCCAGACCATTGAGATCGCCGATTCGCTGTTCGAGCGTTATCGCAGGAGCACCGACTTCATCCAGCAGTACATCTTTCCCGGCGGCATGCTGCCGTCGCCGCGCGCATTCGAGTCGCAGGCAAGGCGCGCCGGGCTACGGATCACGAACGCCCGCTCGTTCGGCCGCGACTATGCGCGCACGCTTGCGGCCTGGCGCGCGCGTTTCCTTGCGCAGGACGCGGCCGTGCGTGCGCTCGGCTTTGATTCCCGCTTCATGCGTATCTGGGAGTTCTATCTCGCTTATTGCGAGGCGGCATTCGCCGAAGGCAACACCGATGTCACGCAGTACACACTGGTCCATGCTTCGTAACGTCGCCGTCGCGTGTGTTGCGCTGATCGCCACTATGGCCGCGAGCGCCGATCCGGCGCGGGTTCCCGACCACATCCGCGTGTATATCAGCGACGCCAAGGTCGCCGGCCCCGGCCGACTGACCTGGTATGGCTTTCACGTGTACGACGCGCACTTGTATGTGCCCCGTGGCTTCGATGCGCGCGCGCCGTTCACACAGCCGTTCGCGCTTGATCTGCAGTACGCGCGCAAGCTGGAAGGACGCGCAATCGCCGACACCAGTCGCGACGAAATCACGCGCATGGGCTTCGGAGCCGATGAGCAGCGCATCCGCTGGCATGCGCTGATGGTGGCCCTGTTTCCCGACGTCGACAAGGGACAGAGGCTTACCGGCGTCAATGTGCCGGGGGTGGGCGCTCGTTTCTATTTCGATGGCCGCTTTCGCGGTGCCATCGAGGATCCGGACTTCGCGCGCGCATTCTTCTCAATCTGGCTCGACCAGCGCACGCGTGCCCCCAGAGTGCGCGACACGCTGTTCAATCAACTCGAAGTGCAGCGATGAGCACCGGCAGCAAGCTGGCCGGTCTGGTCGCTGAGGCGCGGGGTGGCGAGGGTGCCGGCGTCGCGCGCCTCGCGGCGCATGCTGCGCTGGGCTTGCCGCTGGCGATGATGGCGTTGCCGGTCTATGTGCTGGTGCCGAAGTTCTACGCGGACCAGGTCGGCTTGACCCTTGCGACCATCGGCGCTGTGCTGCTCGCGACCCGCCTGCTCGACGCCCTCGTCGATCCGCTGCTCGGCGCCTGGATCGACGCGCAGAAACGGCTCGGCAGCTACGTGCGCCCGATCCTAGTGGCTTGCCTTCCGCTTGCGGTGGGCTTTGCGCTGTTGTTCAACCCGTGGCCCGGTTTGTCCGGCAACTCGCGCGTGTTGTGGCTGGCGATAACACTGACCGCCGCCTATCTCGGTTACAGCCTGGCCACGGTGGCGTATCAATCGTGGGGATCGGAACTGGCGCGCGACGATGCCGGAAGAACGCGCATCACCGCCGCCCGCGAAGGTTCGGGCCTGGTGGGTGTGGTGCTCGCGGCCGCACTGCCGCAGGCATTTGGAGTGTCGTCGCTGGTCGCGCTCTTCAGCGCAACCCTGGCGATCGCGCTGTTCCTGCTGCTGCGCTACTCGCCTCGCCCGGTGACTGTGGCTGGAGCGCCGACCGGCAATGCGTTCGCCGCGGTCGCCGCGCCGCTTGCCATGTCGAGCTTCCGCTGGTTGCTCGCGGTCTTCGTCGCTAATGGCATCGCGGCGGCGATTCCTGCCACGCTGGTGCTGTTCTTCGTCGCCGATCGGTTACAGCTTGAGAGCCACTCGGGTTTCTTCCTCGCGCTGTACTTCATCGCCGGCGCGGCGAGCATGCCGCTGTGGGTGCGCCTTTCGGCACGCTTCGGATTGCAGGCTGCCTGGCTGGCCGGCATGGTCGCCGCGGTCGCGGCGTTCGTCTGGGCCTACGGGCTTGGCAGCGGCGATCTCGTTGCCTTCGCAATCATCTGCGTGCTGTCCGGTGCAGCGCTCGGCGCCGATCTTGCGTTGCCGCCAGCGTTGCTGGCGCGCGTAATCGACGTCAATGGACATCGTGGCGCGCGCGAGGGCGCGTACTTCGGTCTCTGGAATTTCGTCAACAAGCTGAATCTCGCGCTGGCGGCCGGCATCGCATTGCCGCTGCTCGGCGCGCTCGGCTACACCCCGGGCGAACAAGACCCGGGAGCGCTGCAGGCGCTTTCGTTCGCTTATGCAGTCATCCCTTGTTTGCTGAAACTGATCGCCGTCGCACTGCTGCTCACGGCCTGGCGGCGACGACGCTTCTGAGGAACTCCAATGCTCGGACGCCTTCTCGTTCTGTTGTGCGCAGCGCTGCTCGTCGGCTGCGCATCGACTGATCCGCAGGTGTATTCGAAGGAAAAACCGGCGCTCGACCTGCAGCAGTACTTCAGCGGCAACCTGATCGGTCATGGCGCGGTGATGAACCGCTCGGGCGAGGTGCAGCGGCGTTTCGTCGTGACGATCAAGGGAAGCTGGAACGGAAGCATCGGCACACTCGACGAGGATTTCACCTGGTCCGATGGCAAGAAGGAAAGGCGTGTATGGACATTGACTCCCGCCACGACACCCGGACAGTGGATCGGCACGGCGGCCGATGTGGTCGGCCAAGCCAGGGGCGCCGTCAGCGGCAACGCGTTGAACTGGTCGTACACCTTCGCCCTGAAGACCGACAGCGGTCGCACCTTCAACATCGCATTTGACGACTGGATGTTCCTGATCGATGAGCGGGTCATGCTGAACCGCGCCGTGATGTCGTACTTCGGCTTTCGCGTCGGCGAGATCCTCATCTCGTTCCGGAGGCTGTCGTGAGCCTGAATCCCCGCATCGACAGTTTCGCAGGCAGGCGCGTCTGGGTGATCGGCGCGTCCTATGGAATCGGGGCCGAGATCGCGCGCGAACTGCTTGCGCGCGGTGCACGCGTGGCGCTGTCGGCGCGCAAGCGCGATCTGCTCGCGCAAGTCGCCGGCGATGCGCATGACGCGCTGATTGCGGAACTTGATATCACGGATCGCGAGAGCATCGGGCGCGCCGCACGCGCGATCGAGGCGCGCTGGGGCGGCTACGACCTGGCACTGATCGTTGCCGGCACGCACCTCGCGATGCGCGCGCAGACATGGGACCTCGCGTCCGCGAAGCAACTGCTCGATGTCAATCTGATAGGCGTACTCAACTGCCTCGACGCAATCATTCCGACCCTGTTGCAGCAGCGTTCGGGCGGTGTCGGCATCGTGTCGTCGATGGCGGGTTACTTCGGCCTGCCCAAGTCGCTGATCTATGGCGCCAGCAAGGCGGCACTGATCAATCTTGCCGAGTCACTGTACGGCGACCTGCACCCGGACGGCATCAGCGTGTACCTGATCAATCCGGGCTTCGTCGATACGCCACTCACACAGAAGAACGATTTCTCCATGCCGGCACTGATGACGGCCGACGCGGCGGCGCGCGCCACCCTCGACGGCATCGCCGCCGGCCGCTTTGAGATCCACTATCCAAAGCGCTTCACTGCCTGGTTCAAGCTGCTGCGCATGCTGCCCTATCGGCTGCAGTTCGCTGCTGTGCGCCGCGTGACGGGTCTGTGATGAACGACGCCGCCGCGCGTGCGAAGCAATTCTTTGAGACGCTCGACGAAGCGAGCCTCGCGCGCATCGACACGGTGTACGCACCCGGCGCGTATTTCAAGGACCCGTTCAACGAAGTCGACGGTGTTGAAGCGATTCGCCGCATCTTCGCGCACATGTTCGTGCAGATCGATGCCCCGCGCTTCGTGGTAAAGGACGTCGTTTGTGAAGGCGATCAGGCGCTGATGACATGGGACTTCCACTTTCGCATGCGCCGCTTCAACCGCGAGCCGCAGGTGATCCACGGCGCGTCCCACCTGCGCTTCGCCGCTGACGGACGCGTGTCGTTTCATCGCGACTACTGGGACGCAGCAGAGGAGCTGTATGAGAAACTCCCGTTCCTGGGCGGCCTGATGCGCTGGCTGAAGCGCCGCGCCGCCGGCTGAATTCCTTACGACAAGGGATGACCATGCTGTATCCCGAATTGTTCAAATCGCTCGAATCCGTCCGCTGGAGCATGGAGAAGGATGTTCCGTGGGCCCAGTTCGACACCGCAAAACTGTCCGACGAGCAGGCGCAGACAATCCGCATGAACGCGATCACCGAGTGGTCAGCGCTTCCGGCCACCGAGATGTTCCTGCGCGACAACCGCCACGACTCTGACTTCTCCGCGTTCATGTCGGTGTGGTTTTTCGAGGAGCAGAAGCACGCGCTGGTACTGATCGAGTATCTGCGACGCTTCCGACCGGATCTGGTGCCGACGCATGATGAGTTGCACAACGTCCGCTTCGAGTTCGATCCGGCGCCCGCACTGGAGACGCTGACGCTTCACTTCTGCGGCGAGATCCGACTGAACCACTGGTACCGCCGGGCGGCCGAGTGGCATACCGAACCGGTGATCAAGCACATCTACAAGCTGCTGAGCCAGGATGAGGCGCGCCATGGCGGCGCGTACCTGCGCTACATGAAGAAGTACCTGGGCGAACTCGGTGACACCGCGCGCGCGGCGTTCTCGAAGATCGGCGTGTTGATGGCGAGCGCGAAGCGAACGGCCAAGGCGCTGCATCCCACCAACCTGCACGTCAGCCAGGCGCACTATCCGCGCGACACGGTGCAGTCGCGGCTGCCCGATCCGCAATGGCTCGAGCATTGGCTTGATGCGCAGATCAAGTTCGACGAAGTCTGGGAAGGCAAGGTGGTCGAGCGCATCCTGCACAACATGAGCCTGTTGTTCGAACGCACCTTCAATTCGGTGCAGGAACTGAACCGCTATCGCAAGGAAGTGACGGCCCGGCTCGCCGCGTCAGGCGCCCCGCAGGCTGCATGACGCTGACACCGCCCAGTCACGTGCCGCTCGTCGTCGCCACGCGCGGCGGCATGCCGGAACTCGTGCACATCGGTTCAATCGCCGTGGTCGACGCAGCGGGCAGGCTGATCGCGGGCGTCGGGGACCCCGCCGCGTTCAACTTCACACGCTCGTCGCTCAAGCCGCTGCAGGCGCTGCCGTTCGTCGCGGACGACGGCATGCAGCGGCTCGGCTTCACGTCGCACGAACTGGCGTTGATGTGTGCGAGCCATAACGGCGAGGCGATCCACGTCGCCGTCGCGCGGCGCATGCTCGATCGAATCGGGCTGGGCGAGCCTGATCTGCAATGCGGTTGCCATCCGCCGAGTTATTTCACCCATACCGGCACGCAGGCGCCACCGGGCGCGCGCTGGAACCAGTTGCACCACAACTGCTCGGGCAAGCACAGCGGATTCCTCGCCTGGTGTCGCCTGCATGGGGCGCCAACGCGGAGTTACCTGGACCCCGAGTCGCGACTGCAGCAACGCGTGCGCGAGGTCGTGCGCGGCTATGCGGCGGGCGCCGAGCCACCGCTGGGAATCGACGGGTGCAGCGCGCCGAATTTCGCGCTGCCTCTTACCGGGTTGGCGCAGGCCTTCTGTCATCTCGCGATCGGGAAGACGCCGGAGCTTGCTGCGCTGTCCTACGCGATGACGCGGCATCCCGATCTGGTGTCGGGCACGGCGCGCAGCGACCTGGCGCTGATGCAAACCGGCGGCGGCGACTGGGTTACGAAGATCGGCGCCGACGGTGTGCAGGCAATCGGTGTGAAGCGCAAGGGCATCGGCATTGCGGTGCGCATCGCGGACGGCAATTCGCGCGCACTGATCGCGGCAACCGTCGAAGTGCTGCAGCAACTCGGATTACTCGAAGACACGTCTGCCACGCCATTGGCCAAATACACACGGCCGCAGATCAAGAACTACCGTGGCACCGTGGTCGGCGATGTCCAACCGCTGTTCAGCCTGCCGCGCGTCTCCCTTTGAACTAACTCAACTCGATCTCGCCGCGCGGCGAGCGGATGCGCGCCGTCAGCCGAATCGGGCCGGGCCGCAATTCGACTGCACCCGCCAGACGCAATGAGCGAAACATCGGCACGATGCTGGTCGCGGCCGGGTGCGAAAGGTTCAGTTCAGCCAGTTCACAGCCGCTTTCCTGCATCGCGTCGCAGGGATGCGCTTCGCCTTCCCATTCGATCACCGCAGGCAGCACGCCGGAGAACTGAAGGCGGCCGTCAGCCGGCACGGTGATGCGCCACGCCAACTGGTCGCGCGACGCTGCAATCACCTCGCCCAGCTCGGGCACCTGAACCACCGCCTCGACGATGCTCGTCGTTGAGGCAACCCAGGTCAGAAGGAACGGTTGCTCCCGCGCACGGCGCTGCACGGCGGGGTTGTCGAGGTCGAACCAGCGGACACGCGTCGCGGTGGCGTCCGGATCGATCGCGATCAGTTCGAGATAGGTGCGCGGACCCAGTTTCAGCAGCCGGTTGTGCGTGCCCATCAGCGCGTGCCTGCCACCCGACAGCGGCTCCACGTCGAATTGCCGCTTGACCCAGTCAGAGCCCTGGTCGAGATCACCGCACGCCACGACGAGATGATCGATCTGGCTTCTCATTGCGTGTGCAGTTTACGGCGCGCAACGCCGCGGCACGAGGAGGCGCGGGTAGAATCCGCGCCTCTGCTTCCTGCGTCAGCCCGCACATGCTTCCGCAACAACGGCAGGCGATCGTCGGTCTGATCCGCGACGCGCTCGCCGCCTTTGCCGCCCCCGAGATTCCGATCGAGCTGCAGCGCCCCAAGGTCGCGGCGCACGGCGATCTCGCGTGCTCGGTGGCCATGCAGCTGGCGAAGCTGCTGAAGCGCAACCCGCGCGAAGTTGCGCAGGCGATCGCCGACAACCTGAGGCTGAATCCGAAAGCGAGCGGCCTGATCGATGCGGTCGAAATCGCCGGTCCCGGCTTCATCAACCTGCGCGTGTCCGCGGCTGCGAAGCAGGAGGCCGTGCACACGGTGCTGCGCGAGAAGCAGTGCTTCGGCACCTCAACGGCTGCGAGCGGCCAGAAGGTGATGGTTGAATTTGTCTCGGCCAACCCGACTGGACCGCTGCATCTGGGACATGCGCGCCAGGCGGCGCTCGGTGATGCGCTCGCCAACCTGCTCGCCACACAGGGCTGGGACGTGACGCGCGAGTTTTACTATAACGATGCCGGCGTGCAGATCGACACGCTGGCGCAGTCGGTGCAGGCGCGCGCGCGTGAACTGCGCGGCGAGGAGATCGATCCGGAATCGATCGGGTACCGCGGCGACTACATCATCGACATCGCACGCGACTTCCTCGACCGGAAGACGCAGACGGCGCGCGACGGCGCGCCGGTGCACGCCAGCGGCGATGTGAACGACCTGGAGAACATTCGCCATTTCGCCGTCGCGTACCTGCGCCACGAACAGGACATGGACCTGGCCGCGTTCGGCGTGACGTTCGATCACTTCTATCTTGAATCGTCGCTGTACAGCGACGGCAAGGTCGAGGCGGCGGTCAAGTCGATGATTGACTCCGGCATGACGTACGAGGCTGAGGGCGCACTGTGGCTGCGCACGACCGAGATCAAGAACATCGCCGGTTTCGGCGGCCCGTCGTCAGACGACAAGGACCGCGTGATGCGCAAGTCGGACGGCGGTTACACCTACTTCGTTCCCGACGTCGCCTATCACCTCACCAAGTTCGAGCGCGGCTTTGTCAAGGTGATCAACGTGCAGGGCAGCGATCACTACGGCACCGTGCCGCGCGTACGCGCGGGGCTGCGCGCAGCAGGCCAGGCGCTCGGCGTGCACGTGCCGCAAGGGTACCCCGACTACCTGCTGCACAAGATGGTGCGCGTGATGCGCGGCGGCGAAGAAGTGAAGATGTCCAAGCGCGCCGGTGAATACGTGACGCTGCGCGATCTGCTCGACTGGGTCGGGCGCGATGCAACGCGCTTCTTTCTCGCCTCGCGCAAGGCCGACACCGAGTTCGTGTTCGACGTGGACCTCGCGCTTTCGCAGAGCGAGGAGAATCCCGTTTACTACGTGCAGTACGCGCACGCACGCATCTGCAGCGTGCTGGCGCAGGCGGCGACGGCGGGGCTGGCAATCGATGAAGATCGCGCGCTGCATGTCAGCCTCGCGCCGTTGACGGGCGCGCGCGAGCAGGCCCTTCTGGCGCGTCTGGCCGACTATCCCGATCTGCTGGCGGAGGCCGCGCAGGAACTGGCCCCGCATCAGATTGCCTTCTACCTGAAGGATCTCGCGGCCGATTTTCACGCCTTCTACAATGCGGAGCGCGTGCTGGTGGACGACGCGTCACAGCGCGACGCCCGGCTGGCGCTGCTGCTGGCCACGCGGCAGGTGCTGCGCAACGGATTGGCCGTGATTGGTGTATCTGCGCCGGAGCGCATGTGACGGCTCCCGAAGGTATGGGTGAACAATTGAACTTCGAAGCTCCATCCAAGGTCAATCGATCGGTCGATCTGCTGCCGACTCTGATGCGGTATCACCGCGGCGGCACGCTGCTGGGATTCATCATCGGACTCGTGGTGGGACTGGCCGTCGCGGTTGCCGTGGCCGTCTATATCACCAACGCGCCCCTGCCGTTCGTGTCCAAGGTGCAGCGTCCGGGCGCAAACGTCACCCCGACGCCGGGCGCAACGCTTCCCGATCCGAACAAATCGCTGTATGGCACGACCAAGAGCGAGTCTGTGCCTGCACCATCAACCGCCGCGGCGCCGCCCACTGCCGAGACACCCGTCGATAAAGGGCCAACGAAAGCTGACGCCCCGGCCGAGGGCGGCACGCGTTTTCTGTTACAGGCTGGCGCGTTCAAGTCGCCTGAGGAGGCCGACGCGATGCGCGCGCGGCTGGCGCTGTTGGGACTGGATGCGCGGATCTTCCCGATCGAGCAAGGCCGCCAGACGCTTTACCGCGTGCGCCTCGGTCCCTACGGCCAACTGGACGAAATCAACCGCACGCGCAAACTCCTGGCGGAAAACAGCATTGAAGCCCAGGTCGTGCGACTTAAATAGCCTTCCGCGCCTGTCAGCGAACTTCATCGCGACGGCGTTATCCAACCCGACATATCTTCTCGCTGGAGAAATGAAATGAGTGTGAGCTTTGGGCGGCGTGGGTTACTCGTCGCAATTGCGGCCCTGCCTTCACTGGCGCGGGCACAGGCGGGCAGCAAGAAGCCTGCGGCGGGCACCGACTACATAGAACTGCGCCCGCCGCAACCAACGGAAAGCGCGGCCAAGATCGAAGTGATGGAGTTCTTCTGGTACGGCTGCCCGCACTGCGCTTCGTTCGAGCCAGATCTGAATGCGTGGCGCAAGCGCCTATCGGCCGATGTGGTCTATCGACGCAACCCGGTCGCCTTCAACGATGCACAGACGCCGCACAGCCGCATTTATTACGCGCTCGAAGCGCTGGGAAAGACCGACGCACTTCACTCGCGCGTGTTTGCCGAGATTGTCGGCAATCGCAAGCCACTGCTCAAGCCGGACGACATCGCGGACTTCATGGCCGGCAATGGCATCGACCGCAAGCAATGGCTCGACACCTTCAACTCCTTCACAGTCGCGACGCGGGCATCACGCGCGGCGCAGGTCTGGCGCGCCTACAAGGTCGACGGCACGCCGACCGTTGGCATCGATGGCCGCTTCACCACCTCTCCCTCGCAGGCCAACGGCCGCGCCGAGTGCATCCGCGTGATGGACTTTCTGATCGACCGTGTCCGTGCAGAAAAGGGCGCGGCGGCGAAGAAATAACGCGGCCGCGAGTTTCCATCGAACGGCCCGCAAATGCGGGCCGTTTCTTTTTCGGCATCAATCGCATCGTCCCGCGTGCGTAAACTTTGGCCGATGTCGTTCAATGTCTTCATCACCGGCGCCTCCAGCGGCATTGGCGCCGCGCTGGCAGCCGAGTTCGCCCGCCGCGGCGCAACGGTTGGACTCGTCGCGCGCCGCATGGACGCGCTCGATGCGCTCATTGCGACGCTGCCCGGCCGGAACTTCGCCTACGCGGCCGACGTCACCGACAAGGACGCGCTGATCACTGCCGCGCAGACCTTCGAGAACGACGCTGGGGGCGCGGACATCGTGGTTGCCAACGCCGGCATCTCGGTTGGCGTGCTGACCGAGCACTACGAGGATCTCGAGGCGTTCAAGCAGGTGTTCGACACCAATGTGCTGGCGGTGGCTCACACGTTCCATCCGTTCATCGCGAAGATGCGAGGCCACGGGCGCGGCAGGCTGGTCGGTATCGCCAGCGTCGCCGGCATTCGCGGCCTGCCGGGCTCGGAGGCGTACTGCGCATCGAAGGCGGCGACGATCAGCTACTGCGAAAGCCTGCGCGTCGAGCTGAAGCGTTTCGGCGTCCACGTGGTCACGATCGTGCCGGGCTTCGTCCGCACACCGCTGACGGCAAAGAATCCGTACCGCATGCCGTTCCTGATGGAACCCGATGCATTCGCGCGCGCCGCGGTCGATGCGATCCTTCAAGGCGTCAGCTACCGCGTGATTCCATGGCAGATGGGCGCGGTCGCCAAGCTGCTGCGCCTGCTGCCGAACTGGGCATTCGACAAACTGATGTCGAACCGCCCGTACAAACCGCGCAAGACCGAACCGAGACTGTGATCCGGGTCGACGCGATCGGGCAGGAGCACACCCGGGCCGCGCCGGGATTTCGCATCGTCTCGCTGGTGCCATCGATCACCGAACTGCTGCTTGACCTCGGCCTGCGTGCCCAGGTCGTCGGACGCACCGGGTTCTGCATCCATCCGCGCGACCTCGTGCGCGACATCCAGAAGGTCGGCGGCACCAAGGACGTGAACGTCCAGCGCGTGCGCGCGTTGCGGCCTTCGCACGTGATCGTCAATGTCGACGAGAACGAACTGCCGACCGTCGAGGCGCTGCGCGCGTTCGTGCCGCACGTTGTCGTGACGCACCCGCAGGCGCCGGAAGACAATCTCGCGCTCTATCGCCTGATGGGCGGACTGTTCGAACGTGAAGACTCCGCCGAAGCGCTGTGCACGAGGCTGCAACATGAACTGGACGAATGTCGCGCAATCGACTGGCCGCGCGAGCGCGTGCTGTACCTGATCTGGCGCGACCCGTGGATGACGATCGCCGCCGACACGTACATCGCGCGCACGCTCGCGCTCGTGGGCTGGGACGTATTACATGGACCCGGCGGTGAATGTGGGGCGGCGCGTTATCCGACGATTCCGGACCTTGACTTCGCTATTGCAGAGGTTGACCGCATTCTTCTTTCTTCGGAACCGTTCATGTTCCGGCTACCGCAAGTCGCCGAACTACGCGCGCGATTCCCCGACAAGTCGGTCGAACTGATCGACGGCGAGATAACGAGCTGGTACGGGTCGCGTGCGATTCAGGGACTGAAGCACCTGCGCGAGCAGCGCACAGCGCTTCGCTAATCGTTATTCCGCACGCCGACCGCAGGCGACCCACTTGGGTCGCCCGCAGGGCGCGCAGCCTCAGATGCCGGGGTTGGCAAGGTAGGCGGCAATGTCCGCCAACTGTGCCGACGTCAGTTTCCCGCTCAGTGCCCCCATCCCCCCGCGATTGCTCGCAATCGCGTTCGAAATCTGACCTGGGTTGTTGGCGCCGTTGAGAACGTTCGACACATTGGCGGCCGGATTCGCCGTGTGGCAGGTCGCGCACGACAGCGCCGAGCCCGGAATGGCGTTGTAAAGCACTTTGCCGTTCTGTGCGCTCGGCCCTGGCGGTGGCGGCGGCGGCGGTGGTGGCGGCGGCGGCGGCGGCGGTGGTGGCGGCGGCGGCGGCGGCGGCGGCGGTGGTGGCGGCGGTGGCGGTGGCGGTGGCGGCGTCGGTGCAGGTGTCGGTGGCAGACTGTTAGGTGCCGCCAGGTAACTAGCGATGTCGCGCAATTGAGCTGCCGTCAGCAAGCCCTTGAGCACGCCCATGCCGCCCTTGTTCTCGGCAACCGCGTCGGCGATTTCGCCCGGGTCATTGGCGCCGTTCAGTACCTCGGAGGCGTTGGCCGTCGGGTCGGCCGTATGGCACGTTGCGCACGAAACCGTCGAACCCGGGATCGCGTTGTACAGTGCCTTGCCGTTGGCCACATTGGGCGCTGGACTTGGAGCGGGGGCAGGCGCCGGCGCCGGGCTGCCACGGCTGCCTTTGATCTCGATTTCCGCCGCGATCAGCACATCTGCGCTGAAGCTGCCCTTGACCTCGACATAGACGCCATTGCGCAGATCGCTTGCCTGGCCATCCTCGAACTTCGCCTTGGATCCGTCCACCTTGGTGCCATTGACCTTGAACGAGGCCGGCGCCGCGAAGTCCTGGACCGCGCCGTACAACTCGCGCGTGCCGTTGTTGTTGTCGTCGAACGCGCTCGGCGCGGACTTGAACTCGACCCGGGTGGCGACCAGCACGGTGCCGCCTGTTCCAGTGCGCATGTTGCCCCTGATCTCGACATAGGCGCCGTCGGCGAGATTGGATGCGACGCCACTGGCGAACACCGCCTGGCTGGCGTCGACCGCCACGCCGTTGACCTTGAAGCTGGACGCGGAGGCGAAGTTCGCGATCACGCCATACAGCTCGTTGCCGCCTCCAATCTGCGCGGCGCCCACGCCTTCGAACTGAATACGCGAAGCCTGGATCACGCCTTTGGACTCGACACCCTTGACCTCGACGCGCTGGCCGGCGGCAAGGCTGCCGCTGCCCTCGACGGTGGCGCCGGTCACATTGACGGGAACGCCCGACACCGTCGTGCGGCCGCTTGCATCTGGCGCGGCATCGATGATGCCCTTGAACTCGACAAAACCGCTCGTGATGGAGAAGTCATCGGTTGCGCTGCGCAGTCTGATCCGGTCCGCAACGAGTACGCCGCCCGTCGACGGGGAACTGGCAAGCACTGCGATGAGCTGGCCTGCCTGCGGCTGCGCACCGCTGGGAGTGATTGCCGCCTTCGAGTAGTCGACCAACAACGCTCCGACGCTCAGCGTCTGTCTGCTTGTATCTACGCTGCGGATCACTGCACGCAAGACGAACGTCGTGGGCGGCGCGCTGAACTTCTCGATCAGAGTCGCGCTGAAGCTGCCGTTCGAAGCCAGTAACCCGTGGACTTCCACCGCATCGCCGACCGCGATCGCTGACAAGCCGGTGACACCGTTAAACACAGTGTTGGCATCGACATGCACCGTCTGTCCCAGCACGACCAGCGCGTTCGCGCTGGTTGACACCGACTCCACCTTTCCGCGCAGCGACGGCATCAATGTCACCGAGTTGGCCGAACCCTTGCCGGCGCTGTCGTCGGCCGAACCCTGGATCCGAACCATCGTCCCGATGCGCAGGTCCGCAAGCGAGCGGAGATTGCCGTCGTCGTCCTTGATCAACGCCGTGCTGTCGTCGAAGCGCACGCCGTTGACGATCGTCGAGCCGAATCCGGTCACCGGCCCTTGCACGATCGCCGCTTGCGCGGCTGCGCGGGTCGGGGTCGAACTCGGGGCCGACACGCCGCCGCCACCACCGCAGGCGGAAATCACGGCAGCAGCGATCAAGGTGAGCGCAGGAAGCGCTATGCGAGCGCGCAGTTGGTGGATCATCAGGGTTCCTCTCTTCCGGACGAAATTGGGAAAGTTCGCCCAGATTATGCAATTTCGACTGTAATTTGGGTCCCAAAACCTAAGTATGGGACCCGTGTCCAGGTTCAGCCGTTTGCCGGAGATGTGCGATCGCTATCCCGGCCGATGACGGGCCCTGTGGTTGATTGGGCGAAAAAGAGGGTCGAGGGATGCGACTGTGGACGAACGACGCAATCAGGCTTCCGACGCCGTCGCTCGAACGGGATAACCACCGCCGCGAACACCGCGTCGATCGAGGCGCGTCACTGCCGGGCGCGAGCGGCTAAAGGCGAAGCTGAATCGCGGCTACGCGCCTGCGCGCAGCCTTGCGAAGCCTGCGACCAGATCCTGGATCAGATCGTCGGCGTCTTCCAGGCCCGCCGCGATCCGAAACAGATGTCCCTTGTAAGGGAGCGGCACAGCGGTGCGCTCGGGCGAGATCGGAATCAGCAGGCTCTCGAAGCCGCCCCATGAATAGCCGCGGCCGAACAACTGCAGGCCGTCGATCAGCGCGTGAAATGCAGCCTCGCTCGGTCCTGGTTTGAGCACGACACCGAACAGTCCCGACGCGCCGCTCATGTCGCGCTTCCACAGCGCGTACCCCGGGTCATCCGGCGCGGCAGGAAAGAGGATTCTTTCGACCTCGGGCTGTTGCTTGAGCCAGGCGATCAACCGCTCGGCATTGGCGCGATGCTGCGCGAGCCGCGCCGACATCGAGCGCAGTCCGCGCAGCGCCAGGTAGCAGTCGTCGGGGCTGGTGGTCAGGCCGTAGTGGTGAATCGTCTCGCGCATGCGCGGCCAGGCGCGCTCGTTGCACGTAACCGTACCCATCAACAAATCGGAATGGCCGCCGATGTACTTGGTCGCCGCGTGCACCGAAACATCGACACCGAGCTTCAGCGGCTGGAAGTACAGCGGCGTGGCCCAGGTATTGTCGATCACGCTGATCGCATCGTGTGCACGGGCAATTTTCGCCAGCAGCGGCACGTCCTGCATCTCGAAGGTCAATGAGCCCGGCGATTCGAGAAACAGCACGCGCGTGGTCGGCATGAATAGCCGCTCAAGCTCGGCACCAATGCACGGGTCGTAGAACGTGGTCGTGACACCGTAACGCACCAGTGTGTCGCGGCAAAACCGGCGCGTCGGCCAGTAAACCGAGTCGGGCACCAGCACGTGATCGCCTTGTTTGACGTAAGCGAGGACTGCCACCGCGCATGCGGTCAACCCGGACGGCATCGCCCACGAGCGATGGCCGCCTTCGAGCTCGGTCAGCGCGTCATAAAAGGCCTGGTGCGTCGGTGTGCCATAAATCCCGTAGGCGACCGGCCCATCGTCGTCGCCTGCATTGCGGCGGCGCACGCGCTCGCGCATGTCGGCCACCGTATCGTGCAGCACGGTCGAGCCGCGCGTCAGCGGCGGGTTGACGAAGTCGAACGTCTCGCGGTCGCGCCCGAGCGTGACCAGCCGGGTGTCCTTTTTCATGTCGCCTGAAAGATGTAGACGCCGTCGGCGCGCATCGCCCGCGTCAGCCGCCCTTCGTACCACAGCGCATGCAGATGCGCGAGCGATTCGCCGAGCGCGAACGTGAGCTGATGCAGGTCGAGTTCGCGCTTGAACAGGACCGGCACGATGTCGGTTGCGGTGCGCGGCGCGCTGCATGCCTCCAGCACTTCATCCAGGCGCGCCTGATGATGCAGGTGCTGCTGCAACACGCGTCGATGCAGCCCGAGAAACGGCTTGCCATGCGACGGCAGCACGAGCGTGTCGGCCGGCAGCAGCAGGTAATGATCGAGCGAGCGCAGGTAACGCGGCAGCGGATCGCCGTCCGGCTCGATGTCAAACACGCTGACGTTGGTCGATATGCGCGGCAGCACCATGTCGCCCGAAATCAGCAGTTTGTCTTGCGCGCAGAACAGCGACGCGTGCTCGGGTGCGTGACCGTAGCCGATGATGACGCGGAACACGCGCTTGGCGCCGCGCGGGCCGATCGCGATCTCTTCTTCGTTCCAAATGCGCCGGTAGCTGGTCGGCAAGGCGGGCACGAGCTTGGGATAGTGGCCGCCGCCGCGCGCGCGCACGTTGGCGAGGGAGGCTGGGTCGCTCAGTCCGTTGCGCTGAAAGTGCGCCGCGGCCGATTCCCCGCTGGTGTCGTCCGTGCCCATCGCAAGATAACGGCCGACTGAGTATTCGGTCGCGGTCATCCACAGTGGCGCCGTCCAGCGCTGCCGGTTCCCTCCCCGCGTCAGCCACCAGGCCAAGCCGACGTGATCGGGATGAAAATGCGTGCTGATCACGCGCAGCAGCGGGCGACGGTCGAACGCCGTGTCGAATATCTGCTCCCACGCCGCTTTCGTTTCATCGGACGTGATGCCGCAGTCGATGATCGTCCAGCCGCGCCGGCCCTCGATCTCGTCGTCGCACAGCCACAGGTTGATGTGGTCCAGGGCAAATGGCAGTCGCATGCGCACCCAGTGCAGGCCCGGGCGAAGCGTTACGACCGAACCGAGCGCCGGAACGTCGGCCCACGGATAGGTGAGTTCGCTTTCGTTGGGGTTCACAGGAGCGGAAGTTGAGTGGCTTGACGGTTTGGTTTGACGCCGCGACTTGACGTTCGCGTCAAGTGCGTCGATTCTACGCGGCGGAATGTCTTGATCGCCGATGCCCACAACCCGACCCGACCCCAAGCCGGAAAGAGATGCCGGCACCTTCACGATCACCGATCTGGCGCGCGAGTTCGATATCACGCCGCGCGCGATCCGCTTCTACGAAGACCACGGCATTCTCGCGCCCGTGCGCGCCGGCGCCTCGGGCCTGAAGCGCGTGTATTCGGCACGCGACCGCACCCGCCTGAAGCTGACACTGCGCGGCAAGCGGCTCGGGCTGACGCTGGCGCAGGTGCGCGAGTTGATCGATATGTACGAGTCGCCAAAAGATGCGGGCGCGCAGGCGAAGCGATTCCTGTCCGTGCTGACCCAGCATCGCGCAGCGCTCGAACAGCAGCGTGAGGACATCGAAGTGACGCTGTCCGAAATCGAGCGGCACGAAGCCGAGTGCCGGCGCATCCTGACTCGAAAACCCTGACGTTCAACCTGGGGCACAACAATGAAGACCACACTGGCACTTGGTCTGGTACTTGGGATCGTGACCGCGACTGCGCATGCGCAGTCATCGAACGAGCCTCCAAACGACGCCTACCGGCGCGCCTACCAGGAGGGTTACCAGCAAGGTTTTCGTGACGGCCTGGCGCAAGCGGCCAAGGCGGCAGAGGAGGCGCAGCGTTCAAGCCCGCGTCCGCTCGCCTGCCGTCGCATCATCGTGCTCAACGCGCGCTATGGCGCCGACAGCAAGCAATGTGATGCGACGCGCGCGATCGCTGCGCAGGCCAACGGCCGCAGCTCCGCCTCGGTGCGGGCGAACAACAGTCTGTGCGGCGATCCTTCGCCCGGCAAAGGCAAAGACCTGACGATCGACTACGGCTGCGGGGATCCCGGTTTCTGCGGACGTGAAATCCGGAATGCATCTGCCGCGGAGAATCGAAACACCACGCTGACGTGTCCGCCTTGATACGGCAGGCAATTTCCTTGCATTGAGCGGGCGCATCGATTCCACCCAGCCTTCATTCCGCGCGCACCTCGACGCGGTGATCGGCGCGTTTCGCGACCAGGCGCGCTGGTGCGGCGAGCTTGGCGCACCCTTCACGCAGCAATTGTTGAGGGCGGCTCTTGCCGATCTGGAATCCGACGGCTGGCTGGCGCAGCGCATCGGCCACTGGCCCTGCAATCCGGTCGCAGACACGTTGCCGTTGCGTGTCGCCGGCGCACTGCACGCGCTGGTGCTCATGCAGCAGGCGCCGCCACTGGCGCAACAGTATCCGCCACACGCACTGACGGATGCCGGCTCGCTCTGGGCGACGGCCGTCGCGGCGTTGCAGGCGAACTCCGCGCTGCTCGATGACTACCTGGCGGCCGTTCCCCCGACCAACGAGATCGGCCGCTCGACTCTGCTGTACGCGGGATTCTGCGACCTCGTTGCGCGCCATCCGTTGCCGCTGCGGCTTCTGGAGATCGGCGCGAGCGCAGGCCTGAACACGCAGTGGGACCGCTATCGCTACCGGCTTGGCGACGTGGTGCGCGGTGATGTCGCAACCCCGGTTGAAATCCAGTGCGACTGGTCCGGTGCACTGCCACCGGACGTGAAGATCGACGTGCGCGAGCGGTGCGGCTGCGACCTTGCGCCAATCGATCTCACCGACCCGGCGCAGCGGCAGCGATTGCGTTCCTACGTTTGGCCCGATCAGCCGCAACGCCTCGGACGCCTTGATGCGGCAATCGAACTTGCGCTGCGCACGGGGCCGGCCCGAGTCGATGCCGCCGATGCCGCGACGTGGTTGCCGGCGCAACTGGCGCAGGCCTCGACAGGAATCACCACCGTGGTCTATCACACGATTGTCTGGATGTACCTGCCGCACAGCATGCGGGACGCGGTGCAACCGGCCCTGTATGAGGCCGGCCAGCGCGCGAACGGAGTCAACCCGCTCGCGTGGTTGCGATTCGAATTCCCTGCCAAAGAACGCCCGGCGCAGCTCACGCTCACCGAATGGCCAGGTGGCCTGACGCGGACGCTGGCGCAAGCGCATCCGCACGGAGCCTGGGTCGAATGGTGCGCGTAGCGCAACGTCGCTTCAGAAGTGCACGCCGAAGTTCAGAAACACCGGCTGTATCCCCAGCAGCGCCAGTCCGCCCAAACCCAACCCGGCGAACATCAGCATTGCAGGCAAGTGAATCAGCTTGCGCAGCCACGGTTGATCCCAGGCGACGTGATGCAGCACCGGGTGCAGTAGATACGCGAGCGCAAGTCCGAGAAACGATACCTGCGCCATCTTCACGGCGACCCCGATGAAGAACAGGCCAACCGCGATCTCGAAGGATTGCACGAGCGGATGATCGGGGTGGCTGCGGACCAGAAACTGCTTCGTCGCAGCGCCCAGTCCCTGCAACGGCGCGAACCCGGATGCAAGCGTGCCAGCCGGCAAGCCAATGCGCGCGCGCTCAGCGGTGACGTGAAACACCGCCTGGCGCGTGATCGAAAAACACAGCACGCCGAGGCACGACAGCGGACCGAGCGCGCCGTACACCGCCACACTGCGGCTGATGAATGACAGCAGCCGGCGCGGTGTGCGTGCCATTGAAATCATGAAGCAAAGGATCGGCGCGACCAGCGCCAGCACTGTGATGGCGTAGAAGTCATGCCCGCTGACCGCACCGAAGCGGGCGTCCAATGCGATGACTGGCACGGCGAACTCGGCAGTGCCAAGCGCGATCGTCAGCGGCTGCACGTGGCCGAACAGCGCGGGCAGCACGACATTCACATCGAGCACGAAGGCGAAGAAGAACAGCGACAGCGGCAGCCCCAGCGTCGGAAACAGGATGTCCATCTTCTCCACCCATGAGATGCGGCGCGAGCGCAGCAGGCCGAAGGCCATGCGATACAGGAACTCGCAGGTGCCGCGCGTCCATTTCATGTGGCGGACGCGAAACGCGCGCATGTCGGGCGGGAAATTCTCGTGGCAGACGACATCTTCGGCGAACAGGCCGCGCCAGCCGTGTTCGCGCAGGCGCAGCGCGTAGGCGAGATCCTCGCTGACCAGATGCGGAAAGCCGCCGACCTGCTCCCAGCAGTCCCGTCGCAGCAGCGCGCCGTGACCGAGCAGCATCACGAAGCCGAAGCGGTTGCGCAGTGGGTGATACCAGCGCCAGTGAATGTCGATGCCGACGCCGAGTGCGCGCGCCAGTGGGCTCTTGTCCTTCGGATTACCGACATGGTTGGCCTGCACGAAGCCAATGCGCTCATCGGCGAGCAGGCGCGGCACCAGGCGCGACAGAAAGTCGCGCGGCAGGATTTCGTCGGCATCGACCAGCGCGAACAGCGGCTCATCGGTGGCCGCCTGCACCAGGCCGTGGTTGATGTTGCCGGCCTTGAAGCCGCGGCGATCGGGTCGGCGCACGACGATCACGCGCTCTGCGTAGCGAAGCGCAAATAGATCGATCCGCAGCTTCAGTTCGGCATCGCTGCTGTCGTCAAGGATGTAGACCCTGAAGTTGGCATAGTCCTGCGCCAGGCAGGATTCGACGCTCTTTTCGTCGAAGTCGTTGCAGGTCGTGTACAGCAGTGCCACCGCCGGCGGCGGCAGTGGCAATGCGCCGTTGACCTCGTAACGTGATCGGTGCCCTCGCCGATAAACCAGCGCGTAGCCGATCACCGCCACGTTGTAGAACGCATACAGCCACGCGACGTATGTGAACGCGATGAAGAACAGCAGCGCCGCAGTGGCGGGCCAGGTAATGGCCAGATCCATCAGGCTCCACAGGCGGCCGTGGAACCAGGCGATCGACGCCAGCCACATGCCAAGCACAGTCAGATAGAAGCTCGGCGATGGCCGGTGCGGGTTGCTGAGCGAACGCATGGTCATCTCCAGTTGAATGAGGTGCCGAGCGAAAGCACGGTGATGGCGTCGCCGCCCTTCACGCTTTCGCGACGGGTCAGCAGTTGCAGCCGCAGCCACGGCAGCAGTTGGTAAGAAGCTCGGACAAAGCCCTCGCGTACGTCGCGGTCAATGCCTTCGGCGTGGGCACGACCGCCCGCCATGCCGGCACCGACCTCCCAGCCGTTGCGGAAGTCGTAATTCGTCGCCATCAGCAGGCGCCACTCGGTGCCGCCCGGCAGGCCGTTGCGCGAGTAGAAGAAGATCGGCTCGAAACGCCAGTTGTCGGCCAGTGGAATTGCGCCGCCGACGTGGGCGAGCCACTCGGCGCGATCGTCGCTGCGCGGGCCGCGCCAGCCGCCAAGCTTCAGTTCGTAGCCGCGCTCGAGATAGAAGGAATGCTCGATGCGATAAATGCGCTGGTCGACGCCGTCGGGGTAGTTGCGCGTACCGAACTCGAGCAGAGTTCCGTAACGCTCGCGCCACCTCAGGTACCCGCCGATCGACTTGAGCGCGGCGCTGCGGTCGCTGCGCGCGAGCGCGGCGTTGTCGCGCGACAGGCCATCGTCGTAGCGCGCGAACAGACGCATCTGTTCGTCGGGCCACACCGCAAGTTCTGCGAAGCGCAGGCCGGTTTCGCTGATTCCTCCGGGCAGTTCGGTGCGGCCGAACCACAGGCTCGCTTCATAACGGGGCGCGCTGGCGGCAAGCCTGGCGCGTGCCTGACCGAGTCCGTCCTTCGCGCCAGCATCATCAGGTGCCTGCGCAAGCAGGCGCTCGAAGCGCGCGGCCGCCCCCGCCGCATTGCCGCGCCACAACTCGGTGAACGCGGCGCCGCGCTGCGCATCGACGTTTTCCGGTGCGCGTGTCAAAGCGCGTTCGAACTGAGCCGCCGCCTCCGTGTACTGGCCGGCCCACGCATGCGCGTGGCCAAGCCCCACCAACGCGCCGAGGTGATCGGGCTGGCGCGCCAGTGCGGCGCGGAAATCGGCTTGCGCCGCGGCGTACTTCTTCTGGAACGCGCGCGTGTTTCCGCGCCCGACCAGCGCGCCGACGTGATCGATGCTCGCGTCGATGATTCGGCTGTAGGCTGCCTCCGCTCCGATGAAATCGCCGCGCATGCTCTGTCGCTCAGCTGCGGCCATTTCCGCGGCGACGTCCACCGCCGGCGCCTGCGCGCGCGCGCCGTCGAGCGGCGCGGCAAGGAAGGTCGCGCCAATGAGAATTGCAGTCAGTGCTGTTCGCATGCGCCACTCCAGTGGACTTTCGTGGGGTCAGTCGGGAAGAGCCGCCCAATGCAGACTGAGCAAGCGCCGGACCTATCGCGGTAATCCGCGATGAGCGTCTTGAAAACAACGGGTTAGCGCAGCGAACGAGCGGCGGAGTGGGTGAATTCACCCGCTAGTGCGCGAGATTCCCCGCACGAGCGGGGCTTGCCAGTGCCGTGCGCGACGCTTCAGCGATGCTCAGCGGACATAGCGCAGACCTCGCGTAGGCTTCACTCGAGCCGACCACGAAACTGCGCTGCGCGCAGCGAGACCGAAACGATGCTGAAGACCATTCGCGTTTTCTTTGAACAGAGAATTGCCGGCACGGCGGCAGCGACTCCGCGACACTCACTTGAACTGGCCACCGCCGCGCTGTTGATCGAAGTCGTCCGCAGCGATCGCGACACTCAACCGGCAGAGCGCGACGCGGTGCTGCGCGCGGTGCACGAGAAGTTCGGGCTCAGCGGTGCCGAAGCCGACGAGTTGCTGCGGCTGGCTGAAGACGAGGTCCGGCAGGCGAGCGGCTACTACCAGTTCACATCGTTGATCAATGCGCAGTTCACGCAGGAACAGAAGCAGCGCGTGATCGAATTGATGTGGCGCGTTGCCTATGCCGATGACGTGCTATCGGCACATGAACTACACCTGATGCGCAAGATCGCCGGACTGCTGCACGTGCCGGACAGCGCTTACATTGCGGCGAAGCTGCGGGCGAAGGAGGAGGCTGAACGCACGCGTCCGCGCTAACGGCAGGGGTTGTGTTCAGTGCGGCTGCGCGCGGGCAATGATGGCATCCAGATCGCAGCCGGCGGCGAGCGCGCCAAACACATCGGCTGCGTCGTCGAGCCGCGATGCGCAGAACGCTTCGAACACCGTGTCGGTCGCATGCTGGCGCAGCAGTGCGGCCTGGAGCACCAGCGCCGTGTCGCGCGACAGCCGGCGCGCCTGCGCTTCCTCGGTCGCACCGTCCAGCGATGCAACGACCTGTGCGATCGCCCGGTCGAGCAGTCGATGCGCGCCGCGCACGGGACCGAGTTCCTTCGCCAATGCATCGGCGACCGGCCCACTGCGCAGCGCGCGCAGCAGATCGAGCGCAATGATGTTGCCGGCCCCTTCCCAGATCGAGTTCACCGGCATCTCGCGATAGATGCGCGCCATCACGCCTTCGCCCTGCTCTTCGACATAGCCGTTGCCGCCCAGGCACTCCATCGCCTCCTGCGCGAAATGGCTGCCGCGCTTGCAGATCCAGAACTTGGCGATCGGCGTCAGCACGCGGCGGATCTGCGCCTCGTGGCCGTCAGGATCGAGCCCGTGTTCGCTGCGGTCGACCGCGCGCGCCAGCCGCAGTGCGAGCGCGGTGGCGGCCTCGGCCTCGAGCGCAAGATCGGCGAGCACGTTCTTCATCATCGGCTGCTCGACCAGGCGCTTGCCAAACGCCTGTCGCTCGCCGCAGTGATGCAGCGCCAGCGCCAGCGCCTGCCGCATCAACCCGGCGGTGCCAAGCGCGCAATCGAGCCGTGTCATCGCCCCCATCGCGAGGATCTGCGGCACACCGCGACCTTCCTCACCGACCAGCCAGGCCATTGCACCCTCGAACTCGACCTCGGAACTTGCATTGGCCTGATTGCCAAGCTTGTGCTTGAGCCGCTCGATGCGCATTGCGTTGACAGTGCCGCCCGGCAACCAGCGCGGCAGCAGGAAGCACGACAGCGCCTCGCCCGCATACGCGAGCACCAGAAACGCATCGCACATCGGCGCCGACAGGAACCACTTGTGCCCGGTGATGCGATAGCGTCGGCCCCAGGCATCGTCGCCGTCGAACTCGGCGCGCGTGGTGTTGGCGCGCACGTCCGAGCCGCCCTGCTTTTCGGTCATGCCCATGCCGAGCGTGACGGCACGCTTCTCGCCAAACGGCACGAAGCGCTCGTCGTATTCAGTGGCGGCGACCTTCGGCCCCCAAACGGCATGCAGCATCGGATTGGCGCGCAGCGCCGGCGTGACCGCGTAGGTCATCGACACCGGGCACATCACCGACGGCTCCAGCCCCGTGAACAGCAGGAACGCGGCCGCGCGTTCGACATGGCTGCCGGAGCCCTCGACCCAGGGCGAACCGTGCAGCCGGTGCCGCAGCGCTGCAGACATCAACGCGTGATAACTCGGATGGAATTCGACCTGATCGACACGGCGCCCGAAGCGGTCGTAGCTCTTCAGTTGCGGAGCAAATGCATTCGCCAGCCGTGCATGCGTCTGCATTGCCGCCGAGCCCAACTCGGCACCGAGGGCGACAAACCGCCGCTCGTCAAAGCCCGGGTGATTGAAGCGCAGCGCATCGCGCAATGCGCGGTTGCCGCTGTACAAATTGACGTCGACCAGCGGCGTGCTTTGATTGAAGACTTCGTGGGTCGCGAGGGTCATCCAAGTGCCTCCTGCCGCTGCCGGCGAATGCAACCGATGCGCAGCTAGTTTAGGTCGGCGCGCATGAAACTGGCTGCAACGATTTGCGATTCGTCAGCTTGCCGGCTGCAAAACCACCGCAAGAAGCTGGGCGCCGTAGCGCTCGAGTTTCTTCTCTCCAATGCCGGAGATCGACCGCAACTCCCCAAGCGACCGTGGCTGCCTGTGCGCGATCGCCTGCAGCGTGTCGTCGTGGAACACGACATAGGCCGGCACGCCGTGCTCCCGGGCGATCTGCGCCCGCCAGGCGCGAAGCTTCTCAAACCGCGCACCATCGGCCGAGGACAGTTCAGTGGTGGCGGTGGCTTTCGTCTTCTTCGGCTTGCGACCCGCGGCGGCGACATGCTGGCGCAGTTCAATCCGCTGTTCACCCTTGAGCACCGCGCGGCTCGCGTCGGTCAGGCACAGTACGTTGAAGCGCGCGTAGTCGACATCGACCAGATGCTGCGCCACCAGTTGCCTCAAAAGCAAACGCCACTCGGCTTCCGACACTTCGGCGCCAATCCCGAAGGTGCTCAGCTTCTCGTGGCCGAATTTGCGCGTCTTCTCGGTTTGCTTGCCGCGCAGCACGTCGATGATGTGGGTCGCAGCGAAACCGAAACCGCCGGCTTGCTGGCAGCGGTAGATGCATGACAGCAGCTTGCGCGCGTCTTCGGTCGCGTCGCGCCGCACGGGCGGCTCAAGACAGTTGTCGCACGCATTCTGGTGAACCGCGCACGGCTGGCTCGCTTCGCCGAAATACGCGAGCAGGCGCACGCGGCGGCAATCGGCCGCCTCGGCCAGGCCCAGCATGCTGTCGAGCTTGGCGGTGGACAGGCGCTTGTATTGATCGGCAGCCTCGGAGAGTTCGATCAGGCGCCGTTGCTGCACCACGTCCTGCAGGCCGTAGGTCATCCACGCGTCGGCCGGCAACCCATCGCGCCCGGCGCGGCCGGTTTCCTGAAAGTAGCCCTCGATGCTCTTCGGCATGTCCAGATGCGCGACGAAGCGCACGTCGGACTTGTCGATGCCCATGCCGAAGGCGATGGTTGCGACGATCACCTGTCCGCCCCGCTCCATGAAGCGGCGCTGATGCGCGCTGCGCGTGGCAGCGTCCATTCCGGCGTGATAGGCAAGCGCGGTGATGCCGTGGTCTTGCAGAAACGCTGCAACTTCCTCGACCGTGTTGCGCGCCAGGCAGTAGACAATGCCGGCCTCACCTGCATGCTCGTCGCGGATGAAGCGCAGCAACTGCTCGCGCGGCTCGCGTTTTTCGACGATGCGATAGCGGATGTTCGGCCGGTCGAAGCTGGCGACGAATTCGTGCGCGTCGACCAGCAGCCGGTCAACGATCTCGCGTCGAGTCGGCACGTCCGCCGTGGCGGTCAACGCGATCCGCGGCACCTGCGGCCAGCGCTCGCGCAGGAGCGCGAGCTGGCCATATTCGGGGCGGAAATCATGGCCCCACTGCGAAACGCAGTGCGCTTCATCAATCGCGAACAGCGCGAGCGTGCATTCATCGAGCAGCCGCAGGCAGCGCTCGGTCAGCAGCCGTTCGGGGGCGATGTAGACGAGGTCGAGTTCGGCGCGCTTCATCTTCGATTCGACCGCGGCCGCGTCGCGCGCCGACAGGGTCGAGTTCAGAAACGCGGCACGCACGCCGGCCTCCTCCAGCGCTGCCACCTGGTCCTGCATCAGCGCGATCAGCGGCGAAATCACAATTGCGACACCGCCGCGGATGAGCGCGGGGATCTGGTACGTCAACGACTTGCCCCCGCCCGTGGGCATCAGCACCAGAGCATCGCCGCCCGCGATCACGTGTTCGATCACCTCGCGCTGGAAGCCGCGAAACGAGTCGTAGCCGAAGACCGACTTGAGAATGTGCGATGGATTGCGGATTGGCATGGCTGGAGCGTAGCAACCGCGGGTGAACGCAACGATGGTCCCGCGTAGCATTTCGCCATCGTTATCGCCGAGACAAACATGACCGCCACGATCGACGCCGTTCCACCGACCCGCGAATTCACCGCCGCCTGGATTTCTTACGCACTGTTTGCGATCGGCGTCTTCCTGTGGTGGCCCGCGCTGCTCGGGGTCATCATCTGCATCGCAAAACGCGACGCCCCGGGGGCGGGATTCATCGATACCCACTACACGTGGCTGGCGCGCACGTTTGGCTGGTCGGCTCTGGGCTCGATCGTCTGCATCGGCGTGATCGTCGCCAGCGCGTGGCCGCTGGTGCACGACATCATCATCGCCGTCCAGCAATCGGGCGGCGACTGGAACAACGCATCGATGTCGATCAAGTTCAACTGGCCGTCGATCTTCCTCACGGCCGGCATTGCATCCGCGGGCGTGTTCGGTTTGCTCGCGGTCTGGTTCTGGTTCATCTACCGCGTCGTCAGAGGTGCGTTTCGACTTGGCGCGGCGCAGCCCGTACCCTGAGTCGACGCGCTGGGCCCAGGTTGACGTTAACGTCAACTTGGCCTAACTTGCACCGCTCCAATCCGCCGTGCGCCGCCGATGGAATTCATCCCACTTAACCCGGATTTCGCCGCGCGCGTGCGCGCCTCTTTCGCGCGCCAGGCTGCGATGCAACTGATCGGCGCCAGCCTGACCGCGGTCGAACCCGGCCGCGTGACGATCGAGCTGCCCGTGCGCGATGATCTCGGCCAGCAGCACGGTTTCGTTCATGGTGGCGTGGTCGGCATGATCGCCGACAGCGCCGGCGGCTACGCCGCGTTCACGTTGATGCCGCCCGACGCATCGGTGCTGACCGTCGAGTACAAGATCAACATGCTGGCACCGGCCCGGGGCGAGACGCTGATCGCGCGCGGAGAAGCGCTGAAGCCAGGACGAACGCTGTCGATCGTGCGGGCCGATGTGTTTGCGCGAACGGGAGCGAAGGAAACGCTGATCGCAGCAATGCAGCAGACGCTGATGGTCATGCACGGCATGAGCGATGAACGCGTTTAACCGAACACTTTGGAGTCCCTTATGCAGCTACCCGGCCTGAACTTCGATCTGGGCGACGACATCGACGCACTGCGCGACGCGGTGCGCGAGTTCGCGCAGACCGAGATCGCACCGCGCGCGGCCGAGATCGATCGCAGCGACCAGTTTCCGATGGATCTATGGCACAAGCTGGGCGAAGTCGGCACGCTCGGCATCACCGTGGCCGAAGAGTACGGCGGTGCCAACATGGGCTACCTCGCGCACATGATCGCGATGGAGGAAGTGAGCCGCGCCAGCGCGTCGATCGGGCTGTCGTATGGCGCGCATTCGAACCTGTGCGTGAACCAGATCCACCGCAACGGCAGCGCCGCGCAGAAGAAGAAATACCTGCCGAAGCTGGTGTCCGGCGAGCACGTCGGCGCACTCGCGATGAGCGAGGCGGGCTCCGGCTCGGACGTGGTCAGCATGAAGCTGCGCGCCCAGCTCATTGGCGACGAAAGGGGCGGTTACTACCTGCTCAATGGCACCAAGATGTGGATCACCAACGGGCCGGACGCCGATACGCTGGTTGTCTACGCGAAGACCGAGCCGGAGCTGGGCGCTTCCGGCATCACCGCGTTCCTGATCGAGAAGGGCATGAAGGGATTCTCGGTCGCACAGAAGCTCGACAAGCTCGGCATGCGCGGTTCGCATACGGGAGAACTTGTGTTCAACAACGTCGAGGTGCCGGCGGGGAACGTGCTCGGCGAACTGAACAAGGGCGTGCGCGTGCTGATGAGCGGGCTGGACTACGAGCGCGCCGTGCTCGCCGCCGGCCCGATCGGCATCATGCAGGCGTGCATGGACGTGGTGACGCCCTACATCCACGACCGCAAGCAGTTCGGCACCTCGATCGGCGAGTTCCAGTTGATCCAGGGCAAGGTGGCCGACATGTACACCACGCTCGCCGCCTGCCGCGCGTACTGCTACACGGTCGGCAAGAACCTCGATGCCCTCGGGCGCGAACACGTGCGCCAGGTGCGCAAGGACTGCGCCGGCGTGATTCTGTACACAGCCGAAAAGGCGACCTGGATGGCAGGCGAGGCGATCCAGATCCTCGGTGGCAACGGCTACATCAACGAGTACCCGACCGGGCGGCTGTGGCGCGATGCGAAGCTGTATGAGATTGGCGCTGGAACGTCCGAGATCCGCCGGATGCTGATCGGGCGCGAGTACTTCTCCGAGACGATGTAGCAGCGCCCGTGCCGCTGCACATCCACACCCCGGTCCTGCACGGGCCGCCTTCCTACAGCCGCGCCGCGCGGCCGCTCGCGTTCAAGATGGACGCACTGCAGCCGTGCGGCTCATTCAAGATGCGCGGCATTGGCGCCGCCGCGGAGCGTGCCGTCGCACGCGGCGCGAAGGAACTGGTGTGCCCCTCGGGCGGCAACGCTGGATTTGCCGCCGCGCATGCGGGCGCGCAGTTGCGCGTGCCGACCACGATCGTCGTGCCGCAGACCACGCTTGCCAGCGTGCGTGACCGGATCGCCGCCATCGGCGGCACCGTCGTCGTGCATGGCGCAGCGTGGGACGAGTCGAACGAACGTGCGCTGGCGATTTCGCGCGAGCGCGGCGCCGCCTACCTGCATGCGTTCGACGACCCCGACGTCTGGGACGGCCACGCGACACTGATCGATGAATGTGTGGCAGACGGCATCGAGTTCGATGCGGTGGCGTGCTGCGTCGGCGGTGGCGGACTGCTGGTCGGCATCGTGCAGGGTCTGCAGCGCAATGGCTTGCGCCACGTGCCGGTGATCGCAGTCGAAACCGAGGGTGCGGCCTCGTACGCCGCCGCGCTGGAGCGCGGGAAGCCCGTCACGCTGCCCGCGTTGACGTCGATCGCGACCTCGCTTGGCGCGAAACGCGTCTGCCAGCGCGCGGTTGATCTGGCGCAGGAGCACGAGATCGTCGCACTGACGGTCAGCGATGCGCAGGCGGTCGCGGCGTGCCTGAAGTTCGCCGATGCGTACCGCGTACTGGTCGAACCGGCGTGCGGCGCGACGCTGGCCGCACTCGACGTGCACCCCGACCGCTTTGCGCGTTTTGGCCGCGTGCTGGTCGAAGTGTGCGGCGGCATTGGCGTGTCGCTCGCCAAACTCGCCGATTGGAAAGCGCAATTTCATCTCGCGTGATTCCACGCAGGCGGCCGTGCGCCTTCCAACCATCCAACTTGCGCTGCCCGGCTGGTCGCTGCGCGCGCGTGGCGAGCAAGCGATGCCGAAACGCTCGCCTCGCATGCAAACAACCGCGACGTGTGGCGCAATATGTCGGACCGCTTCCCGCATCCGTACACGCTCGAGATTGCGCAGCACTGGGTCGCGCAGGGGCATATCGAATTCGGCGGCGAGAACTACGCGATCGTGATTGACGACGTCGCGGTCGGTGGCGCCGGCGTCATTCAAGGCGAAGGACAGTTCATCTGCAATGTTGAAATCGGCTATTGGCTTGGACAGCCGTATTGGGGCCGCGGCGTGGCGACCGCGGTTGTACGAGTACTCGCCGAACGTGCGTTCGCGTTGCCCGGCGTCACGCGCGTGTCCGCCGGCGTTCACGCCGATAATCCGGCCTCGATGCGGGTGCTGCAGAAGAACGGATTCGAACGCGAAGGCGTGCTGCGCCGGAGCGCGATCAAGAACGGCGAGGTCATTGACCGCGTGCTGTACGCGAAGATCCGCGCTTGATTGAAAGGAGCTGCGATGCATCCGTGGCTGGCACAAATGGAATCGCTGCGCGCGCGCACTGCGAAGCCGGGACTTGTGGACCCGAAGATCGCCGCCCGCTTGAGCGGCCTGGAATTCCTGCAGGGGATTGTCCGCGGCGAGATTCCCGACCCGCCGATCACGCAAACCCTTGACTTCTACCTGCTCGAAGTCGAGTCCGGCCGCGCCGTGTTCCAGGGCCTGCCAGCGTTCGCGCATTACAACCCGATCGCCACCGTGCACGGGGGCTGGCACGCGACATTGCTCGACTCGGCCATGGCCTGCGCGGTGCAGACGCTGTGCGAAACCGGCCGCGCCTACACGACGCTCGAGTTCAAGGTGCACTGCGTGCGACCACTGACGGACAAGACGGGCCCGGTCCGTGCCGAGGGCAAGGTGATTGCGGGCGGCCGCCGCATGGCGACCGCCGAAGGGCGCCTCGTCGACGCCAAGGGCAAGCTGTACTCGCACGGCACCACGACCTGCATGTTGTTTGATCTGGAAGCGCCAGGTGGCTGAATCCCCGTCGCTGGATAACACGGTGCCGAAAGCCGGTGCCGTCGCCGCCTTCTGGGGCGAGTTCTGCACCCGCTCCGGTATCGACCCCGCCACCCCGTATCAGGCTTGGTATTTTGGCGACCGCGCCAGGCTCGCCCACGAACTGGTCGAACTGGTGATCCACGGTCCCAAACGCGCGACGGCCGGCCTCGCGTGGGGTTTCGAGACCTACTCCGACACTGCACCGATCCCGGACGGCTACAGCGTGGTCACCGAGTTCGACGGGACGCCGCGCTGCGTGATCCGGACCACCTCGATCGAGGTGCGCGCGTTCAGGGATGTCGACGCGCAGTTCGCGTGGGACGAAGGCGAAGGCGACCGAACACTGGCAGACTGGCGCGCTGGCCACTGGCGCTACTTTTCACGCGAGTGCGCCCAACTTGGCCGCCAACCGTCGGAAGACATGCCGGTGATCCTCGAACGCTTCGAACTGCTGCACGCGCCCGACCGATGACCGTGTTCGGATTAAGCGCCGAAAAACTCGGTCTGTTTGCGCTCGCCGTGCTGCTGCTGGCACTGACGCCCGGCCCGGTGTGGGTCTATCTGCTGTCGCGCACGCTGGCGCAGGGCAGGCGCGCCGGCTACTTCTCGCTGGTCGGGGTGATGGCCGGGGTGTTCGTGCACGTGCTGCTCGCCGCCTTCGGGCTATCGGTCGTGCTGCTGGCGCTGCCCCTCGCGTTCAATGCGATCAAGCTTGCCGGCTGCGCGTACCTGCTCTGGCTTGCATATACGACGCTGCGCGGCGGCGGCATGAGCTTCACGCCGCAGCCGCTCGATCCGGTGCCGGACCGCGTGCTGTTTCGCCAAGCGATGACGGCGGCGATCGTGAATCCGAAGGTCGCCGTGTTCTATCTGTCGCTGTTCCCGCAGTTCATCACGCCGACGGCCGGGTCGGTCCTGTTGCAGAGCCTGACGCTCGGTGTGCTGCACGTGATCGTTTCGAGCTTCGTTGACGGCGCGCTCGTCACACTGGCCGGATTTCTGGCAGCATGGTTCGCGACCCGGCCGCTGTGGCTGCGCACGCAGCGCTGGTTCCTCGGAACCGCGTTCGGCGCGCTGGCAGTCTGGCTGGCCTTGACCCCCCACCAGGCGGCGCCGTCGTGACACGTGCCGCGCCGGGCACCATCGCCATGAACTTCGCCAACGCGCAACCCAAAGTGAACGACCTATCCGCCACCGCGATCGGTGCGCGTTTCGATCATTCGATGCCGCAGCCACTCGCCATTGCACGCGCGATCCTCGACGGTTTCGATCGCCACTATCGGCTGTTTCGCTACGTGGCGCAGCAGGCCAAGCAGCGCTTTGAAAACGGCGACTGGACCGGCATGCGCGAGTCCGCCAGCGAACGCATCGCGTTCTACGACCAGCGCGTGATCGAGGCGTCGACCCGCATCGAGAGCGATTTCGATCTGGCCTCGCTCAGCGACGAGGAGCGCGATGTGCTGTGGCAGGCGGTCAAGCAGCACTACGTGGCGCTGCTGGCGGAGCATCGCCAGCCCGAATGTGCGGAGACCTTCTTCAATTCGGTGTGCACCAAGCTGCTGCATCGCGACTACTTCCGCAACGCGTTCCTGTTCGTGCGGCCGGGCGTGGCCACCGACTACATGGACTCGGATCCGCCGTCGTATCGCAGCTACTACCCGGCAACGCATGGGCTGCACAAGACGCTGCGCCAGATCCTGATCGACTTCGGGCTCGCCTGTCCGTGGGTCGATGTCGAACGCGACATCCGGCGCACGATCCGTGCCGTGTGCGAGGCGCATCGCCGGGGCGAGGCGGCGAACGCACTGACACGGCCGTTCCACGTCGAACCCGATTGCCAGATCCAGGTGCTGTCGACGCTTTTCTTCCGCAACAAGGGCGCCTATATCGTCGGGCGCATCGTCAATGGCACGCGCATGACGCCGCTGGCGGTGCCGATCCTGCGCAACGAGCGCGGTCACTTGTATCTGGACACCGTGCTGCTGACCGGGCAGCACCTCGCCACGATGTTCTCGTTCACACGCGCGTACTTCCTGGTCGACATGGAGGCGCCGAGCGCGTATGTCGATTTCGTGCAGTCGATCCTGCCGCACAAGCCGGCCTCCGAGCTGTACACGATGGTCGGCCTGCAGAAACAGGGCAAGACGCTCTTCTACCGCGACTTCCTGCATCACCTGCGGCATTCAACGGACCAGTTCGTGATCGCGCCCGGCATCAAGGGACTGGTGATGACGGTTTTCACGCTGCCGTCGTACCCGTACGTGTTCAAGATGATCAAGGACATCATCCCGTTTCCGAAAGAGACGGATCGCGAACAGATCAAGGGCAAGTACCAGCTGGTGAAGATGCACGATCGCGTGGGCCGCATGGCCGACACCTGGGAGTACTCGCAGGTGTCGCTGCCGCGCGCGCGCTGCTCGCCCGAACTGATCCAGGAACTGCTGACCTACTGTCGCAGCCTGGTCGAGCTGACACCGGATGCGGTGCAGATCAAGCACGTGTACATCGAGCGCAGGATGACGCCGCTGAACATCTATCTCATGCACGCGTCCGACGCCGAGGTCGATCACGCCGTCCGCGAGTATGGCCAGGCGATCAAGGACCTGGCGGCCGCCAACATCTTCCCGGGCGACATGCTGTACAAGAACTTCGGCGTGACGCGGTTGAATCGCGTCGTCTTCTACGACTACGACGAAATCGAGTACATGACCGACACCAACTTCCGTCGCGTGCCGCCGGCCATGACCGATGAGGACGAAATGTCCGATGAACCCTGGTACCGGGTCGAGAAGCACGACGTCTTTCCCGAGCAGTGGGGGCCGTTCCTGCTCGGCGATGCGCGCATCCGGGCAGCATTCATGAAACACCACGCCGACCTGCTGACGCCGGAGTTCTGGCAGGGCCGCAAGGAACGCATTCAGGCCGGACATCTGGAAGACGTCTTCCCCTACCCGGAGGAGGCGCGGTTCAAGGCGCGGTACGCCGAGAGCACCGCACGCTGATTGCAACCAACGCCGGCATTGACCCAGGCCGGCCCAAAGCGGCAAATCTTGGCTACAGTTGCAGTCCGCGACCGGTACCGCGGCCCCGGGATGCCATGGCGGTCATCAACTACATCACACAGATTCAGTTCGATTTCGGCGCCGTCAAGCTGATACGTGCCGAGTGCGAGCGCGTCGGCATCCGCCGCCCGCTGGTGTGCACCGACAAGGGAATTGTCACCGCCGGCCTGCTCGCGCGGCTCACGGATGCACTGGGCGATCTGCCGTTCGCGATCTTCGATGAAACGCCGTCGAACCCGACCGAGGCCGCGGTGATGCAGGCGGTGGCCGCCTATCGCGCCCACGACGCGGACGGCCTGGTCGCGCTCGGCGGCGGCTCGTCGATCGATCTGGCCAAAGCAGTAGCGATCCTGGCCACGCATCCGGGCCGGCTGCCCGACTACGCGACGATCCTTGGCGGCAGCCCGAAGATCACGCCGAAGGTGGCCCCTCTGATTGCGATTCCAACCACGGCGGGTACCGGTAGCGAGGTCGCGCGCGGTGCGATCGTGATTCTCGACGACGGCCGCAAGCTGGGCTTTCATTCGTGGCATCTGGTGCCGAAGACGGCGATCTGCGATCCCGAACTGACGGTCGGCCTGCCGCCGAAGCTCACCGCCGCCACCGGGATGGATGCCGTCGCCCATTGCATCGAGACGTATCTGTCGAACGCGGTGAATCCGCCCGCCGATGCGATTGCATACGACGGCCTGCAACGCGCGATCGGCCATCTGGAGCGCGCGGTGGCGGACGGCACCGACCGCGAGGCCCGCTGGCACATGATGAGTGCATCGATGCAGGGCGCCATGGCATTCCAGAAGGGCCTGGGCGCGGTGCATTCGCTGTCGCATGCGCTCGGCGGACTCCCCGTCAGCCCGCACCATGGCACGCTCAACGCGGTGCTGCTGCCGGAGGTGGTGAAATTCAACGAAGCCGTCGTGCCCGCCAAGGTGCAGGCGGTCGCGCGCGTGTTCGGCCGCCAGGATGGCGCGGGGCTCGCCGCGGCGATTCGTGAATTGAACGCCCGCATCGGTCTGCCGGCCGGACTGTCGGGCATGAAGATCGGCCACGACACGTTCGAGTACGTCATCACGAACGCCATGAAAGACCACTGCCACGGCACCAACCCGCGTGTGGCGACGCGCGAGGACTACATGCTCATGCTGGAGGCGTCTGCTTGAGTGCTCAAGACGTCATCCTCGAGACGCGCGGCCTCACCAAGGAGTTCAAGGGCTTTGTCGCCGTGCAGGATGTCAGCCTGCGCGTTCGCAGCGGCACGATCCACGCGCTGATCGGTCCCAACGGCGCCGGCAAGACCACCTGCTTCAACCTGTTGACCAAGTTTCTTCAGCCGACGGCTGGATCGATCATCTTCAAGGGTCACGACATCACGAACGAAAAACCGGCTCAGATCGCGCGCCGCGGCGTGATCCGTTCGTTCCAGATCTCGGCCACGTTCCCGCACCTGACGGTGCTGGAGAATGTGCGCGTGGCGCTGCTGCGCGGGCTGGGAACGTCGTTTCACTTCTGGAAGTCGGATCGCACACTCGATGAACTCGTCCCACGGGCAATGGAACTGCTGCGCACCGTCGGTCTGGAAGAGATGGCGGATTTCGTGACGGTGGAACTGCCTTACGGCCGCAAGCGCGCACTGGAGATCGCAACCACGCTGGCGATGGACCCGCAGATGATGCTGCTGGATGAGCCGACCCAGGGCATGGGGCATGAGGATGTCGACCGCGTCACCGCCCTGATCAAGAAGGTCTCGGCCAACCGCACCGTGCTGATGGTCGAGCACAACATGAACGTGGTGGCGAAGATCGCGGACGTGATCACCGTGTTGAAGCAGGGACAGGTGATCGCCGAGGGACCGTACGAAACCGTGTCGAAGAACCCGCAGGTGCTCGAGGCCTACATGGGCAGTGCCGACGTTGAGTTGCAGGGCGCGCATGGCTGACGGCGTCGAATTTCTGCGGCTCACCGACGTGCACGCCTTCTATGGCGAGTCGCACATCCTGCATGGGGTGGACCTGACCGTGAATCGTGGCGAGGTCGTCACGCTGCTCGGCCGCAACGGTGCCGGGCGAACGACCACCCTGAAAAGCATTCTCGGACTGGTTGGCAAACGCTCCGGTTCGATCATGATCAACGGCCGGCAGGCGGTGACGTTGCCACCGCACCGGATTGCGCGACTCGGCATCGGCTACTGCCCCGAAGAGCGCGGCATCTTCGCCAGCCTGACCTGCGAGGAGAATCTGCTGCTGCCGCCGGCGGTGGCCAGCGGCGGAATGGGGTTGGATGAGATCTATGCGATGTTCCCGAACCTGAAGGAACGCCGTTCAAGCCCGGGCATGCGGCTGTCCGGCGGCGAGCAGCAGATGCTGGCGGTGGCGCGCATCCTGCGCACCGGCGCCAAGCTGCTGCTGCTGGACGAGATCAGCGAAGGGCTGGCGCCGGTGATCGTGCAGGCGCTGGCGCGCACGATCCGCATGCTGCGCGAAAAGGGCCTGACCATCGTGATGGTCGAGCAGAATTTCCGCTTCGCCGCACCGCTGGCGGACCGCTTCTATGTGATGGAACATGGCCGCATCGTCGAGGGATTCACGGCGACCGAACTGCAATCGAAGACCGAACTGCTGCATGAGTATCTGGGTGTGTGACCGGCCCTATTTCCGGACACGTTGGTAAAGGAGACAAGATGAAACGCAAGCTGTTATCCACCCTCGTCGCCGCCGCGTTTGCGCTCGGCGCAGGTAGCGCGGGAGCACAGATTTCCGACGGGTTGATCAAGATCGGCGTACTCAACGACCAGTCGAGTCTGTACTCCGATATCACCGGGTCCGGTTCAACCGTGGCGGCGCGGATGGCGGTCGAGGACTTCGGTGCCGCCGCGAAGGGCATGAAGGTCGAAGTCGTGGCCGCCGACCACCAGAACAAACCGGACGTCGGCTCGAACATCGCGCGCCAGTGGTACGACACCGACAAGGTGGACGTGATCCTCGACGTGCCGACCTCGTCGGTGGCACTGGCGGTCAGCCAGGTCACGCGTGAAAAAGGCAAGGCCTTCCTCGTCTCGGGCGCGGCCTCGTCCGATCTGACCGGCAAGGCCTGTTCGCCGAACACGATTCACTGGACCTATGACACCTGGATGCTGGCCAATGGCACGGGCAGCGCGATCGTAAAAACTGGGGGGGATTCCTGGTTCTTCGTCACCGCCGACTATGCGTTCGGCCACGCGCTCGAGCGCGACACCGAAGCAGTGGTGCTGAAGAACGGCGGCAAGGTGCTGGGCAAGGTACGGCATCCGCTGAACACGCAGGACTTTTCGTCGTTCCTGCTGCAGGCCCAGTCGTCGAAGGCCAAGATCATCGGCCTGGCCAATGCCGGCGGCGACACCACCAACGCGATCAAGCAGGCGGCGGAATTCGGGATCGTCAAGGGCGGACAGAACCTGGCTGGCTTGCTGGTGTTTCTTTCCGACATTCACGGCCTCGGGCTGCAGACTGCGCAAGGCCTGATCTTCACCGAGTCGTTCTACTGGGACCTGAACGACCAGACGCGCGCGTGGACCAAGCGTTTTGCCGCAGCCAACGGTGGCAAGCACCCGACCATGGCGCAGGCCGGCGTGTACTCGGCGGTGCTGCACTACCTGAAGGCGGTCGAAGCGGCCAAGACCGACGACGGCACCAAGGTGATTGCCAAGATGAAGGACATGCCGACCGACGATCCGCTGTTCGGCAAGGGCACGATTCGCGCCGACGGGCGCAAGATCCACCCGGCCTACCTGGTCGAGGTCAAGAAGCCGTCCGAGTCGAAGGGACCGTACGACTACTACAAGATCCGCGCCACCATTCCCGCCGAGCAGGCGTTCCGCCCGATTGATCAGGGAGACTGCCCGCTGGTGAAGAA
>DAITAC010000014.1:0-1799 GCA_036824465.1 Burkholderiaceae bacterium
TGGCGTCCCCTACCGGATTCGAACCGGTGTTATCGCCGTGAAAGGGCGGTGTCCTAGGCCTCTAGACGAAGGGGACTGACTGCGGGAAGTCAATCGGTGGTGGAGGTAAGCGGGATCGAACCGCTGACCTCTTGCATGCCATGCAAGCGCTCTCCCAGCTGAGCTATACCCCCACTTGGGAAGGCGCGGATTATAGCTGCGCGAGGCTAGCGGGCAAATCAGTCCGGCTTGCGTGCGGGATCGTCGCGCGACAGCACGTCGCGAAACGCCTCAAACCGCTTCCACGCGGGCACCGGTGGCACTGTGCCGGCGCGCGGTACGTAGGGTGACGGTGTGACAAGCCGCAAGGTGTGGATATAACGCGGGCAGTTCGGGAAGATGCGCTCGGCACGCACGCGCACGATGAACTGCGCACCGGCGAAGCTTTCAAGCAACGGGTCATCGAAATGGAGGCTTGCGACTCCGTTGACGCGCAGACGCTGCGGGTGCTCGAAGTCGATGAACAGCAGCGCGACCGCCTGGTTAACCACTACATTGCCCAGGCTGCGGTACATGCCGTTGCCGTCGTAGTTCGGAAACGCGAGTTCGTTGGCGCCCGTCACGCGCACGAAACCGGCGTCGCCGCCCTTGTACGAGCCGTCGGGGCGACCCTGTGCGTCGGCCGTCGCAAGGAAGAACAGCACGCGACTTTCGATGAAGGCACGGTCCTCGTCGAGGAACACGGTGCGGCCGAGCTTTTCGTCGAGCCGGTCAGCCAGTTGGCGCGTATCGAAGCGATCCTGCAGCCGGCGCATGCCGGCGTGATAGGGATCGTCAGCCGATGTCTTCATGCAGACACAGGATGTTTCCCTCGGGATCGTGGAACCACGCCGCCTTTTCGGACCCGAGCACGCACACGTGCTCGACGGTCTTGAAGCCGGGCAGGTCATAGTCGTCGAACACGACGCCACGCAATTTGAGTTGCGCGATCTCGGACTGGATGTCTGCGACGCGGAAGCTGAGCGCCGTGTGCTCCGCCCGGGTGCCCTCAGGCTTGGGAAAGAGCGCAACCTCGGTGCCGCCGCAGCGATAGACGAATTTGCCGTCCGGCTTGGCGCCGACCGCCTCGAGCTGAAGCTTCTCTTCGTAGAAGCGGCGCGCACGCGCGAGATCCTTGACCGGGAGCATGCAGGTCACTTGGGTTCCGGAAAGCATGAGTTACTCCTTCAAATCGCCGGTTTTATCGTGTGACCTGCGCTTTCCCGCGGTGCCACCCTCTCTCGTTGCGACTTCAGTACGCAGTTACCCAAGGCGCGCGCCACAGCGAACACCACTGGCGGCGATCGACGGTCATTGATGTGCCGCTGCAGACTGTCCAGCCGCGCGCAATGCCTGGGTTTGTCGTGGTTACGACGCGCGGAGCATTCACCGCCGATCGCTCAAATCCCGAGCGGTGCCAAAGCGGGTCGCCCGCTACATCAAGCTGGCGGGCTGCCGTTCTTGAACATCTTGCTCAGTTGCTGCCGCAGTTCAGGTGTGTCTTTGTGCTGATGGACCGCGACCGCGTGCTGGACCGCGGCCTCCAGCAATTCCTTCTCCGAATTCGCGCTCATTGCAAGGGAGCAGTTCATTTCGCTTGGAAATTCGCGACAGTCGATGTACTTGCGCGCCATGGTGGCCTCCCTGGTCGATGCGACCCGCGTTGAGGTGCCCATGTTGGTACTGCAAGCCGCATCACGCAATTCGCCTAAATGCGTACATCGCTGCGGCGCCGCGCTGACGGACTTTCAGGTGTCGATGCGAGACAACGCGTCCTGCAG